>NZ_CP119147.1:3214583-3857500 GCF_029167645.1 Streptomyces sp. AM 2-1-1 | reverse complement strand
TGCCGTAGGCGACGTTCATCCGGCGGTTGAGCCGCCCCAGAGCCGAGACGAGCTGCTCGACCTGCGGGTCCAGGTCGCTGAATTCGCGCTGGTAGGCCGCGATCTGCTCGTCGAGGCTCGGCTCGTCGGGGCCGATCTCGGTGGTTTCGGACATGGCCGCAGTATCGCATGCAAGACCACACCCTTCGAAGTCCTTCGACGTTGATTGTTGAAGTTCTAACTTTAGTGTTAAAGTCTTCGGGTCGATGTAGTTCGGGGGCGCACTGTGCTGCCCCGTGATCATGGGGTAGGTGAGTGTGACCAGGGAGATGGGCGCAGCGCTGCGGCGGATTCAGCTCGGAAGCGCGCTGAGCGCGTTCGGCACCGGATTCACCGTGCCGTACCTGTACGTCTACGTGGCGCAGGTACGCGGTCTGGGTGCCGGCACGGCAGGAGTCGTGCTGGCGGTCTTCGCCATGGCGGCTCTGGTCGTCCTGCCGTTCACCGGGCGGGTCATCGACCGGCGCGGCCCCTTGCCGGTACTCATGGCCGCTTCCGTCGTGGCTTCGGTCGGCGTCGCCGCGCTGGGCTTCGCGGGCAGCGTGACGACGGCGGTGCTGTCGGCCGCCGTACTGGGCGCGGGCACCGCGGTCATGCAGCCGGCGCTGGCCACCCTGCTCGTCCGCTCCTCCACCAGCACGACCCGCACCCGCGCCTTCGCCATGCAGTTCTTCCTGCAGAACCTCGGCATGGGGATCGGCGGGCTGGTCGGCGGACAGATCGTCGACACCGACCGGCCGGGGACCTTCACCCTGTTGTTCGTGGTCGAGGCCGTGATGTTCCTGGTGCTCGGTGCCGTCGTGAGCACCGTGCGGCTCCCCCACGCCCCCGACATGTCGCGCATCGCCGAAGGGGTCCGCACCGCCGCGGCGGGAGAGGGCGGACTGCGGGCGATGCTGTCGCACCGCGCGATGGTCCAGCTCTGCGTCCTCGGCTTCGTGGTGTTCTTCGCCTGCTACGGCCAGTTCGAGTCCGGGCTCGCGGCGTACGGCACCGAGGCCGCCGGCATCGAGCCGTCCACCCTGGGGCTGGCACTGGCCGCCAACACCGCCGCCATCGTCGTCGCGCAGTTCGTCGTGCTGCGGCTGGTGGAGCGGCGCAAGCGCAGCCGGGTGATCGCCGCGGTCGGCCTGATCTGGGCCCTCGCCTGGGTCGTGGCCGGGTACGCGGGCCTCGGTCACGGCAGCCAGACGATGGCCACGGCCGCGATGATCTCGACGTACGCCCTCTTCGGACTCGGCGAGTCGATGCTGTCGCCCACCGTCGCGCCGCTCGTCGCCGACCTGGCGCCGGAATCGATGGTCGGCCAGTACAACTCGGTGTTCGCCCTCTGCAAGCAGCTCGCCCTGGCGCTCGGCCCGGCGGTCGGCGGGCCGATGGGGGCGTCCCTCCCCGGCCCGTACATCGCGACGTTCGTGCTGGTCTCGCTCGGGATCACGGTCGCGGCGTTGCGGCTGGGCCGGCGGCTCACGCCGGTGCAGGACCAGCCCTCGCTCGCCGCGCTGCCCTCCCGGGTGGTCGCGGTGTCCGTACCGGGGGCCGGGCCGGAGCCGGTGTCCGTGCCGGTACGCGTACCGACCGCCTGAGGGAGGCTGCCCCCTGCCCCGGCGGAACACCGCTCGGCGGGGGGCCGCTCGGTGAGCCGGCGCTCAGCGTGGCAGGGCGAACTCGCACCACACGGCCTTGCCGCCGCCCGGAGTGCGCCGGCTGCCCCAGGACGAGGCGACCGCCGCGACGATGGCGATGCCCCGCCCCGACTCGTCCCCCGGCTCCGCCCTCCGGTGGCGCGGCAGGTGGTCGTCGCCGTCCGTCACCTCGATGATCAGCCGCCGGTCGGTGCGCCGCAGACCCAGTCGCGTCGGCGGGGTGCCGTGCTGGAGGGAGTTGGCGACCAGCTCGCTCGCGGCGAGCACCCCGACATCGATGAGTTCGGGGGAGAAACGCCAGGAGGTCAGTACGCCGGTGGCGAAGGCGCGGGCGCGCGGTGCCGCCTCCACGCCGCCGAGCAGGTCGAGCGAGGCGTTGTGGAAGAGCTCCGCGTCCGCCCCCTTCCGCGCCGGATGCTGGATCACCAAAACCGCCACGTCGTCGTCGTGCTCGGCCGTCACTCCGAGGGAGCGGATCAGCCGGTCGCACACGACCTGGGGCGATCCCTTCGCACCCGACAGCGCCCGGCCGAGCGCGGCCACGCCTTCGTCGATGTCCTCGCTGCGGCGCTCGACCAGGCCGTCCGTGTAGAGGACGGCGGTCGAGCCGGGCGGCAGCGCGATCGTGCCCGAGGTGTGGATCCAGCCACCGGTACCGAGCGGCGGGCCCGTCGGGTCCTCGGCGACGTCCACCCTCCCGTCCTCGTCGCACACCAGGATCGGCAGGTGCCCGGCCGAGGCGAAGACGAGGTGTCCCTCGTTGGGGTCGTGCACCGCGTAGACGCAGGTGGCGATCTGGGTGGCGTCGATCTCGGCGGCCAGACCGTCGAGCAGCTGGAGCACCTCGTGCGGCGGCAGGTCGAGGCGGGCGTACGCGCGCACCGCCGTGCGGAGCTGGCCCATGACGGCGGCGGCGCGGACCCCTCGGCCCATCACGTCGCCGATGACGAGAGCGGTACGGCCGGCGCCGAGGGTGATGACGTCGTACCAGTCGCCGCCGACCGCCGCGTCGGTGCCGCCGGGCTGGTAGGTGGCGGCGATCCGCAGGTCGTCCGGCTGCTCCAGCTCCTGCGGAAGCAGCGACCGCTGCAGGGTGACGGCCATCTCGCGGTGCCGGCGCTCACTGGTGCGGAGCCGTTCGGCCGCCTCCGCGTGGTCGGTGACGTCCGCGGCGTGCACCAGGACGCCGCCCGCCCCGTCCGCGACCGGGCCGTCGTCGGGGCTCCACGGGGCGACCGGGGTGCAGGTGACGGTGTACGAGGCGCCACCGAGGGTCTTGCGCGACTTGACCGTGCGCGGGGTGCCGCTGCGCAGGACCTGGTCCATCAGCGGCAGCACGCTGAGCTCGGCCAGCTCGGGCATGGCCTCGGCCGCGGGCACCCCGCACGGACGGCTGCCGAAAGCGGTCTCGTAGGCGGTGTTGACGTACGCGACCCGGTGGTCGGGACCGTGGAACAGCGCCACGGGCGCGGGCAGCCGGCCGAGGATCTCGCGGGCCGGCAGGTCGTCGAGGACGGGCACGGCGCCGGCACCGTCCTCGCTGCCGGGAACCGGCGGCACTGCGGTGGCCGGTACGCCGTCGGATTCCCGCGGGGCAGCGGGAGCCGGTGCGCCGTCGGGATCCCGGGGGTCGGCGGCCTCACGCGGGGCGGCGGTCTCCCCCGGCACGGCGGCGACTTCCGGCTGTGCGTACGCGGCCCGCGCAGCGGGGACGGAACCGCGGTCGTCCCGGGCGGCGGCCCGACGTTGCGTTCCGGGAAAACGGGCGCTCCAGCGCGTGAAGTTCACGTATCTCTGGCCTCGTGTGTCGGTCTGGTCCGCTCGGGCTGGCTGCTCTGCTGCGTCTCTGCTCCGGGTCAGCCCCGGCGCCGTCTCACCGTGCGGAGCGTCGTCCGCGGCTGCGGCTGCCGCGTCCGCCGCCACCGCGTCCCCACCCTCCGCCGGGGCCAGGGGCTGCGGGGGCGCCCCGGGGTCGTGCGGTACGTCGTGTCGCGCCGGCCGTACGACGTCGCTGCCGACCGGGACCGCCGGCGTCCGCCGAGCGGGGTCCGGCGTCACCGATGGTCACGGTCGACCGGGTCACTCTGTGCAGATGTGGACGTACCTATGGTCACACGTCCATTGTGACGGAGCGTACTGACAGTCGTCATTCGGCCGTCGGTACGGGTCCCCGGCCGCCTCCGTCCGCCGTTCTCCGGGGGGCGGCGGCCGCCCGGGTCCACTCTCGTCCACTCTCCGCCCGTGCGGGCCTTCCGGGGCCGCGCGGGAGTACGGGTTCCGGCCGGTACGACCTCATTACGGCGCCGGTCGACAGCGGTACGACGGGATCTGGTACCTCCCCGTCGGCGGGAACCGCGCGGTCCCGCGCGGCCCGCCGGGGTCAGCCGGGCGGCTCCGGCGACCCGTCGACGGAACCGGGGCGGCGGCGGGGAGGAGGCGTGCGGGGCGGGGCCGTACCACCGGCCGCGAGCCGGAACTCGGCACGGGGGTGCTCCAGCGAACCGAGGGAGACGATCTCGCGTGCGAAGAGCCCGGACAGGATCCATTCGGCAAGGACGCGCGCCTTCCGGTTGAACGTCGGTACCCGGCTGAGGTGGTACGCCCGGTGCAGGAACCAGGCGGGGTACCCCTTCACCTTCCGGCCGAAGACGTGGGCCACCCCTCGGTGGAGGCCGAGAGAGGCCACCGAGCCGGTGTACGCGTGCCGGTAGTCGGTGAGCGGCCGCCCGTCGAGGGCGGCGACGACGTTCTCCGCCAGGACCTTCGCCTGGCGGACGGCGTGCTGGGCGTTGGGCGCGGTCACCGTGCCGGGATCCGATGCCGTCAGATCGGGGACGGCAGCCGCGTCGCCCGCCGCCCAGGCGTGCCGGGTACCGGCGATCCTGAGGTCGGCGGTGCAGCGCAGTCTCCCCCGTCCGGTGACCGGGAAGCCGGTGGTGGCGACCAGGGGGGCCGGTTTGACCCCGGCCGTCCAGACGAGCGTGCGGGTCGGAAAGCGCGATCCGTCGCTCAGCACGGCGACGCGGCCCTCGCAGGACTCGAGCCGGGTGTCGAGGCGTACGTCGATGTTGCGTCCGCGCAGTTCCCGCAGGGCGTGGGCGGCCAGGGCGTCGCCGACCTCGGGGAGAATGCGCCCGCTCGCCTCCACGAGGATCCATCTCAGGTCGTCCGGACGGATGTTGTGGTAGTACCGGGCGGTGTAGCGGGCCATGTCCTCCAGTTCGGCGAGCGCCTCCACCCCGGCGTACCCACCGCCCACGAAGACGAAGGTGAGGGCTGCGTCGCGCAGGGCGGGGTCCCGGGTGGCCGAGGCGATGTCCATCTGCTCGATGACGTGGTTGCGCAGACCGATCGCCTCCTCCACCGTCCTGAACCCGATCCCGGTCGCGGCGAGTCCGGGCACCGGGAGGGTCCGGGACACGGATCCGGGGGCGAGGACCAGTTCGTCGTACGGCATGGCGACCCCCCCGTCCTCGCCCCCGACCGTGGCGAGGGTCCGCACGGTGGCCGTCCGTCGCGCGTGGTCGATGGCGCGCACCTCGCCGACCACGATGCGGCACAGGCGCAGGACCCGGCGGAGCGGGACGACGACGTGCCGGGGCGAGATCGATCCGGCGGCCGCTTCGGGGAGGAACGGCTGATACGTCATATAGGGGTCGGGCGTGACCACCGTGATCTCGACGTCACCGCTCCTCAACCCACGTTTCAGCTTCCTCTGCAGGCGCAGCGCCGTATACATCCCGACGTACCCTCCGCCGACCACGAGAATGCGCACACCGGGCTTGTTTCCGGGGGCCGTTCCCCGGGATTCTGGAGCCATCACCACCCCATGACGCAACGGAGTCCCGGGTTTGTCCACAGGCCTGGCACATTGTGTGACCGGGGCGCTCCGGCGCGCGGACTCACCAACCGTCAGCACCGGGAACGCAGCCCCGCAGGTCAGACGGGGAACAGGGGGCGCGCACACGGGCGCAAACAGGAATCATCGGGTCCTTGCTCCGATCGAGGGGCGCTCCGTGCGGAACGACCCCCTTCTGAATTGCCCCCCGCTCAACTATGTTCGTAGCCGATCGGGGTGGGGGATGGGGAAGTTCGACACTCCTTACCCCGGTTCACATGGAGGGGAAGTCTCCGGGGGGAGACGTCATAACCGGGGGAAGTCATGCACATTCAGGATTCGCATGGGCAGATTGCCGTCCCGTCCGCGACCGAGGTCGGCGCGCGGCTGAACACACCGGGAACGCTCACCGTCGTCGACCCGTCCCGACCGGGCGGAACGGTGGAAGCGGACGGCACGCGGGGGGCGAGCACGGCCGCCGCAGCCGTGGTTCCGGTCGGTACGGCGCTCGGCACGGCCGTCGGTTCCACCACGGGCAGCGCGGCGCGTTCGGCGCCGCTGCGCGTGGACGCGCAGCGGAATCTGGAGCACGTCCTGCGGGCTGCGCGGGAGGTCTTCGGCGAGTTGGGGTACGGCGCGCCGATGGAGGACGTCGCACGGCGCGCACGGGTCGGAGTGGGGACGGTCTACCGCCGGTTCCCCAGCAAGGACGTACTGGTGCGCCGAATAGCCGAGGCCGAGACGGCTCGGCTGACCGAACAGGCGCGCGCCGCGCTGGGCCAGGAGGACGAGCCCTGGTCCGCGCTCTCCCGCTTCCTCCGGACGTCGGTGGCGTCCGGTGCGGGGAGGTTGCTGCCGCCGCAGGTGCTGCGCGTCGATGAGTCCGCCGTGGGCGGAGCCCCGCAATACACCGAAGTCGGGGGTGACGGGGCGCGCGTGCCCCAGCAGCGGCAGGGTGCGGTTCCGGCGGACCCGCACGCGGCGATGCGGCCGACGGACGCGCCGGACGGCGAGGCGGGTCCCGGCACGGCCGAGTTGCTGGAGGTCGTGGGCCGACTCGTGGAGCGCGCGCGGGAGTCCGGAGAGTTGCGCACGGATGTGACGGTGCCCGACGTGCTGTTGGTGATCGCCACCTCCGCACCCCTGCTGCCGGACGCCGCCCAGCAGTCCGCCGCCTCGGCACGGCTGCTCGACATCCTCTTGGAGGGACTGCGTTCGCGCCCCGCGTGAGCGAGCGCGCCGCCGGACCGGACACGGAAGGGCGCGGCCGACCGGCAGGGGCCACGCGCGGCTCGTCCGGCGGCGGTTGCCCGTCGGGAAAGGGGTGAGGGGACCGACGGCACGGGGGCGCGGCCGGGCGGTGCGCCGGTCGGGGGGCGGAGGTGCCCCACGACGGGCGGTCGGTCGTCGGGCGGGTCCGGCCCGGGGAACCGGTACCGGGGAGACCCGGTCCCGGGGAGGACGGTCCCGGGGAGGACGGTCTCTCCCCTCCCGTTCGGATGACGTCTCGCGCTCTCTTTCGGTCGGGCACCCCGGACGAGTGGAAGGAGGGCTGAAGCAGCCCGTGGTGCACGGGCCCTGTGGCAGTGTTGCCCGGAATTGGGGTCACGGCAGGTACGGGGGCTTCCGCGATGAGCGGTGACGGCACACGGGACGAACCGCTCATCGGCCCGGCGACCGGCGGCGCCACCGACGACGACTCCGGGCGGGCGCCCGGTACCCGGGCCGAAACTGTGGCCGGGGCAGGGAACCAGGCCGGAGAAGCTGCCGCCGGCGCCACGGACGGTACCGGCGCCGACGGCTGCGCCGCCTCCGTGCCGCGCCCGGAGCAGGTCCCTCCGCAAAGTGGTGCGAGGACGACACCTGCCGGCGCCGGCACGCCCTCCGCGCGCGAAGGGCAGGACGACGAGCGGGGTCCGCAGACGCCCGGTGCCGAGACGTCCGCGAGGACGGCTCCTGCGGAGGGAAGCGAGGGGACGGTGTTACCGGGGCCCTGGTCCGTACCCTCGCAGCGGTCGGGGCGCGGGGTCCCGGCCGGTCTCACCGTGTCGGACGCCGAGTTGATCAGGGGTATGCGCTCCGGTGACGACCGGGCGTACGAGGAACTGTTCCGGCGCCATTCCGGCGCCGTCCGGCGCTACGCCCGATCCTGCTGCCGGGACGCGCACACCGCGGAGGACCTGACGGCCGAGGTGTTCGCCCGGACCCTCCAGGCGGTACGCGGTGGAAAGGGGCCCGAAGAGGCCGTCCGCGCCTACCTGATGACGGCGGTCCGGCACGTCGCCGCCGTGTGGACGAAGAGCGCCAGGCGCGAGCACCTGGTCGACGACTTCGCGGTCTTCGCCGACCGGGCGACCCGTACGTCGGAGCTGTCCGAGGACGACACCCTCGATCCGGGTGCCGACGTCCGCGCGATGCACGAGGCCGAACAGTCCATGGCGCTGCGGGCGTTCCGCAGCCTTCCCGAGCGCTGGCAGGCCGTCCTCTGGCACACCACCGTGGAGAAGGAATCACCGAGCGAGGTCGCCCCGCTCTTCGGTCTCTCCGCCAACGCCACGGCGGTTCTCGCGGGAAGGGCCCGCGAAGGGCTCAAGCAGGCATACCTCCAGGAGCACGTCAGCCAGGCCCTGGTGGCGGGCGGGGACTGCGCCCGGTACGCCGACCGGCTCGGCGCCTACGCCCGGGGCGGCCTGCGGACACGGGCGGAGCGCGGACTCCGCAAGCACCTGGAGGGCTGCGCCCAGTGCCGCGTGGCAGCGGGCGAGTTGCAGCAGGTCAACGCGGGCATTCCGGCGCTCCTGCCGGTCGCCGTCATCGGCTGGTTCGCCACCGCGTACTCGCTCGAGGCGGCGGGCGTCGTGGCGGGCTCCACCCTGGGCGTGGCCGGCGCGGGAGCGGCTGCGGCGACCGGAACCGGCGCGGCCACGGGCACGACCGCGGCGAGCGGCGCGACGGCCGGGGGCACCGCCACCGGGGGCGCGGGCGGTGGTTCGGCCGCCGGGGGCGCCGTCGCGGAAGGTCTCGGTGCCCCCGTGAAGGTGGGTGTCGCGGCCGCGGTGGCCATCGCGGCGGCCGCCGGTCTGGTGTGGGCCCTGGCCGGCGACGAGGGGGCGGCGCCGGTGGCCAGGCCTCCGGTGGCGGCGACCACGGTCCCCTCGGCCGCTCCTGTGCCGGTGCCGCCCGCTCCGACGCCGGCACCCGTGCCGCCACAGGTCCCGACGCCGGGGCCGTCCCCGACGGCCGCACCGAAGCCCCCGCCCTCCCCGCCCGTACCGACGCCCTCCGCCGCACCCGCTCCCCGCACGCCCGACCTCCCTACGCCCGCCCCCGCCAGGCCCGTTGCCGTCCCGCCGGCCGAGGAGCCGCCCGCCCCGGCCCCCCTGCCCACCTCGACCGGGGAGCCCGCACCGGAGATTCCGGCGCGGGAGGTCCACCTGTTCAGCGAGCTCGGCTACGACCTCCTGGGGGATGGCACGGTCCCCGCGGTGCGGCTCCACAGGAGCAGCCCGATCTGGCAGCGCCACCACCTGTCGATCGCCTCCGTCCCATACGCGCACGGGGTGACGGTGGGCGGCTCTTCGTCGGTGGTCATCCGGCTGGACGGCCGCTGCACCCGTTACGAGGCGATGGCGGGCATCGACGATCTGGCCCTCGGCCTGGGCGCGGTGCGTTTCTCCGTGCACGCGGGAGAGGGCGGGGTGCTGTGGCGCTCCGGGATCGTGCGGGGCGGCTCCCCGGCCGTACCGGTGAGCGTGGCGTTGGAGGGGCGGACGACGGTCCGGCTGGTCGTCGAGCCCGTACGGCCTTTCGGCGGGGCGACGATGGGAGACTGGGCCGATTCCCGGTTCACCTGCGCGTAGCGGAACCCACCGCCCTTCCGCACGCGGACGCCGGGGCCGCTGCCCGGGACCGCCGCCCCGGACCTCGGCTCCCCGGGCGAGAGCCCACCCGGACGAGAGCCCTTCCGGACGAGAGCCGACCCGGACGAGAGCCCGCCCGGACGAGAGCCGACCCGGTCCGCCCCGCCCTTACGCCTGGAGCGAGCGGCGGGCGACCGGGAGGACGCCGCCCGCGACGGCGCGGCTGCGCGGTGCCGCCGTGCCGGTCCAGCAAGTGCCCCGGCGGCCCATCAGCCGGCGGAGCCAGAGTTCCGTGGAGGCGAGGTCCGCGAGCCCGTCGAGCGGCAGTGGTTCCCCCTCGGCGGCCGCGCGCAACGCCTTGCGCACCACCCGGGCCTCGATCAGTCCGGCGTCGGCGAGGAGCGGCGCATCGAACAGGTCCATCAACTCGGGCAGGGCCAGGCGCAGTCCGGTGCGGGTCGCCGCCGCCGACCGCGCCGGTGACGGGACTCCCCAGCCGGCGGGCAGGTCGTGGATGCCCGCACCCGCCAGGACCCGGCGCAGGATCGCGGCGCGCGCGCCCGGCTGGACCCGGAGCGACTCGGGCAGGGCGCGGGCGGCCCGGACGACCTGGTTGTCGAGGAAGGGCGCGTGCAGCCGCTGGCTGCGGATGTCGGCGGCCTGCTCCAGGATGCGGTGATCGGCGGCGGCACGGGCGAGGGCCGCCCCCGCCCGGGCCTGGCCCGGGCGCTGGGCGGTGGCGGGGCGGACCGCCGCCTCCCGCAGCCGGACCGACACCTGGGCGAGCGCCTCGCCGGTGAGCCAGCGGGCGGCGGGCCCCGGCCGGGACCAGGCGAGAGCTGCCAGCGAGGCGTCGGCGGGGGTGCCGCCGTGGCCGGGACGGTCCGGACCGCCGGCGTACCGGTTGGCCTCGGGCAGCATTCCGGCGGCGGCCTCCAGGCCGCTGCGGTAGGAGGTGCGGGCCAGTCGGCGTGCGGCCCGGTAGACCGTCAGGGGTACCCACAGCGAGTGCGCCGAGGCACCTTCGGCGCGGGTGAGCGCGGCGACGGGCCGCACCAGATCGCGACGGCGGCGGTCCATGAGGAGGTCGGCCAGTCGCGCCGGGTGGGCGTCGAGGACCTGCCGGGCGCCGTACCCGACCAGGTGGTCGGCGCTGCCGGCGGCGAGACGGCGCCGGTGGCGTTCGGCGACGACGAGGGAGGGCGCCGGCTCGTCGGTGATCACCCCGTTCTCCACCGAGAGGTCCGCGTACGGGAGGGCTTCCTCACCGGCGGGGACCACCACCTGGTGCAGACGCGGGTTGGCGGCGATGGCGCGGGCGCGGGCGAGTTCGTCCTCGTTGCCGCGGGTGGTGAGGTCGTTGAAGGTGACGGCGAGGAGCCGTTCCCCCGCGCCGGTGCCGTGGCCGAGGACCGTACCGGGGAGGCCGGGGAGTCCTGCGGCGAGGAGCGCCAGGGTCGCGGAGGCGCTGCCGCCGGAGAGGTCGGCGCCGATGCCGGGGACCGGTCCCCGGCCGCGCGCCGCCCGTCGGTCGGCGGGCCCCATCCCGGGCACGGGCCCGGGGTCCTGCGGTCCGGCCTCCGGGGCGTGGCGCGGCGCGGTGAGCCGGGCGCGTACGGCTTCGACGAGGGCGTCCCGTACGCCCTCCACGGCGTGGACGGGGTCGACCTGCGGGGCGGCGACGGCGAGGGAGGCGACCGGCTCGTAGCCGGTGACCTCGCGGGAACCCTCGCGGAGGATGAGCGCGTGGCCGGGCGGCACCCGCTTCACCCCGCCGTAGGGAGTGCCGTCGCCGAGCGCCTCCGGGGTGTCGGGGCAGGCCAGCAGGGCGGCCAGGTGCCCGATGTCGAGCTGGGCCTCGATCAGGTCGGCGAGGGGCAGTGCGGCGGTGGCGTACGCGGTGCCGCCGGCCCAGGGGGTGTGGAAGACGGGACGGGCGCCGGCGAGGTCCCCGGCGACGGTGACGCGCCGTCCGGTCCGCACGACGACCGTGTAACTGCCCGGCCAGGCGGTGAGGTGGCGCAGGGCGCCGCCGCGTGCGGAGAGGAGGCCGACGCGGAGTTGTTCGTCGGTCGCTCCGCAGCAACCGAGCACCGCGAGCCGGGTGGTGGGCGCGCCGACCGTCGTCGCCGCGTCGATGAGCCGGATCTCGTCGGGCCGCCAGTCGCCGACCGCCCACAGGGGATCGGGATCGTCCCACAGGAGTTGGGATCCCACCGGGTGGACCGTGCGCCCCTCTCCGGCCGCGCCGACGGCGCCCGCCGTGCCGAAGCTCGCGGCGACACTGCTCCACCCCACCAACCAACGCATCGCCGCCTCCACGGGCTGTGGACTGGCGGCGCGCATGGTCCGCCGCGCCGCCGCTGCGGGACATGCTGCCACGACTGTCGCGGACGGGAGGGGGTACGCGCGGCGCACGCCGGAAGAGCATGCGCCCCTGGCATGGGCCCCGACGGCCGCGGACGGACCGACCCGTCAACGGAACGACAGGTTCCGCTCGTTGGAGCGAGCAGGCGCACCCCCACAGCGAGCAGGTGCACCCCCACGGTGCCGTGGCGCCCCCATGGTCCCGTGACACCCCCATACCCGGGCGAGGGACGTTCCGTCATACCCGGGCGAGGGTCGTTCCGTCGCCCTTCGCACCCACGCCGTCCGCGCCCCTTTCGGCGTCGGCGCCGGTGTGCACCCACGCCCATCAGACGTATTCAGGCCACCCGAGGAGCGCTCTCGCGGTGAATTGGGGCGGAACGGTCGCCGTCGATATTCGGCCATTCTTCCCATGCTCCGCCACGGCGTCGCTCCGCTCGGGCTCCCGTGCCCGGACGCGTCCCGGGCCCGTCCGGCGCCCTGCGCGCGGCGCCCCCTCCGGCACGGCCCCCGCGCGTTCCGTGCCGGCGTACCGCCCGGCGGCGTCCGCGCAGCGCTCGGCCCGGGAGATGGCGCGCACCTCCCGGGCCGGTCCGCCGCCCGCGGGGAATGGGGCGGCAGTGTCCCCCAGCCCGCCGAGTCCAGGGCGGCGGGCCGACCCACGCAGGCTCCATGGAAGCGCTTCGACACCGCTCCGGCGAGAGCGCACGGCCGGGCGCACGGCCACACGGCCGGGGCACGTCCGGCACCGGGCCCCGCCCCCGCCGTCCCCCCGCCGGGTCTCCGGGCGAGCCCGGGCGCGGGCCACAATCCCGCCATCCGGACCCATGCCCCTTAACGGTAGGGATGCGGAGAACTACGCTGGGTTTACCGATGGTCTCAGCACGGCGGCATATTCCACGGGGTTCGGCCACCTGCGTGTGCGCCTGGCCCCGGGAGCCCGCCGCGGGGAGAACACGGTACGAATGCCGCACACCGCCCCCGGTGACGCGGCGGCTGTCTGTGTGTCGAGGGGTGGCCATGTCCAGGGAGCAACGCGGGCCGAACGAGAAGCTCGGCACGGTTCTCGCCCTCGCGGGAATCAGCAATGCCGGGCTCGCCCGGCGGGTCAACGACCTCGGAGCACAGCGCGGTCTGACGCTTCGCTACGACAAGACCTCGGTGGCCCGGTGGGTGGCCAAGGGGATGGTGCCGCAGGGCGCGGCACCCCACCTCATCGCCGCCGCGATCGGGGCCAAGCTCGGCCGGCCGGTGCCGCTGCACGAGATCGGCCTCGCCGACGCCGACCCGGCGCCGGAGGTCGGCCTCGCCTTCCCGCGCGACGTCGCGGAGGCCGTGCGCTCCGCGACGGAGCTGTACCGCCTGGATCTCGCCGGGCGGCGCGGCGGCAACGGCATCTGGCAGTCGTTGGCGGGATCGTTCGCGGTCAGTGCCTATGCGACGCCCGCCTCGCGCTGGCTGATAACACCCGTCGACCCCTCGGTCGCCCGGGACTCCGCCGCGGCGCGGACCGCGCTCCTCGACGGTCCGGGGAGCGGTCGGCCGGCCCCCGGCGCGGGTCCGCCGCCGGGCGGCCCGGTGCTCCCCGGGAGCGTCCCCGTGCAGCCGGGGCCCGAGTCGGTGGCCGACGCCTCGCCGCTCCGGGTCGGTCACAGCGATGTCGCCAAGCTGCGCGAGGCCGCCCAGGACGCGCGCCGCTGGGACTCCAAGTACGGCGGCGGGGACTGGCGTTCGTCGATGGTGCCGGAGTGTTTACGCGTCGACGCCGCGCCCCTGCTGCTCGGTTCGTACAGCGACGAGGTGGGGCGTGCGCTCTTCGGCGCCGCGGCCGAACTGACCCGGCTGGCCGGGTGGATGGCGTTCGACACCGGTCAGCAGGAAGCCGCCCAGCGGTACTACATCCAGGCGCTGCGGCTCGCCCGCGCCGCCGCGGACGTCCCGCTCGGCGGTTACGTCCTCGCCTCGATGTCGCTCCAGGCCACCTACCGGGGCTTCGCCGACGAGGGGGTCGACCTCGCGCAGGCGGCGGTCGAGCGCAACCGGGGGCTCGCGACGGCCCGGACCTTGAGCTTCTTCCGGCTGGTGGAGGCGCGCGCCCACGCCAAGGCGGGGGACGCCCCGGCGGCCGGGGCGGCGCTCCGGGGGGCGGAGAGCTGGCTGGAGCGGTCCCGTCCGGGGGACGCCGACCCGTCGTGGCTCGGCTTCTACTCCTACGACCGGTTCGCCGCCGACGCCGCCGAGTGCTACCGCGACCTCAAGGCCCCCCGCCAGGTGCGCAGGTTCACCGAGCTCGCGCTCTCCCGGCCCACCGACGATTTCGTCCGCTCGCACGGTCTGCGGCTGGTCGTCTCCGCCGTGGCCGAACTGGAATCGGGCAACCTCGACGCGGCCTGCGCCGCCGGCACCCGCGCGGTGGAGGTCGCGGGGCGGATCTCCTCCGCCCGGACCACCGAATACGTCCGCGACCTGCTGCACCGCCTCGAACCGTACGGGGACGAGCCGCGCGTCGTCGAGCTGCGCGAGCGGGCCCGGCCGCTGCTGGTCGCGCCCGCCTGACGGCCCCGTCACGGACCCGCCGGGGCGCCGGGCACACTCCCGGCCGCCGGAGCGCCCGCCACGTCCCCGCCCGGTTCTGGGTTTGACCCGGTTGTCAGCGGGTCAGTGCACTATCGGGGTGGGAGGTGGCGTGATGCGGACACACGCGGAGTACGACTGCGACGTGCTGGTGATCGGCGGCGGGATCGTCGGTCTGTCGACGGCGTACGCGCTGACGCGGGCCGCGCCGGGCACCCGGGTCACCGTGCTGGAGGAGGCGTCGAGCCCCGCCCACCACCTCACGCGCCCGGACGGCGGGCTGATCCACAGCGGCGTCCACCAGCGGCGGAGCTCCCTCACCGCCCGTTTCGCCGCGCGCGGCGGCGGGGAGATGACCGACTTCTGCGCACGGCACGGCATCGCCCACACCGTCACCGGCAAGCTGATCGTGGCGACGGACCGCGCCGACCTCCCCCGGCTGCACGCCCTCGCGCAGCGCGGCCGGGAGCACGGGCTGCCGGTGCGCGAGCTGGGCCCGGCGCAGATCGCGCGGTACGAACCGCGGGTGCGCGGGCAGGCGGCGATCCGGGTCTCCACCACCGGGGTGTGCGACGCGGCCGGGGTCCTCGCGGCGCTCGCCGGCGAGGTCTCCGCCGCCGGATCGGTCGTACGGTGCGCCGCGCGGGTGACCGCGGTGGACCGGCGGCCGTGGGGTGTCGCCGCCCGCACCACGGACGGGACGGTCGTCCGCGCCCGGGCCCTGGTCAACGCCGCGGGTCCGCGGAGCGACCGGGTGGCGCGGCTCGCCGGCGACGAACCCGGCGTGCGCGTCGTGCCGGTCCGGGACACGTACTACGAGCTGCGCGGGCCCGCGCTGGTGCGCGGGGTGGTCCACCCGGTGCCGGCGCCCGAGCACCCGTACGCCGGGGTGCGGCCGATCCCGGGCGTCCTGCGGTCGGTCGACGGCACGGTCCTCGTGGGGCCGGTCGGCGCGACGGCGTCCGGGCGTCCCGCGAGCGGCGGTCCTCCCGGCCTGTTCTCCGTGCTGACCCGGCCGGCCTCCTGGCGGACCGCCCGGCGGCGGGGAGGGTACGGCCGCGGCGACGCACACCTGCCGGGAGCCGGTCCCGAGCGGGCGGAGCGTGCCGCCCCGGACCCCGCCGCGCGGGCGGCGGTCGCGGCCGCCCTGCGGCGGCTGCTGCCCGACGTGAGCGAGGCCGATCTGTGTCCGGTGCACCCCGGTGTGCGGGCCCAGGCGGTGCACGGTGACGGCACACCGGTCGAGGATTTCCTGATCCGGGAAGCTCCGCACACCGTGCACGTCCTTCACACCCCCGCGGACGCCGCGTTCGCCACGGCGCTGCCCGTGGGCCGCGAGATCGCCCGACGGGCCATGGCCCTGGCACAGGGGGCGGGGTGGAGGCCGCCCGCCGTAGAATCGGGGCATTGTGTCTGAGCAGCCCCTGAACCCCAGCACGGAGCCCGGCGCGCCTGCCGAGGCCCCCAGCGCGCACACCGCCGCGCACTCCCCAAAGCGGACGGCCGCACAGCCGGCGGACCCCGCACGGAGCGCGGAGGCCGCGGCGGAAGCGGAAGCCGCGGACGCCGCCGCCCGGCGGGCCGCCTCCTTCGACCGGCAGCGCAGGCTGCGCCAGGAGCCGCGCTTCCCCGGCGGCCCCGCCGCCGACCCGGCCGGCTCGCACCACGAGCGCCGGATCCGGAGCTTCCAGCCGCGCCGCAGCCGGGTCACCATCGGCCAGCAGGACGCCCTCGAACGCCTCTGGCCTCTGTGGGGCTTCGACATCGACGGCCTGCGCGTGCTGGATCTCGACCAGATCTTCGACGGCCTGCCGGTGGTGCTGGAGATCGGTTTCGGTATGGGCGAGGCCACGGCCCAGATGGCGGCGGACGACCCGGGCACGGGCATCCTCGCCGTCGACGTGCACACCCCCGGCCAGGGCAACCTCCTCCGCCTCGCCGAGCAGGCCGGTTCCGAGAACGTGCGGGTCGCCAACGGCGACGCGATCATCCTGCTGCGCGAGATGCTGAAGCCCGAGTCCCTCGACGGGCTCCGGGTGTACTTCCCCGACCCCTGGCCCAAGAGCCGTCACCACAAGCGGCGGCTGATCCAGCCGGACTTCCTGGACCTGGTGTCGGGGCGGATGAAGCCGGGTGCGGTGGTCCACTGCGCGACCGACTGGGAGCCGTACGCCGAGCAGATGCTGGAGGTGCTCTCCGCGCACCCCCGGTTCGAGAACACGCAGGCGGACGGCGGTTACGCCCCGCGCCCCGCGTTCCGGCCGCTGACCCGGTTCGAGGGGCAGGGCCTCGACAAGGGCCACGCCGTCCACGACCTCCTCTTCACCCGGGTCTGAGAGCGGCGCGGGGCCGCCGCCCGGCCCGGAACCTCCTGGTCAGTTGTCGGTCCCGCTCGTTAGGGTCGGACCATGTCCGCCGGGTCCGAGCAGCACCTACAGCCCCCGCATCCCCAACCCGCCGTCCCCGTGCTCGAAGAGCGACGGATCGGGGAGATCCTGGGTGCCGTCCCCGAGCGCGGTCAGTGGCGCTACCGCCCCCGCCGCGTCGGGCTGATATGGCGCAGCAGGGCGTTCCGCGCGGGGGCGGTGATCGTCACGCTGGCGATCTGCGGGCTGCTCATCCTGGCGCTCGTCCGGGAGGAGACCGGGACGGAAGGGTTCCTCGTCGGTCTCGGGCTCGCCGTGCTGCCGGTGCCGCTGCTGATGACCGCGTTCCGCTGGCTGGACCGGGTGGAACCGGCGCCCTGGCGGAACCTCCTGTTCTCCTTCGCCTGGGGTTCCTGCGCGGCGGCGCTGGTCGCGATCATCGCCAACTCCTTCGCGACGCACTGGATCGCGGTCGCCACGGCGGACCCCACCGGGGCCGACACGCTGGGGGCGACCGTCGTCGCCCCGATCGTCGAGGAGAGCGCCAAGGGCGCCGCCGTGCTGATGATCTTCCTGTTCCGCAGGCGCGAGTTCAGCGGAATCGTCGACGGGATCGTGGTGGCGGGCTTCACCGCGACCGGCTTCGCGTTCACCGAGAACATCCTCTACCTCGGCAACGCGTTCGGTGAGGACCGGCAGTTGGGGACGGTGGGCATCGCGTCCCTGACGGTCGGCACCTTCTTCGTGCGGATCGTCCTGTCGCCCTTCGCGCACCCGGTGTTCACCGTCCTGACGGGCATCGGATTCGGGTTCGCCGCCACCGGCCGCCGGCGGCGGGTCCGCCGGGTCGTGCTTCCGCTGCTGGGTCTGGTGCTCGCGATGAGCATGCACGCGCTGTGGAACGGCTCGGCGGTCCTCGGACCGTACGGCTTCTACCTGGTCTACGGCGTCGTCATGATGCCCGCGTTCGGGCTGCTGACCTGGCTGGCCCTCTGGTCGCGGCAGCGGGAGCTGCGGACGCTCGCCGCCGAGTTCCCGGCGTACGCGGTGGCGGGCTGGCTCACCCCGGCCGAACCGCTCGCGCTCGCCTCGATGCGCGCGCGGGGGATGGCCCGCGACCTGGCGCGGCACTGGCACGGCGGCGCGGACCGGGCCAGGGGGCGGGCGGCGGCCCGTGCGGTCGCCGAGTACGAGTCGTTCGCGACCTCCCTCGCCGCACTGCGCCGGGACGCCCGGCGCGGCACGGTGGGCGCCGACTTCGCGGCCCGCGAGCAGGAGTTGCTGCACCACCTCTGGGAGCGCCGGAACATCGCGGCCCCCGCCCTGACCCACGCGGCCCGCAGTGTCCACCGCCCCGTCGTCCGCCGCCCCGCGGCCGCACCGTACGGCTACGGAGCCCACGCGTCACACGCGGTACACCGAGCCCACGCGCCCCGCCCGCCGCAGCCCTGGGCCGTCCCGCCCGGCGCCCGGCCGCCCTTGTCCCCCTACGGAACCGGGACGACGGCCCCGTACGGCGACGGGCGGCCGGCCCACGCACCGGCGCCGCAGGAGCCGCCTCCGCACCAGCGGTACGACGGTCACAACCCCTACCTGCACCCTCCGCAGTGACCCCGGACCCGTGTCTCCGGCAGCGGCCGCTCGGACCGCTCAGGCGGAGGCGGCGGTGAGCCGGTCCGCCTCCTCGTCACTGAGCACCAGGTCCGCGACCGCGAGGAGCTCGGGCAGCTGCTCCGGCGTACGGGCCGAGGCGATCGGCGCCACGACCGTCGGGCGGGACGCCAGCCAGGCCAGCGCGACGGTGGCGATCTTGGTGCCCCGCGCTTCGGCGACGGCGTCGAGCGCGCTCAGCACCTTCTGGCCCCGCTCGGACTCCAGGTACGCCCCGGCCTTCTCGGCGCGGGCACTCTCCACGCGCGCGCCGGGCCGGTACTTGCCGGTGAGGAAGCCCGAGGCCAGCGCGGAGTACGGGACGGCGCCGAGGCCGGCCTCGGCGCTGAGGTCCTGCGCCGGACCCTCGTAGGTGTCGCGGGAGACCAGGTTGTACTGCGGCTGGAGGGCGACGTACCGGGCGAGCCCTTCGCGCTCGGAGAAGTCGAGCGAGGCCCGCAGACGGGCGGGGCTGATGTTGGAGGCACCGATCTCGCGGACCTTGCCCTCCTTCACCAACTGGTCGAGGGCGGTGATGATCTCCTCCACCGGCACGCTCTCGTCGTCGAAGTGCGTGTAGTAGAGGTCGATGTGGTCGGTACCGAGCCGCCGCAGGGACTCCTCCACGGCGCCCTTGACGGTGGCGGGGGCGAGACCCCGGTACTCGGGGTGGGCACCGACCTTCGTGGCGACGACGACGTCCGCGCGGTTGCCGCGGGCCCTGAGCCACTTTCCGATGAGGGTCTCCGACTCGCCGCCCTGGTTGCCGGGGGCCCAGGACGAGTAGGCGTCGGCCGTGTCGACGAAGTTGCCGCCGGCCGCCGCGTAGGCGTCGAGGACCGCGAAGGACTGGGCCTCGTCGGCGGTCCAGCCGAAGACGTTGCCGCCGAGGGCGAGCGGGAAGACCCGGAGACCTGACGTGCCGAGCGTGCGGAGAGAAGAAGTCATAGGGGGTGCAACCCCGTGGACGGGAGCCCCTATTCCGGTTCCCGGTCGTGCGTACGGGTGACGTCCGGGCGGTCCGCGCGGGCGCGGGCCCCGGCGGCGACCGGCGGGGGAAGACCGGCAGCCCTGACGCCGGGGGGAGCGTCGGGGCTGCCGGGGTCCGGGTGGACCGCGGAGTGCGGCGGTCGGCCGGGCCTGCGGCCGGGGGCCCGGGGCCGGCGCCCCCGCGGACGGGTGCGGGCGCCCCGACGGCGCCCGCCCCGGGGTGTCAGATCGTGAGGCCCTTGCCGGTCAGCCAGGCCATCGGGTCGATGCTGGTGCCGTCGGGGGTGTGGACTTCGAGGTGGAGGTGCGGCCCGGTGACGTTGCCGGTGGCTCCGACACGGCCGATGGTGTCGCCCGTGGAGACCTGCTGGCCGACGACGACGTCCATGGAGGACTGGTGGCAGTACCAGATCTCCGTACCGTCGGCGAGCTCCAGGACCGTGCGGTACCCGTACGAACCCGACCAGCCCGCCGACTTGACGGTGCCGCCGTGCACGGCCTTGACCGGGGTGCCGGTCGGGGCGGCGAAGTCGAGGCCGGTGTGCTGCCCGGAGGCCCACATCGTGCCGGCCTGCCCGAAGGTGGAGGTGATCGTGTACGAGGAGGTGGGGACCGCGTAACTGGCGGCGAGCTTGGCGAGTCTCTCCGCTTCGGCTTTCTGTGCTGCGGCCTCCTCGGCCGCCTTCTTCTCCGCCGCGGCCTTGGCCGTGGCGTCGTCCCGCTGCTTCTTCGCCTCGGCCTCGGCCTTGGCGGCGGCCGCCGCCTCCTCGGCCGCCTTCGCGTCCGCGTCGGCGGCTGACTGCTGCTGCTCGGCCTGCTGGAGGATGCGGGCGCGCAGTGCCTCGCCCGCGTCGGTGGCCCCCTGCTGGGTCTCCTCGGCGGTGAGCCCGGCCGTGGTGAACGGCGCGGCCGCCGCCACGGGTACGGGGGCGGCGTGGGCGTCGGAGCCGCCGGACCCGACCGCGGTGATCAGAGCGCCCAGCCCGGGAAGGGACTTGGCGTCCGGAAGATTGTCCGTGAGCGAATCGGGAAGAGAGAGGGAGACCGGCGGTTTGCTCTGCGCGGTGGCCATGCCTCCCGCGCCGACGGCCGCGAGGACACCGACGCCGAGGACGGTGGAGCTACGCGCGAGACCCCGCTGCTTGGCCACCCGGTGTCGGCCGCGCACGGGCCGGAGGGAGTCCTCGGTGGGGTTCCATTCCCCCTCCCACGCCGCGCCGGCGTCCCCGGGGGCACCGGAGCCGTCGCGGGGAATGAAGGGTGACGGGGCCTCGGGGGCAGGCTGATTGGACGCCACGTGGGCGCACTCCTTTCCTTCCTTCTCGCCTACCGGGTTAGCTGACGGGTTCGGAGCAGGAAGGTCTCCTACGGGCGCCTGACGTCTCTCACGAGACACAGGTGTCCGATTCACCCCAAGTAGTGGTTCCCCGGTTCCCTTGCGGAATTCGGCGCTCGCGCACGGCGCCGTCTGGGACGACGGCTGGGACGACCGCGCTGCGTTATCGAACGTTAATAGACACACGGCTTCGATTCCAAGCCGTTCCCCTTGATCATCCCCACTGAGGGACGGCATTTACCTGGGCATATCAGCCCCCATCGGGGCGACTTGCGACCCAGTCCCGCAACCCGGATTTTCTGACGGTGCGTCATATGTTATCGAGCGGCACCACCCCGCTACGGTCCGTCGCCCCGTCCCTGATCCTCCCGAGGTGCACGGAACCACCCCGGGCCGGGCCCCTTGTCCCCACCGGTGTCCACGCCCACGTCACGGCGTCAGCCGTTGCCCCGGCCCACGATCGGCACGGTGGTCCTGCGCTCCGGCTGGTCCTCCGCCGGCCGGGCGACCGCGAGCAGCGCGAGGTCGTCCGTCGAGCGGCCACCGGTGTGCAGCCGGACGTCGTCGGTGAGCGCCGAGAGCAGTTCCTCGGGCCCGGGGAAGATCCGGCCGCGCAGCCGCTCCGCCGGGTCGTAGAACACGCCCGCCCTGTCCCGCGCTTCGGAGAGCCCGTCCGTGTAGGCCAGCAGTGTCGCGCCCGGGGGGAGGTCCCACTCGTCCGCCTGGTCCGGCCAGACCCCCAGCGCCATGCCGAGCGGCAGCGCGGGCGTACGGGGCCGCAGCACGTCCAGCGCGCCCGCCGGGTGCAGCAGCAGGGGTTCGGGGTGGCCCCGGTTGACGATCCGTACGGTCGCGGAGCCGGGCGGGATCTCGGCGAGCACCGCGGTGACGAAACCCTCCACCGGGTCCAGCCCTCCGCGCCGCGCCGCGTCCCGGGCGAGCGCGCGCTCCAGCCGCTGCGCCACCCCCTCCAGTGACCGTTCCTGCTCGGCGGCCTCCCGGAACGCCCCGATGATCACCGCCACCGCCTCGACCGCGTCGAGTCCCTTGCCGCGCACGTCGCCCAGGACGAGCCGCACGCCGTACGGGGTGTCGGCGACGGCGAAGAGGTCTCCGCCGACGTACTCGTCCGCCTGCGCCGCCTCGTACCGTGCGGCGACGTGCAGGCCGCCGATCCGGTCGGCCGGCACGGGCAGCACCGCGCGCATGGCGGTCTCCGCGATGATCCGGGCGGAGGCGAGTTGTTCGTTGCCGCGCCGTACGACCCCGTTGATGACGAGCGCCAGCACCGCCGCGGTGAGCACGGTGAGCGTCTCGATGATCGGCACGATGTCGCCGAGGGTGCCCACGTACACCCGCATCGCGATGACGGCGGCGAGCGAGACCACCCCGACCCGGACGGTGCCGGCCCGGGAGGCGAACGGCGCGGCGATCAGCGGAGCGGCGACGAAGAGCGGCACCGCGGTGAACCGGGGCGGTGAGGCGATGTCGAAGACGAGCCCGCCCACGACGAGCAGGGCAGGCAGAACCCGCACGAACCGCCGCGCACTCACATCCCCGGCGGCTCCGCCACGTTCGTACTGCCGTTTCCCCACCTGTGCGCTTCTCCTGCCCTGTCCCGCCACGGCAGCGGAACCTACCGCGCCCCGCCCGGACCGCCCCGAGCCGCGCCGAGCGGCGACTCACCGTCGTCCATTGGGGGGAGCGTGTGGCTCACCGCCGAGCGCCCCACCGCCGGAGTACGCCCACCCACTCGGCCGGACGGGTGCTCTCCGCGCCGCGTGCGCCGGCGCACCGCGTACGGAAGCACCGGAGCGTTCACCCCGATCCTCACCCCCGGCTCGCCCACGCGTTCGCCGACACGGCGTCGACCGTCCGGGCGTGCGAATAATTTCCCGGAGGGACCGGTTCATGCCTGGCGCGGCAGATCGTTACGCCGTCCCGTCGGAGGAGCGAGAACGCGCCGCCGAGCGAACGGGCGGCCCCACGCGTCCGGGGAAACGACTCGGGCCCGGCACGCTGTGCGTGCCGGGCCCGGGCCTTCAGTAGCGGGGACAGGATTTGAACCTGCGACCTCTGGGTTATGAGCCCAGCGAGCTACCGAGCTGCTCCACCCCGCGTCGATGAACACAACTGTACGGCATCCCGGACGAGCTCCTGACCACCCGGCGTACGACCGGCGCCTCCCCGGACCGACAGGCCCGGCCGGCCGTCGCCCTCACGTGCGCCGGCCGGGCGCGCGGACGGCATGAAGCGACGACCACGGGGCGGCCGGGCGCGGGCCCGAGGATGCGGCCGAGAGCGTGGCCGAACGAACCACAACCACCCGCCGCAGCACACCGATCGGGTTCGCCTTCCGGCGAGGGCACGTCATCCCACGGGGGGCGAGGCGCAGTTCGGGGCAAAACATCGCAGCCACTGATGCAACGCTGTTTTTACGTCAGGTAGTTGCCAGGCGTCCTCTTCTGGCCAAGGATATGGCTGCATCCCCCGGTACCGGCGGGCTGCCCGTGAGGACATGTGCCCCCGAGGTGGCGGATTCGCCCTGCCCCGGTGTCGGCCACGCGCCCCCGGTCCCGCACCGCAGCCCGCCCCCGGAGGACTCCACCATGACCGCGCCGCTCACTCCCGCCCCTTCCACCCCGTCGGAGCCGTCGCTGGGGGCCCGGGTACGTACCTCGGCGGGGAGCGCGATCATCGGGGGCCTCGCCGGGGCCCTGATGAGCGCGCTGGTGGTCTACTTCGTCATCGGCATGCCGGACGGCGAGGGCACCAACGCCCTGAACAACGCGATATCCGGCCTGATCAGCGGCTTCCTCGCCGGGTTCATCGGGCTGATGGTCTACCAGAGCAAGGCCGCGTCGGCGGCCCGGGCGGCAGCCGCAACCGCCGCCGCACCCGCCACCGCGCCGGCCGACGCGCCTCGGCCGACGACCGCCCCCGAGGCCGGGGAGGCCGCCCCCGAGACGGCCGAGGCCGCCGAGGCCAGTGGGGCCGCGGACGGCGCCGGGACCGCCGGCACCAAGGCCCCGACCGGCGCCTGAGCCGGCCGGCCCGGCTCCGGTCCCCTCCCGCCACCACCGGCGCCCCCGTCCTGCCATCCGGCAGACAGGACGGAGGCGCCGTCGCGTCCGGACGGTACGGCGCCACGCCGACCCCGGCCGGGTGCGGATCCGAGCCCTGTCACAGCCCCGCTCCCCGTCGCAGGGGAGCCGGTGCTTTCGCGCCCCTACTCCCGTCGCTGGACGGCGAACTCGTACGCGATCTCCCACCGCACGTCCGGCACGACGATGTCGGCGGTCTCGACCGGGCGGCCGTCGACGTCGTAGAAGGTGCGCTCCACTTCGGTGATCAGGCCGCCGATGCTGATACCGAGGAGATTCGCCTGCTCCTGCGTCGCGCGGGCGGGGCGCGGGATCTCGACGGCCCGTTCGACGAGCACGCCGATCGACCGCATCCGCTCGACGACACCGATCCCGGCGTGCGGACCCATCTCGGGGAGCACGACCGGAGTCTCGCCGGTGATCGCCATCGGCTCCCAGCTGCGGGAGAGCTGGACGGGGAGACCGTCGGCGAGGAACTCGTAGTCGGTGACGACGCAGAGGTCGCCGGGCTCGATCTCCAGCCGCCTCGCGATGCGCTCGGGCGCGGGAGTCCGCGCGGAGGAGCGCGATTCCCACGTCCCCTCGTGGTCCTGGTGGTTGAGGACGGCACGGTAGGGCGAGGCACCGCGGTGCTCGGGACGCCTGGTGCGGATCATGCGCCGGCGCTCACGCGGCCGGCGGACGTAGGTACCGGATCCGGAGCGGCCTTCGAGGATGCCCTCGATGGTGAGCCGTTCCATGGCGCGCTGCGCGACGGAGGCGCCGACCTCGTACTCCTCGGCGATCCGGGCCCGGCTCGGCAACTTGTCACCCACCGCCCACTCGCCCGCCCGAATGCGGTCGCGGAGAGCGTCGGCCACCTGGAGGTAAGGGGTGTCGCGAGGCATATGCACAGCTCCCAGCAGTGGAAGTCGGACATTGACAAAGCTAACCCATCAGGTCGAAGCTGAATATTCAGCTTCACGAAGTGTGAGGCAATCACCCAGGGGAGAGCCATGCCCTCCGTACCGCCGCGCGTCGCCGCCCTCGCGGGCATGCTCGCCGCCGCGACAGGTACCGAGCCACGCGTGACACGCGCACCCGGCGCCGTCCGGGTGGAGGCCCCGCTCCCCTCTCCGCTGAGCAACGCTCTCCACAGCACGATCCTCATGACGCTGGCGCACGGTGACCGCTTCGGCCACGAGGTCGGTGCCGACGGCATCGCCCGGGTGTGGGCCGAGATCGACCATCCCGCCCCGACACGGAAGAGCACCGACATGGCAGAACCGGCCGACCCCGGCGCCCCCGGGGACACCGAGTACCGCACCCTGATCACCCACACCTCGGAATGCGCGGCCTGCCGCTCGGACCGCGCGGAGTGCGCGATCGCGGACCGTCTCAGCCGCGCGTGGCGGGCGGCCCGCCAGTGATCCCCCTCATCTGCGTCGACTGCGACCGCACCATCAGCGGATCTGCCGTGATCACGTCCGAGGGCCACTCCGCCTCCGGCGCCCGCCCCGACGCGTACGCCCACCCCCCGGGCGCTCCGGAGTACAGACCCCCGGCGCACAGCCGCGGCCACCGCCTCCGGAAGGCGCTCGCCGACGAGCGGTGAGTACGGAGCGGGCCCCGACGGCGCACAGGTGACTCACAGGTACGTAGGCTGCGGACCACGCCGGCCCGCCGCCTCAGGGGGCGCGCCCCACCCCTGACGATCCGGAGCCCTCCTTGCTGCGCCGTGCCCTCTCCCTCGCCTTCGTCTGCACCGCGCTGCTCGCGGGCGGTTGCGGCACGTCCTCCTCCACCGAGAGCGCGGGCGCGACGGAGCGGGCGAGTGTGGCGGACCCGATCAACCCGGCGAAGAGCGTCTCCCCCACGCCGGAGAGCGACCCCACGCGGCTCGTCCTCGCCGCCGTCGAGGCGACCGGCCGCACCACGGCACGCACCGCGCACCGCACGGAGTTGGGCACGGGCGCCGACGCCACCTACGTCATATCCGGCGGCGGCGCGCACGACTTCGTCCACCACCGGGGCACCACAGACGTCGAGCCGGCGTCGGCGGCCCGCTTCGACGAGGTCTTCGCCGACGGGAAGGTCTATCTGCGGGGCACGGCAGGGAGCGGGACGAGGGGGTGGTCCGTCGTCGACCGGGACGACCTCGAAGCCCAGCACATCCTCCGGTCTCCCGCCAACGACCCCGAGTACACGCTGCGGCAGGCCGCCATGGGCACGGACTTCCGTGCGGCCGGCGAGGAGAAGACGGGCTCCACGCCGACCACGCACTACCGCGGCCGGCTCCCCTTCGAGGCCCTGACGCTGGAGATGTCCGAGGAGTCGCTGACGACCGCGAAGACGCTGCGCCAGATGGTGGGCGGCGAGATCCCGGTACCCGTCGACGTGTGGGTGGACGGGCACGGGCGCGCCACGCGGATCCGGATGTCGCTGCGGATCGAGGGCGCCGCCACGTCCGTCAGCACGCTGACCCTCACCGACCTCGGCCGCCCCGTCGAGGTCACCGTCCCGGGCACCGCAACGGAGGCCGAGGCCGGCGGAATGGGCATCCTCGGCTGAGGGGACGCGCTCGGCCGACCCGACGGACCCCTCCGCCGGACCCTCCGACCGTGGGGGCGACGGCCGAGCGGCGAGGATGGGCCGCATGAACGACTTCGACGATCTGCTCGGACGGGTCGCGGCCGAGGCCGCGAAGAGCGAACGCCTCCAGACACCCCTCACCGCCCTCCAACTGACGGCCGCGGAGAACCGGCTCGGATTCCGGCTCCACCCCCACCTCGCCGCGCTGTACCGGCAGGTGGGCAACGGGGGATTCGGCCCGGAGGAATCCCTGCTGTCGCTCACACCCGCGCCCGGGTCCGACGACGAAACCACCGTGGTGGAGAGCTATCTCGATCGCCTTCCGCCCGCCGACGCGGACACTTGGTGGTCCTGGCCCCGGGGGGGTCGTACCCGTCCTGGACTGGGGCTGCGCCATGGTCGCCGCGGTCGACTGCCTGAGCGAGGACGCTGCCGTCCTGCTCTTCGAACCGAACGCGATCCGCGACCAGGACCTGTCCGGAGCCTGGTTCGTGGACGCGGGCAGCCTCGCCGAGTGGCTGGAGGTCTGGCTGTCCGGCACCGGTTGGTACGAGGACGGAGCCGTCGCCGGAGTCTTCGGCATGCCGCTCTGGGCGGACGCCGCCTCGCGCTTGCAGTCGAAGGCCCACCCGGGCGCCCCGGCATGACCGTCAACGCGGCCCTCGCGCGCGCACGCGGCCGGTAGCGACGAAGCGCCCCGGCGGGCCGGAGCCGATCGGGGCGCTTCGCAGCAGGTCCGAGGAGGTCTCCCCGCCCTGCGATCGGTAGGCCGTGTGGGACTCGAACCCACAACCAACGGATTAAAAGTCCGCTGCTCTGACCAATTGAGCTAACGGCCCTTACCGGATCACCCACGAGCATAGCCCGCCCGAACCCGCGAGCCGAGCCGGTATCCCGTCAGGGTCCGTCGTGCCGGGCAGCCGGGCCGTCGGGTGGTCATGGGGCGGTGGATCGCGGCCTCGTGAGCAGGCGGAAGGGGCCGGCCGAAGCGGGCCGCGCCACCCGCCGGCCGGGGGCACGGTCGCCGGAGGCACCGTGCGGGCCCGGACACGCACCAGGGCCCGTACGACACCTCGCGGTGTCGTACGGGCCCTGGTGGACGGTCAACGGCTCAGGAAGCCGTCAGGTCGTGGACGACCGGTCAGCCGTTGCGCTTCCAGCGGGGCTTGTCGTCACGGCGGCCGAAACTGCCGGTGCTCGTACCGGTGCTGCCGCCACCGCGGTGGTCGTCACGACGGCCCTGCGGGCGGTCGCCGGTGCCACCGGAGCGGAAGCCGCCGGTCGGGCGGTCGTCACGACGGTCGCGGTTGACCGGACGGTCGCCACCGGCGCGGAAGCCACCGGAGGGGCGGTCGTCACGACGGTCGCCACCCGAGCGGAAGCCGCCCGACGGACGGTCGTCGCGACCCTGGAACGGACGCCCACCACGGTCGTCACGACGGTCACCGCCGGCGCGGAAGCCACCGGAGGGGCGGTCGTCACGGCGGTCGCCACCGGAACGGAAACCGCCCGACGGACGGTCGTCGCGACCCTGGAACGGACGCCCACCACGGTCGTCACGACGGTCACCACCGGAACGGAAACCACCCGACGGACGGTCGCCACCGGAACGGAAGCCGCCCGACGGACGGTCGTCACGACCCTGGAACGGACGCCCACCACGGTCGTCACGACGGTCACCACCGGAACGGAAACCACCCGACGGACGGTCGCCACCGGAACGGAAGCCGCCCGACGGACGGTCGTCACGACGGTCGTTGCCACCGCGGTAACCACCACGGTCACCACCGCGGTTGTCGCGGCGCTCGTAGTTGCCACGCTCGTCACGGCGCTCCTCGCGGACCGCCGGCTGCTGCTCCGGCACGGCGACGGCTGCCTCGACGGCGGCCTCCGCCTCGGCGACGGCCTCGGCCACCGCCTGCTCCGGGTCGTCGCCCCGCTCGCGCGCGGCACGGGCCACCAGGCGGTCGGCCTCCTCGCGGAGTTCACCGGCGCGGCGCTGCACGTGCTCCAGCTGCTTGGTCAGCTCGGCGACCTCGCGCTCGGCCTGCTTGGCGGCGTTGTTCGCCGAGTCGGCCTGGACCTCGGTGAGCGAACGGGCGCCGGTGATCTCGGCGACCTCGGGCTCGAAGACGCCCGCGCCCTGGACGATGTGGCGCGAGGCGTCGACGCCCGCGTCCTCCATCAGGCGGAAGATCTGGCGACGCTGGTGCGGAAGCGCCAGCGAGACGACGACACCGGACTTGCCGGCACGGGCGGTACGGCCCGAGCGGTGCAGGTAGTCCTTGTGGTCGCCGGCCGGGTCCACGTTCAGCACCAGGTCGATGCCGTCGACGTGGATGCCGCGGGCGGCGACGTCGGTGGCGACCAGGGCGTTGACGAAGCCCTTCTTGAAGTCCTCCAGGACGCGGGTGCGAGCACCCTGCGTCATGCCGCCGTGCAGCGCGTCGGCCTTCACACCGGACTCGATGAGCTGCTCGGCGATGCGGTCGGCGCCCAGCTGGGTGCGGACGAAGATGATCGTGCGGCCCTTGCGGGCGGCGATGGCGGCCGTGACCGGCGCCTTGTCCTTCGGCTTCACGACGAGGACGTGGTGCGACATGGTCGAGACGTTGCCCTGGGCGCTGTCGACCTCGTGCGTGACCGGGTTGGTCAGGTAGCGCTTGACCAGGGTGCCGATCTCGTTCTCCATGGTGGCGGAGAAGAGCATCCGCTGGCCGCCGCCGGGGATCTGGTCGAGCAGCTCGGTGACCTCGGGCAGGAAGCCCAGGTCGGACATCTGGTCGGCCTCGTCGAGGACGGCGACCTGGACGTTCGCGAGCGAGCAGGCGCCGCGGTTGATGATGTCGCGCAGACGGCCC
Source organism: Streptomyces sp. AM 2-1-1 (assembly GCF_029167645.1). NCBI lineage: Bacteria > Bacillati > Actinomycetota > Actinomycetes > Kitasatosporales > Streptomycetaceae > Streptomyces > Streptomyces sp. AM 2-1-1. Next base: position 3,828,298 of record NZ_CP119147.1, on the reverse strand, counting down.
GGGGTGGCGACGAGGACGTCGACACCGCGCTCCAGGGCGTAGATCTGGTTGCTCATGGACGTACCGCCGCAGACGACCTTCATCTTGAGGCCGAGCACGTCGCCGTACGGCTGGAGCGCGTCCGCGACCTGCATCGCGAGCTCACGGGTCGGCGTGAGGATGATCGCGCGGGGCTTCTTCTTCTCGGTGTGACCACCGGCGAGCGCGGCCAGGGTCGGCAGACCGAAGGAGAGCGTCTTGCCGGAGCCGGTACGGCCGCGGCCCAGGATGTCCTTGCCGGCCAGGGCGTCCGGGATGGTCGCGGCCTGGATCGGGAAGGGGCTGGTCACGCCGTTCTGCGCCAGCTTGCGGACGATGCCGTCGGGCAGGCCCAGGGAGGCGAAGGTGAGGGTCGGCTCGGCGTCCTCGTCGGACTCCGCGACCTCGTCGGAGACGGTCTCGTCGGAGACGGACCCGGTCTCGACGGTGGCGGCCTCGGCCTCGGCCTCGGTGGAGACGGCCTCGGGGGCCTGCTCGCCGGTCACCTCGACGGGGGCGGGGGCGACCTCGGCCACGACGGCCTCGGTGGGGAGCTCGACGACCTGGGCGAGCTCGGTGTTGTCGATGTCTTCGGACATGACGGCGTGGTCAGAACTGGAAATTGACATGCGAAATGCGAAACCTTCCGGAGTCTCGGCACGCGCCCGTAACTCCGTGTTTTCGCAATGTCGACCGCCTCAATGCGGTCCAGCCACGGCAAGGGAGAGTACGCGCCACACGGCGCTCTTCTGTGTCGGCGCCGGGCATAGGATCAAACGATCTACTACCATACGCACTCTCCCCCGTATTGCGCAAACCGCCTCCCGAGCAAGCGCTGCCATACGGCTCTGACCTGCGGTGATGCTATCGGAGCGATCATCCCGGCGGCCTGTCCGCAGCGCCGCCCGGGCCTGGTCGAGGCCGACGTCGTCGCCCGAACCACTCGCCCGAACCACTCGACCGGACCACGTGCCCGGCGCATCGCCGGAACGGGCCCACCGACGCACTCCGCGCACGCGCTCCCCCGCACCGCTCCGGCGTACTTCCCGATGCGCCGCACCGCTCCACCCCGGCACTCCGCACCGGCATCTCACTCCGGCTTCTCACTCCACCGGGGAGGCCGCGGGTGGCGAGGGTTCCTCCGGCACGTCCGGTGACTCCGCCGGCTGACCCGGGCCACCCGTGTCCCCGCCCGGGGCCGGGTCGGTGACCGGCGGTGGTGTGGGGTCGGGCGTGACCGGAGCGGCCGTGACGCCGGGGTCCCCGGGTCCCGCCGTGATCCCGGGCGGCACCACCACCACTGCCCCGCCTCCGTCCCCGTCCCGGCTGGGCGTGGGCCTGCCGGGCGCCGGCTTCTTGGCCGAAGGGCTGGGCGAGGCGGAATCATCGGCGCGCTTGGGATCAGGCTTCCCGTCCTTGCCCCGGTCGGTGTGGTGACGGCTGCCGTCACCGGGGCCCGGGCGGCCGGACGTACCGGCCACCCCGCTGTCCTGCTCCTCGACCGCACCGGCCGCACCGGCGGACCGCGAGGGACGCGGCCCGGTCTTCTCCGCGTCGACGCTCACGCACCCGGTGGAGGCGCCCAGCATCAGCGCGGCGAGAACCGCCCAGCGGGCGGGAACGGGCAACGGGCGCACGGGGCACCTCCGGGACGGGAACGTGGGAACGGGTGCGTGGTGCCCAACTCCCCGGACCCCGCCTGGGACACGCCCACGGCGCGAGCGGTGCGCCTCATCCGCCGGTCATCACCCGCATGAGGCCCACCCGAACGAGACCGCCCGGAGACGCCACGTCCCCACGGACGTCAGCCACCGCACCCGGCACCCGGCACCCGCCCCCGCCGCACCCGTTCCACTCCCCCGCCGACGTCACCCGCCGAACCCGGCCCCGCCCGCCACCTCCGCGCCGAGGAACACCGCGCCGAGCCCCACCAGCAGCGAGGCCACCACGTTGGCCCCCGCGAGGAAGCCCCGTCCGGTCTCGGCCATCCGGAGCGTCTCGTAGGAGAAGGTCGAGTACGTGGTCAGCGCCCCGCAGAGCCCCGTGCCCAGCAGGGCGTAGGCCGGCGCGGAGACGGCCGCGCCGGTCAGCGCCCCGAGCAGCAGACTGCCCGCGGCATTGACCGTGAAGGTGCCCCAGGGGAAGACGTACGCGAGCCCCGCTCCGTGGTACCGGCGCACCAGACGGTCCGTCAGGTGGCGCAGGGGCGCGCCCACCGCCCCGCCGACGATCACCAGCAGCCAGTTCACCGCGTGTCCCCGCCCGCCCGCCGGACGCGGGCCACGCACGCCCGCGTCGCCGCCGCAGCGACCCCGACCGCGCCGAGCGCCCCCATCACCGTGAGGGCGGCGTAGGCCAGGGCCGTCGCCGCCTCCTGACGCTGGAGCAGCTTCGAGACGTCGGCCGCGTACGTGGAGAAGGTGGTGAAGCCGCCGAGGACGCCCACGCCGAGAAAGGGGCGCAGCAGCGGGCGGGTGACCACGGAGAGCTCGACGGTCAGCACCATGAGGACGCCGATCAGCGCGCAGCCGGCGACGTTGACGGCGAGGACCGTCCACGGGAAGGCCCCCGCGCCGGTGGGCCAGGCCAGCGTCGCCGCGTACCGCGCGGTGGCGCCGAGCGCTCCGCCGGCCGCCACGACGGCGACCACCGCCGCCTCGCGGGGCCCCGGCAGGGCGGGCAGGACGGGCTCGTCCCGGCGGGGCTCGCCGGGACGGCTCACGCGTAACCCAGCGCGTGCAGCCGCGCGTCGTCGATCCCGAAGTGGTGGGCGATCTCGTGGACCACGGTGATCTCGGTCTCCGCGACGACGTCCTCGCGGGTCTCGCACATCCGCAGCGTCGGGCCGCGGTAGACGGTGATCCGGTCCGGCAGGACGCCCGCGTACCACTCGCCCCGTTCGGTGAGCGGCGTTCCCTCGTAGAGCCCGAGCAACTCGGGGTCGCCGGGGTCCGGTTCGTCCTCGACGAACACCGCGACGTTGTCCATCAGCCGCGTCAGCTCCGGCGGGATCCGGTCGAGCGCCTCACTCACCAGCTCTTCGAACTGCTCGCGCGTCATCTCCAGCACCCCGCCATTGTCACGCACGCCCGCCCCGGCGCGCCCGCCCGTCCGCCGCACGTCCGCTACGTCCCGTACGCCCCCCTACGCGCCCGTACGACCGGGGAGGAGCACTGTCCGCCGCTCCCGCAACCCGTACGCGGGCGTGCCCCGCCCCCGCCGCATGGCCGGAGGGCGGACCGGGCATACGGGTCCAATGGTTCGTGTCCCGTTCCGTCCGTCCCGTTCGGTGTCCGCCCGTGCGGCCCGTTCGCGGTCCGGCCGCTCCCGGCGGAGCCGCCGGACCGCCCCGATGCCGGTGCCCGAACTCGCGGGACGCCGGCCGCGCCCGCTGGTGCGGGGGCTTGCGATGCTCGCGGTGGTGGTGCTGGGCGCCTGGCTCGGGCTGCTGGTCGTGGGGGACGTGCGTACGCCGGTCGGCCCCATGGACACCACGATGGCCCTGCGCCCCTCGCTCACCGGGGGCACCCGGGTGGACGTCTCCCCGCTCGGCGCGCTGGAGCTGGACTCGCACATCGCTCCCGTCCGCCTCGACGTGGACGTGGACCGCCTCGATCCCGAGCGCTCGCAGCGGCTGGTGGAGAAGCCGGAACGATTCTCCGGGCTCCAGGACGAGGTCACCGAGGACATCGCGGCCGGCGCGCGGGAGCTGGCGGTGCGGTCGGTGGTCGCCGTCCTGACCGGGGCGACGGCGCTCGGCCTGATCGTCTACCGGCGCCCGCGCCCGGCGCTGGCCGCCGGCGGCCTCGCGCTGGTGCTGCTGACCGCGTCGGGGGTGAGCGCGTACGCCACCTGGAACCCGAAGTCGGTGCTGGAACCGAAGTTCTCGGGGCTGCTCTCCAGCGCCCCCTCGGTGGTCGGCGACGCCCGTTCGATCGTCACCGAGTTCGACGTCTACCAGCAGGAGCTGGCCCGGCTGGTCACCAACGTCTCCCGGCTGTACGACGCCACCTCCACGCTCCCCGTCTACCAGCCGGACCCGGGCACCCTGCGGGTCCTGCACGTCTCGGACATCCACCTCAACCCGGCGTCCTGGCACATCGTCGCCTCGCTCGTCGAGCAGTACGGCATCGACGTGATCATCGATTCCGGCGACACCATGGACCACGGCACCACCACCGAGAACGGCTTCCTCGATCCGGTCCGCGACCTCGGCGCCCCGTACGTCTGGGTGCGCGGCAACCACGACTCCTCCGACACGCAGACCTACCTCCGGGGCCTCGAGAACGCGCACGTGCTGGACGAGGGGAGCACGGTGACCGTCGCGGGGCTGCGCATCGCGGGCACCGGCGACCCCCAGTTCACCCCCGACCGGTCGCTGGCCCGGGGCGGTGAGGCGGCCGAGCGGATGGCCGGTCTCCGGCTGGCCTCCGCCCTCCGCGACCAGACCCGGGCCGGCACCCCGGTGGACATCGCGGTGGCGCACGATCCCCAGGCGGCCCGGCAGACGGACGGCACGGTCCCGCTCGTCCTCGCCGGCCACGTCCACCACCGGGTCAACGAGGTCCTCCCGCTCGGCACCCGGTTGAAGGTGGAGGGGTCCACCGGCGGCGGCGGCCTGCGCGCCGTCCAGAACGAGAAGCCGGAGAAGGTGCGCGCCTCGGTCCTCTACCTGGACCGGGCGACCCGCCGTCTGCAGGCCTGGGACGAGATCACGCTGGGCGGACTGGGGCTGACGACGGCCGAGGTCAGCCGCCACCTGCCGGAGGAGAACACCCCCGAGGCGACCCCCTCGGGGACCGCGAGCCCCGGCTCCCCCACCCCCGCCACGCCCTCTTCGCCCGGCTCCCCGGTCCCCGCCGCCCCCTCCCCGGCCGGGGAGCGCCGGCCCTCCCCGTGACCTCGCCGCACCGCCGCCACGACCCCGCCGGGAAACCGTTTTGGCGTTAGCTCCGGGATCCCATATGCTTCTCACGTCCCCGACGCGCTGGAAAGCAAGCCGGTGGGCCTTTAGCCCTCATCGTCTAGTGGCCCAGGACGCCGCCCTTTCAAGGCGGTAGCACGGGTTCGAATCCCGTTGGGGGCACGCTTTACCGTGTGCGAGACTTGTCTCGCACATTGCTTGGTCCTGTGGAGCAGTTTGGAGTGCTCGCCACCCTGTCAAGGTGGAGGCCGCGGGTTCAAATCCCGTCAGGACCGCTGCAGTTCTCAGGAGCTGCGTGGCTGGGTAGCTCAGTTGGTACGAGCGATCGCCTGAAAAGCGATAGGTCGCCGGTTCGATCCCGGCCCCAGCCACCTCCCGGAAGCCCCATCCCCACGGATGGGGCTTCCGCCGTTTCCGGCCCGCCCCGAGGCCCTGTCCACCCCACCGGCGCGGTCCAACCCGCCGCACCGGTCCGTCCGGTACGCGGGCCGGTCGGACCGGTGCGGCCGTCACCGGGCCCGGTTCCCCGCCTGGCCGACGCTCTCGGTCGGCACGGCGGAGCCGGTGCGGGCCGCCTCGGCGGCCTCCTCGATGGCGGAGGTGAAGGTCGCGTCGGGCTGGGCGCCCGCCAGCGGGCGGCCGTTGACGAGGAAGGACGGCGTGGAGGTGGCACCGAGCCCGTACGCCTCGGCCTGGTCCCGGCCGACCGACTCCGCCGCCTCGGCGCTGTCGAGATCGGTGCGGAACCGCTCCAGGTCCGCCACCCCCGCCTCCTTCGCGAGGGCGGTGAGCCGTTCGGGACCGAACCCCTTCTTCCGGGAACCCTCGGCGTACGCGGCCCGGTGGAACTCCCAGAAGCGCTTCTGCCGGCCCGCGGCCCAGGCGGCGCGGGCGGCGGCCTCGGACTCCTCGCCGAAGATCGGGAAGTTGCGCCACTCGATGCGCAGGGTGCCGTCGGCCACGTAGGCGTCGACCAGGGCCGGCTCGGTGTCCCGGGCGAACGTGGCGCAGTAGCCGCACTGGAAGTCGCCGTACTCGACCAGGACGACGAGCGCGTCCGTACGGCCGAGCGCCAGCGGGTCGCCCGGTTCGCGGCGGGCGAGCTTCGCCGTCTCGGAGTACTCCCCCGCCTCGGGCCGGGCCGACTCGCCGGCCGTGGCGGACGGGGACGGGCCGGGGTCGGTCGCCCGGTACGAGACGTAACCGAGCAGGGCGGCGGCGAGGACGACCGCGGAGCCGAACAGCAGCGGCTTCCTCGACCGGCTCTTCTTCTGGGGCAGGGGCATGCGGCACTCCGGGAGCGTCGTACGGATGCGGGGCGGCGGAGAAGAGGGGGCGGCCGGCGGCGGTGCGGCTCAGCGGGCGCGGCCACCCGGGGCTATCCGGATGCCGGGGCGCGGCACGGCGGTCCGGCTCGCCGGGCGCGGGCACGTCGTACGGGACACGTGCGGGCCCCTTCCCGGTGGCCTCGAAACGGTCGACTTGCCGCAGATCGTACGTGCCGCACCCCGCCCGGACGGGCGTACCGGCGCGGGGGTCGCGGGACGCCCGTACCCGGGCGGTGCGAAATCGGTTCGCCACTCTTCGGGCGCGGGTGAGATCCTGGGATCCGTATGTCTACTTCCTTCGCTGATCTCCAGTCCCAGCTCGGACAGCTCTCGCTCCGTGACGCGCACCGGCTCGGCCGGCGTCTCGAAGGGGCGCGTCGCATCCGCAAGCCCGAGGCCCGTCAGTCCGTCGTGGACGAGATCGCGGCCGAAGCGGGCAAGGCCGCCGAACGGCTCGCCGCGCGCGCCTCCCGGCTGCCCACCGTGTCGTACCCGGACCAGCTTCCGGTGAGCCAGAAGAAGGACGTGATCCTGGAGGCGATACGCGACCACCAGGTCGTGATCGTCGCGGGCGAGACCGGCTCCGGCAAGACCACCCAGATCCCCAAGATCTGCATGGAGCTCGGGCGCGGGGTACGCGGCATGATCGGGCACACCCAGCCCCGCCGGATCGCGGCCCGCACGGTCGCGGAGCGGGTCGCGGAGGAGCTCGACACCCCGCTCGGCGAGACCGTCGGCTGGAAGGTCCGCTTCACCGACCAGGTGAACCCCGAGTCGACCTTCGTGAAGCTGATGACGGACGGCATCCTGCTGGCCGAGATCCAGACCGACCGCGAGCTGCTCGCGTACGACACGATCATCATCGACGAGGCGCACGAGCGGTCGCTCAACATCGACTTCCTCCTCGGCTACCTGGCCCGGCTGCTGCCGAAGCGCCCGGACCTGAAGGTCGTCATCACCTCGGCGACGATCGACCCGGAGCGGTTCTCCCGGCACTTCGGGGACGCCCCGATCGTCGAGGTCAGCGGGCGCACCTACCCGGTGGAGGTCCGCTACCGCCCGCTGCTCGAAGAGGGCGGCGAGGACGCCGACCGCGACCAGATCACCGCGATCTGCGAGGCGGTGGACGAGCTCCACTCCGCCGGCCCCGGCGACGTGCTGGTCTTCCTCTCCGGCGAGCGCGAGATCCGCGACACGGCCGACGCGCTCGGCAAGCGCAACCTCCGCCACACCGAGGTGCTCCCCCTCTACGCGCGCCTCTCCCACGCCGAGCAGCACCGGGTGTTCCAGCGGACCCCCAGCGGCGTCACCCGCCGCATCGTCCTCGCGACCAACGTGGCCGAGACCTCGCTGACCGTCCCCGGCATCAAGTACGTGATCGACCCGGGCACCGCCCGCATCTCCCGCTACAGCCACCGCACAAAGGTCCAGCGGCTGCCGATCGAGGCGATCTCGCAGGCCAGCGCCAACCAGCGCAAGGGCCGCTGCGGGCGCACGTCCGACGGCATCTGCATCCGGCTGTACTCCGAGGACGACTTCCTGACCCGGCCGGAGTTCACCGACGCGGAGATCCTGCGGACCAACCTCGCCTCCGTCATCCTCCAGATGACCGCGGCCGGCCTCGGCGAGATCGAGAAGTTCCCGTTCATCGACCCGCCGGACCACCGCAACATCCGCGACGGGGTGCAGCTGCTCCAGGAGCTGGGCGCGCTGGACCCCGCGGAGAAGGACGCGCGCAAGCGGCTCACCCCGCTCGGCCGCAAACTCTCACAGCTTCCGGTGGACCCGCGCCTGGCCCGGATGGTGATCGAGGCCGACCGCAACGGCTGCGCCCGCGAGGTGATGGTCATCGCCGCCGCGCTCTCCATCCAGGACCCGCGCGAGCGGCCCTCGGACAAGCAGACGCAGGCCGACCAGCAGCACGCCCGGTTCAAGGACGAGACCTCGGACTTCCTGGCGTACCTGAAGCTCTGGGACTACGTCCGCGAGCAGCAGAGGGAGCGCGGTTCGGCCAGCTTCCGCCGGATGTGCAAGCAGGAGTACCTCAACTTCCTGCGCATCCGCGAATGGCAGGACATCTACGCCCAGCTGCGCACGGTCGCCCGGCAGATGGACATCAAGGTCGAGGAGCCGACGGTCGGCGGGGCCATCCCCGAGCAGGCGGTGCACACCTCGCTGCTGGCCGGTCTGCTTTCGCACATCGGTCTCAAGGACACCGAGAAGAACGAGTACCTGGGCGCGCGCAGCGCCAAGTTCGCGATCTTCCCGGGCTCCTCGCTCTTCAAGAAGCAGCCCCGGTTCGTGATGTCGGCCGAACTGGTGGAGACCTCCCGGCTCTGGGCGCGCGTCAACGCGAAGGTCGAGCCGGAGTGGATCGAGCCGGTGGCCCAGCACCTGCTGAAGCGCACCTACAGCGAGCCGCACTGGGAGAAGGACCAGGCGGCGGTGATGGCCTACGAGCGGGTCACCCTCTACGGGGTACCGATCATCGCCCAGCGCAAGGTCAATTTCGGCCGAATCGACCAGGAGGCGTCCCGCGACCTCTTCATCCGGAACGCCCTGGTGGAGGGGGACTGGCGGACGCACCACCAGTTCTTCCACGACAACCGCAAACTCCTCGGCGAGGTCGAGGAGTTGGAGCACCGCGCCCGGCGCCGCGACATCCTCGTGGACGACGAGACGCTCTTCGACTTCTACGACCAGCGCATCCCCGAACACATCGTGTCCGGCGCGCACTTCGACTCCTGGTGGAAGCACAAGCGCCGGGACGAGCCGGACGCGCTGGACTTCGAGCGCTCCATGCTCATCAACGAGAAGGCCGGGGCCGTCACCAAGGACGACTACCCGGACTCCTGGCGGCAGGGGAAGCTCAAGTTCAAGGTGACGTACCAGTTCGAGCCCGGCGCGGACGCGGACGGCGTGACCGTCCACATCCCGCTCCAGGTGCTCAACCAGGTCACCTCCGAGGGCTTCGACTGGCAGATCCCGGGGCTCCGCGAGGAGGTCGTCACCGAGCTGATCCGCTCGCTGCCCAAGCCGATCCGCCGCCACTACGTGCCCGCCCCCAACTACGCGGACAAGTTCCTCGACCGGGCCGTCCCGCTCCAGGAGCCGCTGCCCACCACGCTCGCCCGCGAACTCCAGCGGATGGTCGGGGTGCCGGTCACCGCGGACGACTTCGACCTGGGCCGGGTACCGGAACACCTGAAGATCACTTTCCGGATCGTCGACGAGCGGCGGCGCAAGGTCGCCGAGGACAAGGACCTCGACGCGCTCAAGCTCCGGTTGCGCCCGAAGGCCCGCCAGGCGCTCTCCCAGGCCGCCGCGGCGACCGCGGGGCCCTCGGGGGTCTCCGTCGAGCGTTCGGGGCTCACCGGCTGGACCATCGGCACGCTGGACCGGGTCTTCGAGACCCGGCGGGCCGGGCAGCCGGTCAAGGCGTACCCGGCGCTGGTGGACCAGGGCGGGACGGTGGCCGTACGGCTCTTCGACACCGAGGCCGAGCAGCAGCAGGCGATGTGGCGCGGAACCCGTCGGCTCATCCTGCTGAACATCCCGGTCAACCCGGCGAAGTTCGCCTCGGACAAGCTCACCAACCAGCAGAAGCTGGCGCTGTCGCGCAATCCGCACGGCTCGGTGCAGGCCCTCTTCGAGGACTGCGCCACCGCCGCCGCCGACCGCCTGATCGCCGCCCACGGCGGCCCCGCCTGGGACGAGGCGGCCTTCACCGCCCTGTACGACAAGGTCCGTGCCGACCTGGTCGACCTCACGGTCCGCACGGTCGGCCAGGTCCAGCAGATCCTGGCCGCCTGGCAGGCCTGCGAGCGCCGTCTGAAGGCCACGAACAGCCTGACGCTGGTGAAGAACGTCGCGGACGTACGGGAGCAGCTGGCACGGCTCGTGCCGGCCGGCTTCGTCACCGCGACCGGGCTGCGCAGGCTGCCCGACCTGATGCGCTACCTCGTCGCGGCGGACCGCCGGCTCCAGCAGATGCCGACCTCGGTCCAGCGCGACACCACGCGCATGGAGAAGGTCCACGAGATGCAGGACGAGTACGCCTGGCTGCTGGAGCAGTTGCCGCAGGGGCGGCCCGTGCCGCAGGAGGTGCTCGACATCCGCTGGATGATCGAGGAGCTGCGGGTCAGTTACTTCGCGCACGCGCTGGGAACGGCCTTCCCGGTGTCGGACAAGCGGATCGTGAAGGCGATCGACGCCGCCGCACCGTAGGCCGTGCCGTCGGGGGATCCGGCCTGCTCACCGCCCTTCGGGTCGGTGAGCAGGCCGTCACGCCGGGTGAATTCGACCTGGCCCGCCGACCTCCTGTACAGTCCTGTTTCGCAGCCGGACGAGAGTACGGAAGCGAGAACGACAGCAAGGTCCTGTGGAGCAGTTTGGAGTGCTCGCCACCCTGTCAAGGTGGAGGCCGCGGGTTCAAATCCCGTCAGGACCGCACATGTCGAAGGCCCGGATCATCAGATCCGGGCCTTCGTGCGTTCCGCCTCCGTGACGTCCGCTTCGGCGGCCGGCCCGCCCGTGGGTCACGTGCACCGGGGAACGTACGGGCCGTGCCGTTCCGTCTTCCCGTCGGCGGGCCCCCCGGGGGCGACCGTGCACACGTGCGAAGCGGGACACGAGGTCCGGGCGCTGCTGCGGGCCCCCTCGGGCGGCGACCGGCGACCGCCGTCACGTCGGTCGGCACCGCCTCCGGTGGCGCCGGCCCGCCCCGCGTCGGCGCCCGCTCGCCGCCCGGAGCCCGCGACCGGCCCCGGGTGCGGGCGCGAGGAGGCCGTCCGGGAGCCGAGGGCCCCGGGGAAGACGGGCGAGGGCCGGGGGAGCTGAAGGGCGCTCAGGAGGCCGTGACGGGCGCGAGAGCACGTCTCCGGGGCCCGGCGGACCAGGCGGCTCCCGGGGAGCCCTCCGGGCGCCCTCGGCCGCGCCCGTCCCGACCACCGGACCGGGTGCGGAGACCACCCGGACGGAGGACCGAAGACCCCCGGTCTCCTGACCATCGGCGAGGCGTTCCGTCTTCTCGCGGTGGCAGGCTGGACGTTGGCAAGCGGCAAGCAGTGTGACGGGAGTCACTGAACAAGTTTTTGGACAGGGTGACTTTACCCTCTTCCTACAAGTGTCGAATTTAATATGTGCAATTGCACTCCACCGGAGAGTTCCCGTGGAATCCATCCCTCCGGTTTCCCCCGGCCCGTGCGGGCAGCTCCCCCGCCTCCGGGCAGACCCCTCCACCGGGCCGCACGGGGACCCACACGGGCGCCCACACCCCACCCGCACCCGCCGATGAGGCCGCGTGGCACCCTGGGTGGAGAACTCGTACGCGCAGGGGCGACACCGGCCCGCAAGGCCCGCCGCAGGGCGGAGCGCGACGTGACGGCCCGTTCCGTCCGGCATGTGCCGGCCGCGCCCGCCGGACGACCGTGACGGCCGCACACGCCTCCCGTTCCGACCGCACAGGCGTCCGGGCACAAAAAAAGACCGCGCTGGACCCGGCGGAGTCCAGCGCGATCTTGACGACGTACCCGCATCGCACAGGTATGGCGCCCGTTGGGGCGGGCGCCCGTCGTATGGAGCCAGGGGTGGGCGGCGGCGGTTGGGGGGCCGTCAGCTGCCCGGTCGTGAAGCGGCGACAGGGGTGTTTCAGGCCTCGCTGCGCTGCTGCGGAATACCCGCAAGCAGTGCGCGGACCTCTGCCTCGCGGTATCGGCGATGTCCACCGAGCGTGCGGATGGACGTGAGCTTGCCAGCCTTGGCCCAACGGGTGACCGTCTTCGGGTCCACGCGGAACATCGTGGCAACCTCAGCCGGGGTCAGCAGCGGCTCGGCATCAGGGGTGCGAGCGGTCATGAGCGGCCTCCTCGGGAGAACCGAACCATCTCGGTTCTTTCCTCTAAATTCTGCACCTTGGCCCACGTTGCCCGAAATGGCGGACGGGGACCGAGTCGGTTATAGGACGAACGGCTTGTCCTCGGCACTACAACTACACCATCCGTCCAGCCACGTCGGCCAAACCGATGGAATTGCCCTCCCAGGTGTTCATCAGCGACGGATGCCGATGGACCATGCCATAGCGGACAGTCACTCGTCAGTAACGATCAGTCACAGGGCGATCAGGAGCCACTGGACCCCCATAGCGCGCAATGCAGAGCAATCCGCCCATAGTTGGACGGACAGAGCCCTCCCGGGACTCCTTGTCCTATTTTGGCACGAGGGGTGGGGATGGGCGCAAGGGCGGCCTTAGTGCCGTCCGTCACGCTTGCGGCCAATCGACCGGTTCAGGACGTAAGACCTAGGACGTGAGCCGTAGCCCCCGCTCCACCCGTATCTTCCGTCCCGGGGGACATGCCTCACGGGGCGTCAGCCGGCCACCCTCACGCCCCCGGTCCGCACACCTGGGCCGTGGGCGGAACCCCGCCGGGTCACGCCCCGGCCCCGCGTCTCCCGGTGCACTCCGTGGGTTCGCGTGCGTGCGGGCATCCCGCGCCGGTGATCATCCGATCCCTCAACTCCCTTCCCGGTCGGGGCCGCCCGCTCGGGGCCGGCCTTCCTGGCGGAGGAGGCGGTGGGCCGTACGGGGATGGTTCGGACCGATTGATCCCCATTGACCGCCTCGGCAGGAAGTTGCCCACCTTCGGGCTTTTCATGCCGCTGTGATGCGATTCGTATCGCCCCTCGGGGTGACACGGGGTGAGGAAGACGCGATCAACCGGCGCTCCGGTCAGTTGGCGAACCGCAGGTCCCGCACCGCCCGCCAGCGTTCCGCGAGCCGGCCGTACGCCACCGCCGCACGGTCGGTGTCGCCGGCGCGCAGTGCCGCGATGCCCTCGGCCGCGTCGGCCGCCGACCGGTCCTCGGCGAGCCGCTCCGCCGGCACCGCGTGCACCAGCCCCGCGTAGTCCAGCTCGACCAGCGACCGGGGGTGGAACTCCTCCAGCCACCGCCCCACGTCGACCAGACCGTCCGCCAGCGAGCCGTCGTCCACGGTCTCGCGCAGGGTCCGCAGCCCCCGGGCCAGCCGGCGGCGCGCCTCCACCATCGGGGTCCGGTACCGCAGCGAGGCCGGGCCGCCCGCGCCGTCCGGGGCGCCGTACTCCCGCTCCCCGTCGGCGAAGAGCACGAACCAGCGGACCGGTACGTGCCAGACCGCGGTCCTGATCCAGGGCCGCGCGTCCGGGTTCCGCCGCTGCCACCGCTCATGGTCGGCGGCCTGCTGCTCGCGGATCACCGGAGGCAGGACGGCGTCCAGCACATTGGCCGAAAACATCTCCTCGAGTTCCCCCAGAGCCAGCCAGCCGCGCAGCCGGGTCCGCCACGGGCAGACGCAGACCATCCCGTCGAGCTCCGTCACGAAGGCGTCCGCGCTCTCGTGCGGGCTCACCCCGACCGGCGGCGTGGGCAGCAAATCCGCCAGGGAACGGCGGAGTTCGTCCTGGGCCGTGGGGAAGACGGCACGTTGCGCGTAGCGCGTCCAGTGCGCGCGCTCGGCCTCCGGGAAGGCGGCGAGCGGCTCGTACACCCGCAGATAGGACGTGTAAGGGACGAGCACCGAAGACACCACCGACATGAAGCTGATCGTGTCACGCCGGTACTCCCCCGGGGGGTGATCCACGGCAGAAGGGCGATCCGCGCGTGAGCAGCGCCTACGCTCAGGACCGGACGGGCCGGTCCTGCCGGCCCGCCGGGGCCTTCCCACCCTCAGAAGTCCCCTTCCAGTTCCGCCGCTTCGTACTTGGGAGTCACCACCGTGACCGATGTGACCGGCGTACCCGGCGCGCACGACGCGCCCGTGGACGTCCTGCGCACCCTGTTCCACTCGGACCAGGGAGGCCATGAGCAGGTCGTCATCTGCCAGGACCGGGCCAGCGGCCTCAAGGCCGTCATCGCCCTCCACTCCACCGCCCTGGGCCCGGCCCTCGGCGGCACCCGTTTCCACCCCTACGCGACCGAGGCGGAGGCCGTCGCCGACGCGCTGAACCTCGCGCGCGGGATGTCGTACAAGAACGCCATGGCCGGGCTCGACCACGGCGGCGGGAAGGCCGTCATCATCGGCGACCCCGACCTCGTGAAGACCGAGGAACTCCTGCTCGCCTACGGCCGGTTCGTCGCCTCGCTCGGCGGGCGGTACGTCACGGCCTGCGACGTCGGCACGTACGTCGCGGACATGGACGTCGTCGCCCGCGAGTGCCGCTGGACCACCGGCCGCTCCCCCGAGAACGGCGGTGCGGGTGACTCGTCCGTGCTCACCGCGTTCGGTGTCTTCCAGGGGATGCGGGCATCGGCCCAGCACCTGTGGGGCGATCCGACCCTGCGCGGCCGGAAGGTCGGCGTCGCGGGGGTCGGCAAGGTCGGCCGCCACCTGGTCGGCCACCTCCTGGAGGACGGCGCCGAGGTCGTCGTCACGGACGTGCGCGAGGAGTCGGTGCGCGCGCTCACCGACGCGCACCCCGGGATCGCCGTCGCGGCCGACACCGACGCGCTCATCCGCACCGAAGGGCTCGACATCTACGCGCCCTGCGCGCTCGGCGGCGCGCTGGACGACCGCACCGTGCCGGTGCTCACGGCGAAGGTGGTGTGCGGGGCGGCCAACAACCAGCTCGCGCACCCGGGTGTGGAGAAGGACCTCGCGGACCGCGCGATCCTGTACGCCCCCGACTACGTGGTGAACGCCGGCGGCGTGATCCAGGTCGCCGACGAGCTGCACGGTTTCGACTTCGACCGCTGCAAGGCGAAGGCGGCGGAGATCTTCGACACCACGCTGGCCATATTCGCACGTGCGAAGGAGGACGGGATTCCGCCGGCCGCCGCCGCCGACCGGATCGCCGAACGCAGGATGGCCGAAGCACGTCGTCCCGCCCGCTCCTGACGACCGCCCGCCGGCCGGCGAGACAAGACTCACCCCGGTCGGCGGGTCGGAGGCCCACAAGAGGTTAAAATCGCAGTTGACCAGCGAGGACGGGGCTCCTCACTGGTCCTGCACCGGGGCGCAAGACGCGGGCGGCGTACCGTATGGCCACGGAAGCAGGTACCGTTGAAGCCCTACGGGTACGGACTCTCATCCGAGGGGCCGTCCCGAAACATGAACGCGTGTCAAGACTCTGGGGCCGTCGAGCCCCGTCACCGAGGGGGTCGAGCCATGGGGCGCGGCCGGGCAAAGGCCAAGCAGACAAAGGTCGCCCGCCAGCTGAAGTACAGCAGCGGCGGAACCGACCTGTCACGTCTGGCCAATGAGCTGGGCGCATCACCTTCGAGTCAGCCACCGAACGCCGAGCCGTTCGAGGACGACGACGAGGAAGATGACCCGTACGCACAGTACGCAAGTCTGTACAACGACGACGAGGACGAGGACGAGGAGTCCGGTCCCTCGTCCCAGCGCCGCGGCGCTTGACCTCGCGCTGACACAACAACCCGGTCCGGGCCCGTCCCGGACCGGGTTCTGTGCTGTCCGGACACGGTGGGGTGGGGGTCTTCCGAGGCCCGCGCACGCACGTCGGGTCCGAGGCGGCCGGGATCCCTCGCGGGGGAGCGGCCGCGCCCGGGTGGCGACGACGCCCGGACGGAGCCTCCCGGGCGGACGGACGACCGCTGTCGCCCGCCCTCCGGCACGGTCCCGCGTGATCAGCGTGCGTAGTCGCCGGTCAGTTCGGCACCCGTGGCGTGGTCGCCGCGCTCGGTGATCTCACCGGCGACCCAGGAGTCGACCCCGCGGTCGGCCAGCGTCGTCAGTGCCACGTCCACGGAGTCCGCCGGGACGATCGCGATCATGCCGACGCCCATGTTCAGCGTCTTCTCCAGCTCCAGCCGCTCGACCTTGCCGGCCTTGCCGACCAGGTCGAAGACGGCGCCCGGGGTCCAGGTGGACCGGTCCACGGTGGCGTGCAGCCCGGCCGGGATCACCCGGGCGAGGTTGTTCGCCAGGCCACCGCCGGTGACGTGGCTGAAGCCGTGCACCTCGGTCGTACGGGTGAGGGCGAGGCAGTCCAGCGAGTAGATCCGGGTGGGCTCCAGCAGCTCCTCGCCGAGGGTGCGGCCGAACTCCTCCACCTGGCGGTCCAGGCTCCAGCCGGCCCGGTCGAACACCACGTGGCGCACGAGCGAGTACCCGTTGGAGTGAAGACCGGACGAGGCCATGGCGATGACCGCGTCGCCCTCGCGGATGCGGTCGGGGCCGAGCAGCAGGTCGGCCTCGACCACGCCCGTACCCGCGCCGGCGACGTCGAAGTCGTCCGGCCCCAGGAGCCCGGGGTGCTCGGCCGTCTCACCGCCGACGAGGGCGCAGCCCGCGAGGACGCAGCCTTCGGCGATGCCCTTCACGATCGACGCGACACGCTCGGGGTGCACCTTGCCGACGCAGATGTAGTCGGTCATGAAGAGCGGTTCGGCACCGCAGACGACGAGGTCGTCGACGACCATGCCGACCAGGTCGTGGCCGATGGTGTCGTAGACGCCCATCTGCCGCGCGAGGTCGACCTTCGTGCCGACGCCGTCGGTGGCGGACGCCAGCAGCGGGCGCTCGTAGCGCTTGAGGGCGGAGGCGTCGAAGAGGCCGGCGAAACCGCCGAGACCGCCGAGACCCTCGGTCTCGGGGCGCTTCGTCTTCTTCACCCACTCCTTCATCAGCTCGACCGCGCGGTCGCCGGCCTCGATGTCGACGCCGGCCGCCGCGTAGGAAGCACCTGTTGTCTCAGACATTGCCCGGGATCTTTCGTGTGGGAATACGGGGCTGGAGGGAACGCCGGCCGGTCCGGATCACGGACGACGCAGCGCGTCGGCCGCCGCGGTGGCGGCGGGGCCGGCGGCCAGCTCGGTCTCCAGCAGCTGCTTGCCGAGCAGCTCCGGGTCCGGGAGCTCCATCGGGTATTCACCGTCGAAGCAGGCGCGGCAGAGGTTGGGCTTCTGGATCGTCGTCGCCTCGATCATCGAGTCGATCGAGATGTACGAGAGCGAGTCCGCCCCCATCGACGTGGCGATCTCGTCGATCGACATGCCGTTGGCGATGAGCTCGGCGCGGGTCGCGAAGTCGATGCCGAAGAAGCACGGCCACTTGACCGGCGGGGACGAGATCCGGATGTGGATCTCGGCGGCGCCCGCCTCGCGGAGCATCCGGACCAGCGCGCGCTGGGTGTTGCCGCGGACGATCGAGTCGTCGACGACCACCAGGCGCTTGCCCTTGATGACTTCCTTGAGCGGGTTCAGCTTCAGGCGGATGCCCAGCTGGCGGATGGTCTGCGAGGGCTGGATGAAGGTCCGCCCCACATACGCGTTCTTGACCAGTCCGGCGCCGAACGGGATGCCGCTGGCTTCGGCGTAACCGATCGCGGCGGGGGTGCCGGATTCCGGTGTCGCTATCACCAGGTCCGCGTCGGCGGGGGCCTCGGCGGCGAGGCGCCGGCCCATCTCGACGCGGGAGAGGTAGACGTTCCGCCCGGCGATGTCGGTGTCGGGACGGGCCAGGTAGACGTACTCGAAGACGCATCCCTTGGGCTTCGCTTCCGCGAAGCGGGAGGTGCGCAGACCGTTCTGGTCGATGGCGACCAGCTCGCCCGGCTCGATCTCGCGGACGAAGCTGGCGCCGCAGATGTCGAGGGCGGCGGACTCCGACGCGACGACCCAGCCGCGTTCGAGGCGGCCGAGGACGAGCGGGCGGATGCCCTGCGGGTCCCGGGCGGCGTAGAGGGTGTGTTCGTCCATGAAGACCAGCGAGAAGGCGCCGCGGACCTGGGGAAGCACCTGGGTGGCGGCTTCCTCGATGGTGAGCGGCTTTCCGTCGTCGTCGGTCTGCCCGGCGAGCAGCGCCGTCACGAGGTCGGTGTCGTTGGTCGCGGCGACCTGGGTGGCACGGCCGTCCTTGCGCGGCAGGTCGGCGACCAACTCCGCGAGCTGGGCCGTGTTGACCAGGTTGCCGTTGTGGCCGAGGGCGATCGAGCCGTGCGCGGTGGCACGGAACGTCGGCTGCGCGTTCTCCCACACCGAGGCACCGGTGGTGGAGTAACGGGCATGACCGACCGCGATATGGCCCTGGAGCGACCCCAGAGACGTTTCGTCGAAGACCTGCGAGACCAGTCCCATGTCCTTGAAGACCAGGATCTGGGACCCGTTGCTCACTGCGATGCCCGCGGACTCCTGTCCACGGTGCTGCAGGGCATACAGTCCGAAATAGGTGAGCTTGGCGACCTCTTCGCCGGGAGCCCAGACCCCGAAGACGCCGCAAGCGTCCTGAGGGCCCTTCTCGCCGGGGAGCAGGTCGTGGTTGAGTCGTCCATCACCACGAGGCACGCCACCGAGTGTAGGCGAGGTCGACCACTGGTCCGAATTGGGGACGGAGCGAGCACCGGTGGCCGGGGCCGCCCGGACGTGCGCGGACGTGGAGCGGGAAGTCCGTTTCCGGCCGATCCCTTCGATCACCCCGGGTGATCACCGCCGCGCCCCGGAGCGCGCCCCGCCGAGCCCCCCGGGTGCCGGACCCCAGCGCTGCGGCCCCCGAGGACCCGGGGCGGAGCCGGTACGACCAGCACCGGCCCCGGCCTTCCGTCGCGCTGGGTGAGGTGGGCCGAAGGCCGGGCCCGGGTCCCCGCGGCCGTCCACCGGGTGGCGAGCCTCACACCGCGCGGGGCGGACAGCGGGCTCGGACGCCCCTGCCGACGCCGCCGACGCGTGCGCCCTGTCCGGATAACGGTACTGCTGTCCGCAGAACGAGACGCTCGTTGACACGGACACAGCGAGACGGCAGGCTCCGGGCCATGCAGCCCCTCGGTGATCTCTCGGTCACGCTCGTGGAGCGCCGCCACGTCGATCTGGGACGCCTGGCGAGCGCCATCTGTCGCTGCTCCTGATCCACCCCCCGGCCCCCCGCCGCGTCCTCGGTCGCCGCGCCGGCCGGGCCCTCGCCCGGTTCCGGGCACTCCGTCCGCGCGCCCTCGCCGTGCACCCGCTGACACCGCTCACCCGCTGACGCCCCGCAGGCGTTCACCGCGCACGCACGGGGACCAGCGCACGGACGGACGGACCCGGCACGCGTACCCAGGAGGCGTGTCCACCCCGGGCGTACGTGCCGCACCGCGGGGCACGCCCCCGTGACGCTCCGCCCCGTCCGCCGGACACCCCCTTCGTCCCCCTGCTCTCCCGCCCGTTCCCGTACGGAGCCGAGCGCGCCCCCACGCGCCGGTGATCCGGCGGGACCCCCTTGCCCGGAGTCGTCATGCCTTCCGACCAGAACGCGGTCCCCCGTCCTTCCGAGCCCTCCGGCTCCTTCCCCCGTCGCGCCTTCACCACCGCCGTCGGCGCCACGGCCGCCGGCGTCGCCGTGGGCGCGGCGGCCGGACCCGCGTCCGCCGCCCCGGCCGCCGGCCAGGAGAGGTCCGCACCCCACGAGGCGGTGGCCGAGAAGCCCTTCCGGGCGGCGCGGGGCAAGCACTCCCGGCGCCCCAACATCCTCTACATCCTCGGCGACGACCTCGGCTGGGCCGACCTGTCCTCGTACGGCGCCCCGCACATCAGGACGCCGAACCTGGACCGCCTCGGGCGCCAGGGCGTGCGGTTCACGGACGCGTACTCCGGCTCCGCCACCTGCTCGCCCACCCGCTTCAGCCTCTACACCGGCCGTTATCCGGGGCGCACGGCCGGCGGTCTCGCCGAGCCGATCGCGGACAGGTCGGTGGGCCTGGAGCCGACGCACCCGACGCTCGCCTCACTGCTGCGCGGCACCGGCTACGCCACCGCGCTGATCGGCAAGTGGCACTGCGGCTACCTGCCGGACTACAGCCCCACCAAGTCCGGCTGGGACGAGTTCTTCGGCAACTTCGGCGGGGCGCTGGAGTACTACTCCAAGCTCGGTCTCGGCGGCGAGTACGACCTCTACGAGGGCGACGCCGAGTACAAGGACCTCCGTTACTACACGCGCATCCTGACCGAGCGGGCGAGCGAGTACGTCCGGCGCGACCACGACAAGCCGTGGCTGCTGAACCTCAACTTCACCACCCCGCACTGGCCGTGGATCGCGGACGGCGACACCGAGGAGAGCGCGGAGGTCGTCCGGCAGATCAAGGCGGGCAATCGAGCCGCCCTCTTCCACAACGACGGCGGCTCGGTCGAGAAGTACCGGCAGATGGTCGAGGACCTCGACCGTTCGGTCGGAAAGGTGCTCGACGCGCTGAAGAAGTCGGGTCAGGAGGAGGACACCCTGGTCTTCTTCGCCAGCGACAACGGCGGCGAGCGCTTCTCCTACCAGTGGCCGCTCTCCGGCAGCAAGAGCTCCCTCCAGGAGGGCGGCATCCGGGTGCCCGCACTGCTGCGCTGGCCGGCCCGGATCGACGCCGGGCAGGTCAGCGACGTGCCGGTGTTCTCGCCGGACTGGACCGCAACGCTGTTGGAGATCGCGGGCGCCCGTCCCGCCCCGGCGTACCCGCTGGACGGCACCAGCCTCGGTGGCTACCTGCTGCGGGGCGAACGGGTGGCGGAGCGCGACCTGTTCTGGCGGGTGCGCGGCGAGCGCGCGGTGCGCCGGGGCGACTGGAAGTACTACCGGGGCAAGGGCGGCGCCGACCAGCTCTTCAACCTGCGCGAGGACCAGCGGGAACAGGCGAACCGGGCCGCCGAGAAGCCGGCGCTCCTCGCCGAACTGCGGGCCTCCTGGGAGCGGACCGACGCGGAGCTGCTGCCGTACCCGTCCTGATACCCGCTCCCTCCCCCGTCCCCCGTGATCCGCCGCGCCCCCTGCCCGTACCGCCGCCCGCGCCTGACAGCGAGCGGCGGCGCGGACAGGGGGCCGGCTCAGCTCGTCAGGGGCAGCAGCCCGCCCAGATCGGCGCGTTCGCCGCTCGCGGAGACCCGTGCGGCCTCCCGTTCCCCGGCCCAGCCGGCCCGTCCGGTGGCCAGCCGGACCCAGGTGAGGGGGTCGGTCTCGACGACGTTCGGGGGCGTACCGCGGGTGTGCTGGGGGCCGCCGACGCACTGCACCACGGCGAACGGCGGCACCCGCACCTCCACCGAGCCACCGGGCGCCCGCTCGGCGAGGGCGTCCGCGAGCAGCCGGGTGGCGGCGGCCAGGGCCTGCCGGTCGTACGGGATGTCCAGGCCGGTCGCGGCGTTCAGGTCGTCCGTGGACACGATCAACTCGACGGTCCGGGTGACCAGGTGGTCGCCCAGCCGCATCGAACCGGCCGGGGTGGCCACCAGCCGGTCGGGCGAGGCCGAGGCCACCGCCGCCGCGAAGCCGGCCGCGACCTCGTCGAAGAGCAGGGCCGGATCGGGGTGGCACGCGGCGAGGGCGCGCGTCTCCTCGTCGGTCCGGTCGGCCCGCGCCGCGGGCATGAGCACCCACGCGACCGGGGTCAACTCCGGCTTGGCGCCGCGCGGCTCGGGCAGCTCCAGACTCCGGCTGACGGAGGAGAGCGCCGTCGCGAGACGGACGGTGAGTTCGCGCACGGTCCGGTCGCCGGGCCGGGCCGGCAGCGCGAGCTGCTCGGGGGAGAGCCCGGCCACCGCCCGGCGGACCTGTGCGAACTGGTCCAGTACGGCGGTCCGGGTGCGGTCGGGGTCGTAGCGGCGGGCGCGCTTGCGTGACGGCGGCATGGCACCGAGCGTACGGCTGCCGAAGGGCGTCCCCGCCCACGGCGTCCGGCGCCCCGTCCTTAGGGACGACCCGGCCCCGGACAACGCGCTGCCCCCGCCCGGCGGACCGGACGGGGGCAGCGGCGTACGTGCCTCGGGAGGAAGGCCCCAGGAGGGCTCAGGGGGGAGGACTCAGGCGAGGAGCGCCGGAATCGTTCCCTCGTGCGCCGTCCGCAGCTCGTCCAGCGGGATGCTGAACTCACCCTGCACCTCGATCTCCTCGCCGTCCACGACACCGATGCGGGTGACGGGCAGACCCCGCGCCCCGCACATGTCGTTGAAGCGGAGTTCCTCGCTCCGCGGCACCGAGACGACCGCGCGCCCCGCCGACTCGGAGAAGAGGAAGGTGAACGCGTCCAGACCGTCCGGGACGACCAGCCGGGCGCCCTTCCCGCCGCGCAGGCAGGACTCGGTGACCGCCTGGACGAGACCGCCGTCGGAGAGGTCGTGCGCGGCGTCGATCATGCCGTCGCGCGAGGCCGAGATGAGGATCTCCCCGAGGAGCTTCTCGCGGCCCAGGTCGACCTTGGGCGGCATCCCGCCGAGGTGCTGGTGGACGACCTCGGACCAGGCCGAGCCGCCGAACTCCTCGTGCGTGTCGCCGAGCAGGTAGAGCAGCTGCCCCTCCTGCGCGAACGCGACCGGGGTGCGCCGGGTGACGTCGTCGATCACACCGAGCACGGCCACGACCGGCGTCGGGTGGATCGCCGTGTCACCGGTCTGGTTGTAGAGCGAGACGTTGCCGCCGGTGACCGGGGTACCCAGCTCCAGGCAGCCGTCCGCGAGACCGCGGGTGGCCTCGGCGAACTGCCACATGACGTCCGGGTCCTCGGGCGAACCGAAGTTCAGGCAGTCCGAGATCGCGAGCGGCTTGGCGCCGGATGCGGCGACGTTGCGGTAGGACTCCGCCAGCGCGAGCTGGGCGCCGGTGTACGGGTCGAGCTTCGCGTAGCGGCCGTTGCCGTCGGTCGCCATGGCCACACCGAGGTTGGTCTCCTCGTCGATGCGGACCATGCCGGCGTCCTCGGGCATCGCGAGCACCGTGTTGCCCTGCACGAACCGGTCGTACTGGTCCGTGATCCACGTCTTCGACGCCTGGTTCGGCGAGGAGACGAGCTGGAGCACCTGCGCGCGCAGTTCGTCGCCGTTCGCCGGGCGGGCGAGCTTGCCCGCGTCGTCGGCCTGGAGCGCGTCCTGCCAGGAGGGACGGGCGAAGGGGCGGTGGTAGGTCGGGCCCTCGTGCGCGACGGACCGCGGCGGAACGTCCACGATCTGCTCGCCGTGCCAGAAGATCTCCAGCTGCGAGCCCTCGGTCACCTCACCGATGACGGTGGCGATGACGTCCCACTTCTCGCAGATCTCCAGGAAGCGGTCCACGTGCTGCGGCTCGACGATCGCGCACATGCGCTCCTGCGACTCGCTCATGAGGATTTCCTCGGGCGAGAGGGAGGAGTCGCGCAGCGGCACGGTGTCCAGCTCGACGCGCATGCCGCCGGAGCCGGCGGAGGCCAGCTCGGACGTGGCGCAGGAGAGCCCGGCGCCGCCGAGGTCCTGGATGCCCGCGACGAGCTTCTCCTTGAAGATCTCCAGGGTGCACTCGATGAGGAGCTTCTCCTGGAAGGGGTCGCCGACCTGGACGGCCGGGCGCTTCGCGGGACCCGTCGACTCGAAGGTCTCGGACGCGAGGACCGAGACGCCGCCGATGCCGTCGCCGCCGGTGCGGGCACCGTAGAGGATGACCTTGTTGCCGGGGCCGGAGGCCTGCGCGAGGTGGATGTCCTCGTGCTTCATCACGCCGATGCAGCCGGCGTTGACGAGCGGGTTGCCCTGGTAGCAGGCGTCGAAGACGACCTCGCCGCCGATGTTCGGCAGGCCGAGGCAGTTGCCGTAGCCGCCGATTCCCGCGACGACGCCCGGCAGGACGCGCTTGGTGTCGGGGTGGTCGGCCGCACCGAAGCGCAGCGGGTCGACGACCGCGATCGGGCGGGCACCCATGGCGAGGATGTCGCGCACGATGCCGCCGACGCCGGTCGCCGCGCCCTGGTAGGGCTCGATGTACGACGGGTGGTTGTGCGACTCGACCTTGAAGGTGACCGCGTAACCCTGGCCGACGTCGACCACACCGGCGTTCTCGCCGATGCCGACGAGCATCGCGTCGTTGGCCGGGACCTTCTCGCCGAACTGCTTGAGGTGGACCTTGCTGCTCTTGTAGGAGCAGTGCTCGGACCACATCACCGAGTACATGGCGAGCTCGGCACCGGTGGGACGGCGGCCCAGGATCTCGCGGATCCGGGCGTACTCGTCCTCCTTGAGGCCGAGTTCCTTCCAGGGCTGCTCGTCGTCCGGGGTCTCGGCCGCGTGCTTGACCGTATCCAGGCTCATGCGTTGACCAGCTTCTTGATGATCGAGGTGAAGAAACCGAGGCCGTCCGTGCCGCCGGTGCCGACCAGCGGCTCCACCGCGTGCTCGGGGTGCGGCATGAGGCCGACGACGTTGCCGGCGGCGTTGCTGATGCCGGCGATGTCACGGAGCGAGCCGTTGGGGTTCACGTCGACGTAGCGGAACGCGACGCGGCCCTCGGCCTCCAGCTCGTCGAGCGTGCGCTCGTCGGCGGTGTACCGGCCGTCCATGTTCTTCAGCGGTACGGAGATCTCCTGGCCGTCCGCGTAGTCCGCGGTCCAGGCCGTCCCCGCGTTCTCCACCCGCAGCTTCTGGTCGCGGCAGATGAAGTGGAGGTGGTTGTTGCGCAGCATCGCGCCGGGCAGCAGGTGCGCCTCGGTCAGGATCTGGAAGCCGTTGCAGATGCCGAGGACCGGCATGCCGGCCTTCGCCTGCTCGATGATCGGCTCCATGACCGGCGAGAACCGGGAGATGGCCCCGGCGCGCAGGTAGTCGCCGTAGGAGAAGCCGCCCGCGAGAACGACCGCGTCGACCTGGTGCAGGTCCTTGTCGCGGTGCCACAGCGACACGGGTTCGGCCCCGGCGACCCGGACCGCGCGCAGCGCGTCCTGGTCGTCGAGGGTGCCGGGGAAAGTGACGACGCCGATACGAGCGGTCACTTCGCGGCCTCCTCGGACTCCACCTTCACGACGAAGTCCTCGATGACGGTGTTCGCGAGGAAGGTCTCGGCGAGTTCGTTGATCCGGGCCAGGGCGGCATCGTCGACCGGCCCTTCGACCTGAAGCTCGAAACGCTTCCCCTGGCGTACGTCGGCGATTCCCTCGAAGCCGAGACGGGGCAGTGCGCGCTGCACCGCCTGTCCCTGCGGGTCGAGGATCTCCGGCTTGAGCATGACGTCGACTACGACGCGTGCCACTGGCACTCCCAATGGTGTGGTGCGGCTGGTTCTCCGGGGGGTTCCCCAGACCCCCGCGGGTCCTGTCAGCGTACCTGGCGGAAAGTTCTACGCGGGTAGACAAGGTCCCGCGGAGCACGCGCGGATATCGATCACCACCACTCCGGGGAAAAGTCCGGGGAAAAAATCCCGGCCGATTGCGGACGGACACGCGAAACAATTGGGCGGGCTTCACAATGCCGTTTCACCGCTGTACAAATGATTACCAGGGAAAGGGACACGGCCCCGGGAACACACGGGACACCGACGCCTCCGGGCGGTCCCGCAATGCGTGGTGGATGAGGGCGCGGCGTCGGATGCGGTGCGTCGCACGGCGAAGGAGCGTCCGCGTGCCGAGTGCACGGCGGCCTTCCGCAGCGCGACGAGGTGCCGCGACCGCCGTCGTCCACCCACCGGAATTGCGGGGCGACCCCGCACCGCGGCGCCGGCGGCCGGCGACCCGGAGCCCGGCCCGGTTCCACGTCACCACCCCAAGCCGCCGGAAGGCCCGTGTCCGCGCACTCACCCGCGCGGGCACCGTAGGAAAGGACCGATATCCGTGGCGCAGCGCGTAGTGGTCACGCTCTCCGACGACATCGACGGAGGACAGGCGGCGGAAACGGTCACTTTCGCCCTCGACGGGAAGTCCTACGAGATCGATCTCAATCCCGCCAACGCGAAAAAGCTGCGGAAGACCCTGGCGCCGTACGTGGCCGCCGGTCGAAAGCAGACAAATGCCGGAAAGCACGGCAAGGCTCCCGTTTCCTACCACCACACGTCCCTCGCCCCCGATCCGGCGGCCGTCCGCGCCTGGGCGCGGTCGCACCGGATGGAGGTGCCGGCCCGGGGCCGCATCCCCAAGAAGGTCTACGAGGCGTTCGAACAGGCGAGTTGACGGGTGGGCGGGCCCCGGCACCGGGGTCCGGAGGGCCGCCAGTGCCTCCGGACCGGCGGCCCCCAGGACCCCGCCGCGACATTCGTGGGGGAGCCGACTTGCGTTGCACCCCCGCAGGTCGGATAGAGTCTGGATCACGCCAAGGGGCAAGGCCGAAAGGCCCCAACCACAGCAGCGTGCGGGTGTAGTTCAGTAGTAGAACACCCCCCTTCCAGGGGGGAGGCGCAGTGTGCGATTCCTGTCACCCGCTCTGTATCGCTTTCCGACCACTCCGGTGGATCGGGTAGAGTGGTGCTCGCGCCGCCCGGTGAAAGCCGAGCGGAGGCAATGCGGACGTAGCTCAGTTGGTAGAGCGCAACCTTGCCAAGGTTGAGGTCGCCAGTTCGAACCTGGTCGTCCGCTCCATGAGAAAGACCCCGGTCGTCACCGACCGGGGTCTTTTTTCGTCTGCTCGGAGCGCGGCGCTCCCCGGCCGGCCGATCTCCCGCGCGGATCAGCCGGGTTGAGGACTCCTCCGGGCTCGCGGACTCCCGTCGCCCGTCACCCGCCCCCCGTCGCCCGTCACCCGCCCCCCGCTCATGACGGATGTCGTGCGGAGCGATGACGGTGCGCACCGCCGTCGGGCCCCGGCCCCGGCGGGTCCGTTGCCATGGCCCCGGCCCGCCGGCCCGACGTCGCGGTCCTCGAGCTCCGGATGCCGGGTGCGGACGGTGTGAGCGTGGCCACATCCCCCGGACCCGTCCGCCGGCCCGCCACGCCATGATCGTGAGTGGTCACGGGCGGCCGGGCACCCGGAGCGGGCCCCGACCGCGGGGGTGCGCGGCTCCGTGCCCAAGACGTGCCCAAGACCCTCAGCACCCGCCGTCCGGCCGGGATCAGCCGGATCGTGCACGGCGAATGCCGTTACGCGGACCCGGAATCGGCGCGGACGCGATCTCCGCGGGGACTCGCCGCTCACTGCCCGGGAAGCCGAGGTGTGCGCACCGGCGGGGGACGGCGCCCCGGTCGCGGAGATCGCCGCACGGGCGTCGCTCTCCCCGGGACCGTCCGCGACCCCCTCTCCTCGGCGGTCTCCGAACTCGGCGTGAAGAGCCGTCGCGCGGCAGTGCGTTTCGCGCACGCTCAGGGATGGGTATAGTTGTCCTCGCGCTTCGGCGCCTGCGAACGTAGCTCAGCTGGTAGAGCGCAACCTTGCCAAGGTTGAGGTCGCGAGTTCGAACCTCGTCGTTCGCTCCACGGAAGAAGGCCCCGGTCCCCAGGACCGGGGCCTTCTTCGTCGCACCGGGGCCGGTCGCAGCGCGCACGGCGGACGGCGCCAGGTCCGGCCGGCGGACGGCGCCAGGTCCGGCCGGCGGGCGGGCGGGCGATCAGTCGGCAGGGTGAGCGGGCGGCGTCAGCGCGGTGCGCGCGGCGGCGAGGATCTCCTCGGAGACCGGGAACCCTTCGGTGGCCCGGGAGAGGACCAACGCACCGACCAGGGTGGCGAGTTGCGCCAGACCGTCCCGGTCCTCGGTGGCGAGCGCCTCGGCGAAGGCACCCGCCCCCTCGGCGTACACCCTCCGGGCCTCGCGGTTTCCGGGCTCGCGCGCCATGTCGGTGGCGAGTGCGGCGACGGGACAGCCGTCGGCCGGAGCGTCGCGGTGCTCGACCGAGAGGTAGCCGTCGACCAGCGCCTGCCGCCGGGCGGCCTCGTTCCGGTCCGAGGGCGGTGCGCTCCCCACGCCGTGCCGGGAGTACGCGTCGAACGCGTGGGCGGTGGCTTCGTCGACGAGCGCCTCCTTGGAGGCGAACTGCTTGTAGAAGCCCCCGTGGGTCAGCCCGGCCTCCCTCATCAGATCGGCGACGCTGACGTGCGTGCCCTGCTCGCGGAAGAGCCGCGAGGCTGTCTCCACGACTCGTCGGCGGTTCTCCTCCGCCTGCGCCTGCGACACGCGGCCCATCGGCCACCTCCCCGCTTCCCCGCTTGGATGCCAGTTGACATCTATCGTAGCCCCCGCGTTAGATTGCGGCCATCATCTAAGGAGCGGGGCCATGCTCCCGCCGCGAAACCGAGGAGCTTCGATGGAGTTGAGGAACGCGGTCGCCGTGGTCACGGGCGCCAACCGGGGACTGGGCCGGCATCTCGCCGCGCAGCTCGTCGAACGGGGGGCGAAGGTGTACGCGGCGGCCCGCCGCCCCGAGACGGTGGACCTGCCGGGCGTCGTCCCGCTCCGGCTGGACGTGACGGACGAGGAATCGGTCCGGGCCGCCGCCGCCCTCGCCCCGGACGCGACCCTGCTGATCAACAACGCCGGGATCTCCACCTCCACGCCCCTCATCGCGGGCCACACCGACGCGGTCCGGCAGGAGATGGAGACGAACTACTTCGGGCCGCTCGCCGTGACACGGGCGTTCGCCCCGGTCATCGCGGGCAACGGGGGCGGAGCGGTGCTCAACGTCCTCTCCGTCCTGTCGTGGCTGCACCCGGCCGAACTCGGCTCCTACGCGGCGACGAAGGCTGCCGCGTGGGCACTCACCCGCGCGGTCCGGGAAGAACTGGCACCGCGCGGGATCGCCGTCTCGGCCCTGCACGTCGCGTACATGGACACCGACATGGCCGCCGGCGTACCCACCGACCGCAAGGCCGACCCGGCGGACGTCGCCGCGCAGGCACTCGACGGCATCGAGAAGGGGCTGCCCGAGATCCTCGCCGACGAGATCACCCGGCACGTCAAGGAGGGCCTGTCGACCACCCGGTAGTCCGCGGCGGGGATCCCGGTACGGGGTCGGGCGCGGGGCCCGGCGTGGTGGGCCCCGCGTGGTGGGCCCGCGCACCTCGCGGGGTCTACGGACCGGGGTGCGGGGCCGGCGGCGTGGGCCCCGCGGACCTCGCGGGGCCGGACGCCCCTCGGAGCCGTACACGGCACACTGCCGCCGCCGCTCGGACCGGGCGGCGGCAGTGGAGTGCGGCGGTACGGCTTCCCGTTACGGCTCCCCCGTGCGGGCGCGGCGCCCCCGCCCGAACACGCGGGTGCCGGTGCGAAGGTGCGGGCACGCGGGTGCCGGTGCGGACGGTGACCGGCGCGGGCCGGTACGGGCTACGACCAGCGGAGGCCGGTGCGGGCTACGACCAGCGCGGGCCGGTACGGGCTACGACCAGCGGAGGCCGGTGAGCAGTTCGTACGCCTCGATGTACTTGGCGCGGGTCGCGTCCACGACGTCCTGCGGGAGCGCGGGCGGCGGGGTCTCGCTCTTGCGGTCCCAGCCCGAGGCCGGCGAGGTCAGCCAGTCCCGGACGAACTGCTTGTCGTACGAGGGCTGGGCGTGGCCGGGCTCCCACTCCGCGAGCGGCCAGAAGCGCGAGGAGTCCGGGGTCAGCACCTCGTCGCCGAGGATCAGCTCCTCGACGCCGTCCGCGCCGGGCGCGTAACCGAACTCGAACTTCGTGTCCGCCAGGATGAGGCCGCGTCCGTGCGCGACGTCCCGGGCACGCCGGTACACGTCGAGCGTCAACTGCCGCAACCGCGTGGCCGTCTCCACACCGACGGTGTGCGCGACCGCCTCGTAGCTGACGTTCTCGTCGTGGTCGCCCACGGCCGCCTTCGTCGCCGGCGTGAAGATCGGTCCCGGCAGTTCGGAGCCGTCGACGAGACCCTCCGGGAGCCCGATGCCGCAGACCGTGCGCGAGGCGTCGTACTCGAGGAGCCCGGAGCCGGTCAGATAGCCGCGCGCCACGCACTCGACCGGGACCATCCGCAGCGAACGGCAGATCGTCGTGCGGCCCTCCCAGTCGGCGGGGGCGCCGGCCGGCACCTCGGTGGAGATGACGTGGTTCGGCACCAGGTCGCCGAGCTGCTCGAACCACCAGAGCGACAGCGCGGTGAGCACCCGCCCCTTGTCCGGGATCTCGGTCGGCAGCACCCAGTCGTAGGCGGAGATGCGGTCGCTGGCGACCATGACGAGGTCGCCCGCCTCGTTCCGGTACAGCTCACGCACCTTGCCGGTGTGCAGGTGGGTGAGGCCCGGCACCTGGACGGGCTCGGGCTTTTCTACGAAACCGGACACGCTGCCTCCGCGTAGGTTGATCCAAGGGTCGCGGGTCCGATTGTCCCGTATGCCGGTGCGTCCCCGCCGCGTGGGGCGGTCCGGTGGGGGACGGCGTCGCACCGGAGGCGCCCGGCCGGCCGCGGGGAGCGTTCAGTCGCGCTTGCAGATCCGGTTGAGCAGGTTGGCCGTGGCCCGCTGGACACGTTCGTCCGTGTGTCCCGGCCGGTCCAGCGCCGGCGACCAGGCGAACGTGCCGGAGGCGAAGACCAGGGCCCCCGACGGCGCCTGGTAGAGCGAGGTCTCCTGGTAGCGCCGGGCGCCCTCGGAGTCCTCGTACGGCGAGTGCGCGAGCAGGATGCGCTGCTCGTGCTCCGGCAGCGCGGTGCGCGGGTAGTACCGGTCGGCCTCGCCGGCCACCAGCCCGGCGATCTCGTCGCCGTCCCCGGCCCCGGTCCCCCGCCAGAGCCAGTGGCCGGCGTTGCGCACGATGAGCGGCGAGGGCTCCGGCACCCGGCCCGCGTACTGGATGCCGAGCAACTGCTGCTCCGGCTTGTCGATCTCCCGCCACAGCGCGGCCTTCCCCGGCCCCTGGCGCTTGCGGCAGGTGAGGAGGCGGTCGGGCACCCCGGACGCGGACGGCGCCAGGGAGACCTGCCAGTACATGGTGTTGGCGGAGAGGAAGACCAGCGAGGTGCCGGTGTCCCGCGCCAGCTCCGCGGTGCGCCGCATCGGGACCGACCAGTACTCGTCGTGGCCGGGGAAGACCAGCCCCCGGTAACGGCCTGGATCGATACGGCCCGCGTGCAGGTCGCGGGCGTCCGCGTAGGCGAGGCTGTAGTCGTACCGCTCCGCCCAGCGGATGAAGTCGTACGCGTGGCCCACGTGCAACGGCAGCCCGGCGCCCGCGTACGGGCGGTCGAAGGAGACCGTGACCGCGGCCTCCTCCTCGCCCAGCAGCCCGCCCTCCTCGTCCCAGGCGTGGTAGAGGCTCGCACCCGTCCGCCCGTCCTCGGGGTAGAGGTTGTACGCCTGCCAGGTGATGTCCGGGAGCAGGAGCAACAGATCGGCCGGATGGTCGTCCCGGACCGTGAACGGGACGTGCGACCGGTGGCCGTCCACGGTGGTCAGCACGGCGACGTAGGCGCCCACCGACCAGTAGCTCGGGATCTGGAGCCGCCAGGAGAGCCACCAATGGTGGCAGGAAACAGTCTTGTCGGCGGCGAGCGGCGGGGGTTGCACGATGCCGGACTGACGCGGACTGGTGGTGATCTTCCGGGCTCCGTCGCCGCCGTAGTGACCGATGCGGTAGATGTCGACGTAGAACTGCTGCGGCGGGTCGACGGTGATGTGGAAGTCGATGGCCTCCCCGGGCGCCGCCGCTCCGGGCGACGCGAACCCCTTCACCTGTCGGTGCACGTCATCGGCGGTGCGCGGCCCACCGCCGCTGCGGCCGAGCTCGGGATCCGCGTACCAGGGGACGACCTGCCCCGTGTCGTTGAGGTAGTTCTCGCTCCCGCGCAGCCAGGGCAGCGGGCCCTGTCCGAACGGATCGCTGACGGCGTGCGCGAGGGCACCCGACTCCCATCGGCGACTGTGCTCCGCCCCCATGACCGGCCCCTCCCTCACGTCCCCCGTACCACTCTGGCGCGCCCTGTGTCAGGGCTGATCCCAGCACATCACATAACGCACGCGCCCCGTCACCGTTCGTCGTGAATTGACGTGAACGGAACCTGACCTTCCGGGTATTGGGCCCGTCCGGGGGCGTGCACCGGCGCGAAAACGGCGGCGAGCGCCACTTCCCGGCGCGTGCGCGGGGCGCGGCGACGACCCTGTCGACACCGCCTGCGCGGACCGATTGCGTATACGGTGCCATATTTCCGTATACGGAGCGCCTGTTGCGGTCGACCGGGACACATTTCCGTATTCCGGAGGCGTGTTGTCTCCGCGCGGGGCGCGCGGGCGGACACGAGCGCCGTGCGTCACCGCCGCGAGCGGGGTCGGGGCGGCCCTGGACCTCTCCGGCCACGGGCCGCCGGTCCCGGCCCGCAGGGGCGGGGCGCCCGCCGAGCTGGGCGCGGCGGGGCTGGGCGTTGCGGGGCTGGGCGTTGCGGGGCTGGGCTGGGCTGGGCTGGGCGCAGCGGGACACTCGTCGCAGCACGCTGTCTCAGCGGTCCGAGCGGAACGGGCGGTGCATTGCGGAACGGGCGGTCCAGGCGGCGAAAGGCGGAACGGGCGGTGCAGGCGGACCGTTTCGCCTGCCTCGTGTGCGCCTCGTCAGACCAACCGGACCGGCTTGTCCACCCGGATGCCGAGCTCGGACAGCCAGGTGCGCAGCGGCTCCGCATCTCCGTCCTCCACCAGGCTGAGCACCGGCGCGCCCAGGTCGGTGCGGCGCGCTCCGTCGACCAGCAGGGCGGGGCCGTCGAGCCAGTCGAGGCCGGGCGCCGCGCCCGCCGTGTCCACGGCCGCGCAGCAGACCATGGCCGTCACATGGTCGGCGAGCACCTCCGTACCCGTACGGGGCGGCTGCAGCGGGAAGAGCGGGAGTGGCCCGGGACCCCAGAGGTCGAGCGGGTCCACGGCCGGGCCGTTCGCCCCGGGAGCGCCGGACGTCTGGCCGGCCGGTGCGCCGGGGGCGGGGGTCGCGGCGGCGCGGGCCGTGGCCTCCGCGGCTTCCTCGCGGGCCACGGCCGCTCCCACGGCGGCCGCGAGCTCCTCGCTGCCGCCCCGGCCCACCAGGTGGTCGATGACCCGCGCCAGCGTGGGGGCGGACGGGGCCGCTCCGGCGACTCCGCCCGTACGGAGCCCTTCCGGAGCGAGGGCGGCCGGGCGGGGCCCGTCCGCGCCCGGGCCCTGCGGGCCGAGGGTGTCCATGACGCCGTGCAGCCGGGCCGCCTCCGCGCGCCACTTCCGGTCGACGACCTCTTCCGGGTAGCGCTGCCAGTCGACCGGCGACCACTCGCCGCCCTGCGCCGGGGCGCCGTGGAAGAGCCGCGCGGCCAGCAGGGACGCCGCTTCGTCGGCCGTACCGGGCTCTTCGAGGAGGTCGCAGGCGGGCCGCTCGTCGAGGCGGGCGGCGAAACCCTCCGCGAGCCGGTCACGCCGGGAGAGCTCGGTGAGCGCGGAGACCACGCCCGCGTCCAGCCGCGCCGGCCACCGGCCCATCCGCCAGGCGGGCAGCGCGACCCGGGTCAGCAGCCGGTCCCAGCCGGCGTAGACGAGTCCCACCTGCTCCTGGGCGACGGCCCGTACGCCGTAGTCCACGCCGTGGGCGCGCAGCGAGGCGGAGAGTGCGACGCACCGCTCCATCTCGGCGGCGTGCCCCCGGCACCTGCGGAGCAGCAGGCGGGCGGCCCAGCCGGTGAAAGCGCGCGGCAGCCGGCCGAACGCGCCGGAGCGCCCGGCCCCGGTGCGCGGGGCGCCCGCGTCGGCGACCACGCCGTCCAGGCCCCGCACGAACCGCCGGGCCGCCGCTATGTCGGGGTTCGCCGCGAGGCCCGTACCGGCGACGACCGGAGCGAGGACCGCGCGGAGCTCACCCACCCGCATCCACCACAGGAACGGCGACCCGATGACCAGCACCGGCGCCGCGCGGACGCGGTCGCGCCGCTCACCGGCCGGTTCCCCGGACGGGGCCGCGGAGACCGTCCGCGCGGTCGGATGGGTGCGGTCCTCCAGCCAGCTGTCGCAGTCGGGGGTGAGCGCTATCGCCGAGGGCGCGGGCACATCCATGCGGTCGGCGAGCTCGCGCACCAGACGGTAGAGGTCGGGGGCCGACTTCTCCTCCACGGCCACGGTCGGGCTGAGCGCGGGCCGGGCGCGCGCGACGGAGACGGCGACCGTCGCGGCGAGCAGCAGGAAGACGACGGCCGTCGCGCCCACCACCCAGCGGGCGGTGTTCCAGCCGACTCCGGTCAGACGTCCCTGCGCGGTGGCGACGATCATGACCACGGCCACCGCCGCGGGCAGGATCGCCAGCGCCACCGCGCTACTGCGGATGCGCAGCAGCGCGAGGGCCCGCGCCCGGGCGGCCCGCATGCCCAGGTCCTCAACGGTCTCCGTACCGGACACGACCGGAAGTCACCCCCTCTGCCCCCGCGACGGTGTAGTTCACTCCCCCACTGTGGCACCGCCCACGGACATCGCAATGTCAGTGGGCCAAGTGCCGGAATCCTTGCGGCGCACCCTAGTTGGGGCTTTCCCGGGGGTCATCCGGATGGCGCAGCCGTCACCCGATGGAATGGCTTTGGGCAAAGCTGCTGACTTATCGCCGAGGATGAGTAAAGCCGTCCCCCCGCTTACGCAGCGCGCACGCGAGGGCGTGCTCCGGCGCACGGCCGGGGTGGCGAAGGGGCCGGGCGGTGCGGGGGCGGAAGCGCCGAGCGGTGCGGGGGGAGCGCCGGGCGGCGCGGGGGAAGGACCGAGCGGTGCCGGGGAAAAGGGCAGGGTGGAGCGGCCCGCGAGCGCGGGAGGCCGCGGGACCTCCGGAGACGGAAGTGGCGGCCGGGTGTTCCCCGACCGCCACTTCCGTGTCCAGAACTCGGATCAGGCCCCGGCGTCCTCGGCAGCCTTCCGCGCGATGTCCGTACGGTGCTGGGAGCCGTCGAGCCGGATCCGGCCGAGGGCCGCGTACGCGCGCTCGCGGGCCTTGCCGAGGTCCGGTCCCGTCGCGGTCACCGACAGGACCCGGCCGCCGGCGCTCAGGACCGTACGGCCGTCCGCCTTCGTCCCGGCGTGCAGGACGTACGCGTGCGGGGCGTCCTGGGCCGCGACGTCGGCGAGGCCCTCGATCGGGTCACCCGTGCGCGGGGTGTCCGGGTAGTTGTGCGAGGCGATGACCACGGTGACGGCGGCGTCGTCGAGCCAGTTCAGCGGCGGCACCACGTCGAGCGTGCCGTTCGCGGAGGCGAGCAGCAGAGCGGCGAGCGGGGTCTTCAGACGGGCCAGGACCACCTGGGTCTCGGGATCGCCGAAGCGCGCGTTGAACTCGATGACGCGCACGCCGCGCGAGGTCAGCGCGAGACCCGCGTAGAGGAGGCCGGAGAAGGGGGTACCGCGCCGGCGCAGCTCGTCGACGGTCGGCTGGAGCACCGTCTCCAGCACCTCGTCGACCAGCTTCGGATCCGCCCACGGCAACGGGGAGTAGGCACCCATGCCGCCGGTGTTCGGGCCCTCGTCACCGTCGAGGGCGCGCTTGAAGTCCTGGGCGGGCTGGAGCGGCACCACCGTCGTGCCGTCGGTGATCGCGAAAAGACTCACCTCGGGACCGTCGAGGAACTCCTCGATGACCACCCGGTCACAGGCCAGCGCGTGGGCTCGGGCCACCTCGACGTCGTCGGTGACCACGACGCCCTTGCCCGCGGCGAGCCCGTCGTCCTTGACGACGTACGGAGCACCGAAGGCGTCGAGAGCGGTGTCGATCTCCTCGGCGGTGGTGCAGACGTAGCTCCGGGCGGTCGGGACGCCGGCCCCGGCCATGACGTCCTTGGCGAACGCCTTGGAGCCTTCGAGCCGGGCCGCCTCACCGGACGGGCCGAAGCAGGGGATGCCGGCCGCGCGCACGGCGTCGGCGACTCCGGCGACCAGCGGCGCCTCCGGGCCGACGACCACCAGCCCGGCACCGAGTTCGGTGGCGAGACGCGCGACGGCATCACCGTCGAGCGCGTCGACCGGGCGCAGTTCGGCCACCTCCGCGATACCGGCGTTGCCGGGAGCGCAGTACAGAGCGGTGACCTCGGGGTCGAGGGAAAGAGAGCGGCACAGGGCGTGTTCGCGGGCGCCGCCGCCGATGACGAGGACCTTCACGGGGTGCAGCCTATCCGCCGGGGGCCGGGGGCCTCGACGGCCGCCGGTCCGTGGACACCGGCCCACCGCGGCCGGGACATGCGCGAGGAGGGTCGGGGAGGGCGCCGGACGGGACGGGTCCCCGGCGACGGGCCGGAACCGGACCACCTGCCGGACGGCCGTCCCGGCTACTCGTTGGTGAACTCCTCCAGGACGGTGGCACCGAGTTCGCGGATGATCAGATCGTGTCCGGAGACCGTCGACTCGACGAAATCGGGGTCGTCCTCCTCCGGGATGTCGTCCTCCGGCGCGACCGTGGGCCCCGGCTCGGGCGCGGACCGGTCGTACGCCACCGCCGCCGGCCCGGCACCGCCCGGTCCCTGACCAACGCCGCCACCCCGAGGCCGGGGGGACGGCTGCACCGGCGGGCCCTGGGGCGACGGCGGGGCCTGCTGGGGCGACGGCGGCTGGTAGGGCTGGGGCGCCGCAGCGGGCGCGGGCCGCTGCTCGTACGCCTGCTGGGGCGGAGCCTGGTACGCCGGAGCCCCGCCACCGGGCCGGCTGCCCCCGCCCTGCGGCGGCTGGCCGCCCCCGCCGGAGGGGTCGATGACGGTCTCGACGCGCCACTGGGCGTTGAACCCCTCGGCCAGCGCCTGACGCAGGACCTCCTCGCTGCCACTGCTCGCGAAGTTGTCCCGGGCGCCGGCGCTGACGAAACCGATCTGCAGAGTGGTCCCGTCGAAGCCGGTCACCTGCGCGTTCTGGCTGAGCAGGATCCAGGTGAAACGGCGGCGGTTCTTCACCGCCTCCAGGATGTCCGGCCACATGTTCCGCACCTGACCGGCGCCCTGCACCATGTCCTGCCCCCCGGCCGGCGCGCCGGGCGCCTGGGGGTGAGGGGGGCCCGACACCGCGGGGGCTGCCGCAGCCGGACGGGGGGCAGGACCCCCCGGCGTGGAAGCCGTCGGCCAGCCTCCGGGGCGGCGCGCCTGCTCACCTCCGCCACCACCACCGGCGGCGGTCGGGGTGGGCCAGGCACCCGGCCGCTGGGCGGCGGGCGCCTCCACCGGAGGCTGCTGCGACGGCTGGGGCTGGGGCTGAGGTGAGGGCTGCGGGGCGGGGGCCTCGTACGGCGCCGGGGCGGGCGGGGTGTACGCGGCCGGCGGGTTGTACGGGGCGGTGGGCGCGGGCGCCATGGGCGGGTGCGCCTCGGGCCCGGGTACGTACCCCAGCGCGGGCGGTGCGGCCTGCACCGGCCCGGCGGGTCCCGCCGCCGCACCGAACCCCGCTCCGGCTCCCGCTCCTGCCGCGAAGGCGCCCCCGCGTTCCAGGCGGTCCAGCCGCGCCTGGAACGACCGCTCGTCGTCGAAGGCGGCGGGCAGCAGCACCCGGGCGCAGATCAGCTCGACCTGGAGGCGCGGCGAGGTCGCCCCGCGCATCTCCGTCAGCCCCTGGTTGACCAGGTCGGCGGCGCGGCTCAACTCGGCGGCGCCGAAGACGGACGCCTGGTCCAGCATCCGCTCGACCACGTCGGCGGGGGCGTCGATGAGCCCCTTCTCCCCGGCGTCCGGCACCGCTGCCAGGATCACCAGGTCGCGCAGGCGCTCCAACAGGTCGGCGACGAACCGGCGCGGGTCGTTGCCGCCCTCGATCACCCGGTCCACGACCTCGAACGCCGCCGCGCCGTCACCGGCCGCGAAGGCGTCCACCATCGAGTCGAGCAGCGACCCGTCCGTGTAACCGAGGAGCGAGGTGGCCATGGCGTACGTCACGCCCGCGTCACCCGCCCCGGCCAGCAGCTGGTCCATGACGGACATCGAGTCACGGACGGAGCCGGCCCCGGCCCGTACGACGAGCGGCAGCACGCCGTCCTCGACCGCGCTGTTCTCCTTGCCGCAGACCTCCGCGAGGTACGAGCGCAGGGTGCCGGGCGGCACGAGCCGGAACGGGTAGTGGTGGGTACGCGAGCGGATCGTGCCGATGACCTTCTCGGGCTCGGTCGTCGCGAAGATGAACTTGAGGTGCTCCGGCGGCTCCTCGACCACCTTCAGCAGGGCGTTGAACCCTGCCGGGGTGACCATGTGCGCCTCGTCGATGATGTAGATCTTGTAGCGGCTGGAGGCCGGCCCGAAGAACGCCTTCTCCCGCAGGTCACGGGCGTCGTCCACACCACCGTGCGAAGCCGCGTCGATCTCGATGACGTCGATCGAACCCGGGCCGTTGCGCGCCAGGTCCTGGCAGGACTGACACGTCCCGCACGGCGTCGGCGTCGGACCCTGCTCGCAGTTCAGGCAGCGGGCGAGGATGCGGGCGCTGGTCGTCTTTCCACACCCACGCGGCCCGCTGAACAGGTACGCGTGATTGACCCGGTTGTTCCGCAGGGCCTGCTGGAGCGGGTCAGTGACATGCTCCTGACCGATGACCTCGGCGAACGACTCGGGGCGGTAGCGGCGGTACAGCGCAAGGGACGACACAGTTACGAGGTTATCGGGACGCACCGACAACCGACTCCGCTCCGAGCCCTCACGACCGGGGACCCTGGTCACACCGGCCACGCCGGCCGACGGCCGGGCGAGGGAGAGGTAGATCACATCTCCGGGCCGCTGCGGTGCGCGGCCGTTCGAACCGCCCGGAAGCGCCGGCGTCGAACCGCCCCCGACCCGAGCCCGACAGCACCGCCCCGGGAACGCAAAGGGCCCCCCACGCACCCGCCAGAGCCAACCTACCCTTGCTGCCTTCCGGCCCTGGGGGAGTTCAGTCAGATAGCGCCACGTGAGGGGCTGACACCCACCTTAGCGGATCCCCACCCCTCCAGGTCCACCCGCCCGGCCCCGAGGTCCCCCCGACCCGACCCCGCGACCCCGTCCCGACGATCTTGCCGGGAACGTGTTCGCGAGCACCCCTCAACGTCTTGTATTGTTTGCGGCGGAGGATTCGCCTAGTGGCCTAGGGCGCACGCTTGGAAAGCGTGTTGGGGGCAACCCCTCACGAGTTCGAATCTCGTATCCTCCGCCATTGCTCTCACCGGGCAATACGTCGAAGGCCCCCGCTGCTTGCAGCGGGGGCCTTCGACGTACGGTTATCGTGGCGCCCGCACAGCGTCGGAGCGGTTGCCGTCATTCCAGATGTAGACACCGGTGGTGCCCCCGCCGTACCAACTCTCTGGCTCAACCTCAGCCGTGAGAGACGGGTACTCATTGACGGACTCCCGAACCTCGGCCGGGTGCACCTGCCCGTACGGCTGATTGAAGACCAGAGCGGGCCTGCCGGTGGTTCGGGAGAGCCACGTGGTGGTGTGGTCGTAGAACCCCGGCTTGCCGTGGCAGTCCCTCTTGGCGCAGCGGCCCTTGTCGAGCCAGTGGAGCCCAGACGAGCACCCCGTGTCGCCGCTCTTGAGGTCGTGCCGGTCCGCCCAGTCCAGCAGGTCCGCGCGCATCTGGACGTAGATGTTCGGGCCGTAGGGCCAGTGCACGCCGTCAGCATCACGGCTGAGCACGCCCCGGGCGCGGTCAGCCAGAGAGCCGATCAGTTCCTTTTGGTCAGTGCTCTGGCAGCCCCAGCACCACCACTTCGCTTCGCCGATCCCGGAGCCGAAGAACAGTCCCTGCCGGGACCGTCCGCATCCCTCGCAGTCATACATGATGCAGCTCCTTCACTTCTCGTCAGGCCCGATTCGTGCTGTCAGGACCATTTCTGAACCACCCGGAATCACCGGGTATGACCTGGGCTTTTGTCTGAATTGCACCTAGTCATGCGCTTATCCTCGCGCGGGGCAACTGGCGGATGCCGGAACAGGGCCTTGCGCGCACATCGATCCGGTCAGCGGGCATAGCGATGCCGCCGTGCTCGATGCACGTCGGCCACGGCGGCGCGGTAAGTGCGTCACGACGCCCTGATCTCCCGCCCAAGGGCAGCGGCAACGGCCCGTTGGTGGACGAGACCAGTACGCACGAGCTTCGTCTCGGGAGTGAAGCAGTCCACGATCGTCATGTGGTTTGCAGCCGGGCAGACCCCGCCGTCCACGAGTACGGAGACCCTGAGGCCCGAGGCAGCGAGAAAGGCGTGCACTTCATCCAGGGCGATGGCGGGCCCGAGATCGTCTGGGCCGGCGTCGCCTGAGATGTTCGCCGTCGTCGCGGCGATGGGCACCTTCGCCCTTGCGGCCAGTTCGCCGAGGACTCCGGGGGCGACCGTGGTGAGTGCGGGGGAGCCGACTGAGGCATGCCGGGATGCGTCCTCCGAGCTCCGCCAAGGCAGGAGCAGAGCAAGGTCGCCAGGCCAGAACGACTCAGCGAGTCGCCGTGCCTCATCGCTGAGATGGAAGTGCTGGTCGCAGACCGCCAGGGACGGGGCGACGTAAGCGAGGGATTTGGCACTGGGGCGCTTCTTGCCCTTGAAGATGCTGCCCGACGCGTCGGCATTGCTCGCGTCGGCGCAGATCATGTACCAGCGGGCGGTGGGAACGATGACCAGCTCGCCGGCCTCGACGGCGCGGGCCGCACTGTCGAGTGCCTCGGGTCGGATGATGCGCATGTTTCTACTCCTTGACGTCGGGAGCGAAGGGGAGATCTGCCAGGGGCGGGTAGTCAAGCCAGGGGTCGCGGAGGGCTTCGAGCCGACGGCCCGCGTGGTCGGGGTGACTGACCCTGAAATAGGCCATCACCCTGGGAAACGGCTTCAGGTTCTGGCCGACGGTGTGGGGGACGAGATGGTGCATGAGCAGGACGTCCCCTGGCCGGCCGAGGAACGCGGTGCCGTCCTCGCTGTCGATCTCTGGCGGAACCTGGTCGGTCACGCCGAGCGACCACTCTTCGGAGAACCAACGGGCCATGGTGATGTGGCCGCCGGGCAGGTAGTGCAGGGCACCACAGCGCGGTTCGTTGATGTCGGAGAGGACGACGCCGACGAGCAGGGAGAACGTGCGGAGCTCCTGCGGATCCAGGTGGGGGCAGGAGACGCCGTCGACGTGCATGGCCTTCACCTGCTGGACGCCGGGGAACTCGGCTTCGGGCACGCGGATCTGGACCTGCGCGGTGAGGATCGGAGCCGTCGCACCGAGCAGATCAGCGGCGAGGCCAGCCGCACCGGTCTGCGTGTACAGGCTGAGGAGTTCGGCGCTGTCACCCAGCTCCGGAGTGAAGGTGCGCCGGGAGTAGGCAGGTATGTCCTCGGGTGCCATCCCTTCGCGGTACGACTTCGCGATGACGGAAATGGCTTGCCGGACGTGGTCAGGGGTGGCCAGGCCGCGCCGTATCAGGACGCCGTCCCGTTTGAAGGTGGCTTTGTCCTCGGTCGTGAGACTCATGGGATTCCTCCGTACGTCAGTCGATCCGCGGGGTGAGGCGGTCGAGGATGTCCGTGCCGGCATCGAGGGCGGCAGCGACGAGCGCTTGGCCGTGCTCAACGGTGGCTCGCCGGGGATCGCCCCCGATGACGCCGTGTGCCGAGATCGCGGGATCGTCCGAGGACCAGGGCCAGGTCGTGCCCCGGCCGAGCACAATGCTCTGGATCTCCTCGCGCCGGCCGAGGTCTGTAGTGGGCTCGTCGGGCAGTCGGTCCAGCCGTACGTGGTCAGGGGCGAGGGCCAGCATGAGAGCCGTCTCCCGGTTGCCTGCGTGGACTTCGGGAAAGGCAGCGTCGTCCTCGCGGTGAGCGACGCCCAGAGAAGCGGGGTTGGCAACGCAGATCGGCGCGTCGTGCGTACGCCGCAACTGGTGGACGAGGGCTTCCAGGACGCCCTTGTTTCCGCCATGGCCGTTGATGATCAGCACGGCCCGTGCAGGTGTCGCGCGGAGGTACTCCCCCACGAGGGCTTCAATCAGACCGGCGTAGAGCGGGATAGTCAGCGTGATCGTGCCGGGTGACCAGGTGTGCTCAGGGGACAGTCCGTACGGCACGGGCGGCACGACCCACAGGTCGTGCCGGTCCGCGACGTGTGCGGCCAGGCGCGCGGCGAATCGCTCGGCGATGACGGTGTCGGTGTTGAGGGGCAGATGGGGGCCGTGCTGTTCCAGCGAACCGACCGGCAGGCAGATGACCGACCGATCGCCCACGTCCGCCGTGACTTGCGGACCAGTGAGCTTTCCAAAGCTCCGCCGCTGCTCACCGGCCGGCATCTTGACCACGCCGACCGAGACGGATGAGGAACTCGTTCTCCTCGGGGAAGGTGTCGTCGTCGCTGAAGTCGGCCAGTCGTTCCCTGAGGGCGGCCTCGAACTCCTGCAACCGGCCGCCGAAGAGGTGCGGGGCGGCGAAGGAGGTGGAGTAGAGGTAGCCGAGGATGCTGTCAGCACTCCAGGTGCGCTCGACCGGGACACGGAATTCCTCGACCGCGTTGAACGGCGATTCCTCCATGATCTCGCTGTAGGGGCGGTTGTGGTGCTGGAAGGTCCCGGATCCCGCGCGCCGCTGTTCGCCGAGGAAGCTCTTGACGACGTCTCGGGTCGCCTCCTTCCAGTCGCTGCCCGCCGCCCAGAAGCTGTTGTCCCCGAAGATCGCGACCGCGCCGTCCGGGGCCACCTGCCTGTCCAGGAGGTTCAGGACCGTGGCCTGGTCGAGCCAGTGGAAAGCCCGGCAGATCGTGACCAGTTCGGCTTGCCAACCAGTGGGCGGGACAAAGTCCTCCGCAGTGCTCTCCACAAGTGCGAGGTGGGAGCCTGCGGGCAGTTTCGGGCGCAGGGCCGTCTCGGCGGCGGCGAGCATGTCGGCGTCGTTGTCAATGCCGATGATGTCGTCGAAGCGTTCGAGCAGGGCTTCGGCCACCAGCCCCGTCCCCGTGCCGACATCCAGAAGCCGGCGACCGCCGTCAGGTCGTGCGGGAGCCGCCTGGTCCAGGATCGACGCTACGGCGTCGGGGATGCCGGGGCGGAACTGTCGGTAGTAGGCAGTGGTTCCGGTGAAGAGGCTCATTGGGGCGTCCCTGCTGCGAGGTGGGTGATGTGTTCGGCGGCTGCCGGAAGGTCGATGGCGACCAGCACGCCATGTTCAACGACCATGTTTTCGTCGGGGCTTGGCGTCCACGGGATATCCATACGGGACGGATTCCTGACGCGACAGCTCCCTCGATGTCGCAGGCCCAGTCGTCACCGACATGGATGGCCTGATCGCGCTGCGCACCGAAATGCTCGATGACTGCCTGGAAGGCATGCGGGTCGGGTTTCGTATAGCCGATGCGGCAGGAGGGGAAGAAGTCGGTCACCCAGGGCGAGAGGAGGTCGCGCAGTCCCTCGGTATCGGCGTCGATGCACGTGACGTTGGACAGGGTGGCCACGGTGGCTACTGCGCTCATCTGGCGCAGGGCCCGCATCGTGCCGGGGAAGAGACGGAACGGGGCGGGCGGAAGGTCACGGGGGAAGGCGTGCACGGGTATGCGCAAGGCTTCGCAGACGTCGGCGACCACGGGATCGGTGAGTGCCGGGTGGGTGTGGAGGCTGGTCCGCATGACCTCGCGGGCACGCCCTGCGGGTAGCGGGGATGCTTCGGCCAGCCGCATGGCCAAGCCGGGCCCGTCGGCAGAGCCGAGCGTTCCACCGACGTCGACGGTGACCAGGAAGGGGGGAGCTTCTGTCATCGGGGGCTCCTCGCAACCATGGGGAGAGCGGAGACGATGGCCTCGACGCGGGCCTGCCGAATGGTGGTCGTCGTCGATTCGGCCAGGAAAGTGAGGACGTAGCGCAGTTCCGCCTCGTCCAGGGCCTCCAGGGACCGCCCCTCGCTCACTGCCGTCTCTCGCAGGTCTGCCGGAACAGGTCGTGGGCGGAGCCCGTGGGGCAGATGGAGGGTGCCCTGCCACCGGGTATCCGCTGACGACACCGCGGAGTGGTCGGTCGGTCGTAGCACTGTGACGTCGTCGAGGGTCAGAATGCGGACGGGGATCATCGTCCCGCCCATCTCCAGGTTCCCAACCTGCGCCCCTCGTGCGCACTTGAGTGCGCTCCCCTGCCGCGGCCTACCGTCCTTCGGCTCATGCCAGTCGGCGTCGACGGAAGGTCAACGGTGAACAAGGACGAATCCAAGGCTGTCAGCGAGATCCTCCACGAGCTGAGCAAGACTTCACACGTTCAGGTTCGCTCGTCCACCGAGCTGGCCGCCCACGTCGCCGGGGCCGCGGAGGACGAGGACGAGAAGCGGATAGACAACGGGCAGGGACCGCTTCGCCGGCGCAGCGACTACAGGGCTGTCCGAAACGCGCCACGTTCGCTGACCCTCACGCCCTGGCAGGTCATTCACGCCATCGGCCTCGGGGCCGCTTCGGCCCGGCAGGGCGCAGGACGAGGATTGGCCGAGCACTGGGGAAGTCTGCGCTATATCCAGGCCCTGGAGGGCAACCAAGGCGACTACCTGCAGCTGTCCTCTGAAGGACGCGATCTCTTGCGCTTCTACAAGGCCACGCAGTCCGGGGAGATCGGCACCGGCTTCGCCTCGCTGCTGGCCGAGGAATTGATCAGGTCGCGGTACCCCGACCACTCGGTCTCCGTGATTCCCGCGGACGTCGCTCTGAAGGCCGGCTGG
This sequence comes from Streptomyces sp. AM 2-1-1, assembly GCF_029167645.1. Classification (NCBI taxonomy): domain Bacteria; kingdom Bacillati; phylum Actinomycetota; class Actinomycetes; order Kitasatosporales; family Streptomycetaceae; genus Streptomyces; species Streptomyces sp. AM 2-1-1. Next base: position 3,783,863 of record NZ_CP119147.1, on the reverse strand, counting down.
GCCCTCCGCAGTACCTCCGGAACGGGCGCCCGCCCGGAACCACTGCAACGACGGCCCCACTTCTTCGTCGAAGCCTGGCAACCGGGGCAGCCGTCCAAGGTCCTCCTCGTCTCCTCGAAGGGCACCCACAGCAGCGTTCAGCAGGTGCACAAGCAACTCAGCACGGCCGGTGCCCACGTGGAGTCCGTTCACATTGGTCCCTACACCACCGTGCCGTACCTGCTCATCGGAACGGAGATCCCCAAGAAGGAGAGTCTCGCCTTGCACATCCTGGAGGCGCCGGGCACGACCGTCCTCCGCCCGTCCGGAGAGACCTCAGAAGTCGACCTGGACCTCACCCTGGGCCAGGAGAACCGCGTGGCCGACGTCGTACGGAACGCGGAACGAGAACGGACGACCATCCCCGGGTTCCAGGTACTGCCTGAGTCGTTCAACTGGTTCAGCACCGTGCTGGCACGGACAGAAGCGGCCACGCTGACCGCCTTCACCGGAGGTGGCAAACCCACCGCCCAGTACCTGACCAAGGAGCAAGGGCGGCGCCACTTCCAGCACGACGTCCACGCCAACAGCGACAGACTGCGAGATGCGGAGCACCGCATCCACGACATCGACTTCGTCGGCACCGACCACATCTACCGCCTCAACGGCACCCGCGTGGAGGCTTTCTCCGGACTCGAGAAGAGCCTGTACACGCACCTCCACCACGGGCGCGTCAACGAGTATCGACGCGAAGTACACGAACGCCGAGACCAGTGGCCGGGCCGCAGCACAGCGAAAGAGTGGAGCGCGGTGTCCATCCGTGCCGACGGGACCGTGCTTGCAATCCGTCTCCAGGAGGAGTGACCGTACCGACGGGGCCCTCGCTCGGATGGTCTCAGTTCTGGTCTCGTTCACCCCCGTCCGACGTCGTTCGAAGGTGCCGCCACCCTCAGCTCCGCACCAGGTCAGGACACCTACGCCCCCCACCGGACCCCCACACGAACATTTGAAAAGCGTGTTGGGGGCAACCCCTCACGAGTTCGAATCTCGTATCCTCCGCCATTGCTCTCACCAGGCAATACGTCGAAGGGCCCCGCAGCTTGCTGCGAGGCCCTTCTTCGTTCCCGGTCTCATCCGTAGTCTCAACGAGACTCTTCGGACCTCTTCGCGCCGCTGCCGTCGGCCTCGTGGGCCACTTTCGGGTGAGCCCGACCCACTGAGCGACGTCGGCGGGGATCCCGCCCGTCACGTGCTGGTACCGGGCCGCCATCGTCGTGGACAGCCAGCCCAAGATCTGTCGCCGCCACCACTTCTCCGCGATCGGATCCTCGCCGGGAGCGCCGGTGAGGCACGGGGACTCGCGCCGAAGGTGTGCCCGCGAGGTCCGGCGATCGCACCACCCCACCCGGGGTCACCTGCCCGCTTTCTCCGCGAGGGTGTGGGCGACCAGGGCGTTGGCGTGGCCGTGTCCCAGGCCGTGGGTGGTCTTGAGCCAGCCGACCAGCTCCCCGTGCTTCGTCAGGGGCGAGGAGCGGATCAGTTCCTTCCACTCCACCACGGGGCGTCCGTACGTCTTCTCGATGGAGGGGAAGTAACTCGCGGGGCCTTTCACGGGGTTCGTCATACCTGGTTGACCCGGAGCGCCACCGGAACTCACCGGCTTGGCGGGTGTGACCCGGGCCACATGCACGAGATTTCCCCCATCACGACCGGGTCACACGCACGGCGTCTCGACTCGACGGCTGGGCCCCAGCCGCCCACCCCCTGGCCTCCGCCCTCGCGCACGGGGGCGGTACGGGTGCCGCGCGACCCGTACCGCCCCCGCCGCCGGCTACTGCCCGGCCGCGTTGAGCAGGTCCAGGACGCTCTGCTGGCAGCCGTAGTCGGTGGCACCCGTGCCGCCGTTCCAGTGCGGGCCGTACTGGTCGAGGGCGTTGCGGTCCCTGGCGTAGGCCGCGTCGGCCCACCGGTCGAGCGTCGCCGCGTAGGGGTGGTCGGCCAACTGGGCGTCCAGCCTGCCGAGGCCGCGGACGTACGCGCCCTTGAAGGACGGTCCGTCACCGGCGCACTCGTCACCCTCCCCGGGCTCCCGCAGGACGCCGTCGGTCTGGAGCCGGACGGTGGAGGCGCCGGCGAGCGTGCGGGCGGTGGCCAGCAGGGCCGAGTCACCGGTGGCGCGGTACAGCTCGGTGAGGCCGCCGAGGACCACGCCCTGGTTGTACGTCCACGTGGGCTGACCGTTGTTGGCGCAGGAGTCGGTGAGCCCGTCGTTGATCAGGCGGTCGCCGTTGATCATCCCGCTCTTCTGGAACCACGCCCACTCCGCCTTCGCCCGCCCCAGGTACACCGTGTCGCCCGGTATGCGGTTGTGCAGCGCCGCGTTGAGCTGGAGGAAGAGCTCGTTGGTGATGGCGTTCTTGTACGTCATCGTCCGGTTCCACAGCACCCCGCCGCCGCAGGTCCCGTTCCAGTACGCCTGCATGTGGTCGGCGTCGGCGCGGGCGGTGTTGAGGTACCGGCTGTCGCCCGTCGCGTCGTAGGCGGCGACCCAGGCCAGGCCCCACCAGCCGGTGTCGTCCAGGTAGTCGTTGCGGAAACTGCCGCCCTGCGCGCCGAGGTTCTTGTCGTAGGTGGAGGCGATGGCGTAGCGGTAGCTCGGCATCCCGGTCAGGCGCGCGTTGTCGAGGACCGCGGTGAGCGCGTTGGCGGAGGTCCACCAGCCGTTGCCGCCGTAGAGACCGGTGTTCCGGTCGTAGGACATCATCAGCGCGGTCGCGGCCGCGGTGGAGCGGCTCCAGGCGTTCCAGTTGACGCGCGCCCAGCCGGTGCAGGTGATCTCGGGTCGGTCACCGGCTTTGCCGCAGGCGCGCAGGGCGCCGACCCCGGCGGTGTTCCAGTCGTCGACGTTGTACATGCCGGTGCGCCAGCCGCTCGATCCGGTGGGCACGCTCGTCGCGCCGAGCCTGCTGCCGGCGGCCCAGGTCCGGCCGCCGTCGTAGGAGCGGTCGAGCCAGACCTCGTCCCCGGCCGCACCGTTCTCGATCGAGGCCCACCCCATGACATCGTTGTCGGAGAGATGGAGTCGGACGCTCCGTCCGTAGAGGGCACTGCTGACGGGGACCCGGTCGGAGGTGGCCGCAGCGGGGTCGCGACCGTCGCACTGCTTGTTGCAGACGGCGGCTGCTGCGGCTTCGGCGCCCCCTGCGCCTCCAGTGACTCCGGTGACTCTGGTGACTCCGGTGACTTCAGCGAGCCGCGGCGTTCCGGCCGCCGAGGTGGCCGGAACGGCGGTGGGGGAGGGCGGGGTCGCGGCGTGTGCGGTCGCCGCGGGCGCGGCGGTGAGCAGCAGGCTCGCGAGGAGGGAGAGGGCGGCCGAGCGCCGACCTCTGCGGGTGAGGGGCATGCGGCGACTCCTTGTGGGGTGGGGGGAAAGCCGACCCCACCAGCCGACCCGATATATCAGGTCCATGTCAATACAGGGGACGGACCTCGCACCGCCGTGACGGAGCGCGGGCGGGACCCGCGACGTCGCCCGACCCCACCCGCACGCCGTCGCCCGACCCCACCCGCACGCCGTCGCCCGACCTCACCCGCACGCCGTCGCCCGAAGCCCGACGCCACCCTTCACGCCCTCGCCGCCCCCGCCGCCCGGCTCACTCCTCCAGGTGCCCGAGCACCGTGCGCACCGCTCGCTCCACCGCCCGGCGGGCCGGATCGGTGTGGTCGACCGCCTCGAAGCCGTGCCGCGCGTCCGGGACCGGGATCACCTCCAGCCGGAGATCCGTCCCCTCGGCGGCGTGGAGGAATTCCGCCACGGTGGCATCGATCTCGGCCCGCTCCTTCTCCACCCGGCTCAGCACGAAAGGCAGCGGTCCTGCGGTCCACACGGCCTGCACCGGATCGAAACGGCCTCCCGTCCCGGGCCAGTTGGGCAACGGGGACAGTACCGGGTAGGTCGCGGCGACACAGCGCAGCCAGGCCGGGGGTGCCCCCAGCCAGTCGGCACAGAGGAGGGACCCGGCGGAGAAGAACCAGAGGGCGACGCGCTCCCCGTCAACGCGCGGATCGGCGCGGACCCGCTCGATGGCCCGGGCGAGGTCGGCGGCCGCCGCGGCGTAGTCGCCGAGGCCGTGCAGCCGGTGGTCCAGGGTGACGCCGACCGCGCCCCGGCTCGCCAGGTAGCCGGCGTACCCGACGAAGGTGGGCCAGTCGCGGGGCGTGGGCCGTGCGTCGGGTGGCACCGGGCCGCCGTGCACGAGGACGACCGCCGGGCGCGGGCCCTCGGCGTCGGGGAAGTAGAGGTCGACGCGGCCGTCCCGCTCCCGCTCGCGCGGGGGTACGTCCAGCAGGAAGGGCCCCAGATGGGCGGGCGATCCGGCGGCTTCCGCGCTGACGTGGTGGCCCTCACCGGCCGCCGCGCGCCGCAGCACGTCGGCGAGCGCGGCCGGAGCGGAGAGCATCGGCCAGTGCCCGGTGGGGAGTTCGAAGAGGGTGACGCCGGGGCGGGTCAGCGTCATGACCCGGGGTTCGCCCATGCCGACGAGGGACTCGACGAGTTCGATGCTCGATCCGTTCCCCGAGCAGAGGACGCCCGCCACCGGGATGTGCGCGGCCGCCCCCAGCGGCGGCAAGGGCTGCACGAGGGTGTCCGCCGGCTGCGGCACCGCCCGCCGTGCTAGCTCCTCCACGGCCTCCGCGGAGAGATCGGCCGAGCCCGCCCGCTGCCGCCACTCCTCGGCGGAGGGCGGTCGGACCACCCGGGAGCCCGGCCCGTCCGAGGGGTCCGACGCCAGTGACACGGCCTGCTCCCGGACCGCTTGGTCGGGTTCGATGACGAGTGCCGGTTCGCCTTCCCGGGGCAGCCCCGCGTCCACGTTGACGATCCGGGTCACCCGGTCCGGGCGCAGCGCCGCCGCACCGAGGACGGGGAGGATGCCGTAGTCGTGGCCGACCAGGACCACCTCGGTCTCCGCCGGGTCCAGCCCGTCGATGATCCGTACCAGGTCCTTGATGTGGGTGGTGAGGTCCGTGTCCGCCCCGGCCGGGTCGGCCGACGCCCCGAGGCCGGTGAGGGTGACGGCGTGGGCGCTCGATCCCGACTTCCCCAACAGCTCCCCCACCTGGTCCCAGATCCAGCCGCCGGTGAACGTACCGGGCACCAAAAGGAAAGCCGTCACGTGCTGCCTCCGTCTCCTCGTACAGAACGCCGCGGACACGCGGTGACGCGTGTCCGCGGCGTGGGACTCCGTCTTTCACAGGAGAGGTTTCCCGCTCCTGGGGGGTTCACCCGGTGGCGTACCCGGTCCGTCTCGGTGCGGACGTCCTCCCCCACCTGGGCAGACTCCTCGGCGGGGGAGACTCGCGCACCCTCGGGCGTGGTCGCGTCCCAGGCGTGTCCCGGGCATCGCGCACCCTCAGGCCGGGTGGCGCTCCGTGATCCGGGCCACCGCGTCGGCCAGCAGGTAGGCGCTCTTCCCGTGCCCGGACACCGTCACCCGCACCACCGGCGCCGGGCTGTCGCCGTCGGTGGTGATGTCGATGCGCCAGCTCTCGGGGCGGTCGACGCCGAGCCCGGTGCGGGCCGTGTCGACGAGTCCGGGGAGGAGTTCGTACGCCACGCCGCGCAGGCTCAGCGGAAAGGCGCCGCCGGGGGTGACGCCCTTGCTGCCCACCGCCGACATCATCTTCTCCTCGATGGTGATCCGGGTGCCCGTCTCGGTACCCATGCCCTCGGCGAGGGTGTTGGCGAGGCGGCGCATCTCCCCGGCGCGGAGGGTCGACGGGGAGGACGCGGAGCCGGTGACCGTGGTGAGGGTCGTCGAGCCGGTGCTCGGGCCCGGCAGCGCCGGGCCGGCCGCGGAGGGGGAGGGCGGACCGTCGTCGGAGCCGTCGTTCAGCTCGTCCCAGCGGGGGACGAGGACGAGGGCCACCCCGACCAGGACCCCCACGAGCAGCACCAGGCACCCGGACCAGCCTGCCTCGTCGGCCTTGACCCGGGTGTGTCCGGGGGCGGTGTCGATCCGCGCCCCGGCCGCCCGGCGCGCCCACTCCCCGGTCGGCCGCCGGTCCAGTTCCACCGCCCAGGGTTCCGCCTCGTCATAGGTCACCACGACGATCGCGCCCTGCGGATACTGGGGCAGGTCGACCAGATTGACCGCCTCGTGGACGACCACCCGGTAGGCGGGAGCCCCGTCCGGGGCCACCGTGAGGTCGAAGCGCACCGGCACGTCGGCGAACTCGCCGTGGGTCGCCCGCCGGTTCTCGATCCGCGCGAGCGCGGTCCGGCGCACCGGCAGGCCCTTCCTCCGGCGGCGCACCCGCGCGGGAACGGCCACCAGCAGGGCGGCTGCCGCCACTGCGCCGAGACCGGCGCAGAACAGTGCCGTACTCCTCAGGATCACGCCGACGACGAGCGCCGTCAGCGCGCCGCCGGAGAGCCCACTCCCCACGAACCCGGACAGCAGGGAGAACACCTCCCGGGCCGCCGACCGGGCCGGGCGTGCGGACCTTTCCCCCGTCGTCACCATGGCCGTGATTCTGCACGGTGGGGGTGACCGCAGGAAGACGAACGGCACAACCCTCCGTGCCGCGCCCGGCGGGGCCGTACCGGCGTCCGGGTGAAACCGCGTTTCGCCCGGCGGGGCCGTACCGGCGTCCGGGTGAAACCGCGTTCCCCCGTGCGCAGCCGCGCGTACGCCACCGGGCCGGATCGGCATCGTGGCCTCCGCCCCGCCACCACCCGCTCCCCAGGAGGACTCCATGCTCGGCACCGACTTCCGTACCGGATCGCCCAACTGGCTCGACCTCGGCAGTCCCGACACCGAGGCGGCCGCCACCTTCTACGCCGCCGTCTTCGGGTGGCGGATCGCGTCCGCCGGGCCCGACACGGGCGGGTACGCGTTCTTCCAGGTGGAGGGGAAGACCGTCGCGGCGATCGGCCCGCTCACCGAGGAGGGGGCCGCCTCCGCCTGGACGGTCCACTTCAAGACCGATGACATCGGGGCCACGGTCCAGGCCGTCCGGGACGGCGGCGGAACGGTCCGGGCGGAACCGATGGACGTCATGGGCGAGGGGATGCTGGCCCAGGTCACGGACGCACAGGGCGCCGACTTCGCCCTCTGGCAGCCCGGCCGGACGGCCGGCTTCGAGCTCGCCTCCGCTCCGAACAGCCTGATCTGGGTGGAGCTGCACGTCGCCGACCCGGTTGCGGACCTCGCCTTCTACCAGGGCCTGTTCGGCTGGCGGAGCCAGGACATGCCGGTGCCCGGGATGACGTACCGGGTGCTGAGCACCGAGGACGGCGAACTCCAGGACACCACCTTCGGCGGGGTCGCTCCGGCGGACGACGACGCGCCGAGCGGCGGCGGGCACTCCCGCTGGGTCCCCTACTTCCACGTGGAGGACGTCGACGCCACCGTCGGGGCGACCCGGTCGCACGGCGGGTCCGTGCTGATGCCGGCGGCGGACATGCCCGACGTCGGCAGGATGGCCTGGCTCGCCGACCCCTTCGGCGCGGTGTTCGCCCTGCTGAAGCCCGCCCCCCGGATGTGAGGACTCCGGCCGGGCCCCCGCCAGGGGTCCGGCCGGGACTGTCAGTCCTCCCCGCCCTCCAGCTCGCCCTCGGTCTCCAGGAACACCTGGCGCAGTGCGTCCAGGACGGCCGGGTCCGGCTTCGCCCACATCCCGCGCGACTCGGCCTCCAGGAGGCGTTCCGCGATCCCGTGCAGCGCCCACGGGTTGGCCCGCTGGAGGAACTCCCGGTTCTCCGGGTCGAGCACGTACGTCTGGGTGAGCTTGTCGTACATCCAGTCGGCGACGACCCCGGTCGTGGCGTCGTAGCCGAACAGGTAGTCGACGGTCGCGGCGAGTTCGAAGGCACCCTTGTAGCCGTGGCGGCGCATCGCCTCGATCCAGCGGGGATTGACCACGCGCGCGCGGAAGACGCGGGAGGTCTCCTCGACCAGGGTGCGGGTGCGGACGGTCTCCGGGCGGGTGGAGTCGCCGATGTACGCCTCGGGGGCGGTGCCCTTCAGCGCGCGCACGGCCGCCACCATGCCGCCGTGGTACTGGAAGTAGTCGTCCGAGTCCGCGATGTCGTGCTCACGGGTGTCGGTGTTCTTCGCGGCGACCTCGATGCGCCTGTACGCGGTCTCCATCTCCTCGCGGGCCGGACGCCCGTCGAGCTCCCGGCCGTAGGCGTAGCCGCCCCACACCGTGTAGACCTCGGCGAGGTCGGCGTCGGTGCGCCAGTCGCGGGAGTCGATGAGCTGGAGGAGGCCGGCGCCGTACGTCCCCGGGCGCGAGCCGAAGATCCGGGTGGTGGCCCGGCGTTCGTCACCGTGCTCGGCGAGGTCCGCCTGGGTGTGGGCGCGTACGAAGTTGTGCTCCGCCGGTTCGTCGAGCGAGGCGGCCAGCCGTACGGCGTCGTCGAGCAGCCCCACGGTGTGCGGGAAGGCGTCCCGGAAGAAGCCGGAGATGCGGAGCGTGACGTCGATCCTCGGGCGGCCCAACTCCTTCAGGCCGATGGGCTCCAGGCCGGTCACGCGGCGCGAGGCGTCGTCCCAGACCGGACGGATGCCGAGCAGCGCGAACGCCTCGGCGATGTCGTCGCCCGCGGTGCGCATCGCGCTGGTGCCCCAGAGCGAGAGGCCGACCGAGGAGGGCCACTCGCCGTTGTCGGCGCGGTAACGCTCCAGCAGCGAGTCGGCGAGCGCCTGGCCGGTCTCCCAGGCGAGCTTGGAGGGCACGGCCTTCGGGTCGACGGAGTAGAAGTTGCGGCCGGTCGGCAGCACGTTGACGAGGCCCCGCAGCGGCGAACCCGAGGGCCCGGCCGGCACGAAGCCGCCGTTCAGCGCGTGAACGGCGTGGTCGAGTTCGTCGGTGGTGGCGGCGAGGCGCGGCACCACCTCGGTGGCCGCGAAGTCCAGGATGTCGGCGACGGCGGACGGGTGTCCGGCCGCGACCTCCGCGACGGCGGACGGTTCCCAGCCGGCGTCCTCCATCGCCTGGACCAGGGCGCGCGCCTGCTCCTCCACCTCGTCGGCGGCGGTGCGGGTGGCGGCCGACTCGTCCAGGCCGAGCGCCTCGCGCAGGCCGGGCAGCGAGGCCGTACCGCCCCAGATCTGGCGTGCGCGCAGCACCGCGAGGACGAGGTTGACCCGGTCGTTGCCGGCCGGCGGGTTGCCCAGCACGTGCAGGCCGTCGCGGATCTGGACGTCCTTGATCTCGCAGAGCCAGCCGTCGAGATGCATGATGAACTCGTCGAAGCCCTCGTCCTCGGGGCGGTCGTCGAGCCCGAGGTCGTGGTCGAGCTTCGCGGCCTGGATGAGCGTCCAGATCTGGGCGCGGACCGCCGGCAGCTTCGCCGGGTCCATCGCGGCGATCTGCGCGTGCTCGTCGAGGAGTTGTTCCAGCCGTGCGATGTCGCCGTAGCTGTCGGCGCGGGCCATCGGCGGCACCAGGTGGTCCACCAGCGTGGCGTGCACCCGGCGCTTGGCCTGGGTGCCCTCGCCGGGGTCGTTGACGAGGAACGGGTAGACCAGCGGGAGGTCTCCGAGGGCCGCGTCGGGACCGCAGGCGGCGGAGAGCCCTGCGTTCTTGCCGGGCAGCCACTCCAGGTTGCCGTGCTTGCCGAGGTGGATCATCGCGTCGGCGCCGAACCCGTTGTCCTCGGCGGAAGCGGCGATCCAGCGGTAGGCGGCCAGGTAGTGGTGGGAGGGCGGCAGGTCCGGGTCGTGGTAGATCGCGATCGGGTTCTCGCCGAAGCCGCGCGGCGGCTGGATGAGGATCAGCAGATTGCCGCGCCGCAGCGCCGCGAGGACGATGTCGCCCTCCGGGTTCGCCGACCGGTCCACGAACATCTCGCCGGGCGCCGGCCCCCAGTGCTCCTCCACCTCCGCGCGCAGCCGGGCGGGGAGCGTGGCGAACCAGCGGCGGTAGTCGGCGGCCGGGATACGCACCGGGTTCGCGGCCAACTGCTCTTCGGTCAGCCACTCCTGGTCATGGCCGCCCGCCTCGATCAGGGCGTAGATCAGCTCGTCGCCGTCGCCGGAGACCAGCCCCGGGATCCGGTCCTCGGGCCCGAAGTCGTACCCCTCCGCGCGCAGCCGCCGCAGCAGCGCGACGGCGCTCGCCGGAGTGTCCAGGCCGACGGCGTTGCCGATGCGGGAGTGCTTAGTCGGGTACGCGGAGAGGACCAGGGCGATCCGCTTCTCCGCGTTCGGGATGTGCCGCAGCCGGGCGTGCCGGACGGCGATCCCGGCGACCCGGGCGGCCCGCTCGGGGTCGGGGACGTACGCGGGCAGGCCGTCGGCGTCGATCTCCTTGAAGGAGAACGGCACCGTGATCAGGCGCCCGTCGAACTCCGGCACCGCGATCTGGGTGGCGGCGTCCAGCGGCGAGACGCCCTCGTCGTTCTCCTCCCACGCACGGCGTGAGCCGGTCAGGCAGAGCGCCTGCAGGATCGGTACGTCGAGCCCGGTCAGGGCGCCCGCGTCCCAGGACTCGTCGTCGCCGCCCGCCGACGCCTCGGCGGGACGGGTGCCGCCGGCCGCGAGGACCGTGGTCACGATCGCGTCGGCCGCGCGCAGTGCGCCGATCAGCGCGGACTCGGGGGTACGGAGCGAGGCCACGTACAGCGGGAGGGCGCGGGCACCGGCGTCCTCCACCGCGGTGCAGAGCGCGTCCACGAAGGCGGTGTTGCCGCTCATGTGGTGGGCGCGGTAGTAGAGCACCGCCACCGTGGGCGCGTCGTCCGGGAGGGCGCGGGCGGTCCGCTCCAGCGGGCCCCAGGCGGGGGCCGGGGCGGGCGGCTCGAAGCCGTGGCCGGTCAGGAGCACGGTGTCGGAGAGGAACCGGGCCAGCTGGTCGAGGTTGTCCGGCCCGCCGTGCGCGAGGTAGGCGTGGGCCTCGGCCGCGATACCGATCGGGACCGTGGACGCGGCCATCAGCTGGGCGTCGGGGGCCTGTTCGCCGGTGAGGACGACGACCGGGAGGCCGGCGGCCCGCACCTGGTCGAGCCCTTCCTCCCAGGCGCGCACCCCGCCGAGGAGGCGCACCACGACGAGGTCGGCGCCGTCGAGCAGCGCGGGGAGCGTGTCGAGCGGGAGGCGGGAGGGGTTGGCGTACTTGTAGCGGACCGGGCCCTCACAGACGCGGGCGCTCAGCAGGTCGGTGTCGGAAGTCGACAGAAGCAGGATCATGCCGAGTCAGCCCTTCCCCGGGGTGTCCACGCCCCGGGCGGTGTCGGACGGCGGGAGTTCCTGACTCGTCCGGCCGCGTCAGCGGACCGGACTCACAGTGGCGGGACCGCGCCGGATTCTCACCGGGCTTCCTCCCATGGCGCCGTCTGGCGTCGGCGGACCGAACGGACCGCCGTGCAGCATCCTAGAAGACGCGTCCCCGGCGCGGCAGGGGGCGTCCCGGAACGCCTCCACCCGCCCGGCCCCGGGCTCCACCCGCGCACCCCGCCCGGCGCCGGCCGCCGTGCGCCCGCGCGGCACAGGTCACATCGATCGGCCGGTGACGTCCTGAACGCGGTGGGTATGCTCGCCGCCATGTCCGCAACCGCCGATTCGCCCGGTTCCCCCGTGGCCGCCGTCGCCCGGGACGGCGGCGGCGACGCCTGCCCCGGTGCGCTGCGGCTGCACCGGGCGGACGACGGTGCGCTGGCGCGGGTACGGATACCCGGCGGGGTGCTGACCGCCGATCAGGGCCGTGTCCTGCTCGACGCCGCCGAGCGGCTCGGCGACGGCGCACTGCACCTCACCTCGCGCGGGAACGTCCAACTACGGGGACTGGAGCGGGAGCACGGTCCCGAGCTTTCCGAACTCCTTGTCGCCGCGGGCTTGTTGCCGTCCGTCCACCATGAGCGGGCACGGAATGTCGTCGCCTCCCCGCTCGCCGGGCTCGACGGTCTCGGCCATGGCGGACTCCGCTCCTGGCTGGTCGAGTTGGACGCGCTGCTCTGCGGGAGCGAACGCGCCGCCGCCCTCTCCGGCCGCTTCCTCTTCGCGCTCGACGACGGTCGCGGCGACATGACCGCGCTCGGCGCCGACCTCAACCTCCTCGCCGGTCCGGACGGCCGGGCGACACTGCGGATCGGGCCCGGCGACACCGGCACCCCGCTCCCCGTCCCCTGCGCAGCGGCCCCCCGCGCCGCGTTGCTCGCCGCCGAGGCGTTCCTCGACCTGGCGGCCGACCCGGGCATCTGGCGTGTTTCCGCCCTCCCCGAGGACGTCCGCGCCGCCCTCCCCGCCGAGGTCGCCCGCCGTGCCGGCCTCGTACCGCCGGCCGAGCGGCCCGCGCAGGCCGCGCAGGCCGCCCCGAGCGAGCCTGCCGCAGCCGGCGCTCCCGCGCCCGGCGCCGTCACCGGCCCCGACGGCCGGACCGCGCTGCACGTCGGCGTACCGATGGGCCGGCTGACCGGAGGGCGGTGGCGGGCGCTCCTGGAGACCGCCGAACACCACGGCTCCGGCGAACTGCGCTGCACCCCGTGGCGCGGGGTCGTCGTCCCCGGCCTGGACGCCGCGGCCGCCCGGCAGGCGCTCGACTCGCTCGCCGGTGCCGGGCTGGTGACCGGAGCGGGCTCCCCCTGGTCCGGCGTCGGCGCCTGCGTCGGACGGCCCGGCTGCGCGAAGTCGCTGGCCGACGTACGGGCCGAGGCCGAGGCCGCGCTCGGACCCGCCGGCCGGCTGCCGGTGTACTGGTCCGGCTGCGAACGCCGCTGCGGACACCCGCACGGGGAGTGGATCGACGTGGTCGCCACCCCCGAAGGGCGCCGGATCACCCACGTACGGGGCGACACCCGGGCCACCCCGGTGACCGTCCGGGACGATCCGGCCGCGCTCGCCGCCGCCGTGGCCGCGGCCCGGGGCATCCGTGCCTGACCACCTGAGCACCTGAACCCCTTCCCCGCGGCACCGGAGCCCGCCCGTGCCCCGGACCGTCCCCGGCCGCCCGGCGCACCACCGGCGGGCCCGGGGGCCCGACCGAAGACCCGACCGAAGAAAGTGACAGGACTGTGCATCAGTACGAGAAGGACGGACCGGCGATCTACCGCCAGTCCTTCGCCACCATCCGCGCGGAGGCGGATCTCTCGGGCCTGCCCGCCGACGCCGGCCAGGTCGCGGTCCGGATGATCCACGCGTGCGGCATGGTCGACCTCGTACGCGACCTCGCCTTCTCCCCCAAGGCCGTGGCCCACGCCCGCGCCGCGCTCCGCGCCGGCGCGCCGGTCCTCTGCGACGTGGCGATGGTCGCCAGCGGGGTCACCCGCAAGCGGCTGCCCGCGGACAACGAGGTCGTCTGCACCCTCTCCGACCCCGCGGTGCCCGAGCTCGCCCGGACCCTGGGGACCACCCGGAGCGCCGCCGCACTGGAGCTGTGGCGGGACCGGCTGGAGGGCTCGGTCGTCGCCATCGGCAACGCGCCCACCGCGCTCTTCCGGCTGCTGGAGATGATCGAGGAGGGCGCCCCGCTGCCCGCCGCCGTCATCGGTGTCCCGGTCGGCTTCATCGGCGCGGCCGAGTCCAAGGAGGCCCTCGCGGCGCACGTCTCCGGGGTCGAGCACCTCGTGGTGCGCGGCCGTCGCGGCGGCAGCGCCCTGGCTGCGGCGGCCGTCAACGCCCTCGCGAGCGAGGAGGAGTGACCGGGACCGTGGCGGCGAACGAGACCGCCCGACACGCACCCGGGGCCGACTCCACCGGCGCCGGGGGCAGGGGCCGACTCTACGGGGTCGGCCTCGGCCCCGGCGACCCGGAACTGATGACCGTCCGGGCGGTGCGGGCCATCGCCGAGGCCGACGTCATCGCCTTCCACAGCGCCCGGCACGGCCGCTCGATCGCCCGCTCGATCGCCGCCGCACACATCCGGCCGGACCACATCGAGGAGCCGCTGGTCTACCCTGTCACCACGGAGACCACCGACCATCCGGGCGGCTACCGGGGCGCGCTGGAGGACTTCTACACCGAGGCGGCGGCCCGGCTCGCCGCGCACCTCGACGCGGGCCGCACGGTGGCCGTCCTCGCCGAGGGCGACCCGCTCTTCTACGGCTCGTACATGCACATGCACAAGCGGCTGGCGGACCGGTACACCGCCGAGGTCGTCCCCGGGGTCACCTCGGTCAGCGCCGCCGCCGCACGGCTCGGCACCCCCCTGGTCGAGGGCGAGGAGATCCTCACGATCCTGCCCGGCACCCTTCCGGAGGAGGAGCTGACGGCCCGGCTCGCGTCGACCGACTCCGCCGTGGTGATGAAGCTCGGCCGGACCTTCCCGGCGGTGCGCCGCGCCTTCGAGGCGTCCGGGCGGCTGGCCGAGGCGCGGTACGTCGAACGCGCCACCATGGCCGGGGAGCGCACCGGCGACCTCGCGGAGGTGGAGACCGGCTCGGTGCCGTACTTCGCGGTCGCCGTCCTGCCCAGCCGGGTCGGCGCCCCCCGCCCCGAGCCGGAACCCGGCTCCGGCGAGGTGGTGGTGGTCGGCACCGGACCGGCCGGCCCGCTCTGGCTGACGCCCGAGACGCGCGGGGCGCTCGCCGCCGCCGACGCGGTGGTCGGCTACACCACCTACCTGGACCGGGTACCGGTCCGACCCGGCCAGGTCCGCCACGGCTCGGACAACAAGGTGGAGGCCGAACGCGCCGAGTTCGCGCTCGACCTGGCCCGGCGCGGACAGCGGGTGGCCGTGGTCTCGGGCGGCGATCCGGGGGTCTTCGCCATGGCGACGGCGGTCCTGGAGGCCGCCGCGCACACCGACTACGCGGGCGTCCCCGTACGCGTCCTGCCCGGGGTCACCGCGGCGAACGCCGCCGCCGCCCGCGCGGGCGCCCCGCTCGGCCACGATTACGCGACGATCTCCCTCTCCGACCGGCTCAAGCCCTGGGAGGTCATCGCCGGACGGCTGCGCGCGGCGGCCACCGCCGACCTGGTCATCGCGCTCTACAACCCCGGCTCGAAGAGCCGGACCTGGCAGGTCGGCAAGGCCCGCGACCTGCTCCTCGAACACCGCTCCCCGGACACCCCCGTCGTCCTCGCCCGGGACGTCGGCGGGCCCGCGGAGAGCGTGCGCACGGTACGCCTCGCCGATCTCGACCCGGCCGAGGTGGACATGCGCACCCTGCTGATCATCGGGTCCTCGCAGACCCGCCGGGTGGACGGGCCCGACGGCACCTCGGTCGTCTGGACCCCGCGCCGCTACCCGGAGGAGTGACGCGGCGCACGGCAGAGGCGGGTGTCCAGCCAGGCCAGGGCCTCGGCCGGTGACCCGGCCACCGGCACCCCCTCGGGGACCGGTGGCCGGGTCACGACCACGACCGGTATCCCCGCCTCCCGGGCCGCCGCCAGCTTGGGCGCGGTGGCGGCGCCCCCGCTGTCCTTGGTGACCAGCACCTCCAGGCGGTGCCGGCGGATCAGCTCCCGCTCTCCCGCCAGGGTGAACGGCCCCCGGTCGAGCAGCACCTCGCCCCGAGCCGGGTGGGGCGCCTCGGGCGCGTCCACCGACCGCATCAGGAACCAGTGCGCGTCCAGCCCCGCGAACGCCGCCAGTCCCATCCGCCCCGTGGTGAGGAAGACCCGCTCACCGAGCGAGGGCAGCAGTGCGGCGGCCTCCGCCAGGGAGCCGGCCGGGTGCCAGTCGTCACCCGGGCCGGCGACCCAGCCGGGGCGGCGGAGCGCCAGCAGGGGAACATGGACCGAGGCGGCGGCCCTGGCCGCGTGAAAACTGATCGTTCCGGCGAAAGGATGGGTGGCGTCGATGAGCGCATCCACCCGGTGCTCCCGCAGCCACGCGGCGAGACCCTCCGTACCGCCGAAGCCGCCGACGCGGACTTCGCCCGGAGGCAGCACCGGCCGGGCCACCCGCCCGGCGAGCGAACTCGTCACCCGCAGGCGCTCCCTGCCTCCGTCCGGCGCCTCGGCGGCCAGCGCCTCCGCGAGCCGTCGGGCCTCCGTCGTGCCGCCCAGCACGAGGACGTGGGCGGGCGTGTTCACCGGCGACATCGGCACCATCCGGGGGTCTCTCCATGAGCAGTGAGGCGAGCGGCGAAGTCCGCGGCGGGGCGGACGGGGGGACGGCCGGTGAGGCGGAGGGCGGCCGGGAGGCCCAACTCAAGCACACCGGTCTGCGGCCCGGATGGACCACCGGCGCCTGCGCGACGGCGGCCACCACCGCCGCGTACACCGCGCTGCTGACCGGGGAGTTCCCGGACCCGGTGACCATCACACTGCCGAAGGGCCAGACCCCCGCCTTCGCGCTCGCCGTCGAGTCGCTGGCGGACGGCACCGCGACCGCCGGGGTGGTCAAGGACGCCGGCGACGACCCGGACGTGACCCACGGGGCGCTGGTCAGGGCGACGGTACGGGCGTTGCCGCCGGGCTCCGGCGTGGTGTTCCGGGCGGGCCCCGGCGTCGGCACGGTGACCCTGCCCGGCCTGCCGCTGGACGTCGGTGAACCGGCCATCAACCCGGTGCCCCGGCAGCTGATGCGCGACCACGTGGCCCGGGTCGCGGCGGAGCACGGCGGCACCGGGGACGTGGAGGTCACGGTCTCCGTGGACGACGGCGAGGAGATCGCACGTTTCACGTGGAACGGTCGCCTCGGCATCCTCGGCGGCCTCTCCATCCTCGGCACCACCGGGGTCGTCGTGCCGTACTCCTGCTCCGCGTGGATCGACTCGATCCGGCGCGGGGTCGACGTGGCACTGGCTGCCGGGCAGACCCATGTGGCCGGGTGCACCGGCTCGACCTCGGAGAAGACGGTCGTCGCGGAGTACGGCCTGCCGGAGATCGCCCTGCTGGACATGGGCGACTTCGCGGGGGCGGTGCTCAAGTACGTACGCCGTCATCCGGTGCCCCGGCTCACCGTATGCGGCGGTTTCGCCAAACTGTCGAAGCTCGCCGCGGGCCACCTGGACTTGCACTCGGCGCGCTCCCAGGTGGACAAGGGGTTCCTCGCCGGGCTGGCCCGGGAGGGCGGCGCGGACGAGGAGTTGGCCGCGGCGGTGGCGAGCGCCAACACCGGGCTCGCCGCGCTCCAGTCGTGCGCGGCGGCCGGGGTCCCGCTGGGCGATCTGGTGGCGGTGGCCGCCCGGGACCAGGCGCTCGCGGTCCTGCGCGGGGCCCCGGTCGCGGTGGACGTGATCTGTGTCGACCGGGCCGGGACGGTGGTCGGGCGCAGCGCGGTCCGCTGAACCCCGGCCGCGGCCTCCTCAGCAGGTGGGGCGGTCGCGGTGCGGCGAGTAGAGGTGGCTGTCGCGGAACTGCTCCGCGCCCAGGGTCCGCCCGACCATGATGACGGCCGTACGGATCACCCCGGCCTCCTCCACCTGGCCGGCGATCGTCGCCAGGGTGCCGCGCAGGACGATCTCGTCCGGCCGGGAGGCCATCGCCACCACGGCGGCCGGGCAGTCGGCCCCGTAGTGCGGCAGCAGCTCCTCCACCACCCGGTCCGCGTACCGGGCGGCGAGGTGGAGCACGAGCAGGGCACCGCTCCGGCCGAGCGTCGCGAGGTCCTCGCCCTCCGGCATGGCGGTGGCCCGCTGGGCGATCCGGGTCAGGATGACCGTCTGACCGACCGTCGGTACGGTCAGCTCCCGCTTGAGCGCCGCCGCGGCGGCGGCGAACGCGGGGACCCCGGGCACCACTTCGTAGGGCACGCCGGCGTCGTCGAGCCGCTTCATCTGCTCGTTGACCGCGCTGAAGACGGACGGGTCGCCGGAGTGCAGCCGGGCGACGTCGTGGCCCTCGGCGTGGGCGTGGACCAGTTCGGCGGTGATCTGCTCGATGTCCAGGCCCTGGGTGTCGATCAGCCGCGCGTCCGGCGGGCAGTCGGCGAGCAGTTCACGGGGCACCAGGCTGCCCGCGTAGAGGCAGACCGGGGCGGCGGCGAGGAGACGGGCGCCACGCACCGTGATCAGGTCGGCCGCGCCGGGTCCTGCGCCGATGAAGTACACGGTCATGGGGTCGCTCCCGGGAGGTCGTGGGGCTTGCGGACGGACCACTGCGTGACGGGCATCGCCTGGCGCCAGCCGGTGAAGCCGCCGACCGGGACGGCGTGGGCCACCGCGAGGCGGACCAGTTCGCCGCCGTGGCGCCGGTAGCGGTCGGCGAGCAGCGCCTCCGACTCCAGCGTGACGGTGTTGGCGACCAGCCGTCCCCCGGCGGGCAGCGCCTCCCAGCAGGCGTCGATCAGCCCCGGGGCGGTCAGCCCGCCGCCGATGAAGACGGCGTCCGGCGCGGGCAGGCCGGCGAGCGCGCGCGGGGCGCGGCCGGACACCACCCGCAGACCGGGCACGCCGAGCCGGTCGGCGTTGCGCCCGATCCGGGCGGCGCGCGCCTCGTCGCGTTCGACGGTGACCGCCCGGCAGGACGGATGGGCGCGCATCCACTCGACGGCGATCGACCCGGAACCGCCGCCGACGTCCCAGAGCAGTTCGCCGGGGGCGGGCGCCAGCGCGGCGAGGGTGGCGGCGCGGACGTGGCGCTTGGTGAGCTGCCCGTCGTGCTCGTACGCCGCGTCGGGAAGCCCGGGTACGAGGCCGAGACGGAGCGCGTCCGGGGTGGCCCGGCACTCCACGGCGACGAGGTTGAGCGGGTCGCCCGCCGGGTGGGCCCACTCCTCGGCGGTGCCCTCGTGGCGGGACTCGGCGGCGGAGCCGAGCTGTTCGAGGACGGTGAGCCGGCTCGGGCCGAAGCCGTGCTCCGCGAGCAGGGCGGCCACCGTCGCCGGGGTAGTGGCGTCGGCGCTCAGCACCAGGAGCCGGCGGCCGTCGTGCAGGGCGGCGAGCAGCCGGGCGGCGGGCCGGCCCACCAGGGTGACGGTCTCGGTCTCCTCGGCGGGCCAGCCGAGCCGGGCGCAGGCGTACGCCACCGAAGAGGGGTGCGGCAGCACGCGCAGCGCTCCGGCGCCGAGTTCCTCGGTGAGGGCCCGGCCGATCCCGTAGAACATCGGGTCGCCGCTGGCCAGGACCGCGATCCGGCTGCCCCGGTGGGCGGCGAGCAGTCCGCCGACGGCGGGGCGCAGCGGGATGGGCCACGCCACCCGCCGGCCCGCGCAGACGGCGGGCAGCAGACCGAGCTGGCGTCCGCCGCCGATCACCACCTCGGCCTCCAGCAGCGCGGTGCGGGCGGGTTCCGCGAGGCCCGCCCAGCCGTCGGCGCCGATGCCCACGACGGCCACCGGGGACGGTGCGGGCGGGGGCGCGGGGGATGCGGGCGGGGCGGTGGACACGGCCGGGACCTCGGGGTTCGGGGCGATCGGGACGTTCGGGGTCTGCCTCGGGCGGAGACGAAGCCGCACTCTACTGCCGGAGCCCGAAGGACGACCGGCCGGGCCCGCCGGGCCCGCTCGCGGGTGCGGCCCGCGCGGTGTCCGATGGTAAGGACGAGACCCGGGGGGCACGACGGCGGAGGTGCGATCCACGATGAGGTATCTGGTGATGGTGCAGGGTTCACAGGCCGACTACGACGCGATGTCCGGTACGGCGTCGGCCGAGGGCGGCCCGGCCTGGACCGAGCGGGACCGCCGGGCGATGTTCGCGCACATGGAGGCGCTCAACGACGACCTGGCCGCGTCCGGCGAGATGCTCTCCTGCGACGGCCTCGCCGCCCCGGACCGGACCCGCTTCGTGACGGCGGGCGCGGACGGTGGGCCGCCCGTCGTCACCGACGCCCCGTACGACCGGAGCCAGGTGCTGCCCGCCGGGTACTGGGTGCTGGAGTGCGCGGACCTGGACCGGGTGACCGAGATCGCCGCCCGGGTCGTCGCCTGTCCGCAGCCCGAGGGTGCCCCGGACCGGCCGGTGGCGATCCGCCCGATCGGGGAGGGCCCCGCCGAGGAGCCGGCGGCGGCGTGAGTCCCCGGCCGCCGGCCCCCATCGGCAGCAGCAGGAGTCGCCGATGCCCGGGGCCGCCACCACCATCGGCAGTATGACCACGAGCAGCGCCGGAGCATCCGGGGAGAACGGCGTCCCCACCCTGCGGATCGCGCAGCAGCCGGAAGCGGACGAACTGCTCGCGCGCAGCCCGCTGGCCGCCCTCGTCGGGATGCTGCTCGACCAGCAGGTCCCCATGGAGTGGGCGTTCTCCGGCCCGCACGCGCTGGCCCGGCGGATGGGATCGGACGACCTCGACGCCCGGGAGATCGCCGGCCGCTCCCCCGAGGCGTTCACCGCCCTCTTCACGGGCAAACCGGCCCTGCACCGCTACCCCGGCTCCATGGCGAAGCGGGTGCAGCAGCTCTGCCAGTACCTCGTGGCGGAGTACGACGGGGAGGCGGGCGCGGTGTGGGCGGACGCCGCCACCGGAGCGGAACTGCTGGCTCGGCTGGAGGCCCTGCCCGGCTTCGGCACCCAGAAGGCGCAGATCTTCCTGGCGCTGCTGGGCAAGCAATTCGGCGTCCGCCCGCCCGGCTGGCGGGAGGCGGCGGGGGCCTACGGGGAGCAGGGCGCGCACCGTTCGGTCGCCGACATCACCGGCCCGGAGTCGCTCGCCGAGGTCCGGGCGTTCAAGCAGCGGGCGAAGGCGGAGGCCAGGGCGGCGAAGACGGCGACGAAGGCGACGAAGGCGACGAAGACAGCACCGCCGGCTCCGGACGATCCTGCGGCTCCCGCGACTCCCGCGACTCCCGCCAGGAAGGCGGCACCGGTTGCCGGGAAGACCGCCCGCGCCTCGCACTCCGCCTCCCCCCGGACCGCGCGATGAGCGCCCTCGCACGGACCCGTCCGCCACGCCGTCGTGCGCTGCCGGCCGCCGGCTGCGCGCTGCTCGTTCCGCTGCTGCTCGGCACGGCGGCCACCCCGCCGCCGGCCGCCGGACCGGACCCGGCCCGGGAGGCCGCCCGCCTCTCCCGGGAACTCGTCGCGGCCTCCACCACAGCCGGCGCGCTGAAGCACCTGCGCCGTTTCCAGGAGGCGGCCGACGCGGCGGGCGGCCACCGCGCCGCCGGGTCGGCGGGCCACGAGGCCTCGGCGTCGTACGTCCTGACGCAGCTCCGCCGGGCCGGTTACGACGCCCGGTACGCCACCTTCCCCTTCACCTGGACCGAGACGCTCGCCGAAAAACTGGCCGTGGTCACCCCCGCCCCCCGGGACGCCCGAGTCGAGGCGATGACGTACACCGCCTCGACGCCGGAGGGCGGTCTCACCGCCGAGCTGGTCCGGGTGCCGGTGGACGCGACGCCCGGATGCGAGGCGGCCGACTACGCGGGGACCGAGGTCACCGGCCGCATCGCGCTCGTCGTACGGGGCGGCTGTTCCTTCCTGCAGAAGCAGGCGACGGCCGCAGCGGCCGGTGCGGCCGGCGCGCTGATCTCCAACCACCTGGACGGCAAGCTCACCGGCACCCTCGGCGACCCCGCCGCCGTCCGCATCCCCACCGGCGGCATCACCCGCGCCGAGGGCGAGAGACTCGCGGAGGCGATCGCCGGGGCCGACGGCGGCACGGTCACCGTCACCCTCGAACTCCGCGAGCGCCAAGAGGAGCGCACCACCGGCAACGTCGTCGCCCAGACCCCGGGTGGTGATCCCGCGCACACCGTCATGTTCGGCGCGCATCTGGACTCCGTCCCCGAGGGCCCCGGCATCAACGACGACGGCTCCGGCTCCGCCGGGCTCCTCGACGTCGCCCTCCGCCTCGCCGCGACCCACCGCACCCCGGTCAACGCCGTCCGGTTCGCCTGGTGGTCGGCCGAGGAGAACGGGCTCGTCGGCTCGGACGCGTACGTCGCCGGCCTGACCGCCGCGGATCGCCGGCGGATCGCGCTCTACCTCAACTTCGACATGATCGCCTCGCCCAACGGAGTCCAGTTCGTCTTCGACGGCGACGACTCCGACGCGTCCGGAGCGGGCCCCGGCCCGGCCGGCTCCGCCCAACTGGAGCGGGGCATCACCGCGTTCCTGGACCGCCGCACCACGCCGTACCAGAGTTCCGATTTCACCGGCCGCTCGGACTACGGCCCGTTCATCGAGGCCGGCATCCCCTCCGGCGGCACGGACACCGGGGCCGAGGGCATCAAGTCGGCCGCTCAGGCAGAGGTGTTCGGCGGTACCGCGGGGATCGCGTACGACCCCTGTTACCACGCGGCCTGCGACACCCTCTCCAACGTCGATCCGGCGGCCTTCGAGACGAACATCGACGTGATCGCGGACGCGGTCGGCACCTACTCCCAGGACCTGCGGTCCCTCACCGGACCGCTCCCCGCGGCGGCCGGCACGGACCGGCGGGACGGCGGCGGTCATCTGCGCACCGGCCACGGCCGCGACGCGGCGTGACTCCCGCCCGCAGGACAGCGGGGCGACGGAGGGAGGCAGAGGCACCGGAACCCGTACAGGCGTACGGCGCGAACGGGCACGCGCGCCAGGGCTTCGCGCCCTTCCCCGCGCCGGAGGTCATGGACCGCTCCCGTTCACCCCGACACCACCCCGCGCTCCCGACGGTCACCGGGCCGGAGTGAACTCCCTCTCGTTACCGGTGCGTCGGCCCCGTCCGCCGCACCGCCCCCGCGTCCTTCGGGATGATCCGCCTCCCGATTTCGTGGGGTTCACACGGTTTCACTCGCTTTCGAGCGGCATCGCGGCCCCCCTTTCCCGGCTGCGCAGGGTGGTTGTTCCCCGGTAGGCTTTCCGTGTGATCTTCAAGCGCATCGGAAATGGGCGGCCATACCCCGACCACGGCCGGGAAAGCACCCGCCAGTGGGCCGACGTCGCGCCGCGTCCGGTTCGCCTCGACCAGCTCGTGACCACCAAGGGTGAACTGGACCTCGAAACGCTGCTCGCCGAGGACTCCACCTTCTACGGCGACCTCTTCGCGCACGTCGTGAAGTGGCGGGGCGACCTCTACCTCGAAGACGGGCTGCACCGCGCGGTCCGGGCCGCGCTCCAGCAGCGCCAGGTGCTCCACGCCCGCGTGCTCGAACTCGGCTGACCTCGGCGCCGCCCACGCGGCCCGACGGGCGTCCCTACCACCCCCGCGGACCATCCTCCGCAGGGCCGGGCCTTTCGGGTGCAATACCGCGCATGCGGGTGCCATCGGTTGATCATTTAGTACGCAACATCGGCCACCCGCACTACGCTGCGCACATGAGCATGCTCACTCCCCCCGGCATGGGCGGAAAGTACCGCATCACGGGTAACGCCTATCCCCGGATGCGCCGTCCCCGTCGCCGCCGCAAGCTCGTCCTCGCCGGCGTCACCGCCCTCGTGGCCCTCGGACTGGCCGGCTGGGGCACGCTGCAGCTCATCGACGTCTATTCCGGCGGCGACACGACGGTGCGGGCGGCCGACCACAAGCGGGAGTGCGCCGTCGCTCCGCAGCAGGCGATGGCCCGGAAGACGCTGCCCGCACCGGGCCGGATCACGGTCAACGTCTACAACGCCACGGTGCGCGGCGGCCTCGCCAAGTCCGCCGCCGACGAGCTGAAGAAGCGCGGGTTCCGAGTCGGTGAGGTCGGCAATGCCCCCGCCGCGTACGACAAGAAGGTCCCCGGTACCGGGCTGCTGCTCGGCGCACCGGCCGCCGCCGACAGCGCGTTCCCGGTCCTGGAGACCCAGCTGCCGGGTACCGTCCGGAAGACCGAGGCCCGCGAGAACGCCGAGGTGGACCTGATCCTCGGCACGCGCTTCACGGCGTTCAGCACCCCGCAGGCGGCCGCCGCCGCGCTGGCCGCGCTGACGAAGCCGGCCCCCGCCCCCTCCGGCTGCTGAGCGGCGCGGGCCGGAGCACGGGCGCCCGCGGACACGACGACGGCCGGTCACCCCACCCGTGACCGGCCGTCGTGCGTAAGGGGACGGCCCTCAGTCGGCCGTGCCGTACATCCGGTCGCCCGCGTCGCCCAGGCCCGGAACGATGTAGCCGTTCTCGTTGAGCCGCTCGTCGATCGAGGCGGTCACCACGGTGACGGGGGCGTCCGCCAGCTCGCGCTCCATGATCTCGACGCCCTCCGGCGCCGCGAGCAGCACCACGGCGGTGACGTCGTCGGCGCCCCGCTTGATGAGCTCGCGGATGGCGGCGACGAGCGTGCCGCCGGTCGCCAGCATCGGGTCGAGGACGTAGACCTGGCGGCCCGAGAGGTCCTCGGGCATCCGGGTCGCGTACGTCTCCGCCTGGAGCGTCTCCTCGTTGCGGATCATGCCGAGGAAACCGACCTCCGCCGTCGGCAGCAGCCGCACCATGCCGTCCAGCATGCCGAGACCGGCGCGCAGGATCGGTACGACCAGGGGGCGGGGGTAGGACAGCTTCACGCCCGCCGTGGGGGAGACCGGGGTCTCGATGTCGACCAGCTCGGTACGCACGTCCCGGGTCGCCTCGTAGGCGAGCAGGGTGACCAGCTCGTCGGCGAGCCGACGGAAGGTCGGGGAGTCGGTGCGCTTGTCGCGCAGGGTGGTGAGTTTGTGCGCCACCAGAGGGTGGTCGACGACGTGGATCCGCATGCCGTCCACAGTAACGGCCTCCCGCACGGCACGAGCTTCGTCCCTCGCTGCGGGCGCCCGGTCCGCGCGCACCCGGACGTTCGCGCTGGCATCATCCGTCCGTTCGGGGGGAAGGTGAGGCGTACGGACCAGCCTTGGGGTGGTGTGCGGATGTCTGACCGGGAGTGGAAGCGGGACGAGCCCGCGACGCGGGAACGACGCGAACCGCGTGACGCGCGCGACGAGCGCGACGCGCCGACCAGTACGGAGCACGCGCAGGAGAGTGACGCGGCCCGCCGCCGTCGCCGGGCGCAGTTCCTCCGGGAGCTGCACGAGGCGAAGCAGTTGCGGGATCGCGTCCAGCCCCGCCGGGCCCGTGCGGCCCGTATGCGCCAACAGATGCGGATGCGTACCTTCCGCTGGTGACGGGGGCTCCGACCGGCGCACGCGGCCCTCGCCGAACGCTCCGCAGCGGCTTCCGCCGACCGGACCCTCGCGGAACTGATGGCCGACGCAACGTCCGAAGAGGTCTCGCTCGGCCGATGTTTCTGCCACGATGCCGATTGGGCGGGGCTCAGCGCGGTCGGACAATCGTCCGCCCTCCCGCCGGACCGATTCACCTCTGACCAGTGGGAGTGTCACGGTGTATATCGCCGCACTGCTCGCGCGCACCGAAGACGGGTGGGAAGCGAGCGACACGGAGCTCGACGACGTGGAGGCCCTGTCCGACCTGACGGATCTGGCCCGGGACGCCTCGGTGGACGAGGACACGGTCCTCGTCTACATCGAGCAGGAGGACGCGTGGTTCGGCGTCGTCCGCGTGGACGGTGAGGAGGACCCCCGTATCTACGTCTCGGACGCCTCCGCAGCCGCCCGTTCCTCGTACGGGGAGATCCTGCTCACCGACGAACTGCTCGGCCGCGAACCCGGGGCCGAGGTCGAGATCGCCGCTCTGGAGGAACTGGTCGGCCTCGACGGCACCGAGGACGACGAGCCGGACTTCGGCCACCAGGACGAAGACGGCGCCGCCGCTCCCCCCGCCGGGGCCGCCGACCCCGACGACGACCCCGAGGCCGTGCCGGCCGGACCCATCGGGGACGCCTCGATCCTCGCCGACCTCGGCCTCTCCGAGCAGGCACTGCTGACGCTGCGGACCGACGCGCTGGCGGAGATCGTCGACGCGCTGGGAGCGGACGAGGTCCTGGAGAGCGTCCGCTAAGGTCCGCGGGTGACCGCGCGCCCCCCCGAAGAACCCCCGCCCCCGCCTCCTTCCCCCACCCCCCTTCTCGCGTCCCACGCCGCCGATCCCGTACGGGACCCGTGGCGGGCCCCGATGCGCCACGCCCTGGACGAGGCGGCGCAGGCGGCGCTGGCCGGTGATGTTCCGGTCGGTGCCGTCGTCCTGGGACCGGACGGATCGACCGTCGCCACGGGCCACAACGAGCGCGAGGCGACCGGCGACCCGACCGCGCACGCCGAGATCCTCGCCGTCCGTGGAGCCGCCGCCGCCCTCGGGCGGTGGCGGCTCACCGGTTGCACGCTCGTGGTCACCCTGGAGCCCTGCACGATGTGCGCGGGCGCGCTCGTGCAGTCGCGGGTGGACCGGGTCGTCTACGGCGCCCGCGACGAGAAGGCCGGCGCCGCCGGCTCGCTCTGGGACGTGGTGCGCGACCGGCGGCTCAACCACCGGCCCGAGGTGATCCACGGCGTCCTGGAGGAGGAGTGCTCGGCCCAGCTCACGGGCTTCTTCCGGACGCTCTGAGAACCGATTTCTGATCCCGGCCCGGCATGGTCTAAGCTCTCTCTCGGTAGCGTGTCCGAGCGGCCGAAGGAGCTCGCCTCGAAAGCGAGTGTGGGGAAACTCACCGAGGGTTCAAATCCCTCCGCTACCGCTCTTACGAAGGGCCCGACGCATCGCGTCGGGCCCTTCGAGCATGTCCGGCACGCGCGTGCGCGGAAGAGGTGGCCGGGGCGTGCGTCGCCCGTGACCGCCCGCACCGTCCGTGCGGACCGGTGAAGGGGCCTGGCCGCCGGGTCCCCGGTCCTGCGGTGCTCCGGGCGGCCACCGCGGGGAACCCCGCGCCGCAGATCCCACAATGATCGCCCTCGGCCCCCGATTCCGAGCAGGTGTACGGATACAATCTGCCGACCGCGCACCGGACCGAGGGGGAGGCAGGGGCTGTGGCGCAAGCGAGGAAGATCGCGCTCTACATCGTGGTGGTCTTCGTGCTGTACACGATCATCACGTCGCCGGCGAGGGCCGCCGACCTCGTCCAGGTAGGGTTCGAAGGCATCTCCAGCGCCGCACGGAGCGTCGGGGACTTCATGTCCGAACTGGTGAAGTAGGAGCGCGCCGCCGATGATCCGCCACCTGGTCCTGTTCAAGCTGAACGACGGCGTCGAGCGGGACGACCCGCGCGTCGTGGCCGGCGAGAAGGCGTTCCGGGAACTGAACGGCGTCGTCCCCGAGCTGGAGTTCTGGGAGTGCGCCTGGAACATCACCGACCGGCCGATCGCGTACGACTTCGCGATCAACTCCGCCGTCGCGGACGAGAACGCGCTCACCCGGTACATCGAGCACCCCGCACATCAGGCGGCGGCCGGTCAGTGGCGCGAGTTCGCCACCTGGGTCATCGCCGACTACCCCTTCTGAGCCACCCGCGCCCGGCCCGCGCCCTTGCGCCGGGCCCCGCTCCCTTGCGCCGGGCCCCGCTCCCGCGACCGGCCGGCGTGACGGTGTGCGCGCGGCGCCGTGGTGCGCCCCGGGCGCGCCGGCCCGCACCGGGGTGCGTACGTCCGGCCCGCACCCGGAAGCGTGCGCGGGCTCGTACAGCCAGCCGCGCGGGGGCCGTTCGCGGTGGCGCGCGCCGGGGGCGTGTGGCCCGCGCGGGTACGCCCCGCCCGGCGCGACGACCGGTGCCCGGACGCCCCCCGCAGCCTCCCGCCCTTCAGGCGAGGGGCTTTTGTTGGCTTTTAAACCCGTTTGACTCCAACACGGCTATATACGGTGCTTGCACACAGTGGACATGTCTTGTGATGCTATGACCGCTTTTGATGGATGAATTGACCGCAGTTGTCCGTCACGTTGACCGCCGGTCGACCGTGCGGTCCAACCGTGCGACCCGACCGTTCCGATCGTGAAGTGCGACCGTGAAGTCGACCGTGAAGGGGTGGCGTCACCGTGCCGGCCAGTGCAGCGCCTCAAGTGCCTCCCCAGACCGCCCCGAACGTCCGGACCGAACCGTCCGACGACATCCAGACCGAGACGCCCGACCCTTCCGCGCCTCCCGCGAGAACCCGGGGCGCCGACACCAGGGCGCTCACCCAGCTGCTCTTCGGCCAGCTCAAGGACCTCGAGCCCGGGACGGGCGAACACCGCAGGGTCCGGGCGGCACTGATCGAAGCGAACCTGCCGCTGGTGCGGTACGCGGCGGCGCGCTTCCGCAGCCGCAACGAGCCCATGGAGGACGTCGTCCAGGTCGGCACCATCGGCCTGATCAACGCGATCGACCGGTTCGACCCCGAACGCGGCGTCCAGTTCCCCACGTTCGCGATGCCGACGGTGGTCGGAGAGATCAAGCGCTACTTCCGGGACAACGTCCGCACCGTCCATGTGCCCCGCCGCCTGCACGAACTGTGGGTACAGGTCACCGGGGCCACCGAAGACCTGACGACGGCGCACGGGCGCTCCCCGACCACCGCCGAGATCGCCGAGCGGCTGCGGATCTCCGAGGACGAGGTGCTGGCCTGCATCGAGGCCGGCCGGTCCTACCACGCGACCTCGCTGGAGGCGGCCCAGGAGGGCGACGGTCTGCCCGGTCTGCTCGACCGCCTCGGGTACGAGGACCCCGCGCTCGCCGGCGTGGAACACCGCGACCTCGTACGGCACCTGCTCGTCCAACTGCCCGAGCGGGAGCAGCGGATCCTGCTGTTGCGCTACTACAGCAACCTGACGCAGTCCCAGATCAGCGCCGAACTGGGGGTCTCCCAGATGCATGTGTCAAGACTTCTGGCCAGAAGCTTCGCCAGACTGCGATCCGCAAACAGGATCGAGGCGTAACCGGAACGGGTAGACCGTCTCCGAGCGGATTTCCCGCGGCCCCGGGGTCGCACACCCCCCGCTTCCTGCACATACGCGGCGCTGACTTATCGACATGTCACTACAGCGTGTTGCCGACATGTGACATTCTGCTGGAACCGCGTTTGCCGCAGCCTCCCCTCCGGTATTCAGGTGGAGGCTGCGTTCCTCCGATGGTCGCGGCCACCGCGACCGTCCGCGACCTCAAGGGGGTGGCATGTCCGTAGACCAGGGCAGCTCGAAGGTGCTCACGCTCACGAAGAGCGCGCCCGCGCCTGCCGTGCTCACCAGCTCGTCGGAAGCCATCGACACCCGTACGCTGTCCCGCTCCCTGTTCCTGCGGCTCGCCGCACTCGGTCCCGAGGGAACGGACAGCCCGGAGCGGGCCTACGTACGCGACACACTCATCGAGCTCAACCTCCCGCTGGTGCGGTACGCGGCAGCGCGCTTCCGCAGCCGCAACGAACCGATGGAGGACATCGTCCAGGTCGGCACCATCGGCCTGATCAAGGCGATCGACCGGTTCGACTGCGAGCGCGGGGTGGAGTTCCCGACGTTCGCCATGCCGACGGTCGTGGGCGAGATCAAGCGCTTCTTCCGTGACACCTCGTGGTCCGTGCGGGTCCCCCGCCGGCTCCAGGAGCTGCGCCTGGCGCTCACCAAGACCAGCGACGAGCTGGCGCAGCGGCTGGACCGCTCGCCGACCGTCCCGGAGCTGGCCAAGGCGCTCGGCGTCTCCGAGGAGGACGTGGTCGACGGGCTCGCCGTCGGCAACGCGTACACCGCCTCCTCGCTCGACTCCCCGTCCCCCGAGGACGACGGCGGCGAGGGCTCCCTCGCGGACCGCCTGGGGTACGAGGACGCCGCGCTGGAGGGTGTCGAGTACCGCGAGTCCCTGAAGCCGCTGCTGGCCAAGCTGGCGCCCCGCGAGCGGCAGATCATCATGCTGCGGTTCTTCGCCAACATGACCCAGTCGCAGATCGGCGAGGAGGTCGGCATCTCGCAGATGCACGTCTCGCGCCTGCTGACCCGCACGCTCGCGCAGCTGCGGGAAGGGCTCATCACCGACTGACGGCCCCGCCGCCGGGCGAGGCTCGCGCACCCGGCGGCGCCCCTCGAGCCCGGAGCGCGCCCGGACGTCGGCGGGTCGCGCCCCGATACGTCCGGCCGACCCGGTGGTTCTCGGCACCGCGTGCTCCGGTGCGGCAGCCCGCCCGGCCGCGCTGCCGCGCCCTCACGCCGCGTTCGCCGCTCGCCCCGACGCGTTCCGCCGCCGCGCCGGAACGCGACAGGCGGCCCCCGGGTCACCGGAGGCCGCCCGCGAGGAGGGAGATCAGCCGAGCGCGAGCCAGGCGATCGCGGCCAGGACGACGACGACCGCGACGACCGCGACGATCACCCCGGTCTTCGGGCCGCCGGACGGCGCGGCCTGCTGGGGCCGTCGCTGGGGCTCTCCGTCGTCGACGAAGGCGCGGAACATCTGCGTACTGCCCGCCGGGTCGTCATTGCCCGCGGGGCCCTGCTGAGGGGCGTGGGGGTTGTGTGCCATGGGCCAGGACCCTAGCGAACTCGGGCCTTCCGCCCAACCCCCGGGGAACCTCCGGGCGACGGTTCGTACGGACATTCCCCCCCATCTCCACCGGCGCCCCGCGTCGTCGACGTGCGCCGACGGGGCCCTCCCCCTGTGGTGCGAGACACACGGCCGGCCCGCCGACGCCGCACGCTGGGGCTTTGACCGACGGCCTAAGCAGCCTTTGGATTTCCTTTACTTGTGCAAGCCCTCTTTAGTTTGCCTGCAGCAACCAACGGCTTCTATGGTTGCCCTAAGCAACAAGATGTAGGGAGCAGCAGTCCGCTGCGAAGACCGCACGAAGTCGGGGGGTTCCCGTGGCCGCACGGAGTCAGTACGAAGAACTGGCCCGGCAGCTCAGCGCCATAGGCGTGGTGAAACGGGCACTCGCTCGCGTTCTTCCCTCCGACTGCCCCGGCGGCTCGGCCGCGGTGCTCACGCTCCTCGCCCAACACGGCGAGATGCGCATCAGCCGACTCGCCGAGCTGCTCTCCGTGGACATGTCCGTGACCAGCCGACACGTCGCCCACGTGGCAGAACGCGGCTGGATAGAGCGGTCACCCGACCCCGCGGACAAGCGCTCCCGCATCCTGCGGCTGACCTCGTCCGGGCACGACGTGCTCGTCGACCTCAGTCGGCGGAGCGCGGAGGTGTTCGCGCACAACCTCGTGGACTGGTCCGACGAAGAAGTCGGAGAGATCGTCACGTCGCTGGCACGGCTCAACGGCAGCTTCGCTGCCCGCACTCCTGGTGTGTGCACCCCCGGACGGCACGGCGACGACTGTCGCGCGCGGCTCGCCGGACCCGCCGTCCCGAAGGATGTCGAGCCGGACCGGGAGCCCGCGGAAGGGCTCGTCCCGGTCGCCGACGACCCGACGGACACCCGTACACCTCTGTAACAGAAGCAAAGCAAAGGACATTCATGGCTACGACCACACCGACCGGTGTGCGGGGCGGCCACGCCAAGCACGGGGGCGCCGAAGCTCCCGACGGCGCGCCGATGACACACCGGCAGATCATGGAAGCGCTGACCGGGCTGCTGCTCGGCATGTTCGTCGCGATCCTGTCGTCGACGGTGGTTTCCAACGCGCTCCCCCACATCATCTCCGACCTCGGTGGCGGCCAGAGCGCCTACACCTGGGTCGTCACCGCCTCCCTGCTGGCGATGACCGCGACCACCCCGATCTGGGGCAAGCTCTCGGACCTCTTCAGCAAGAAGCTGCTGGTCCAGATAGCCCTGGTCATCTACGTGCTGGGCTCCGCCGCCGCCGGTCTGTCGACCAGCGCCGGCATGCTGATCGTCTTCCGCGTGATCCAGGGCATCGGCGTCGGCGGTCTCTCCGCGCTCGCGCAGGTCGTGCTCGCCGCGATGATCTCCCCGCGTGAGCGCGGCCGGTACAGCGGCTACCTCGGCGCGGTCTTCGCCGTCGCCACCGTCGGCGGCCCGCTGCTCGGCGGCGTCATCACCGACACCAGCTGGATGGGCTGGCGCTGGTGCTTCTACGTGGGTGTGCCGTTCGCGATCATCGCCCTCTTCGTGCTCCAGAAGACCCTGAAGCTCCCGGTCGTCAAGCGTGACGTCAAGGTCGACTGGACCGGCGCGTTCTTCATCAGCGCCGGCGTCTCGCTGCTGCTCCTCTGGGTGACCTTCGCGGGCGACAAGTACGCCTGGGGCTCCTGGCAGACCGTCGTGATGCTGCTGGGCGTCGTGGTCCTCATCGGTGCGTTCGTCTTCACCGAGTCGAAGGCCCGCGAGCCGATCATCCCGCTGCGGCTCTTCCGCAACCGGACCATCACGCTCGCCTCGGTGGCCTCGCTCTTCGTCGGTATCGCGATGTTCGCGGGCACCGTCTTCTTCAGTCAGTACTTCCAGCTGGCACGCGGCAAGTCGCCGACGATGTCCGGCGTCATGACGATCCCGATGATCACGGGTCTCTTCCTCTCGTCGACCATCTCCGGCCAGGTCATCACCAAGACCGGTCGCTGGAAGGCATGGCTCGTCTCCGGTGGCGTCCTGGTCACCGCGGGTCTCGGCCTGCTCGGCACGATCCGGTACGACACGACGTACTGGCACGTCGCGATCTTCATGTTCCTCGTCGGCGCCGGCGTCGGCATGATGATGCAGAACCTGGTTCTCGCGGCCCAGAACCAGGTCGACCCCAGCGACCTCGGCGCGGCCAGCTCCGTCGTCACGTTCTTCCGTTCGCTCGGTGGCGCCATCGGCGTCTCGGCGCTGGGCGCCGTCATGGCGAACCGCGTCTCCCACTACGTGACGGACGGTCTCTCGGACCTCGGCGTCAAGGGCACCGGCGGCACGGGCGGCGGCATCCCCGACCTGGCGACCCTGCCCGCCCCGGTGCGTGCGGTCGTCGAGTCCGCGTACGGCCACGGTGTCGGTGACGTCTTCCTCTTCGCCGCTCCGTGCGCGCTGCTGGCCTTCCTCTTCGCGATCTTCATCAAGGAGGTCGCCCTGCGGACCACCTCCGGCAGCGAGAGGGCGGCCGCCCCGGCCACCGCCGAAGCGGTCGCGGCCCCCTCGGCCGACGCCGCCCCGGCCACCGCTCCGGCGGCCCCGGCTTCCGCCCCGCAGGCTCCGGCGGCCACCTCGACCGACACCCTCACCATCCAGGGCACCCCGGTGCGCGGTGTGGTGCGCGGTGCGGACGGCGCCCCCGTCGCCGAGGCAGCCGTCACGCTGATCTCGCTCGGCGGCCGTCAGCTCGGCCGCTCGGTCGCCCGGGCGGACGGTTCCTACGTCCTCGACGCTCCCGGGACCGGCAGCTACGTGCTGATCGCCTCCGCCGACGGCTGCCAGCCGCAGGCGTCCACGGTGGTCGTCGGCGACGAGCCGGTCGCCTACGACATCCTGCTCGCCGGCACCAGCGGACTGGCCGGTACGGTCCGGGCCGCCGAGGCCGGTACCCCGGTCCACGGCGCCATGGTCATCGTGACCGACGTCCGCGGCGACGTGCTCGCCACCGGTACCTCCGGCGAGACCGGTGAGTTCGCCTTCGGCGAGCTGGTCCCCGGCGCGGTGACCATCGCGGTGAACGGGGCCGGCTACCGCCCGCTGGCCCTCCCGGTGGAGATCGCCGGCACGGGTGTCACCCGGGTCGAGGTCGCGCTCCAGGCCGGTGCGCTGGTCCGGGGCGTGGTGCGCGCCGGTTCCACCGGTACCGCCCTCGCGGACGCCCGCGTCACCCTGATCGACGCGGCGGGCAACGTCGTGACCTCGTCCACGACCGGTGCGGACGGCGCGTACGCCTTCACCGATCTGGACGCCGGTGAGTACTCCGTCGTCGCGACCGGCTACCCGCCGGTGGCGAGCACCGTGACCGTCACCGGTCACGGGATCGACGGACACGACATCGAACTCGTCCACCCCGGCGAGTGACCGAGCGGTAAAGACCCCCGGCAGGACGGCACTTTCAGCGGAGAGTCTGTCCCGGCCGGTGGAAACGGGCCCCGGTGGCGCGTGCGGCAGGCAGGGGACGGCCTGCCGCCCCGCCCCGGGGCCCGACTCGTTTCCTCAGTCGTTACGCAAGTGAGCAAGGAGAGAACGGTATGGGACTTCGCGCACAGGTACGGACGCGGGACGGCTGGGCGGTCCAGCACGCCATCGTCACGGTCACCGACATGACCGGCAGCCAGATACTGCGCGCCACCGCCGACGAGGACGGGACGACCCGCACCGACGAGCCGCTGCCGGCCGGTGCGTACACGGTGATCGTGACCGCCGTCGGCTACGCGCCCGCCGCATCCACCGCCCTCGTCACCGCAGGCGGCCGCATCGAGGCCGGCACCGTCGTCCTCGCCCGCCAGGGCGGCGTGGAACTCCCGCCGCCCGGTGACTGGTCGCTCGACCCCGCGCACTCCTCGGTGGCCGCCTCCGCCCAGCACCTGGGCATCTCCAGCGTGCGCGGCCGCTTCACGGAGTTCAGCGGCCGGATCGTGATCGACGAGGACATCGCGCGGTCCCGGGTGGACGCGGTCATCGACGCGGCGAGCATCGACACCGGCAACGGCATGCGCGACAAGCACCTGCGGTCGGCCGACTTCCTCGACGTGGACCGGTTCCCCGAGCTCGCCTACCACTCCAGCGGACTGGTCCCCGCCGGACCGGACCGCTGGACGGTCCGCGGCGAGCTGACGATGCGGGGCATCGCCCGCCCCGTCGACCTCGACCTCAGCTACCTCGGCACGGGCCCCGACCCGTGGGGTGGGGTCCGGGCGGCGTTCCGCGCCACGGCCGAGCTGCGCCGCGACGACTTCGCCATGAACTACAACCAGGTCGTGAAGGCCGGCATCTCCGCCATCGGCACGACGCTCCGCGTGGAACTGGACGTCCAGGCGGTCCAGGGCGAGGCCCTGCCCGGCTGAGCGGCGGGCAGCGGGCGGCGGGGCGGGCTCCTGCCGGGGCGGGCGCGGCGCGGCCGGGGCGGTCGCCGGGCCGGTCACCAGGCCGGTCGCCGGGGAAGGTACGCCTCCCACCGGTGACCGGCCCGGCGCGCGCGTAACCAGGCGGGGCGGGCGGGCCGGCCGGTCGGGTCGGGCGCCGGGACGGTGAGGAGTGCGGCATAGGCTGGACGTATGGCTCCCCACATCGCGACCAACACCACCGCCGACCGTGACGAGTTGCTGGCGTTCGTGACACCCCGCCACCGGGCGCTGCTGATCACCGCGCGGTCCGACGGCCGTCCCCAGGCCTCCCCGCTGACCTGCGGGGTCGACGACGCCGGCCGGATCGTGATCTCCACCTACCCGGAGCGCGCCAAGACCCGCAACGCCAAGCGGGACGGGAAGGTCAGCGTCGTCGTCCTCTCCGACGACTGGAACGGCCCGTGGGTGCAGATCGACGGCACCGCCGAGGTCATCGACACCCCCGACTCGGTCGAGCCGCTCGTGGAGTACTTCCGCACCATCTCGGGCGAGCACCCGGACTGGGACGAGTACCGGGCCGCCATGATCAAGCAGGGCAAGTCGATCATCCGGATCACGCCGGAACGCTGGGGCCCGATCGCCACCGGCGGCTTCCCGGCACGGCTCGTCGCCGACGACTGAGGACCGCCCCCGTGCCTTCCACGACGCCAGCGCTGCCCGGCCCCGGCCTCCTCGCTCGCGCCCGGCTGCTCACCGCCCCCGGCCTCGCGCCGGCGGTGGGCCGCGGGCTGGCGGAGGTCACCGGCCGTCCCTGGGCCGCGTACCCGGCGGACGGGGAGCCGGCCGTCCGGGCCGGGGAGCCCGTCGTGTACGTCGGGGACGCGCGGCCGACGGGGCTACCGGCGGAGGGCCTGGTCTGGTTCCACAGCGTCAACGCCGGTACGGACGCCCTGCTCGCCCCCGGCCCCTGGCCCGCCGGGGCGCTGCTGACCCGGACGGTCGGCAGGATGGGCGAGCGGATCGCGCAGTACGTCCTCGCCTGGGTGCTGGCCGAATGCCAGGGGGTGGCGGAGTTCGCGGCCCGGCACGCGCGCGAGGAGTGGCGGCGCGAGCCGTCCGAACTCGCCGCCGGGCGAACCGCCCTCGTGCACGGCACCGGCCGGATCGGTTCGGCGGTGGCGGTCCTGCTGCGGGCCTGCGGACTCCGTACGGTCGGCGTGGCCCGGACCGTACCCGCCCTCCCGCCGGCCGGCTTCGACCGGGTGGTGACTGCAGGCGGGGAGGCCGAACGGGAGGCGCTCGGCGAGGCGCGCTGGGTGGTCGCGGCGCTGCCGCTCACCGCCGCGACGGAGGACTTCTTCGGCGCGGAGCGCTTCGGGTGCGTACGCGGGGCGTCGTTCGTCAACGTGGGGCGGGGGGCGACGGTGGACCTGGCGGCGCTGGAACACGCGCTGCGGGTCGGCTCCGTACGTCGGGCGGTGCTCGACGTCCTCCCGTCCGAACCGGCCGCCCCGGGCGACCCGTGCTGGCGGCTGCCCCGCACGGTCGTCACCTCGCACTCGGCGGGGATCACGGCGGACGAGGACGTCGTCACCGACTTCGCCGCCTGCTGGGCGGAGCTCCGCGCGGGACGGCGGCCCGCGCTCACCGTGGACCTGGGCCGCGGCTACTGACGGGCCGCCCCGGGTTCTGAGCGAGCTGCGGGCCGGCACTTCCGCTCCGGCACTTCCGCTCCGGCACTTCCGCCAAGGACCGTGCCTCTTCGCCCCCACCGGCGGGACGTACGGGGTGGCCACCGGAAACGTCCGCCAGGTCCTCGGCACGTTCCCCGCGGCGGGGGAGGCCGTCACCCGGGCCGTCCGCCACCTGCTTCCCGGCCCGGGCGGTGTCCGGCCGGTCCGATGACCCCGATGACCGGTCCCCGCCGCCGAGCTGCCCCCCGAGGTTTCCCGCCGCACCGCCCGGCTCAGCGGTCCCGCATCGCCTCGATGCCCGCGATCAGCAGGTCGAGGGCGAAGGTGAAGTCCCGTTCGCGCATCTCCTCGACCGTGTCACCGCCCCGCGCGTCCATCAGGTCCTGCGAGACGTCCACGACGGGCTCGAGGCTCGGCTCGGAGCGGTACGCGGTCATCGTCTGCCGGAAGTACTCGTCCTGGCTGATCCCGGCGGCGGCGGAGCGCCGGCGGAGGTCGCCCTCGACGGTGCTGAAACCGTGGACGAACTGGAAGACCGCGGCCAGCGCGCCGGACCGCTGGTGCGGCGGGAGGCCGGTCGCCCGGATGACGTCCCGCACGGCACGGGTGAAGAGCAGGGAGTGCGGACCGATGTTGAGGAAGTTCCCGGCGAGCAACGGGGCCCACCCGTGGCGTACCAGCAACGACCGGTACGCGGAGGCGAGTTCGCGCAGCCGGTCGGGCCACGGGGCGTCCTCGCGGGGAGCGGAGATCTCTCCGTGGATCGCGTCGAGCGCCAGTTCCAGCAGGTCGTCCTTGGTGTCCACGTACCAGTAGAGGGACATCGCGGTGACGTCCAGTTCGGCGGCGAGGCGGCGCATGGAGAACTTCGCGAGTCCCTCCGCGTCCAGCAGCCGGACCGCCGCGGCGGTGATCCGGTCCCGGTCGAGACCGGCGGGCGAACCGTCCGACCGGCGGGCGCGCGAGGCGGGTCGCCGGACCAGCCAGACGCTGGTCCGCACGGCCGGCGGCGCCGTCGCGGCCTTCGGCGCGGGCTCCGGCGCGGGGTCGGCCGCGGACTCCATGACGCACTCTCCTCGTGTACCCGGGGGACGGACCGGGCGGGGCACCGTCACGGATGCCCCGGATGCCCGTTCCGATGCTATGCCGCCGGATCGGTGGGCTCCCCCGGCGTGTTCGCACCTCGTGCCGCGCCGTGCCCCGCCCTCAGCGGCCCCGCCCGGTGCAGCGGAACGCCACGAGCACGCCGCCGGCCGGTCGGCCGCGTCGCGGCCCGTCGGCGAAGGCGTCCGTGACCGCGGCGCTGCCGCCTTACGGTGCAAGGCGCTCCGCTCCCACGCTTCCGCACGGCCGAACCGGGGCGGCGCCGGCCGCGGCCGCCACCGGGGACGGGCCGGGGCACCTCCACGGCGTACGAGGAAACCTCCCGCGCTCACCCGTACGGGCGAACGGGCCGCGGCCCCGGCGGCCGGTCACACGCCCTCGCGCCTCCCGGTCACACGCCTCCCGGTCGGCGCGGGAGTCCCGCTTCCGTCGGCCGGACGGAGAAGGTGGGACCCATGACGACGGACTTGCGCGCATTCCTGGACCCCTACGTCGCACGGGGCGCTGTCCCCGGCGCCGTGGCGCTCGTGGCCCGCGGCGACCGGGTGGAGGTGGCGGCGGCCGGCTCCTCGAACACCGGCGGCACCGTGCCGATGGCCCGCGACACGATCTTCCGGATCGCCTCCCTCACCAAGCCGATCGTCGCCGCCGCCACCATGACGCTGATCGACGAGGGCCGGCTCACCCCCGGCCATCCCGTCGGGACCTGGCTGCCGGAGCTGGCCGCACCCAGGGTCGTACGGACACCGGACAGTCCGGTGGACGACGTCGTCCCGGCCCGACGGCCGATCACCGTCTTCGACCTGCTCACCTTCCGCGCCGGGTACGGCTTCCCCTCCGACTTCACGCTCCCGGCCGTGGCGCCGCTCTTCGCCGAGCTGAACCAGGGATCGCCGCAGCCCCGGGCGGCGGCGGAGCCGGACACCTGGATGCGGACCCTGTCCCACATCCCCCTGCTGCGCCAGCCGGGCGAGGCGTGGCTCTACAACACCTGCTCCGACATCCTCGGCGTGCTGATCGCCCGGGTCTCGGGGCGGTCCCTGCCGGAGTTCCTCCACGAGCGGCTCTTCGAACCGCTCGGCATGAAGGACACCGGTTTCGCCGTCCCGGCGGCGGACCTCGGCCGCTTCACCTCGTACTACCGCGCGCACCCGGACGGCGGGTTCGACCTGGTCGACCCGGCGGACGGGCAGTGGAGCACCCTGCCCGCGTTCCCCTCGGGGGCGGGCGGTCTGGTGTCCACCGCGGACGACTGGCTGGCCTTCGCCCGGATGCTGCTGGCCGGCGGTGTGACCGGCGACGGACGGCGGCTGCTCACGGCCTCTTCCGTACGGCAGATGACCACCGACCACCTCACCCCCGCCCAGCGGGAGGCGAGCGGGCTCTTCACCGAGGGCCAGGGCTGGGGGTTCGGCGGCTCGGTGGACGTGGAGACCAAGGAGCCGTGGAACGTACGCGGCCGGTACGGCTGGGTCGGCGGCACCGGCACCGCCGGCCACCTCGTCCCGTCCACCGGGCTGACCACCCTGCTGCTGACCCAGGTCGAGCTGGGCGGCCCCACACCGCCGCAGCTGATGCGGGACTTCTGGACGTACGCCGCCGGTGCGACGGGCTGAACCCGTGCCGGCCGCAGCGGCTTCCGGAGCGCGGTGAAGCGGGCGACCGGTTACTCCCCGGGCTTGATGAGGTAGCCCGCGCCCCGGCGGGTGTGGATCATCGGGGTGCGGCCGGCGTCGATCTTCTTGCGCAGGTAGGAGATGTACAGCTCGACGACGTTGGCCTGGCCGCCGAAGTCGTAGTTCCACACCCGGTCCAGGATCTGCGCCTTGCTCAGCACCCGGCGCGGATTGCGCATGAGGAAGCGCAGCAGCTCGAACTCGGTGGCGGTGAGGTGGATCGCGGTACCGCCCCGGCTCACCTCGTGGCTGTCCTCGTCGAGCAGAAGATCGCCGACGGCGAGCGTGGACTCGCTGCGGGCCGTGGTGGCCGCGCCCGAGCGGCGGATCAGGCCGCGCAGCCGCGCCACGACCTCCTCCAGGCTGAACGGCTTGGTGACGTAGTCGTCGCCGCCCGCCGTGAGTCCCGCGATCCGGTCCTCCACCGCGTCCCGGGCGGTCAGGAAGAGCACCGGTACGTCGGCGTGGTCACGGCGCAGCCTGCTGAGCACGGCCAGGCCGTCCATGTCCGGGAGCATCACGTCCAGGACCACCGCGTCGGGGCGGAAGTCGCGGGCGGTGCGCAGCGCGCCGGCACCGTCACCGGCGCTGCGCACGTCCCACCCCTCGTACCTCAGGGCCATCGAGAGCAGCTCGGCGAGCGGCGGCTCGTCGTCCACGACGAGCACGCGGACGGGATTGCGGTCGGCCCTGAGCACTGCGGTACGCCCCTGGGGCGAGGTCGTCGTCATGCTCCCACCCTGTGAGACCGCTCTGAGAGGGAGCTTGCCCGATTCTGTGAAAACCCTGAGAAACGAGTCAGGAGCTGGTCATGAAGGGGTGGGAGCCGGTCAAGCCGGGGCAACGCCCGTCGTCCGGGGACCGCCCCGCGTGACAGGGCCCCTCGGAACGCCCCCGCGGCGCGAGAAGACGGTCCAGCTCAGAACAGCCCGTCCTGCACCCCGCCGCGCCCCAGGACGTCGACGGGGACGCTCACCGCCGGACCCCGGTCCCCGGCACCGTCGGCACCGTCACCCCCGTGCGTCCCGCCCCGCCCCCCGCCGCCGGCCCGTACGAGTTCCCAGCCGGTCATCAGCCGGGTGTCGAGCACCACCACCGCACCGCTGTCCCCCGTGACCAGGTGCAGGTCCGGCCCCGCGGCGGCCACCAGCCGCCCGGTGACCACCCCGCCCGCGACCAGCTCCCGTACCGCCGCGACCGCGCCACCGGCCTCCAGGTTCCCCAGCCCGAACGGCCCGGCGTGGTCCACCGCCCCGTACGGCAGCCGCTCCAACGACTCCGGCCAGCCGCGCCCTTCGAGCGCCGCCGCCCGTCCGTACAGATCCGCCAGCTCCGCACCGCGCTCCCCGGCCTCCGGCAGCACCCCGCGCACCGCCCGCTTGCGCGCGTACGGAATCCGGTCCGGGACCCCCAGCGCGGCGCGCAACACCTCCTCGGTCCGCCGTGCCGCCATGAGCGGGCCCCGCCCCAGCCAGCTGAAGACCACGGCGCCCTGCTCCCGCAGCCGTGCGGCGCCGCGCTCCTCGGCGGTGATCCCGACCTTGACCATCCCCGGCCCGAACCAGGCGAGGTAGACCCGGTAGGTCCGCGGATCGTCCGCGACCGTGTCCGCCGCCACCGAGTGCGCCCGGTCCAGCCGCGCGCACTCCGGGCACCTGGCGCCGGTACCGCGCCCCGGCACGGTCGCCCCCAGGGGGCAGTCGTTCTCCCGCGCACCGATACAGGTCCGCCCGCCGACGGCCCGGAAGCCGAGCCCGCTCCCGTACGCGAGGACACTCGCCCGCCGGTCCGGTCCGCTCCGCCACCCCAGCTCCGGAGCGTCCCCGGGCCACCGCAGCCCGGTGCACCGCCACGTCACGTCGCACACCCCCGAGGCCGTCATCATCCTGATCCCGCGAGGGATCAACCCTACGGCGCCTCACGGGACGGGTCGCCTTCGCTCGGTTCCGGTCGTTTCCGCGCAGTTCCGGTCCCCATCGGCCGTACGAAAAGCCCTACAATCCCGGGCCATGGCACTGACCATGGACGACGTGGACCGCTTCGAGGCTTCCCGACCGCGCCTGGAGGCCATCGCCTACCGCCTCCTCGGCTCGTCGGGCGACGCCGAGGACGCCGTGCAGGACACCTTCCTGCGCTGGCAGGCCGCCGACATCGGCCGCATCGAGGTCCCCGAGGCCTGGCTGACGAAGGTCCTCACCCACCTGTGCCTCAACCAGCT
Source organism: Streptomyces sp. AM 2-1-1 (assembly GCF_029167645.1). Classification (NCBI taxonomy): domain Bacteria; kingdom Bacillati; phylum Actinomycetota; class Actinomycetes; order Kitasatosporales; family Streptomycetaceae; genus Streptomyces; species Streptomyces sp. AM 2-1-1. Next base: position 3,742,764 of record NZ_CP119147.1, on the reverse strand, counting down.
GACCTCCGCCCGCGCCCGGCGCGAGACGTACGTCGGCCAGTGGCTGCCCGAACCGCTGCTCGCCGGAGACCCGATGCTCGGCCCCGCCGACACCGCCGAGCAGCGCGAGTCCGTCTCGTACGCCGTCCTCGCCCTCATGGAACGCCTCTCCCCCAACGAGCGCGCGGTCTACGTGCTGCGCGAGGCGTTCGACTACCCGCACCGGAGGATCGCGGAGATCCTCGACCTCACCGAGGCCGCCTGCCAGCAGATCCTCCACCGCGCCAAGAAGCACCTCGCCGAGGGCACGTCCCGCACCGAGGTGGACGAGGCCGCCGCCCGCCGGATCGTCCACGAGTTCCTCGCCGCCGCCACCAGCGGCCGGACCGAACCCCTCGTACGGCTCCTCACCGGCGACGCGGTCGCCGTCGGCGACGGGGGCGGGAAGGTCCCGGCGCGCGCCAAGGCGTTCGAGGGAGCCCTCGCGGTCGCGACGTTCATGCGGGGCCTCTTCAAGCCCGGCCGTGCCAAACGCGACCTCGTCGGCGGCTCCCCCGGGATCTGGGCCTCGACCGCCAACAACGCCCCCGCCCTGGTGGTGGTCCTCGACGACCGGGTCATCGGCATCGTCTGCATGGAGATCACCGCCGACGGGATCGCCGCGTTCCGCAGCCAGGTCAACCCCGACAAACTCGTCCGCGCGACCCGGCAGTGGGCGGCGTCCGGGGACCACGGCGAGCCCCTGGTCCGCCCCTTCTGAGCGCCCCCGCGCCCGGTGTGAGCCGCTTCACACCGCACCCCTGTCAGGAATCGTCGGGCTGTCCGGTTCAAGAGGCGAACCGCGCAGGACAGGACGCCAGACAGGAGCAGGGAAATGAAGGACCACACCGTCCGCAAGCACCGCATCATCGTCCTCGGAGCCGGCTACACCGGGGCCATCGCCGCAGGCCGCCTCGCCAGGCGGCTGCGCCGCGAGGATGTCGCCCTCACCCTCGTCGACGCCGAGGCGGACTTCGTCGAGCGGGTCCGGATGCACCAGCTGGCGGTGGGCCAGGAGCTCCGGCCCCGGCCCTTCGCCGAGATGTTCGCCGGCACCGGCGTCGCACTCAGGCTCGCCAGGGTCACCGCCGTCGACGTCGACCGCAGGACCGTCACCGTCGCGCCGGCCGAGGACGGCCCGGCGGAGGAACTCGGCTACGACACCCTCGTGTACGCCCTCGGCAGCGGCTGGAACACCCACGGTGTCCCCGGCACCGCCGAGCACGCCCACGACATCGCCGGCCGCCCCGGCGCCCTGCGGCTCCGCGAGCGCCTGGCCGGGCTCGGCGCCGGAGCGCCCGTGGTCGTCGTCGGCGGCGGCCTCACCGGAGTGGAGGCCGCGACCGAGATCGCCGAGGCCCGCCCCGACCTCGGCGTCGCCCTCGTCGCACGCGGTGAACTCGGCGATTGGCTCTCCCCCAAGGGCCGCCGCCACCTGCGGAAGGTGACCGACGAGCTCGGCATCACCGTCCACGAGCACACCGCCGTCAGCGACGTGGCGGCCGGCCACGTCACCACGGCGGACGGCACCTCGCTCCCGGCCGCCGTCACCGTGTGGACCGCCGGCTTCGCGGTCCACCCGATCGCCCGGGCCACCACCCTGGAGACGAGCGACACCGGTCAGATCGTCGTAGACGCCACCCTGCGCTCCCTCTCGCACCCGGACGTCTACGCCATCGGCGACGCCGCCCTCGCCATGGGCCCGGGCGACAAGCCCCTGCGGATGTCCTGCGCCTCGGGCGTCCCCACCGCCTGGCAGGCCGCTGACACCATCGCGGCCCGGCTGACCGGCGGCAAGGTCCCGGAGGCGTCGGTCCGCTACGTCAACCAGTGCATCTCGCTCGGCCGCAGCGAGGGTCTGATCCAGTACGTCACCGCCGACGACCGCGCCGTCGACGCGGCCCTCACCGGCCGCCTCGCCGCCCTCTACAAGGAGTTGGTCTGCAAGGGCGCGGCCTGGGGCGTCGCCCACCCCATCCTCGGCCTCCCGTCACGCCGCCGGCCGGTCGTGCGGGGGACGACGGGGGCGGCTGCCCCGGCGGCCACCCCGGCGCCCGGGCCGGCGTCCTGACCGACCCGGCGACCGTCACGGGCCGTGGACGGAGGAGAGGTCCGCCCGCGGCCCGAACGGTTCTTGCGGCACTGCCAGTTGCCGCTGTCAGCCTCCGGCGGTCCTCGTAACCTGCGCGCCCCGGTCGTGGACACCCGGGACAGCTTCACCGTCGGCGCGGTCGTCCGGCTCGCGGAGAACGACCCCGCCCGCCCCATGGCGCTCCTCTCCCTCCGGGCAGCCGGGACCGACACCCTCCAGCTCCGCTACGACCCGGCACCCCGCGCCTGGCAACTGGTCCTCCCCGCGAGCGCGCCGGCCGGCGAGGACAGGGTCATCGCCTCGTACCGAGCGGGGGCCGACACGGCCACCCGGCGTGGTCGTCCTCGACGACCACGCCGACACGGCCACCCTCTACGCCGACGGCGACGCCGCCGGATCCCCGGCACACCTGACCGACGGCCTGCCCGGCGAGGGCCCGTTGCAGGTGGGCCAGGAGCGGACCGCCGACGCTGGGGCGACTACCCGCACGGGGACGTCGACGAGGTCGAGGTCTACGCCGGCGCCCTGCCCGGCGACCGGATCCCCCTGCTCGGCCACGGCACCGGCGCCGCCTGAGGGACCCGCACCGCTCGGGTACCGGCACCGGTACCGTCCGAACGCCGCTCCCCCGCGCGATCTTCCGCGGGGGAGCGGCGTGAGCGACCTCCGCCGTACGGGAGCGGAGAACGCGAAAGGCCCTCAGGATTTCTCCTGAGGGCCTCTGGCCTGCTGTGCACTCGGCAGGATTCGAACCTGCAACCTTCTGATCCGTAGTCAGATGCTCTATCCGTTAAGCTACGAGTGCTTGGCGTTCCGGGCTTTTTTCTTCCCGGTCGGCGTTGCGAGAACAACATTACATGACCTCGGCCGTGACGCGAAATCCATTGCCCGCACCTGCCCTGACCTGCGCAAACGCCTCCAGAGGGTGAATCTGCACCGTGTCGGGGGCGGGTCCCGTTCCTGGGCCATCGCCCCTTCCGGCCGGAGAACCGCAGGACCCGCGGAACCCTGGAAGCCGCAGAACCGCAGAAGGCACCGATCGTGCGGCACCCCGGGCGGTCCTACCCACCAACGGCCTCGCGCGAAAGCGCGGGGCGACCGGCCGCCCCGCGCTTTCGCCCCGGCGCCCGCTGCCCCCTCCCGCCGTCGCCGGGAACGGCCGACGAGCGAAGCCGCCCCGGGAACGACCGAAGCCCCGTGCCGGGGCACGGGGCTTCGAGTGGAGCGGAGGCGGAGGGATTTGAACCCTCGATGGGTTTTAAAACCCAAACCGCATTAGCAGTGCGGCGCCATAGACCGGACTAGGCGACGCCTCCAGCACACCTCGCGCAAGCGCGAGTGGTGCGTGCAGATGATGACACAGCCGGAGGCCGTGTCACCAATCGCGGCCCACGGTACTAGGCAGGTGGGCACGAGGGCAAAGCACATACCGCGCCGGTTCGCGGGAGGCCGATCGGTTGACGCCCCGCAGCCGGTGCGCGCCTGTCCACACCGGCGTGCGCCCCGGTGTGCTCCGTGCGGCCCTTCCGGATCGCGCAACGTCGGGGCGGGAGGGACGTTAGGGACATCAGAAAGGGCCGACGTGATCCAGGGAGTCGAGATGGGTCAGCCGCTGCCCGCCGCCGATCCGTGCCCGCCCCAGGACCAGGAGTGCCGCAATGCTGCGCCGTCTCGCCCTCACCGCCGTCGTCTCGCTCGCCGTGCTGTCCACCGCCGCCCCCCTCGCCACGGCCGTGGGACCGCTGCCCGTACCCCTGGAGGGAAGCGGACCGCTCCCCGTATCCGAGCAGTCCGGGCCCGCCCCCCTGTCGGGGCCGGTCGTCTCGTCCGGGCTCGCCGGATCGCCGTACGGCGGCCTGCTCCGCCCCGCGCGCAAGGGCGGACCGGCGGAGGCCCGTGGCCCGCGCGACACGGACGTACCCGCTCTCCCCGGGCGTACCGGCACGCCGGAGGACACCGGGCGGCCCGCCACGCGCCCCGCCGCCCGGCCCACCACCCTTCCCGCGCCGACGGGCGGGACGGTTGACGGCGCGGCGGACGCCCCGACACGGCTGACGGTGACCGTCCAGGACACGGGGAACGCCCCCGCCGTCACCGCTTCCGGGAAGCCCGCGGCCGGTCAGCCCCTCGCGGACGGTTCGTACGAAGTGACGTGCACGCCTGACTCCGGGACCCGTTCGGGCACCCGGGCCGGAGGCGACCACCCGCAGGCACAGGCCGCCTGCGACCGGCTGGCGGAGGCGGAGAGGGCGGGCGAGGACCTGTTCCGGCCGGTCGACGAGGACGCGATGTGCACGCAGATGTACGGCGGACCGGCCGGCGCCCGGATCACCGGGACGTGGCGCGGCCGGCCGGTCGACGCGTCCGTGAACCGGAAGAACGGCTGCGAGATCGCCCGCTGGAACGCCCTGCGCCCGCTGCTCCCGGCCACGGGGGAGTGACCCGGACCGGGAGGTGAGGGCGAGTCCGTAGAGCTCGTGGCGCCCCGGGCAGTAGGCCGAATGGGGCTTTGTCCGAAGCCTTTCCCGGGGCGGCCGCGTACGGCTGCGAGGACCCCTCCCCAGCCGTACGTACAGGGCGCGTTGGGGTGTACGGAGGGCGCCGGTGCGCACCGGTTGCACAGAAGCTCGATGAGAGCTCCCCCTCATCCACCGCCCCCGCCCGCCCCGGTGCCCGTAGACTCCTCCCGTGACAGCCTGTGGCCCGAGGGGCAAGATGGGGGCCCGGGCCGGCAAGGTGCGGTAAACAGGGAGGAAGCGTCGTCGTGAGCAGCAGGCCATCCCGAGGCACTGCTCGCCTCGCAGCCATACTCGACGCCCTTCCTGACGGGCTGCTGCTCGTCAATGCCAACGGCACGGTCGTCAACGCCAACGCCATCGCGCTCGAGATGTTCGAGGCACCCGGCACGGGGCTGGTGGGCCGGGGACTCCTCGACCTGCTCTCCGAGTTCGACTCGCGGTTGATCCCCGGGTCGATGCGGCGGCCGGACTCGGCCGACTCCCGGGGGAGGACCAAGCCGACGCGGATGATCGCGCGGCGGACCGACGGACACGAGTTCCCCGTCGAGGTCACCAGCGCGAGCATCGACAGCGGCCAGGCCGCCTACAACGACTTCCCCGCCCCGTCCTTCACCGGCGACGAGCTGCTGATGATCGTCGTCCGGGACCTCTCCGGCACCGTCGACACCGAGGCCGAACTGGCCCGTTCGCAGCGGCAGGTCGAGATGATCCTGCGGGCCGCCTCCGAGGGTGTCGTCGGTACGGACACGGACGGCCGGGTCGTCCTGGTCAACCCGGCCGCCGCGCAGATCCTGGGGTTCCGCGCCAGCGACCTGGGCGGCAAGGAGCTGCACCCGCTGATCCTGCACTCGCGTGCGGAGGGCGACCCGTTCCCGTACGACGAGTCGCCGCTCGCCGACACCCTGCGCTCCGGGCGCAAGCACCGGGTGCGCGGCCAGGTGCTCTGGTCCAAGAGCGGCGCCCGGGTCCCGGTGGACCTGACGACCGCTCCGGTCCGGGACGGCGACCAACTGGTCGGCGCGGTGATGACCTTCACCGACCGCAGGCCGTACGAGGAGCTGACCGAGCAGCACACGGCCGAGGTCGCCGGGCTGACCGAGCAGCACGCCGCCGAGATCGCCGAGCTGACGAAGAAGCACGCGGCCGAGGTCGCGGAGCTGATCGAGAGCCACACCGCCGAGGTCACCGGCCTCACCGAGAGCCATGCCACCGAGGTCACCGGCCTCACCGAGGGCCACGCCTCCGAGATGGCCGACCGCACCGAGCGGTACGCCTCCGAGCTGGAGGAGCGGGCCGAGCACATCGCCCTGGTGGAGGCGCAGCACGCGCAGTTGACGGCCGTTCTCGGCGAGTCGCTGCGCGGGCCGCTGGAGGAGTTGCGGGGCGAACTCTCCACCCTCGCCTCCGACCCGGCGGGCCAGCTCTGGCCCGAGGCGAACCAGATCCTGCACCACCTGTCCGCCGGTTACGCCCGGATGACGACCCTGGTCGACAACGTCCTGGGCTACCAGCGTCTGGACTTCGGTACGGATCCCCTGGACAAGGCCCCGGCGCCGATCGACGCCGTCGTGACGGCGGGCATCGACGGCGCGGTCGAGCTGATCGGGCCGGGGCGCGCGCAGTTCGCGGTGCACGCCCCGCCGATCGAGGCCGAGGTCGACGCACGCCGGCTGGCGACCGCCCTGGCCCACCTGGTCGCGGACGTGGCCGGCATCGACTCCACCGGCAAGGCCCGGATCGCCCCCGGCGGCGGCTATCTCGACTCGACCGTCGTGGTGGCGGCGGCGCAGCGCGGGGACGTCGTACGGATCGAGGTGCGCGGCCCGTTCGCCGGCGGCGACCCGGTGCACGCGCCGATCGTGAGCGGGATCGTCCGGGCGCACGGCGGAGTGCTCCAGACCCATGAGATGCCCGGCATGGCGGGGAGCGCGTACGTCCTCGAAGTGCCGCTGGGCACGGGGTCCGGCACCGTCCCGCACCAGCCCGAGCAGGCTCCTTCGCTGCCGGCCGCCGTGCCGGAGCAGCAGGACGTCGCAGCCTTCGAGGCGGTCGGCGCTCCCGCCGTCGTCAGTGGGGGCCGCCGCAGGGCGCGCAGGTCCTCGACGGACGCGTTCCTCGAGAGCGCGCTGGACCCGGAGGAGCCCGGGAGCCTCACGGGCGCCGAGGCGGAGGGCGCCCCGCCGGTGGCGGGTTCCGACGGCGCGGGGCTCCCGGCCGACGGCGTGCCGGTCGGCGGTGACACGTCCGGCGGCGCCGGTGCGACCGGGCGTCGCCGGGCGCGGCGGGGCCCGGCAGCGGTGGAGGAGCAGACCCCGGAGGCGCTGCTGCCACGGCCGAGCGAGGGTTCGGGCCGCAGACGCGGCCGTCCCAGCCCGGCGGAGCCGGCCCCGGTGCCGGCGCAGGGCGGTCCTCCCGCGGAGTCCGCGCCCGTGCCCGAACCGGCTCCGGCCCAGCAGGTGGGGCCCGCGCAGGCGGGTGGGCGCGGCGCCGGGCAGGCGCTCGCGCTTCCGGCGGCCGGCAACGCCCCCTCGGAGGGCTCGGTCGTGACGGCGGCCGAGGGCGCCCAGGGTGCGGGACGCCCGCAGCGCGGGCAGACCGTGCCGCCGCAGGGTGTTCCGCCGCACGGGGTTCCGGCGGGCACGCAGGCTCAGGTCGCTCCGCCGCAGGGTTCACCGGTGCAGGGCTCACCGGTGCGGGGCCCGCAGGCTCCCGTGTCCCGGCCCACCGGGCAGCCGGTGCGTCCGGCGCTGCCGGTGCGGTCTCCCGCCGTCCATGACGAAGGGCTCCCGCAGCCCGAGGCGCTCGCGCCGGAACTCCAGCCCGCCGGACGCCGTGCCCGGCGTGCGCTGGCCGCCGCGCAGGAGCGGCTGGCCGCCGAGAACGCGGGTCCGCGCACCCCGTTCGCGCTGCCCCCCGCCGACGCGGACCGGCCCGCGCCCGTACCGATGCCCGAGCGGCACGACGCCACCGTCGGGCCGGACGAGGACCACACGCCGCCGCAGCCGCACCCGGTCTCCTCCCCGTCCGGCCGCCGCCGGGCCCACCCCGAAGAGTCGGCGGGTTCACCGGAGAGCTGGTCACGGGTCGACTCGACCGGGTGGACCGGTGAGAACGCCCCCAACGCCCCCGCCGCCCCCGCGGACCACCGGCGCCCAGGCGACGACGCCGTCCCGGAGGGGGACGCGGCACCGCAGCCGGCCCTCGCGTACGCCGCACGCGCCCGGAGCGGTTCCGAGAGCCCCGCCGCCCCGACGGCAGCGTCCGCCGTCGTACCGCCCGCCGCGGCCGTCGCACCGCCGTCGCCGCCCGCCGCCTCCGGGCCGGTGCCCGGTGACGCCGGGCCCACGACGCACGCGACGGGCAGCACCCTCGTACCGCCCGTCGCCGTGCCGGCGGCCCGCAGGCAGCCGCTGCCCGCCGAAATGCCGGCGCCCGGGGGTTCGGACACCCAGGGCCGGGCGTTCAGCGTGCGGACGCTCGGTCAGGGCGTGCCGCTCGTGCAGCACCTGGGGCACCAGCAGAACCAGACGCTCGGCGGGGCCGGCCGGCGGCGCAAGCTGGCGGCGCCCCCCGAGAGCGACGCCCCGGCCACCACGGCCCCCGCGCAGGGTCCGGCGCCGCAGCCCGCACGGCCCGCCGCCGGTGCGCAGCCCCCGCGGCCGGTCACCCCGGCCGCGCCCCCCGGACCGTTGCTGGCGCCGGTCGCCGAGGGCCGTTCGTACGCCATAGGAGCACCCGACGCGGGTGCGGAGGGACCGGAGCCGCTGGACGGTCCGGGCGGCGCGGTCGAGGTCGCCAACCGTCCCCAGCCCCGGCCGGTCGACGACGAACTGCCCCCGGAGCCGCTGGACAACCCCCGGCGGCTGCTGGTCTGGCCCGCCCCCGACGTGTCGACCCAGCAGGCGCTCAGCGACCGCGGCTACCGGCCGGTGATCGTGCACTCGCGCGAGGAGGTGGACGCGCAGATCGCCGCGTTCCCCGCCGCGCTCTTCGTGGATCCGCTGACCGGCCCCATCACCCGTACGGCCCTCCAGTCGCTGCGTCAGGCGGCGGTGGCCGCCGAGGTTCCGGTGCTGGTCACGGCGGGTCTGGGGCAGGCGAGCCGGGACACCGCGTACGGCGCCGACCCGGCCGTCCTCCTCAAGGCGCTCGCTCCGCGCGACAGCGAGCAGCACCCGCCGCGCGTACTGGTCATCGAGGAGCGCGAGGAGATCGCGACGGCCCTGGCGCAGACGCTGGAGCGGCGCGGGATGCAGGCCGTACGGGCGGCGACCGACAGTGAGGCGGTCGACCTGGCCACGTCGATGCGGCCCAACCTGGTGGTGATGGACCTGATGCAGGTACGCCGTCGGCGGGCCGGGATCATCGACTGGCTGCGGGCCAACGGGCGTCTGAACCGCACCCCGCTGGTCGTCTACACCTCGGCCGGACTCGACGGACCCGATCTGTCGCTGCTCGCCTCGGGCGAGACGGCGCTCTTCCTGGCCGAGCGCTCCACCAGCGACGAGGTGCAGTCCCGGATCGTCGACCTGCTGGCGAAGATAGGGACCAACTGACCTCGCGGTGAACGGTGAAGGGTGAGGGGCGGTACGGAGACTCCGTACCGCCCCTCACCCGTCGCCCTGCCGTTCGCCCGTCGCGCTGCCCGTCGCCCTGCCCTTCGACCTGTTCTTCGCCGCGTGGGCCGGTGCTCCGGGCCGGGCCGGTCAGACGAGGGCGACGTCGAGTTCGCCGTCCGCGTGCTGCCTGCGGATCACCTTCTTGTCGAACTTGCCGACGCTCGTCTTCGGCACCGCCGCGATGAGCGTCCAGCGCTCCGGAAGCTGCCACTTGGCGACGCCGGAGTCGGCGAGGAAGGCCTTGAGGACGTCGAAGCCCACGCTGGCACCCTCCTTGAGGACGACCGTGGCCAGCGGGCGCTCGCCCCACTTGTCGTCGGGGACGGCGACCACGGCGGCCTCGGCGACGTCCGGGTGGGCCATGATCGCGTTCTCCAGCTCCACGCTGGAAATCCACTCGCCGCCGGACTTGATGACGTCCTTGGCCCGGTCGGTGAGGGTGAGGAAGCCGTCCGGGCTGATCACGCCGACGTCGCCCGTCTTCAGCCAGCCGTCCGCACTGAACTTGTCCTCGGGGCGCAGGTGTGCGCCGTCCGCCCCGCCGTAGTAGGCACCGGCGATCCAGGGTCCCCGGACCTCCAGCTCACCGGCCGACTCGCCGTCCCAGGCGAGGTGTTCGCCGTCCGGCCCGACCAGCCGGCCTTCCACGCCGGCCGGGAAGCGGCCCTGGGTGACGCGGTAGGGCCACTCCTCCTCGGCGCTCAGCCCGGCGGGCGGGTTGGCCATGGTGCCGAGGGGTGAGGTCTCCGTCATGCCCCAGGCGTGGCAGAGGCGGACACCCAGCTGGTCGTACGCCTCCATCAGCGAGGGCGGGCAGGCGGCGCCGCCGATGGTGACGCGGGCCATCGAGGTGAGGTCCCGCGGCTTCGCGGTGACCTCGGCGAGCAGGCCCTGCCAGATGGTGGGGACCGCCGCCGCGTGGGTCGGGCGTTCCCGCTCGATCATGTCGGCGAGCGGGGCGGGCTGGAGGAAGCGGTCGGGCATCAGCATGTTGACGCCGGACATGAAGGTCGCGTGCGGCAGCCCCCACGCGTTCACGTGGAACTGCGGGACGACCACCAGGGTGGTGTCGGAGTCGGTCAGTCCCATCGATTCGGTCATGTTGACCTGCATCGAGTGCAGGTAGATCGAACGGTGGGAGTAGACGACCCCCTTGGGGTCCCCGGTGGTGCCGGAGGTGTAACACATGGCGGCGGCCTGGCGCTCGTCGATCTCGGGCCAGTCGAAGGTGTCCGGGCGGCCGGCGAGCAGTTCCTCGTAGTCGTGCACCCGCGGTACGGCCCCGTCCAGCAGGGTGAGGTCGCCCGTGCCGGCGACGACCACGTGCTCCAGGGACGGCAGGTGGGGCAGGAGCGGCGCGAGGAGCGGCAGCAGCGAGCCGTCGACGATCACCACCTTGTCGTCGGCGTGGTTGACGACCCAGATGAGCTGCTCGGCGGGGAGCCGCAGGTTGAGCGTGTGCAGTACGGCCCCCATGGAGGGGATCGCGAGGTACGCCTCGACGTGGGCCGCGTTGTTCCACATGAGGGTGGCGACCCTCTGGTCGGCGTCGACGCCCAGCTCGTCCCGGAGGGCGTTGGCGAGCCGGATCGCCCGGACCCCGATGTCGGCGAAGCTTCGCCGGTGCGGTTCGGGATCTCCGGTCCAGGTCGTGACCTGCGACTTCCCGTGGATCGTCATCCCGTGGATCAGGATGCGGGTGACAGTCAGCGGTACGTCCTGCATGGTGCTCAGCACGGCATCCTCCCGGTGGGCGCTACGCGGCAGTAGGGGTCCGCTGATTCTGCGCACATACCGCGCGGTATGTCACTACTCCCGGCCCTACCGATCCGAACGCGTGCCGGCGGACTCGTGCTCGCGGGCCCGGTCCGTCCGGGGGACGAGGGAGATCTCCGGGTCCTCGCGGAGCTTGCGGAGCGCACGGGAGACGGCGCTCTTCACCGTGCCGACGGAGACCCCGAGCACCTCGGCGGTCTGCACCTCGCTGAGGTCCTCGTAGTACCGCAGGACGACCATCGCGCGCTGCCGGTCGGGCAGCTTCCGCACGGCCCGCCACATCGCGTCGTGCAGAGACTGGCGTTCGGCGGGGTCGGGGACCGGCGCGGTCCGCGGCTCGGGGAGCTCGTCGCAGGCGTACTCGTCGACCTTCCGCTTGCGCCACTGCGAGGTACGGGTGTTCACCAGGGCGCGGCGGACGTAACCGTCCAGCGCCCCGTGGTCCTCGATCCGCTCCCAGGCCACGTACGTCTTGGCCAGCGCGGTCTGGAGCAGGTCCTCGGCATCGCTGGGGTTGGCGGTGAGCGAACGGGCGGTGCGCAGCAGGCCGGGACCGCGCGCCCGGACGTAGCAGGAGAACGACGGGTAGGGCGGAGTGTGTCCGGCGGCGGCAGCGGAGTGCCGGGAGGCCCCCGTGCAGACTGGCGTGGTCATTGCTCCAACCTAGGAGTGATGGCCGGGTGACGGATCGGCCCCAGGTCCCGACAGCGCGTCCGCCTCAGGTTGTAGGCGCGGGGCGGGATCCACCTTCTGGGGGTGGAGGGGGCGGGGCGGAGAGTCGGGGGCGGGATGGGGGACGGGCTCGGGGCCGCGACCCCGGTCGGCGGCGGGTGGCGGGTGGGGAGTCGGGACGGGGACGGCGGGACGGGGACGGCGCCGAGGCCCCCGGTCACCGCCGGACCGGACGGGAGCGGTCCGCACGGGCAGGAGGGACGGTCCGCACGGGCACCGGGGGCGCCGTGCGGACCGTCCGCCACGCTGGCGGGTCAGCGCAGTCGCAGGCTCTCGGGCGGCCCGAGGTAGACGGGCCGCAGGCCGCCGGTGTCGACCACCAGCTTCTGGAGCACCACCGTGGGGTCGATCATCCAGAACTTCAGTACGTGCTTTCCCGGCCGGACGACGACGTGCTCGGTGGCGGTGCGGTTGACGTTGTCGGACGTGCCGCGGGCCCACTGCGGGTTCATCGTGCCGTCGTCCTGGCCGGTGACCGCCGTGGCGTTCACCGTGCGCGGCACGTCGTCGTCGAAGGAGACCGCGTACTTCAGGCCGTCGCCCGCCAGCGCGTCGTTCCTCGGGGAGAGGTACGCCCAGACCGTGACCGGTCCGGTGGTGAAGAGGCTCACCGTGTACTCCAGCCGGGGCCCCCGGCCCGCCGTCTGCCGGGCCGCCGTCACCGGGAAGGGCTCCATACCGCCCGTCGTACGCCCGATCCCGGGCAGGTGGCGCCAGTGCACCGAGCCGCTGCCGACCGCGCGGGTGTAGTGCCCGGCCTCCATCGACACGTACCCGCGGGCCTCCACGAACCCCGAGAGGCCCGACTTCGGCGTCCGGGGCCGGTCGATCACCGCGGTCACCACGACGCTCGCCCCGCCCGGGCCGCTCACGGTGACCGGTACCCGGCTGACGCCCCGGGGCGCGCGTGCGAAGTCGGCCCGCAGGGTGACCCGGGTCTGCGTGGTGACCCGTCCCCGCGGCCGGTCCACCACCAGCCAGGGCTCACCCGTGGTGATCCGGTAGTCGAACGGCGTCCGCCCGCGGTTGAAGACGTCGAGGTACGGGTCGGGGCCGGTGGCGTACGGGGAGAGGACCGGCAGCGTCGCCCCGCCCGAGCCGCCGACCGGCCACCACTCCCCGCTGCCCTCGACGGCGACGCCCATCTCGGCCGCCCGGGGCAGCTCGATGCGCTTCACCGGAGGGTAGATCTCGTCCACCAGGGCGACGTTGTTCAGCTCGGGCTGCTGCCAGGGAGCGTTGGGCCCGTACCGGGCGACGTCTCCGTACCCGATGTGCGGCTGGGTCTGGAAGCCCTCCCACTTCCCGTCCGCGACGCGGGTGTTGAACCTCTTAGAGAAGGCGAAGTCGTCGGCGAGGCGGGCTTCGGCGGCGGCGGCCAGCTCGTTGGTCAGGGCCCGGCCCTGGTCCGCGTAGAAGAGGTTGGTGAACTGCGCCTCGCGCAGCTCGTAGACGTTCGCGGTGGCCTCGACCTCGTACCCGACCAGCTCGAACCAGGCGTCCTGGGAGGCGGCGGGCAGTCGCTCGCCGACCTCGCGGGACTTCGCCGCCAGCGCCCGCCAGCGGTCGGTGACCCGCTCCAGCTCGCGGTGGTCGACGAGGCTGAAGGGGGTCGCCCGGTCGTCGTAGACGATCGCCGATGGGTCGGTGGCGGGGTTCTTCGCGGGATCGAGGGTGATGCGCCGGTTCAGCAGCTCCGGTTTGCGGATCTGCTGGAGGTGCGCGTACTCGGAGAGGATCTCGGCGATCCGCCGGGCCTGCTTGTCGCCGAAGTGCTGGCGCGCGTAGGCGAGTTCCCACTCGGGGATGTGGTCGAGGTCCCAGCGCTCCGGGCTCCAGGCGTACTCCATGAAGAACTGCGTGGCGAGCTCGTTGCCCTTCAGGTCACCGACGTTGGTGACCCACAGGTTGCGGTTGCCGTACGTGTACGACTGGTTGAGCTGGTCCCACATGTTCGGCAGCGACGTGGTGTCCACCCACTTGTAGTTGCGGCCGACGCCCACGTAGTCGAAGTGGTAGTAGAGGCCGTAACCGCCGGCCCGGTCGTCGGTGTCGAGCCGGGGCAGCTTGCGGACGTTGCCCCAGTTGTCGTCGGTGAGCACCACGGTCACGTCGTCGGGGACGCGCAGCCCTCGGTCCCAGTAGCGCTGTACCTCCTTGTAGAGCGTCCACACCTGCGGGACGGACCTCTCGTCACCGGTGATGTCGGCGATGATGGCGCGCTGACTCGCGATGATCTCGCTCATCAGCTCGATCGCGTCACCGTCCGGCAGGCTGGTGTCGCCGTTTCCGCGCATGCCGAGGGTGACCACGCCCTCGAAGTCCTGCTCCTTCATGCGGCGGATGCCGTCGGCCCAGTAGGCCTTCAGCGCATCGGAGTTGCGCCGGAAGGACCACTCGCCGGTACCGCCGTAGGGGTCGTGGCCGGGCGTGATGATGGTGCCCGCGCTGTCGCGCACGGCGGCGACCGCGTGCCGGTTCCACTCCTCGATGCCGCGCATCATGGGGGCCTCGTGCGAGGTGCCCATCACGATGCCGTACGCCGTCGCGGTGGCGTGGTTCAGCGGGTCGTCCTCGGCGAAGGCCCGGCCCCAGACCGCCGGCCAGAGGTAGTTGGCCTTGAGGCGGAGCAGCACCTCGAAGACCCGGGCCCAGAAGTCGGCGTTGAATCCGCCCTCGAAGCCGGCCGCCTTGCCGGGCCCGAAGAACTTCGGCGCCCAGGTGCCGAGCGCGGGGTTCTCGTCGTTGACGAAGATCCCCCGGTACTTCACCGCGGGGGTGCCCTGGGTGTGCCGGCCCGGGCGGACGTGGATCTGGTCGCGGTGCTCCGGCACCACGTCGTCCCACCAGTACCAGGGGGAGACCCCGATGCCCCGGGAGACGTCGTACGCCCCGAAGATCGTGCCCCGCTGGTCGCTGCCGGCGATCACGAAGGCCCGGTCCACACCGGGCATCGGCCGCTCCACGATCGTCTGGAGGGACGTCTCCCACATGCCCGCGATCCCGCTCACGTCGAGCTTGCCCGCGTCCACCAGCGCGTCGATCAGCGGGCTGCGTCCGAGGGTGCCGACGATCGCGATCTCCCGCTGACCGGCCCCCGCCTTCCGCACCACGGCCGGGCGCACCCCGGTGACCCGTTCGATGTCGGACCGCAGGTCACCGACGGCCCGGATGACCCCCGCGTGGTCGGACCCGCTGACGACGAGCGGAACCGCGCGGCCCGACGCCACCAGGGCGAATCCGCCGGGAACCGGGCCGAAGGAGAGGTACGCCCCGGGGTCGGTGGGCCGGGCGCCGGACGTCCCGCCCACCGACCCGCCGACCCCCTGCGCCCCGCTCGGCGCTGCCACGGCGGGCGCCGCACCGGCGAGGGAGACGAGCGGGGACGCGAGAACGCTCAGGCCCAGCCCGAGCGCCAGCACCGACCGGCGGCTCGCACGGCCCGGTCCCTGCGGGTTCGTCGGGTCCGTGGCGTCCTGCGGGTGGTGGGCGTGCGAGTCCGGGAGCGGTGCGCCCGGATCCTGCGACCCCGGCGCCTGCGATTCCGGCGTCTGCGATTCCGGATCCGAGCCAGAATTCTGTGAGCCCGGAAGCTGCGGTTCCACGATTGACCTCCGCTAAAAGTTTCGATAAACGAGTCGCCACTCCGGACATGGGAGAGATCGCGCAGGTCACGGCGGTCGACAGGGCGGGACAAGTCGTCCGGTGCCAGAGCCGCGCAGCTCACCGATCTCTCCCTTATCGAGCCAAGGCACTCGAATACCAGGAATTCCGACATACGACCGCACAGACATCCGGCCGCCGATCGAAACATTTCGAATATCGACCCGCAATTTTCTGGAACCTAAAGCCCGGCTTTTCCAGCGGTCAATCCCCCTGCAGCGATCGATTGCGGAGGGGGAGCACCCGGAGGGGCACCGGCGACCGTGAGGCACTGCGGCGACGGGAGGCAGGGGCGTCGATCGAGGCGAGGGGTCCCGACGGGTGGGCGAGGGGTCCCGACGGGTGGGCGAGGGGTCCCGACGGGTGGAAGGACGGGTCACGACGGGGCGAGGGGTCGCCACGGGGGACGGGTCACGACGGGGCGAGGGGCCACGACGCGGGGAGGGTCACGACGGGGGGAGGAGGCGACGGGCCGGGAGGGGCGACAGCGGAGGGGGTGCCGAGAGTCACCCCCCGCCCCATTGCCTTCTTCGAACGTGTGTACGAACATGAATCCATGGCCACCACCGACCGGCAGCTCGCCACCCTGGCCCTGGCCCACGCGCTGAACGCCGCGGAGCGGGGACTCCCCGTCATCCCGCTCACCGCCGCCAAACTCCCCGCACTGCGCTCCCCGCACCCGAAGGGCTCGGCGCGCCCCGCCTGCACCGGGCGCTGTGGCCGGCCCGGACACGGGGTGCACGACGCGACCACCGACCCGACGGCCGTCCGCGCGCTCTTCGCGGCGGCCCCGCACACGGCCGGTTACGGCATCGCGTGCGGCCGCGGCCCGCACCGCCTGATCGGCATCGACCTGGACGCGGACGCCGTCGGCCCGGCCGTGCGGCCGGACGGACACCCGGGCGCGCAGACGGACGGGGCGCTCCGCCAACTCGCGCTGCAGCACCTCTTCACGATCCCGCCGACCCTCACCGTGCTCACCCCGGGCGGCGGACGGCACCTCTGGCTCACCGTTCCCACGGACGTGGTGGTCCCCAGTTCGGCGAGCCGTCTCGCCCCGGGCGTCGACGTCCGGGGGACCGGCGGCTACCTCATCGGCCCCGGATCGCACACCCCGTACGGCAGCTACCGCCTGGCCCCCGGCACCGCGAACCTCCCGCCCGCCCCATGCCCGCGTACCCTGCTCCGCCTGCTGACACCCCCGGTCCGCCCGGCGGGAACGGCGGGAACGGCGGGAACGGCGGAGGCTACGGGGAGAGCGGGACCCCGGCCGCCGCGAGGGCTCGAACAGGGTGAGGGCCTGGTCCACTTCGTGCGCGCCGCCCGCGCCGGAGAGCGCAACACCCGGCTGTTCTGGGCCGCCTGCCGCGCCTACGAACACGGCTTCGGCGAAGCCCTCGCCCCGGCCCTCACCGAGGCGGCCGTACGCGCCGGTCTGGCCGCGCACGAGGCCCGCGCCACCCTCGCCTCCGCCGCCCGTCTGACGGCGGGCCGCTCCGAGGCCGCCTGAAGCCCCGGGACCGGACCTGTCCGGCCGGACCGTCTCCGCCCGGCCCGGTGGGGCGGCCCGGGCGGGGAGTAGGGTTCTCCCGGTCTCCGCAGCCCGCAGGACCGGTGCACGCCAACCGCGTCACGTACGTCCCGGAGAGATCGGCCTCCCATGCCCGCCGCAGCGCCCACCACCCGGGAGCACGACGGCGGCACCGCACGGAACGCCCTCCGGCGCCGGCTCCGTCCGGGGTGTCCCCTCCGCGTCGACCGGTACGCGCTCCTCGCGGTCGCCCTCTTCCTCTGCGTACGGGCGTTCTCCCTCGCCGCCCTGACCGTCCGCGCGGCATCGGACGGCGAGAGCTCGCGCGTGCTGCTGTCGGAACGCTGGGACTCCCTCTGGTACGTCCGGGTCGCCGAGCACGGGTACACCTACACGCTGCACGCGCCGGACGGCCGCTCCCTGTCGAGCACGGCCTTCTTCCCACTGCTCCCCTGGCTGGAGCGCGGTATCCGCGCGGTGACCGGCCTGAGCCTGCCCGCCGCCGGGCTCCTCGTCTCCGCAGTCGCCTCCGCCCTCGCCGCCTGGGGGATCCACCTCGTGGTGCGCGGCACCTACGGTGAACGGGCTGGGGTCGTGTGCGTGGTGCTGTGGGCGGCGGTACCCGTCGGGATCGTCCAGTCGATGGCGTACAGCGAGTCCCTCTTCACCGCCCTCGCCGCCTGGGGGCTCCTCTGCGTGCTCCGCGAGAGGTGGGTGGCCGCCGGGATCCTGGCGAGCCTCGCGGGTCTGACCCGCCCGGTCGGACTCGCGGTCACGGCCGCCCTGTTCCTCGCGGTCCGGCTCCACCACCGCCCCGGGGAGGGCAGCTCCCGGGACCGTACCCGGGCCGCCGTCGGCTGCCTCGTCGCACCGGTCGGCGCCGCCTCGTACATCCTCTGGGTGGGCGCCCGGCGCGGACACCCGCTGGGATACCTCGACGTACAGGACGAGTGGGGCAACGGCTTCGACGGCGGCTGGGCGTTCGCCCGCTTCCTGACCGGCGGCTCCGTCCCCCTCGCCGTCGCCGCCCTCGTCGCGCTGCTGCTCCTGGCGTACTGGCCGCACCACATGGGCGCGAAACAGCGCCAACCCCCGCCACTCCTCGCCTACTCGGCGCTCGTCACCCTGCTCGCCGTCGGCGCCTCCGGCTACTTCGGCTCCAAACCCCGCCTGCTCCTCCCGGCGTTCCCCCTCCTGATCCCCCTCGCCGTCGCCCTGGCCCGACGCCGGCCCGCCCTCACCTGGACGGCCCTCACCGTCCTCACCACCGCCTCCGCCGTCTACGGCGCCTTCTGGCTCACGGGGTCGGGGCCGCCGTAGGGGTGGGGGGCGCGGTGAGGGACGGGCGCTGTCGGCACGGGCCGGAGAGGCGGAGCCGACCGGATTCGAACCGGTGTCCTCGCGGTTTTGGGGACCGCGCGCGACGACCTCTGCGCTACGGCTCCGCCCCGCCGTGATCCGGACCGCGCGGCCCGCAGTCGGGGGTCAAGCTCAGAACCTCCTCAAGCCTCTCCGCTTCGGCCTCCGGAAGCAGGTGCGGTGTGCGAGGTTCCTCTCCACGCGGCGCACGCCCGCGTGGCGTCCAACTGCCGTCAGGCAGCGGAGGAGACAGACATGCTGTCAGCACTGCGCCCCGTCGAAATGGCGATCATCGCGATGCCCTTCCTCGCCCTCGCGGCTCTCGGTGTCCTCACCGTCCGGCGGCTCGGGTCGCGGAGGCGGTAAGCGGTAGGCGGTGGTGGAGTGCGTTTCACCTGCACGCATATCCATGGACCAGCATCCCGAGACCCAAGATCATGGAAGCCGCCCCCTGCACGAGCGCTGTCCGTGCCGACCACGGGCCCTCCGGCGGCAGCTTCCACCCTCTCCCACGCGCACAGAGGGCGAAGGCGAGGACCAGCATGCCGATGATCAGGAAGCCCGCACCACCCGCTGTCGGGTCATCATTCGTCTCGGGGGCACTCGCTCGGTCAGGTGGCATGGCGGAACAGTAGTCGCCGGGTGACCGTGCCCTCCCGTGCCCGTCCGGGAGGAGACAACGGGAGAGTCACGGTCGCCGACGGACCGTACTCGCGAGAACGGCCCCCAACCGATTCACCCGGTCAGGGGCCGTTCACGTGCGGTGGGTGTGGGATTTGAACCCACGGTGACATCGCTGCCACGACGGTTTTCAAGACCGGGCACCCTAGCCAACTACCAGCGCGCCGACCTGCGCTTATCTTCGATGCGGCTCGCCAGGCTTAACGCCTGGCCCGCACATGGCCCACGCCTGGCGACGGGACTGGTCCTCGGCGCTACATCACCAACACGCTTTCCAGCTGTGCGCGTGGCTGTTCAGGAGTGTCCATGAGCGATCGTTCGGCAGCTCAGCCAGGGTCGACGTACGACGGCGAACCACTGCGGGCACGAGCGGACTGAACAAAAAAACAGGACAAGAGGCGCTAGTAGCTGGCCCCGGCGGCACAGCTGCTGAGCTTGCATCTTGGGCCTTGATGTAGGCAAACCGGGTGCTCCGGGGAGTCACGGGAGCTAGCATCACTGCTGTGCCCTGGGTAAACTTGCCAGAAGACTGCTTCTTGCACGGCCTCAAATCACGCTTCGTCTCCCCATCCAAGCGCTGGTACTCCCCCGATGGGGAGCGCATCTACACCTGGGACGGGGAACATGGGGGTGAGGTCGAGGTGTTCAATAAGCGAGGACGCCATCTCGGTGTAGCTCATCCCGTTACGCGAGAAATGATCAAGCCCGCCGTCAGGGGAAGGAGGATCGATGTCTGATACTACATTCGTCGACGACGCACTCGTGGGCGTGGCGGGTGTCGATGACATCGACTCCTACGTCGATGCTTGGCACGACGCAGATGACACGGACCTTGAGTTGCATGAGTGGTTGGGCATGACCTGGGACGAGTACCGTCTTTGGGTCGAGAAGCCGACCACGTTGCGGTACATCGTCTCTGCCCATCGGCACGGGCGCACCATCAGTGATGAATTGGTTAAGTCTGCCAACGGGCTCCGGCTTGCTGCCCGCGCAGCCTCTGCTAACGAAGTTGAAGGCGTCCTAACTTGGCTTCAGAAAACTGGCCGTCTTTAAAAGCTGCCCGCACTAGGGCGAAGACGCTGGTCCAAAAGTTCGACCTAAAACCACCCGTTGACGTCAAGGCGATCCTCAAGGCCCGAGCACAGGTCGAGTATGTTGACTGGGCGCACGAATGTGATGCCGTGACGGTGCTGGGCGAGGAAACGCCACGAGTCTTTGTTCGAAGTGGTCTACCTCCACTCCGAGAACGCTTCACTCTTGCCCATGAGCTTGCCCATATTGAGCTAGCTTGGCATTCGGGCACTCTTGACTGTTCGCTCGATTCTATTTCCATCGGCAGCGAATTTGCGACTGCTGCAGTTAGCGGTATGCAAGAGCGAGAGGCCAACGAGTTTGCTTCCCGTTTCCTCGCTCCGGATCGCTGGCTGTCAACGATGGTCAGCGAATTGACATCCATCGATCGAGACTCGATGCAGTTGGTTTTGGACCGGTTGGCTAGTGCTGAGATTTCGGCCCACGCCGGTCTAATCGCCTTGTCGAGGCACCTTATCCCCGGGCACGCTTTTTTCGTGGATGAGTCTTTCGCTATCAGCCAAGGGACCGCGTGGCCCGGCACTCCGCCTCTCGATAGATGCGAGATCGAGCGGTTTCTTGAGCGAGCCGTCACGGTCGAGGATTTTGTGCATCAGGGCCGAACGGTCTATTGGGCTATCACCATCCCATCGCTTGACCGCTCAGGTGAAGAGGAACGTGCGCTTCTGGACTCGCGCACACCAAATCAGATACTCGTGTCGTCTTGCTTCAGAGTTTTCGGTGAAGAGTGCGCTAACAGCAAGGCCATGTCGATCAATGGCGTCGTTGGCGGAATGACTAGAAACATTGAATTGCATTGGCATGAGAATGCAATCATTTCTGTGGTTTGGCAGCGAATCCAAGAGAACTCTGACTTGCGAGAGATCTTGACGGATCACGAGTTTCCGCTATATCTGCATAAAAGGGCTCGTGCCATCGTGGAAAGAAGGGCGGAGAGGGCAGCAGGCTAATGGCGACCCGTCAGAGCAGGGGCTGGATCAGCCTACGCCTGGCGCTGAGCGCTTAATGGCCGATGTGCCCGGATATCTCGCGGGAAACGAGCGCCGGCCATCTGAGACGGAGGGCAAAGCGAAGGCCCGACTCAGATGAGTCGGACCCTTGGCCTACCGATGGAGGCGGTGGGATTTGACTCCAGGGTATCGGGCTACGCCACACTCGCTTTCGAGGTCTGTTCATGCTGCTCATAGCATGATCCGAGTCCGTACGAACCCGTTCACAGCCGTCTGCCCACGCTGCGCGCGGACACCTCCGGCCGCCCTTGAACGGGACTGAATGAGACGGAAACTGAGACGGCCCGGTGCCCGCGTCCGCCAGTAGGTAGGAGGGCGGCCGCGCTGAGCGTGACGGCGCTACTTCTGTTCGCGGGGCGCTTCGGCAGCTGCGGGGGATGGCGTCTCCGTAAGCGAGACTCGCTTGGCGATGGCCGCAGCGATCGCCTCCGTCAGTTCTTTAGAGTTCCCCCAGAGCCAACGAGAGAAGGCTTCCTCAGCAGCCGCGCCGAGTGTCTCGGGGACGCTCACATCGCGGAAGCGTAGCCAGTCGGCAAAGGCTTCCTTGACGCCCTGCTCTACGGCAGCCGGCGCCTCGGGCGAACTTGCCTCTGCCGCCACCCGTGAGGGGCGAGCACGCTGTGATTGCTTCGCAGCGGCTCGCTCCTTGGGGGGAGTGGCGTCTACAGGTCCACCCCATGCTCGCTCTGTTAGCTCCCCACAGACCCGTGGGGCCACCGTTCGAGGGTCGACCGCTTCCGATGGTGCGCCGGAGCTGTAAGCCCCGTCCGGTTGTTCGGATCGATCGTGCTCCTTCACCCAGAACACGCGCCGCGTGAACATGCCCGGCGCATCCCGGTCACTAGGCGCGTTGGACTTGAGAAGTGCGTAGCCGACTCGGCGTCCTGCCTGGCCACGCCATGAGACGGGACGCCGCCGAGTGCCGACACCGTCGACTAAGGTCTCGCGGACGTAGTCGAATGAGCTGACGTCCTCTGTCCATACGATCTCGTCCTCGTGCTTGATGTCCTCAGGTTGACTTCGCACGCTCCGCCCCTCCCACATGTCTTTGAAAACGCAGCCTCCCCAGGCTGGCTCCGCTTCAACCAGACAGCCGGACACCTGAGAGACCCACTCGCGAGTCCAGTGCCCCGAGCCCGGACCGTCTGTCTGGGCTTCCACCTGTTCCATCCCTCACGCTTTCCAACTTTCCGCACGGCCGTTCGGGGGCGTTCGTGGGGGTTCGAACTGAATGGCTCAGAGGGGCAAGACCATCGGCCGCACGTGACCGGGGGTTCCGGTCTGGGTTCGCTCGACTGCGTTGGTGTCAGCCGTACAGATCAAAGCCCTGTCCGGTAGACGAAGGAGACAACTGTCAGATCTTCGTCCGCAATGGTCCATGGGGTGAGGCACTCCAGGATGCCGCCGCCGGCAATGCTGGTTGGGGCGCTCCTATCCAGGATGATGGAGTGCACGACTACAAGAGCATTGTCCGGAGCCAACTCTCGCTGACGCTCGACCTCGGCACGGGTGAGGATGACCTGACCGCCAGCAGAGGTAGTGCCCTTCACCTCGACATGCAGGCGCTCATCTCCCCGCGATAGCAGCAGGTCGTATGACTCCTTGGCTCCCACGTCCTTGACCGACCAACCCTGCTTCACGAAGTGGGCGGTTGCCATCTGCACCGCGTGCAGCTCGACAGCGCGCCGTTCGTCGGCGGACAAGCGAAAGCCCTGGCCCGGCGCCGTCCGCTTCCGTCGACCTGCCGTCCGTGCCGCGGCCTCCCGCGCCTCCACCACCTCGGGGACAGGATCACCGGGCACGTAGGAGGCAGTGTCTTCAGCGCGGTAGACATCTCGCAGCAGGCCGGTCATGAACAGCAGGTCGTCCAGCAGCTTGGACGACTCAGGGATCTTCTCGCGCTGATACTCGATGGCGACGACGTTGCCTGCTTCGTAGCTACTGCTCAACCTGGCCTGATTGCCCTGCAACGTGAGGGAGGTGACGAGGTCCGTGCGACTCGTGACGCTGGACGACAGCAGCGGGCGAGCCCAGTCAACACGTGACTGCAGCTCCGCAGGCTTCCGGGGGGCGAACATGCCTCCGGTCCACACGGTGGTGCCCTGTATCAAGGACAGATAGACCCGGTCCCCAGTGGTGCTGAAGAGATAGACGAGGTACCAGCCGATCGTGGCTCCGGGGGAGCGACGCGGCTCGTAGACGCGAACCCACGGAATCTTGGCATTGAAGCCCGCGCCGTTGCTCCCTTCCACACCCACCTCTGCTTCGGCTACACCGAGGACCGACGCCAGCAGCGGTAGTGACTTCCGCAGCTCAGCGGGAAGTTGAGAGGAGATCAGGGAACCGCGTTTATCCATCTCGGGGTTCTTCTTGGCCGTCCATGACTGCTGGAGATCGAGCACCTCACGCAAGAGCGAATCCATGCCGGGCAGCGTAGTGAATAGGTCTGACACCAACCGTGGCTTCTGCCCACTTCGCTCGACGGGATCGATCGGAGCAACTGAACTGACAGGTGGGGTAGGCATGGAGCGGCGCGGCTACTGGAGAGAACCTGCTCCGTCCAGCCGTTTCAGTCCTGTCTCGGAAGCCTGAAGCACCCGCTGTAAGCCGATGTTGATGTCAGCCGTGAATGTCACGAGGGGCCGATCGCTTGACGGCACACCTCGCATTCGCTATGTCAAGCCTGCCTCTGGGAGGGGCCCAGCGCATCAGCTACAGCCAGCATCGTGGTTACGACTACGTCGGCCCCCGCCACGGCTAGAGCACGTTCCTTGCCTGCCTTGTTGGCGAAACCAACAGAGCGCCCGCCGGTCCTCCTCGCGGCCTCGATGTCGGTCACCGAATCCCCGATGAGCGTGCAGTCCCGCAGAGGAGTAGCCAGCTCCCTGGCAGCGCGCACCAATGAGCCGGGGGCGGGTTTCATCGCTTCCGGCTGATACGGGGCCCGGCCCACCACTGTGTCTACCAAAGGCAGAAGACCATGGAGCAGCAGGAACGCATTTACACACGCAGCCGAATTATTGCTGACAATGGCGACCTTCCGGCCTGGCGTTCGGGCGGCTTCGAGCGCGGTCACAGCACCTGACACAGGCAGACCGGCCACGCGCACCGCACTCACCTCCGCTTCCGTCAGCTCATCCTCGATCGCCCGCAAGGCTGCCTCCCCAGCCTGCGGAGCCAGACGAAGAACCTGCATCGGATCGTCTGTGCCGTGCGCCTTGTCCCCCAGAGAGCGATCGAAGCTCGCCAGAGTCGCAGCCAGGTGACGCGCGACGTCGGGGGCTGGCTGCCCCGCGAACACATCGCAGATGGGTCCATCAAAGTCGAACAGGACTGCCCTGGTGGCCCCGAACAGGCCCCTGAGGTCATTACTTTCCATCCGGGTCAAAGTCCCTCCCGATGGTCTCCCACACGCTGTCAAACCACATACGGGCCTGGCTCACCTGCTGAGCACCACTGGACGACTCCCCCTCGTTCATCGAGTAGTGGAACAGCGTGGCCTCCGCCCCGACGAGGTCATAGATCTCTATGACCTCCCCTTGAGTGACGACCTTGTTCGGGCGGATCGGGTAGTACCCGAAAAAGGCGTCGTCCTGGTTGATCAAGTAGAGCTTGAAGAACTGCGTGCCGCTGTGAACGCGCACGCTGACCTTCGCTTCGCTGACCAGCCCGAGCACGCTGAGTTCATGCATCGTGTTGGCGATGCTCCGAGTGAAGCTCACCATCATGTCGTGCATCCGGGCCCGGAGCCGGGGGTCATCACTACCGTCCTCTCGCCGAACAGGCGCAGCCTGGGGCACCGACATGTCTGGCACCAGGATGCGGATGTTGATGGTTGACGGAGTCAGACGCCCCACGCGGATCTTGTCGATCGGCTCCTGAAGTGCCCCGTGGAGCGTCTCGCTAGAGAAGCCTGCGAAGTCGATCGACACGTTCTGGCTGGCGAAGGCTTGCTCGACGTACGGCCGAAGACCCGCCGGCCGTTCGGTGCGGTTCCGCACGAACACGCCGCTGCCCTTGCGAGAGACGATCAGCCCCTCGTCTTCCAGCTCTCGGAGAGCCCGTTGGATCGTGGCGCGGGCGAATCCATACGCCTCCGTCAGTTCCTTCTGAGACGGGATCTTCTCTCCGGGGCCCAGCTTCCGAGTCCTGATGGCGGCGCTCAGACTGCTCGCCACCTGCTCGTACGGCGGCCGGGCGTCGTCCGGGTCCAGTGCTTCGGGAGTGAAGGTCATGCCCTCGATGTTACGACCTCCTGAGCCGATTAGGACAGCCAACCTAGTCAGGTGTTGACGTGACTAGCCAGGATGGCTACGTTGTTCTCATCCGAGCCGGGCTAGCCAGGTTGGTCAGGCCGGGTCGGACGGTTCTACCCAGTTCTGCGCCCATCAGCGCTTGGTGAGTCCCGTGTGAACGGGAGCCCTGATCCAGGGTTACCGCACTCATCTCGGAGCTGCTGATCTTTGACAACTGAATGGGGATCACGCCGCCTCTCCTCGGCCAAGTAGGCGGCCACGCGGGTCTCCGCGTGATGTACAGCGCAACCCCTTCCTGTTCGCAGCGCCTCATGCTGCGCCGGTTGCCTCCCCTGCCCGTCCGGCCGTTTCGGCTGTACGGGCGGGGCTGAGGGGAGCCGGAAGTTACGGGTTCCATCCCGGGGCGGGTCGTCTCTCACCACAAGACCGCGACCGCTCCGGATCACCTTGCCCCTTCGCCTTTCAGGAGATCCACCATGCGTACGTACATCGGCACCCATCAGGTGCTTACCCCCGCCGAGTTCGAGGAAATGGCCCTCGGATTCGATGAGTTGCCTCTCGGCCTGGACCGTGACCTGTTCCGTGGCCCGCTCACCCACGAGTCCCCCGAGGAGCGTGCCGCCCGTTTGGACGTGGCCCGCGAGGTCATCGCGGACCTGGCCGCCGAGGGGGAGGGCGGTGACGAGATCGCCGCGTGGGACGCGCTCTACGCCGACGCGCTGACCCGTACCGTCCCCTTCCTGCGCGCCGCTCAGTCCGCCGGCCGTTTCACCGGGGCGGGGGAAGCGGCATGAGCCACGCCCTGACCGCGCTGTCGGCCGCTCTGCCGCTCGCCTCCGGGTGGGCCGTCCACGGCCTGCGGATGCACCGCCGGTACGAGAACGCCCGCCGCGACCCCCTGTCGAACCTGTGGACCCGCGACGCCTTCGAGGAGCAGGCCACCCGCATCCTCACCCAACACCCGCACGTCGCCGTGGTCCTGGTGGACCTGGACGGCTTCAAGGCGGTCAACGACACCCACGGCCACGCGGCAGGAGACGCCGTGATCCGGGCCACCGGGGCGAGTTTCACCGACGCGCTCAGCGGCCCCCGCCGCTCGGTTGCGGGGCGGATTGGGGGCGATGAGTTCGCCGCCGCTGTCGCACTGCCCGCTCCGGCCGCTCTGCCGTGGCTGCTGGGAGGTCTCCACGGCGAGATCACCGCGCCCCTCCACCACGACGGACGCGACCTCACAGTGGGTGCCTCGATCGGTGCCGCGCTCTCCAGCGACGCCCCCGAGGAACCTGCCCGCGAGCTGTCGGCGCTGCTGCGCCGGGCGGATGAGCAGATGTACCGGACCAAGCAGGAAGGCGGGGGCTGGAGCATCGCTCCGGCGCCCGGATCGGCCCCCGGGCTGCGGACGGTCAACGGCCGCCGTGAGGGCCGCCCCGGCACCACCAGCGGGACGGGGGCAGCAGCATGACTGCCTTCGCTGAAGAGCGCCGCGCGGACCGCGCGGCTGACGCCGAACAGCGGCGCATCGATGCCGCTGCGGTTGATGCCCGCCGGATCGAGCGGGAGAAGGCGGCCGATGAACGCGCCTCCCGTCTGAACGAGCAGCGCCAGACAGACCGGGTACGGGCCCGCGAGGCGCAGGCCCGTACCCGCGCTGAGCGCCGCGCGGCGCGCGGTGAGGCGCTGACACCGGGCAATGTCTACCGCAAGGGCACGCTGGCGCTGGTGACCGCGTCCGCGCTCGGATCGCTGCCTGCTCAGGTGCTGCACTTCGTGGGGATCTCCCCGATGCTGCTGCCCCTGCCGCTGGCGATCGAGGGCGCGGCGTGGGTCATGGCCGCCGGGGTCGCCTACGCCGATGAACGGCACCTGCCCGGGTGGGTGCGCTGGTTCCTGCGCCTGCTGGTCCTCGCAGCGGCAGGCTTCGCCGCCTCGATCAACTACACCTACGGCCTCCACCTCCCCGGCCTGTCCGCCCCGGACCGGCAGGCGGCTGGCATCGGGTTGGCGGCCGTGACCCTGCTGGGTCCGGTGCTCTTCGAGATCCGCCAGTGGGTCACCACCCTGTCCGCCGACACCAACAGCCCTGAAGAACGCGCCCGGCGCAGGCACGAGCGCAAGCGCCGACGTCAACACCGGAGCATCGCCCAGTTGGCCGACCGGTTCGTCTCAGCCGCCCCGTTCGGTCAACTCGACTTCGAGGAAGCGTTCGCGCACGCCTGGGAGATCGAGACCGGCACCAGCACCCCCGGAATGACCCCGCGACTCCACCAGCGGGCCGCCCGGTCCACCGCCGCACTCGCGCAGGCACAGCGGTCCGCAGTCGGGGACTCCACTGGCCGGGGCCTGTTCGGTCGGCTCTTCCGTCGCCAAACGGAGAGCAGCCCGATCCAGAACCCGAACCAGGATGAATCGCCTCAGTCGATTACAAATCGGTTGGGTTCTGACCTGCAAGAGTCGGCCCCCGAGACCCCTCCCGCCGGAACCGAGCCCCCGACCCCCGAGTCGGCTGACCCGGCCCCGGCGGTCGCCCCGGAGCCGGTGGCCGGACCGGTCGCGGAAGTCGAGCCGGTGAAGTCGGCTGAACCGCCCGTGCTGCGGCCGGTGGCCGCTGTCGAGTCGGGTCCGCGCCGGGCGACCGGTCGGGTACCGCAGTCGGCCCGCACACCCCGGCCGACCCGCACCCCGGATGAGCTGCTGACCGAGGCGCGGTCGGCAACGGCCGACTGGCCCGACGAGAAGCTGACGGCCGAAGCGATCCGCAAGGCGGTCCGTACCTCGTCGGCCAACGGCCGCCTCCTGCGGGACGCGCTGAAGGCTGAGCGGGCCGAACGGGCGGTGTCTGAGGCACAGGCCGCCTGATGGGCAACCACCGCTTCTACGACCCGACCGGTTCCCGCTACGGGGTGCCCACGTTCCCGTGGCGCATGGCCCCGGACGGCTATGCCACGCGCCGCCAGCTCAGGGCGGCAGGGCTCCGGCCCGGTGGGCAGGACATCGCCGCACAGGTCCTGTGGCGCTCGCGCCGCTACTGGGCTAAGGGCACCAGCCCCGTCCGCGTCGCCTACCTCTACCGGATCGACCTGGCCAAGACGGTCCGGCCGATGACGCCGGCCAAATGGGCGGCTCTCGCCAAGGCGAACACCGCCCGGCAGGTCTGCCCCGAGTGCCGCACCGATGCCGGATACCGCATCCCCACATCGCTCGGCATGTGCGTGACCTGCGCGGATTCCCCGCAGCTCGCCGTCTGACCGGACGCGATCCCCACCCCATCCATGAGAACGGACTCACCGTGTCTGACACGCATGTCACCGAACAGGCCGAAGCGCCCGAGCGTCCCGACGCCGAGGTCTTCGACATCACCACCAAGCGCCCCACCGCCCCGGCCCCGGAACCGGCCAAAGCGTCCGTTCCCACCGCGCCGGTCGAGATCGACGACGAGGAGGAGCCGCCGCGGCTTCGTCCGGTCGACTCGCCCACCCTGCCCGACCCGGGTGTCACCACCTACAAGCGGCTGCCGATCCTGCCGAGTTGGCTGACCTCGAAGCCGGGGTTCGTCTCCACCACCCAGCGCGCCGCGTCGAACGCGTTCTACGCCACCGCCTTCCACGGCGTCCGCACTCCCGTGTACGTGCTCCAGTTGGGGTTGCGTGCCCCGCAGGGTGTGGCGCGGCTGGTGAAGGAGACCAACAGGTGGATGTGGGACGCGGAGGCCGCGCCCTTGCGGGCCTATGAGGTCTACAAGGAGAACACCGCCGAGTACCTGAAGCTGTCGCGGCAGCGCGACCACCGCGTGCGGCTGCGGACGTTCGTCACCCTCGTCGGGTTGGTCTTCGGCGCCGCTCTCGCTCTGACCCTGTACGTCATGGCCCCGGCCTGGCTCGCGGTCATGGCGTCCGCTGCGGTGCTGGTCGCCGGATTCTGGGGCTCGCCGCAGGATCAGCCGGTCATCGGCCCCGCCGTGCTGAAGACCGAGCTGCAGAAGCTCACCGGGCCCATCGTGCTGCGCGCCCTGGACAACATCGGCAACGTCAAGCTGTCGGCCGCCATCAAGAAGGGCGGCGACATGAACGGGATGCGCTTCACCTCCGAGATCACCCGTGACGGGCCCGGATACCGCGCTGACCTGGACCTTCCGTGGGGTGTCACCCCGGAGGACATCATGGAGGCCCGCAAGCCCCTCGCCTCCGGTCTGCGCCGCAAGGTCGGCTGTGTGTGGCCCTCCTCCGACCCGACCGAGCACGAGGGCAGGTTGATCCTGTGGGTGGGTGACAAGCCCATGAACGAGACCACCAAGCCCGCCTGGCCGCTGCTGAAGTCGGGCAGCGTGGATCTGTTCAGGCCGGTCGTGTTCGGCAACGACCAGCGCATGGGCGACGTGGCCGTGACCCTGATGTTCGCGTCCGTCATCGTCGGGTCCATCCCGCGCATGGGCAAGACGTTCCTGATGCGCCTGTTCCTGCTGATCGCGGCCCTGGACCCGCGTGCGGAGCTGTACGCGTTCGACTTCAAGGGCACCGGCGACTTCGGCGCCCTGGAGCCGGTCTGCCACCGCTACCGGGCCGGGGATGAGGACGAGGACATCCTCTACGTCCTGGAATCGCTGCGGGAGCTGCGGGCGGAGCTGCGCAGGCGGGCGAAGGTCATCAAGTCCCTGCCGCGCTCGCGCTGCCCGGAGTCGAAGGTGACCCCGGAGCTGGCGAACGACAAGACGTTGGGGCTGCACCCGATCGTCGCCGGTTTCGATGAGTGCCAGGTCCCCTTCGAGCATGAGAAGTACGGGGCGGAGCTGGAGGAGATCGCAACTGACCTGGGCAAGCGGGGTCCGGCGCTGGGGATGACGATGCTGTTCGGCACCCAGCGGCCCGACGCGAAGTCGCTGCCCACCGGCATCAGCGCCAACGCCGTACTGCGGTTCTGCCTGAAGGTCATGGGCCAGCCCGCCAACGACATGGTGCTGGGCACCTCGATGTACAAGGCCGGATACCGGGCCACGATGTTCTCCCGCACCGACCGTGGCATCTGCTGGATGGCCGGTGAGGGCGACGACCCCCGCATCGTCGCGTCCGCGTTCGTGGACGCGGTCGGCGCGGAGAAGGTCGTGGCCAGGGCCCGGAAGATGCGCGAGGAGTACGGCAACCTCACCGGCCACGCCATCGGCCAGCAGCCGGAGAACGGGGAAGCCTCCTTCGACCTCCTCGCCGACATCCTCAAGGTTGTGCCGGCCGACGAGGACAAGGTGTGGAACGAGAAGATCGCCGCCCGGCTCACCGCCCTGCGCCCGGAGGTCTACGGCGGCTGGAAGGCCGAGACGGTCACCTCGAACCTCAAGCCCCACGGCGTCACCGCGCAGGACGTCTGGGGCACCAGCGACAAGGGCAAGGGCACCACCCGCCGGGGCATCGCCCGCGCCGACATCACCAAAGCAATCACGGTGCGTGACGGAAGCCGGTCCGGGAGCTGACCCGGGGCGCTGCTAGACCTAGCAGCCACCGCTGCTAGGTCTAGCACCCCCGCTAGCACCCCGAACCGGCCCCCAACAGGGATCTCGCACCTAGCATCCCACCTGCGCAAACCCCCGGAACCCCGCCTGGAAGGCATTCCATGACCCTCGTTCTCCTTGCTAGCGCCTGCCTGCTCATAGTCACCCTCAGTTACGCCAGTCTGTGCGCGGCAAGCCCGTTCGGGGACTGCCGCAAGTGCAAGGGATTCGGCTACGCGCTCAAGAAGGACCGGCGCGGCAACCTCCGGCCCGGCAAGACCTGCCGCCGCTGCCGGGGCGAGCGCAAGCGCATCCGCGTCGGCCGCCACCTCTACAACCTCTGGCTGCGCCTCTACCGCGACGGCACCGACACCCCCAGGAAGCCCGCCTTCAAGACCACCTCGAAGGGACAGTCCCGATGACCCTCACCGTCTCCCTCGTTGCCCTGTTCGGCCTCGTCCTGTTCTTCCTCCTGCGCTCTAAGACCCTCGGATGGGGCTCCGCCTTCATCGCCGCCATGTTCGGCTTCTTCCTCGCCTCCACCGGAGCCTCCGGCCCCATCAACGAACTCACCGCCGCAGTCGTCGCCGCCATCCCGGACCTGTAGGAGGTCACGTCATGAACGAACCCCTCACCCAGCACCACTGGCTCACCCACGCCGCCCCCAAGGTCGCCCCGGTCGTGGCCACCTCAACCGTGTTGATCCTGGGGCGCATCTGGAACGCCAACGGAGCCGAACACAGCGCCGGCAACGCCGCGTTGATGGTCGTGCTGACGGCCGGAGCGGCAACGGCCGGCGCTTTCGCCGCCACGGGGCGTGGGGGTGGTGACGGGGTCCTGGCGGGGACCGCGTTCGCCACCTCCGGAGCGCTCGCACTCGCGGGGGTCTCCGGATACGCCGATGGATGGTCGCTGCCGATCCTGCTGTGGGCGGTGGCCACCGCCGTGGCGTACGGGATCGCCGCCCGGTACTGGCGCACCGACCGCCGCGACCGCGCCGCCCACGAACGGCACACCACCGTGCGGCGTGAGGAACACGCACACGTCGAACGCGTCGAAGCCCTCCGGGCCGGAGCGCAGATCGAGGTGGCGCACGCCGGGGCGGCCTATGCCGAACAGCTCGCCACCGCGCTCATCACCCGCGCCTCCCTGCCCGGCTACGACCCCGCCGCACTCACCCGCGCCGGGCTGCCGGAGCTGCCCGCACCCACCGAGCACCAGTAGCTGTGCCCGGGGCGGTCGCCTCTCACCACAAGACCGCGACCGCCCCGGCTCCCTTGTCCCTTCGCAGAAACAGGAGAACCCCCAGCATGACTCAACCCACCCCCATCCGGCGATCCCGCCTTCGAGTGCTTGACGCGTT
This sequence comes from Streptomyces sp. AM 2-1-1, assembly GCF_029167645.1. Lineage (NCBI taxonomy): Bacteria > Bacillati > Actinomycetota > Actinomycetes > Kitasatosporales > Streptomycetaceae > Streptomyces > Streptomyces sp. AM 2-1-1. The sequence continues at coordinate 3,710,577 of NZ_CP119147.1, read as the reverse complement.
CTGCTGCATCGGTGGCGCGGCACGCGGCTACCAGGATCTCGGCTGGCACGTCACCGGCGTCGACATCAAGGCCCAGCCCGACTACTGCGGTGACGCCTTCCACCAGGGCGACGCCGTGGCGTTCATCCGCGAGCACGGGCACGAGTTCGACTTCATCCACGCCTCGCCCCCCTGCCAGGGAGAGGGAGCGCCGACCAAGGGCACGAACGCCGCCCGCAACGTCCGCACGGGCCGCCGGCACCCTCGTCTCATCGCGCCCACCCGGGCCGCGCTCGACATCGTCGGCCGGCCCTACGTCATCGAGAACGTGGCCGGCTCCGAGGTCCGTAAAGACCTGCGGCTGTGCGGTGAGCAGTTCTCCTTGGCCGTGCTGATGCACCGCTACTTCGAGCTGGGCAACTGGACCGCCCCGCAGCCGGCGCACCCCGTGCACCGGGGCAGGGTGCGGGGGTGGCGGCACGGCGAATACTTCGACGGCCCCTACGTCGCCGCCTACGGCAAGGGCGGGGGCAAGGCCACCGTGCAGGAGATCCGCGAGGCCAAGGGCATCGGCTGGTCCCATGACCACCTGGCCCTGCGCGAGGCGCTGCCGCCCGCCTACACCCGATGGATCGGTACCGCGTTCCTCACCCGCACCGAGGAGGCGGCAGCATGAGCACCCACCTGTTGAACGCCGCTCTGACGGCCGCCGCGCGCGGCTGGCCCGTCTTCCCCGTCCGCCCCGGTGACAAGCGGCCCGCCGGGCACCCTGAGCGGTACTGCCCCGGCATCGGGCGTTGCTCGGACGGTCACCGCACCCCGGAGCAGCGGGCCACCCTGGACGCGGACAGCATCCGCGCGTGCTGGGAGTCGGCCCCGTACAACGTCGGGATCGCCACCGGTCCCGCCGGCCTCGTGGTGGTGGACCTGGACCTGCCCAAGGACTCTGCCGACACGGCACCGTCCGAGTGGGCGGGCATGGCCGATGGGCTGGACGTGTTCGCCGCCCTGTGCGAGCGCGCTGGTGAGCGGCTGCCGACCGAGACGTACACCGTGCGCACCCGCCGTGGCGGACAGCACCTGTACTTCACCGCCCCCGAGGGAAAGACGCTACGCAGCACGGGCGGCACCCTGGGCTGGAAGGTCGACACCCGGGCTTGGGGCGGGTACGTGGTCGGCGCCGGAAGCCTGGTCGGCACCGGGGGCTATGAGGTCATTCACGAAGCCCCGGCCGCCCCCCTCCCTGCGTGGCTCGGTGACCTGCTCACCACCCCGCCCGCACCGGCCCCGATGCCTCTCTCCGAGTTGTCGGCCCGGATGCGCAACGCCACCGCCTACAGCACCACCGCCCTGCGCGGGGAGCTGGAAAAGGTGCTGTCCGCCCGCGAGGGCGGTCGTAATCGGTCGGTGTACTTCGCCGCCTACGCCCTGGCCCGCCTCATCCGCACCGAGGACCTGACCGAGGCCACCGTCACCAGCGAGCTGATGAGCGCCGGACAGTCGGCCGGCCTGTCCGCGTCCGAGAGCCGTACCGCGATCCGCTCCGGCCTCGTCCGTGGCGGCGCACGGGAGGCGAGCGCGGCATGAGCACCCAGCCGATGGAAAGTTCCGAGCTGTGGGCCTACTTCGACGCCCAGGGCGCACAGCAGGAAGCCGCGGCTTCGTGGGACGACCCGATCCCGCTGACCGCCCGCCGCGAACTGCCGGCGTTCCCCACGGAGGTCTTCCCTCCCTGGCTCGGTGACTTCGTGCGCGGGGTCGCGGAGGAGACGCAAACGTCGGTGGATGCTGCGGGGTCGCTCGCTCTCGCGGTCCTGGCGACCGCTGCCGGAGGCCGCGCCACCGTCCATGTCCGAGGCCGGTGGCGGGAACCGCTGAACCTGTTCGTCGTCATGGCGCTGCCCCCGGGCAGCCGCAAGAGCGCGGTGTTCGGACTGATGACGGACCCGCTCTACACGTGCGAGAAGCTGATGGCCACCAAGGCGGCCGGGGCGATCATCGAGGCCGAACTCACCGCACGCCTCGCCAAGGAAGTCGCGGACAACGCGGCTACCAAGGCAGCCCGCGCGGACGCCGACAAGCGCGATCAGCTCATGGCCGAAGCCATCAGCCTCGGGCAGGCCGCCGAGGCCGTCACCGTGCCCAACAAGCCCCGGCTGCTGGCCGACGACGCCACCCCGGAAGTCATCTCCTCACTACTCGCGGAACAGGGCGGCAGGTTGTCGGTGATGTCGGCCGAGGGCGGGATCTTCGACATCATCGCCGGACGCTACTCCGGCACCCCCAACATGGAGCCCTTCCTCAAAGGCCACGCCGGGGACCGCCTGCGGGTGGACCGTAGGGGGCGGGAGGAGTTCATCGACTCCCCCGCACTCACCATGGGTCAGACCGTTCAGCCCTCCGTCCTGGAAGACATCAGCCGCATCAAGGGAGCAGGGGACAGGGGCCTGTTGGGCAGGTTCCTGTACTCCCTCCCCGAAGACCTGGTGGGCTATCGGGAAGTCACCCCCGAGCCCCTGGCCGAGGACGTGGCCGACCTTTACGAGGAACGCGTCACCTCGCTGGTGATGTCTCTGGCGGGCTGGACCGATCCGGCCGTACTCCAGCTCACCCCCGAGGCCAACGAGGCCCTGGCCGCTTACGAGCGTCGGCAGGAACCCCGGCTGCGGAAGCGGGGCGGGGACCTGGGGCACATCCGGAACTGGGCCGCGAAGCTGGGCGGCGCGACCGCCCGACTTGCCGGGCTGCTCCACCTGGCCGCGCACACGGAGAACGGGCACACCCAGCCCGTCACCGCCGACACCATGCGCGACGCCATCAAGCTCGCGGACTACTTCACCGGCCACGCCCTGACGGTGTTCGACCTCATGGGAGCCGACCACACCGCCAACCGCGCCCGCACCGTCCTGGACCTGCTTCGGGCCAACCAGTGGGCCGAGGTCAGCAAACGCGAGGTCATGACCAAGCTCTCCCGCGCCGAGTTCCCCACCGTCGCGGACCTGGACCCCGCCCTGGACCTGTTGGAAGACCACGGGTACGTCCGGGCCCAACCCGTCGCCAAGACGGGAGGACGCGGCCGGCCACCCTCCCCGCGCTACCTCACCCACCCCCAGCTCAGCGAACCCACCGCCTGAACCCCGCCACAGAAACCACAGAATCACAGAAATAACGCCACACCACCCCTGAGCTGGGACAGCACCGCCCCGAGCGGTCCCGGGGCGGCTGCCACAGAAACCCGCAGAAGAACCACACAAATACGAGCCGCCCACCGGCCCCTTATTTCTGTGGAACTTCCCGCGCTTTCTGTGGCAGCCCACCCCCACCACCAAACCCGCAGGTCAGACCACCCGGACAGGGTTTCTGTGTATTACGTGGTTTCTGTGGCGACCAGACGTCTCGAAGGAGCCCACACGATGGCCCGCCCTCAGATGCTCAAGCTCCCCGAAGTCCTCGCCGAACTCAACATGTCTCGCGCCGCGTTCTACCGGCTTCGCGCACGGGGCCTCGCACCCAAGCTCATCAAGCTCCCGAACCACCAGGTGCGCGTACGCCGAGCCGACCTTGACGCCTGGCTCGCCAGGTACGAGGAAGCCGCCTGAGTCCGCACCAACCTGACCAAGAGAGGGCCCGCTACGGCGGGCCCTCTCTTCATGGAGACACATGCTCACCTTCGATGTCGTCATCTGGTCCATCCGGCAACGCAAAGGCCGGCCGAAGCCCTGGGAACTCCGCTGGCGTGTGGGAGCCGAGGGGCACTCGAAAAGCTTCACCCTCAAACCGCAGGCCGATGGTCGCCGCTCTCAGCTCATGGCTGCTCTGCGAGCGGGCCAGCAGTTCGACGAGGAGACCGGTCTTCCTGAGAAGGAGCTTGCCGCCCTCGCAATGCCAACATGGTTCGAGCACGCCAAGGCGTACGCGCTGATGAAGTGGCCCGGGGCGGCTGCGAAGCATCGAGCAAGCATTGCGGAATCCCTTGCAGTTGTGACACCCGTCTTCACGACTGGGCCCAGCGCCCGACCTGATGCCCGCGTACTACGTACCGCTCTGTACCAGTGGGCGTTTCGAGCCGTGGACGGCCCGAAGAATCAGATCATCTCGCGCTCCGACGCCCAAGAACCCCCCGACGACGTCCGGAAGGCACTGGAGTGGGTTGGGCAGCATTCGATGCGGGTGGACGAAGCCGCGAAGCCGGAGCACGTGCGAGCGGCACTCACGGCGCTTTCCCGGCTCCTGAACGGGAAACCTGCGGCGGAGAACACCGCCAACCGAAAGCGCATGGTTCTGAGCAACGCCTTCCGTTACGCAGTTGAGGAACGGGCCCTCCTCACACGCCACCCATTCCTGTCGGTGGACTGGGCCGCTCCGCAGACCTCGGACGAGGTCGATTTCCGGTGGGTGCCCGGCCCTCGGCTCGCTCGCGCTCTACTCGCCGCCGTGGCCGCGCAGGGAGAACGCGGTGAGCGTCTGGAAGCGTTCTACGGGGCCGTCTACTACGTGGCAACGCGGCCCGGCGAAGCCGCAGCGCTCAAGGAATCGGACTTCATCCTGCCGCCAGAGAGCGAGCCGGAGGCGTGGGGTGAAGTGCTGGTGTCGGAAAGCCACCCGGAAGTCGGGGGCGGCTGGACCGACAGCGGGAAGTCGCACGACGAGCGTGGCCTAAAGCACCGGGCGCGGAGGGCCGTACGCGCCGTTCCCGTCCCGCCGATATACGTGCGCATGGTCCGCGCCCACATCGCTCGCTTCGGCGTCGCACCAGACGGCCGACTGTTCCCGGCGGTGCGTGGCGGCCGTCTGACGTCGAACGAATACTCCGGGGTCTGGAGCGAGGCACGGAAGGCAGTACTCAGCGAACAGGAGCTTCGGACCGCGTTGGCCGAGGTCCCGTACTCCCTGCGGCACGCCGCGATCTCGCTGTGGATCAAGTCCGGCATGGACCCGGTGGAGGCCGCTTATCGCGCCGGCCACAGCCTCGCGGTGCTCTACCGGTTCTACGCCAAGCTCCTCAAGGGCGGTTCGGCTGCGGCCAACCGGCTCGTTGAGCTGGGGCTTCGCGCCGAGGAGTAGGGCCGATCCTGGCCCGCGTATGGCCCACACGCCCTGGTCGGCACCGGGAATCAGGGGTGTGAGGTGAGACAAGGTGAATGCAGAGGGCGGGCCTCCGTTCCGGAGACCCGCCCTCTGACCTGCTGCTTCTCTCACCTGGCGGTGGGTGTGGGATTTGAACCCACGGTGACATCGCTGCCACGACGGTTTTCAAGACCGTTCCCTTAGGCCGCTCGGGCAACCCACCCCGGTCCCCGGAGCGGCGGTGCCACCGCCGGGGAACGGCCTACAGCGTAGCCGGTCAGCTGTCGCCCTTGCGCTCGCCCAGGGTGAGTTCGACGGTGGACTCCTTGCCGTCGCGCTCGTAGGTCAACGTGACGCGGTCGCCCGGCTTGTGGGTCCAGATCTCGCCGATGAGAGTCGGGCCGCTGTCGACCGGGGTGTCGTTGAACTTGGTGATGACGTCGCCCGCCTTGAGGCCCGCCTTGGCGGCCGGCCCGTCCGCGGCAACGGCGGCGGTGCTGCCGGAGCCCTGGTCGGAGATGACCGCGCCGTCGCCGGTCTCCGACATGGAGACCGTCGCGCCGATGACCGGGTAGACGGGCTGGCCGGTCTTGATCAGCTGCTCGGCGACGTTCTTCGCCTGGTTGATCGGGATGGCGAAGCCGAGGCCGATGGAACCGGCCTGGGTCTGGGCGCCGCTGCCGGTCGACTGGATGGCGGAGTTGATGCCGATCACGGCGCCGGTGGCGTCGAGCAGCGGGCCGCCGGAGTTGCCCGGGTTGATCGAGGCGTCCGTCTGGAGCGCGCTCATGTAGGAGCTGCTGCTGGACGAGGAGCCGTCGCTGGAAGCGACCGGGCGGTTCTTCGCGCTGATGATGCCGGTCGTGACCGTGTTGGAGAGGCCGAACGGGGCGCCGATCGCGATGGTCGAGTCGCCGACCGCCACGTTGTCGGAGTTGCCGAGGGCCAGCGGGTTCAGGCCGGACGGGGCGTTCTTCAGCTTGATGACGGCGACGTCGTAGCCCTCGGCGCGGCCGACCACCTCAGCTTCGTACTTCTTGCCGTCGGAGAAGGTCGCGGTGAGCTGCCCGCTCTCCGCGGCGGAGGCGACCACGTGGTTGTTGGTGAGGATGTGGCCTTCCTTGTCGTACACGAAGCCGGTGCCCGTGCCGCCCTCGCCGTCGCCGTTCTGCGCGTCGATCGTGACGACGCTGGGAAGGGACTTGGCCGCGACGCCCGCCACGGTGCCGTCGGCGCGCTTGAGCGCCTTCGGGCTGTCGGAGGCGCTGATCGTCGTCGAACCGGAGGAGCCGTCGTCATTGCTGTCCGCGGCCCAGAAGCCGAGGGCGCCGCCGACCCCGCCCGCGACCAGCGCCGCCACGGCGACCATCGCGACGAGCCCGCCGGCCCGGCGCTTGCGGGGGCCCTTGGGCTCCTGCTCGGCGGAGGCGCCCCAGACGGTGCCACCGTGGCCGTCGCCGCCACCGGCGTACGCCGGGACGGCCGGCGGGGCCGGGGGCGGCCACGAGCCGGCCGGCGCCGCGTTGTGCGGTGCCGGGTACGCCGGTGCACCCTGCGGTGCCGGGTAGGCGGGCGCGGGCGTGTGCGGCGCAGGGTAGGCGGGGGTGTGCGGCGGGAGCTGCTGCGTCGCGTCGGCCCCCGGAGCGTGCGCGGGCGCCTGCGGCCGGCCCTGCGCGGGGTCGGGGGCCGGAGCGTGCGCGGCATCCGGCTGCGCGGGCGCGGCCGGTCGCTGGTCGGCCGGTGCGGGAGTGGTGCCGTACGGTCCGGCGGGCTCGGCAGACGGGGAGGAGTCGCCGCCCCGGCCGTCCGCGTACGGCGGTTCGTGGGACGGCTCGGCGTGCGCCGCCCGAGCCGCGTCGTCCTGATGTGCGGTGGCCGGGGCGCCGGGCGCGGGAGGCGTGGCCCGGCGCGGGTCCTCGGGAGCGGCGGCCGGCACGGGAGGTGCGGACGGAGCGGGCGGTACGTCGGGGACCGCGGCGCCCTCGTGGCCCTCGTTCTCGGTGCTCACAGCTCTTTACTCCTCGGTTCCACTCGGCAGTCGGCAAGAGATCCGCATCGCAGGTGTCTGGGCCCAGCTTTGCCCAGAACACGTCAGGCCACTGTAAGCAGGACCTGTGCATCCACACACCAATCTTTACATCAGACAAAACGGCGCTCCCGGTACGAGGACCGCGCACCCGCCACGTCGCGATGACACCATGACGCGGTGACCGACGCACGGCAGCCCTCCAGCCCTTCTTCCCTCCAGGTCGTGGCCCATCGCGGAGCCTCGGACGACGCTCCCGAGCACACCCTCGCCGCGTACCGGAAAGCCGTCGAAGACGGCGCGGACGCGCTGGAGTGCGATGTCCGGCTCACCGCCGACGGACATCTCGTCTGTGTGCACGACCGCCGGGTCAACCGCACCTCGAACGGGCGGGGCGCGGTCTCCGCGCTCGAACTCTCGCAGCTCGCCGCGCTCGACTTCGGCTCCTGGAAGGACCGCGAGGAGTCCCCGGACTGGGATCCGGTGCCCGGCGACCTCACCTCCGTACTCACCCTGGAACGCCTGCTGGAGCTGGTCACCGAGGTGCGCGCGACGGGCCGGCCGCTCCAGCTCGCCATCGAGACCAAGCACCCGACCCGGTGGGCGGGACAGGTCGAGGACCGGCTGCTGCGCCTCCTCAGGGAGTTCGGCCTGGACGCCCCACCCGCCGACGGTCCCTCGGCCGTCCGTGTCATGAGCTTCTCCGCCCGCTCCCTGCACCGGGTCCGTACGGCGGCCCCCACCCTGCCCACCGTCTACCTGATGCAGTTCCTCACCCCCCGCCTGCGGGACGGGCGGCTGCCCGCCGGTGCGCGCATCGCCGGGCCCGGGATGCGGATCGTACGCAACCACCCCGACTACGTCCGCAGGCTGCACGGCGCCGGACACCGGGTCCACGTCTGGACCGTGAACGAGCCGGAGGACGTGGCCCTCTGCGCCGAACTCGGCATCGAGGCGATCATCACCAACCGCCCGAAAAAGGTCCTGGCCCAACTCGGACGCGGGTAGACGAACCACCCCTCCCGCCCCGTCACGGGGAGTGCACCGGCGCATTCGGTACGTGTCGACTCGTTTCGAGTGCGTCACCGGAGATGCTTTGACCGGTTTCCGGCGCAGCTCAGGAGGGCATCCCCTTCGTGGCGTGGGGCAAAGGAGGTCTCGGGGGTGACGTTGGTGGTGGCACAAGAAGTGCCCACGTCGTCGAGCATGGCCGTTCCTCACGGCCCTGCGGGCGTGAGGCAGGCGCGGCACCACATGCGCGCACAACTGCGGGACAACGGGGTCTCGGACGCGGTCGTCGACGACGCGGTCCTGATCCTGTCCGAACTCCTCAGCAACGCCTGTCGGCACGGCAGGCCGCTGGGGCAGCACGTGGACGTCGGTGACGGCGACGTCCGCGCCGCGTGGCGCGTGGACCGCCGGGGCGGCCTGACCGTGGAGGTCACGGACGGAGGCGGTCCGACACGGCCCGTCCCCTCCACCCCCTCGGTGACGGCTCGGGGCGGTCGCGGGCTGAACATCATCAGTGCCCTCTCCGAGAAGTGGGGCGTCAGGGACGACGCCCCGGGCGAGGTCACGGTCTGGGCGCTGGTGGCGGCCGAGGAACGATTCGGCGCAGTGGAAGGACTCGACGGCCTCGGGCCGCTCGGCGGCCCGCGCGGCCGTACGGGCTCCGAAGGACTCGACGGGCTCCAGGGCCTCCCGGGATTCGACGGGCTCTCCGGCTTCGAGGAGCTGGATCTCGACGGGCTCTCCGCCTTCGGCGAGGCGGGCTGAGCGGCGCGGACACGGCAGCTCCGCGGGGCACCATCCCGCGGCCCGTCCCGCGACAGGTGAGCCGAGCGAGGGAGCTCGGCGTCACCCGGCCCGGTGCGAGAACCGGCCGACGGACCTTTGACATCCGGGCGGCCCACCCCACCCCAGCGACGCCCGGACCGGCGGACCGGCCCCCATGGACCGGACCGGACGTGCTCCCGGGGAGGACGGCCTCCCCGGACCGGACGGGCTCCCCGGGGAGGACGGACTCCCCGGACCGCCCCGGCTCACGACCGGACCGGTCACCCGCGACGACCCGCGACGACGCACCTGACCGTCGTACCTGACCGCCGCACCGGAACCCCACCCCGGATCACCTGCCGGCGACACCCGCGCGGCGTCCTCCGGGCGCCCGGGCTCCGTCGGGTCAGGGGCGCTGGAGGCACTAGGCTCGCGCCTCAGACCGCACCGTCGCTACCGGGAGAATGCCCACCATGGCCAAGAAGCGCCCTCAGACGACCAAGGCCGCGAAGCCGCAGGTGAACGACGGGGAGATCCCCGTCGTGGGGGCCCGCGAGCCCTGCCCCTGCGGTTCGGGACGACGGTACAAGGCGTGTCACGGACGCACCGCCGCGCACGCGGTCACCGAGCTGGTCCAGCGCCCGTTCGAAGGGCTTCCCGGCGAGTGCGACTGGGTCGCGCTGCGCGAGCTGGTGCCCGCCGCGACCGTCCCGCTGACGCTGAAGGACGGGCTGCCCGAGGGCGTCCCCTCCGTCACGCTCGCGACCGTGCTGCCGATGGCCTGGCCCGCCCTCCGCCGTGACGACGGGTCCATCCTGCTCGCCCTGCAGAACGACACCTCCTCCGGTGACCTCAGCCGCGGCCTGGCCGACTCCCTCCAGCAGGCGCTGGAGGCCGAGCCCGGCACACCGGTCGCCGCTCGCCGGGTCGCCGCCGACGGACCGCGCCTGCAGGACCTGCTCGCCGCGGACGCGCCGTTCGAGCCCGTCGTCCACTCCGGCTTCGAGTTCTGGGTGCCGGACGCGGAGAACGCCGCGGCCGAGGTCTCCGCTTCCCTGGAGCGCGCCAACGCCGCAGCGATCCCGACCGCGCTGCTCTCCTCCGTGGACGCCGCGTACTGGTGCGAGACGCCGGAGAAGAACCACCTGCGCTGGGTCATGCCGCACCCCGAGGAGAAGCTCCTCGACGCGCTCGCCCGACTGCACGCCGCCGGCACCTCCTCGCTCGGCGAGGGAACGCGGCTGGTCGGTTCGTTCCGGGCCCACGGGCTCGTCGTACCGGTGTGGGACCTGCCGAGCGCGATGACCGCCGAGGAGTGCGAGAAGCCCGCGGCCGCGTTCGCCGAGCGGCTCGCCGGGGCGCTCGCCTCCGAGGCCCCGCTGACCGCGGAGGAGCGCCGGGCGCGCGGCGGGCTCACCAACCGCCAAGTGACGCTCAGCTGACAGTGACGAACCCCGGGGAACCGTCGGTGACGCGCGTCACAACAGGCCGTTCCGGCCGGTAAATCGCCGCCCTCCCAGGCCAGATCGAATTTGCGAACGGCAGATCTCTTGTTACGGTTCTGAAAGCCCGGTCGCTGGTGCATCCCCCGTCGCCAGCGACCGGGCGTCCTCATTTCCGGGTGCGGCCCGGCCCGCGGCGAAGCCGTGAGCGGCCCGCCGCCCCGCGTGGGACGGACCTCCCCCCGCGAAGAGCGCCGGTCACGACCGCGCGTCGCCCGTGCGACCAGCCCCAACACACCCCGCAGCCCGGCAGCTTGCCACCCGCACCCGGAACGTCGTACGCCGCGTTGCCCGCCGCTCCGGACCCCCGGGGCCGGAACCCCTGCCCCGACCCATCCCAAGGCATCCCGCTCCCCAGGCCACGACGCCCCGGCCACGAGCACCCCCACCGGGGCGGTGCGGCACACCTCAGGCGGCGTACCCCGCACGGCAGTTGTGCTCCCGGTGCACGTGGGCCGTGTGCCTGCCGTACGCGCACCGGCCGAAGGGCCCCGCCGGAACGGCGGGGCCCTTCCTGGGAGCCCGGACAGGGGCGGGACGACGCATTCTCCATTCGACGGATAATCAGGAACCGCGGAGAAAAACGCCCCAGAAAGAGGGTCAGGGGCGTCCGGGTTCGAAAAGCAGGTCAAGAATTCGCACAGGCGGGCCCCCTCTCCGGTACGGAAATCCTCCGGCGTCCGCAGATCCGGCGAAATGCGCTGGGTGATGTTCTGCGGAAAGGGCGACGTTCTACGGAGGGGTGACGTTCTGCGGAAGGGCGTCGCCGGACGCGCCGTTCGCCGGGAACGTCGCGCGGGAGCCGGACCACCCCCGACTTCACGTACACCCGAGGGTCCCGCGTACACCCGCGGCTCCCGCCTGGGCCTCACGCCCACGCCGGGGGCTCCGCGGGTGCCTCAGTAGGCCAGTCGGCTCCCGCCGCCCGGTGCCCCGGTGCTGGCCTCCACCAGCGCGTCCAGGACGGTCCCGACGTCCGGCAGCCAGGGTGCGACACGTCCCGCCGACGGCGGCCGCTCCCACCGCACCCGGCCGTCCCCCTTCCCCGCGGGAGGAAGCAGCAGGTAGCCGCCCTCGCCGTGGAATCGGAGCGAACCGGGCACCCACTCCTGGGCGTGCAGCAATTCCCCCAGCCGCTCCAGGGTGTACGGGCGGACCAGCAGCGCCCACCGGGACGGCGTCGCGATCACCGGCCCGAGCCGCATGCCCCGCGCGTCCAGCACCGCGAGGGCCTGCGCCCCGCTCACCGCCGGCAGGCTCACCGCGCACGGCGCACGGCCACCGGTGGCCAGCAGCACCGGGGCAGCCGGCCGTGCCGTCCACCACCACCGGACCATGCGGGCGTCCGTGGTGGCGGCGAGGAGTCCGGGGTCGAAGGGGTGTGCGCCGGGAACCACGCACTCGGGGTCGGGGCAGGCGCATCCGTCCCGGGCGGGGGCGAGCCCCACGCCCGGCAGCACGGGCCACTGCCATCCGGTGGCGCAGGTCAGCGCCGCGTCGAGCCCAGCGGTGCCGTCCCCGCGCCGGAACCGGTTCCTGCGTCGCCTTCCGAGGATCTCGCGCATGAGCGCTCGTTCCTTTCCGTTGAACGCCGAGGTCCACGTCGCCGCCCGCGCGAGGTTCCGCTGCGCGGCGACGACCCTGACTGTGCGTACATCTCCGTACGTGCGCGATCCGCGCGTACCTGACCGTGTGCGCGTGCTCATCGGGCAGCCCCACGGGCGCGTGGCGGGCACCGGGCGGAGCCGGGCCGAACGCTGCGGAGTGAGGACGGGTCGAACCGGACCGAGCCTGAGTCGAACGGCCTTGCGGAGTCGAACGGTCGAGAGCGGGGCCGCGTCACACCGCCCACCGCGGCGGGACGGATCGGACGCGTGCCTCGCACGTGCCGCCCCGAGCGGACGGGCGCTGCTCCCGGGCGGTGGTGTCACGGACAAGGACGTCCGCTCACGCTGCCGGGTTCCGGGGCGGACCCCACTGCCCGGCGGTTCAACGATTTACGTACCCAGCATGTCCGGGATGACGCTCGCCCCGCACAACACCCCCACACGGCATCCTCGGGGGCGCCGTCCGTCGAGCCCGCCCAGTCGACCGCAATTAATGGCCACCTCTCGCATTTTTCGGCCAAGTTGAGCGGCGTGCGGACACCAGCAATCCCGCAAGGACAATGCTGGACATCTGCTTACTTGTACGTGTACATGTGGATGCCTTGATAGTGGCGCAGAATGACAGGGGGGTTTGCGATGCTATTCGACGGAACTCGCCGGTCGGAAAGCCGGAGGCCATGAGCGCCCGACACCTGCCACATATGGCTGAAATCCATCCCCCCGTTCCGGTTTCGACGCACACTCCGGAACCGCCGACCACCGTGCCGCCCGCACCGGGCGCCTTTCTCCAGGACCGGCTGGCCCGGTGGGTCTCGGACCTCACCACGCTCCACGAGCTCACCGAGCGCCTGGCCGCGACCCACACCCTCGACAGCGCCCTGCCGGAGCTGCTGAGCGCCGGCGCCGCCCTCGTCGGCGCACGCCGCGGGATGCTGCTCCTCGAACCGCGGGACGGCCGGGGGCCGCACTCCACCCTCGGTCTCGGCCTCAGCCACGCCGACCTCGGCGCGATCGAGACCGTCCCGCGCGGCTCGACTCCCTACGGCCGGCTCCTCGACGGGCCGCCCGCCACCGACCCGGTGAGCAGCCCGGACCTCCTCGCCGACGCGGAACTCGACCCCCGGCAGCGCGAGGTCGCCTCCCGGCTCGGCTACGCCGCCAGTTTCGCCCTGCCCCTCACCTCGCGGGCCGGCGCCGCTCTCGGTGCGGTCGTCTGGCTCTACGACGAACCGGCCGAACCGCTGGAACGGCAACAGCACGTGGTCGGCCTCTACGGGCGGTACGCCGCCGAGCACCTGGTCCGGCTCCTGGAACTCGAGCGCGCCCGGGCCGACGCGGCGATCGTCGCCGAGGAACTGCTGCCGAGCCGGCTGCCGCGCATCCCCGGCGTACGGCTCGCCGCGCGCCACCGTGCCGGACCGGACGGTGGCGGCGACTGGTACGACGCCCTGGCGCTCCCCGGCGGCGCCCTCGGACTCTCGGTGGGCTCCGCCGGCGGTCGAGGTCCCGGAGCCATGGCCGCGATGGGGCGGCTCCGCTCCGGTCTGCGCGCCTACGCCGTCATGGAGGGAGAGGACCCCGTCGCCGTCCTCTCCGACCTGGAACTGCTGCTCCGGCTGACCGAACCGGCGCGCACCGCCACCGCGCTCTTCGCCTACTGCGAACCGGCGCTGCGGCGGATCGTGCTGGCCGGTGCCGGGCACGCCCCGCCGCTGGTGCTGGGCGAGCGGCGCACGCAGTTCGTCGACACCACCGTCTCGGCACCGCTCGGCATGCTCGCCTCCTGGGAGGCGCCGAGCGTGGAGTTCACCCCCGCATCGGGCGAAACCGTTCTCCTCTACACGGACGGGCTGCTGCGCCGGACCGGCGACTCGACGGACCGGGCGTTCGCCCGGCTGCACGCGGCCGCCGCCGGGGTGCCCCGGGCCGCCCGCCGTGACCCGGACGCGGTCGCCGACCACGTCCTGCGCGCCCTGCTCCCCCGGAGCACCCCCGCGGACCGCACCGGCGACGTGACCCTGCTCGCGGTGCGCTTCGACTGACTCCGGCGAGAACCGCACCCCGCCGACTGCCCTCACTTCCGGAAGCTCTTCGTCCGCTTCCTGCGTTCGCGCAGCTCAGCAGGGCTCCGACGGTGCGGTGCCATCCAGCCGCGCGCTCCGTGGGTAAGAGGCCCTTCGGCCCTGGGCCCCCTTCCGCACGCCCGTACGATGGTGGGGCCCAGTGTCGTACCAAGGAGAGACGAATCGTGTCCGACGAGCGCACCCCGGAACCCCCAGCAGTCGAAGAGACCGAAGCGACCGAAGAGACCGAGCCGATCAAGACCCGGAAGAACGGCCTGTACCCGGCCGTCTCCGACGAACTCGCCGACAGCATGAAGTCGGGCTGGGCGGACACCGAGCTGACCGGTCTCGCGCCGCTGCCGCAGGCCGCGCACACCGCCGCCCGCCGCACCGCGCTCTCCGCGCGTTTCCCCGGTGAGCGCCTCGTCGTCCCCGCGGGCCACCTGAAGACCCGCGCCAACGACACGGAGTACGCCTTCCGCGCCGCCACCGAGTACGCCTACCTCACCGGCGACCAGACCCAGGACGGCGTTCTCGTCCTGGAGCCGAAGACCGGCGGGAGCGGCCACGACGCGACCGTCTACCTGCTGCCCCGCTCCGACCGGGAGAACGGCGAGTTCTGGCTCGACGGCCAGGGCGAGCTGTGGGTCGGCCGCCGCCACTCCCTCACCGAGGCCGAGCAGGTGCTGGGCATCCCGGCGAAGGACGTCCGCGAGCTCGCCGCCGCGCTGAAGGAGGCCACCGGCCCGGTCCGCGTCGTCCGCGGCTACGACGCCGGCATCGAGGCGGCCCTGACCGACAAGGTCACCGCCGAGCGCGACGAGGAGCTGCGGGTGTACCTCTCCGAGGCGCGCCTGGTGAAGGACGACTTCGAGATCGCCGAGCTGCAGAAGGCGTGCGACATCACCGCGCGCGGCTTTGAGGACGTCGTGAAGGTGCTCGACAAGGCCGAGGCGACGAGCGAGCGTTACCTGGAGGGCACGTTCTTCCTGCGCGCCCGCGTCGAGGGCAACGACATCGGCTACGGATCGATCTGCGCCGCCGGCCCGCACGCCACCACGCTGCACTGGGTGCGCAACGACGGCGCGGTCCGCTCCGGCGAACTGCTGCTGCTCGACGCCGGCGTGGAGACCCACGACCTCTACACCGCCGACGTGACGCGGACCCTGCCGATCAACGGCACCTTCTCGCCGCTCCAGCGCACGATCTACGACGCGGTCTACGCGGCGCAGGAGGCGGGCATCGCCGCGGTGAAGCCGGGTGCCGGCTTCCGCGACTTCCACGACGCCGCGCAGCGGGTGCTCACCGAGCACCTCGTCGCGTGGGGCCTGCTCGGCGACCTCACCGTGGAGAAGGTCCTGGAGCTGGGCCTCCAGCGCCGCTGGACCCTGCACGGCACCGGTCACATGCTCGGCATGGACGTCCACGACTGCGCCGCCGCGCGCACCGAGACGTACGTCAACGGCACGCTGGAGCCGGGCATGTGCCTCACGGTCGAGCCGGGTCTGTACTTCCAGGCCGACGACCTGACGGTGCCCGAGGAGTACCGCGGCATCGGCGTCCGGATCGAGGACGACATCCTCGTCACCGAGGACGGCAACCGGAACCTCTCCGACAAACTGCCGCGCCGTTCCGACGAGATCGAGAGCTGGATCGCCGGCCTCAAGGGCTGAGGCCCGCCCCGCACGGCCCCACGCGGGGGCGCGCCGCTCAGGACACCATGAGCAGCGCGTCCTCGCGCCATTTCAGGATCTTGTCGAAGCTCACCACGACGCCCCGACCCGGACGGTTGCCGATGTGGACGTGGTCGGCGAGCTGTTCGATGAGCCCGAGACCGCGACCGCTCTCGGCCAGGTCCCACGGTTCGGCGGCGCGGTCCGGCACGGCCGCCGGCGCGCCGCGTGTACCGGCGGGACGGGCTGCGGGGCGACGGGCTCGCCGGGCGGGGAAGCCCGGTCCGGAGTCCGCGACCTCGATACGGCACGTCTCACCGTCCAGGTACGCGGTGACCCGGTACTGACCGGGAGCGCCCGGAGGTCCGGGGACGGTGCCCCCCTGGTCCCCGCCGTGCTCCACGGCGTTGGCACATGCCTCGGTGAGCGCCACCGAGAGGTCGTAGGAGATGTCCGGATCCACTCCCGCCGTCTCCATGCTGCCGAGGAGAAATCGACGGGCGAGCGGAACGCTCGCGGCTTCGCGCCGCAAATGGAGTGACCACCACATGCTCATGCTCCAGCCTCCTGGCTGCGGCTCGACATACCGATACGTATTGCCGTGAAGGGCCCCCCGTAAGCACGGTTCGGCCGTGATGGCCCTCATTCGGCGGACGCGAATATTCCGCTTGACGGTGTATGTCCGGACCCGTGATCCACTGACACCTCTGTCACCAGGTACAACGACCGTCCCACCCGTCCCGTAATGCGTCCCCCGCAACAGTTCCGCTTCCCGCACAACCCCCACCGAACGGTACGGAAGATGATGTTGCGGACCTGCCGCCCCACGGACGGGGACGCAGTGCGATGATGGGCCCGCCATGTCTACGCCTGACGCACGGTCCGCCACACGCGCCGGAGCCGGCCTGCGGCTCCTGAGGGCCTCGGTGTTCGCCGCGG
Source organism: Streptomyces sp. AM 2-1-1 (assembly GCF_029167645.1). Lineage (NCBI taxonomy): Bacteria > Bacillati > Actinomycetota > Actinomycetes > Kitasatosporales > Streptomycetaceae > Streptomyces > Streptomyces sp. AM 2-1-1. The sequence continues at coordinate 3,693,945 of NZ_CP119147.1, read as the reverse complement.
TCTGCGTCGTGCTGTCCGCCGCGGGGCACGGGCTCGCCTCCTCCTCGGCCGTACCCTGGTGGGCGCTGCTCTGCGGATTCCTCGTCGTGCTCGCGGTGGTGGCCCCCTTCGCCGGGCGCGAGCGCTCACTGCCGTCGATCGCACCGGCCCTGGCCGGCGGACAGGTCGCGCTCCACGCGCTCTTCGAACTCGCCCACCCCATGACGGCCACCGCCATGGGGTCCGCCCCCGCGGGCACCGCGACCGCGCCGGCGACGGGCGACGCGTCGCTCATCCGGTTCGCCGCCTCGCTGCTCTGCGGAGACACCCCGGGCGGGATCAGCGCGGCCCAGGCCCACCGCATCGTCACCGACGCGGGCGTCGACCCGGCGACCGTCTCCGGGGCGCACGCCCACCTCGCCTCCGCCGCGGTGGGCTCCTCGCCGGCGCTGCTGCCCAGCCTCCCCATGGTCCTGGTCCACCTGCTGGCCGCGCTCGTCACGGGCTGGCTGCTGCGCCGGGGCGAGGTGTCGCTCTTCCAACTGGCGCGGCTCTCCGCGCACGGCGGCCGCCAACTCGCCGCCGCCGCACGGCTGCGCTCCCTGCGGGCCGCGCTCGCGCTCGTACGGGTGCTGCGCGCGGGCTTCCCGGGCGCCCCGACGGCCGGGCCGCGCCCGGCCCGTACCCCGGTGGACGCCCCGGCGCCGGCCACCGGCGATCCTCTGCAGCATCTGGTGATCAGGCGCGGGCCTCCCCCCGCGTACGCCCTCGCAGCCTGACGCGACCACCCTTCCCCGGCCCTGCGGCCGAGCCGTCACGACGGTCCCCCCGGGAAGCGGGTGGCGCGATGCCGTCGCGCACCCGCGCGCCGGACCACCTCTCCTGCGCTCCGTGGAGTGATCCCTGCCATGAACGTTTCCCGTATCGCCGTCGCGGGCGGCATCGCCGCGTCCGCCGTTCTGCTGCTCGCCGGTCCCGCCTCCGCCCACGTCAGCGTGCAGCCCCAGGGCGAGGCGGCCAAGGGCGGTTACGCCACCATCAACTTCAAGGTCCCCAACGAGCGCGACGACGCCTCGACGGTGAAGCTCGAAGTCAACTTCCCCACCGACCACCCGCTCTCCTCGGTCAGCCCGCAGGCAGTACCGGGCTGGAAGATCGACGTCACCAAGTCCACGCTCGCCAAGCCGCTGGAGGTCCACGGCCAGAAGGTCACCGAGGCCGTCTCCAAGGTGACCTGGACCGCCGACGCCGCCGCCGCGATCAAGCCCGGCTACTTCCAGCAGTTCCCGCTCTCCGTGGGACAGCTCCCCGAGGATACCGACCAGCTCGTCTTCAAGGCCCTCCAGACGTACAGCAGCAAGGAGGTCGTCCGCTGGATCGAGGAGGCCCCGGCCGGCGGTGAGGAGCCCGACAACCCCGCCCCGGTGCTGACCCTGACCGACGCCGCGGCGGACGCCCACGGCTCCGCCGGCGCCACGGACACCGACGACAACGCTGACGACGCCGCCGGTGACAAGGGCGCCGACGCGTCCGAACACACCACCACCGCCTCGGCGTCGTCCGACTCGGCGAGCGACGGCACCGCACGGGTGCTGGGCGTCGTCGGCATCGTCATCGGCATCGCGGGCGTCGCCTTCGGCGTCCTCGCCCGCCGCCGCACCGCCTGAGAGCCCTCACCGGTGACCTCCGGCCGGCGGTCGTCCGCCAGGCCGGCGGTCATCCGACAGACGGCATTCCCGGGGCCCTTCGGGCCGGGACCGGGCGCGCGCGCATCCGGTCCCGGCCCCCGGTGGACCCCGGGGCCACCCACCGCACCGCACAGACCAGGAACACACCCTCCATGCGCACCAAGAAAATGGCGTCGGCCGTGGCGCTCGCCGCCGCTGCCGCACTGGCACTCACCGCCTGCGGCTCGGACGACGGGTCCGCCGCCAAGCCGGTGTCCGACGTCTCCACCTCCACCACCACCCGGGCCGCCACCGTCCTCGACCAGCCGTTCACCAAGCCGGACCTCGTCCTGACGGACACCCACGGCAAGACGTACGACCTCCGCAAGGAGACCGCGGGCAAGCCGACGCTCATCTACTACGGCTACACCAACTGCCCGGACGTCTGCCCGCTGACCATGAGCAACATCGCGCTCGCCAAGCGCGCGCTGCCCGCCGCCGAACAGGACGAGCTCCGGGTCGTCTTCATCACGACCGACCCCGAGCGCGACACCCCGGCCTCGCTGGGCGCCTGGCTCAAGGCCCAGGACCCCGACTTCATCGGCCTCACCGGCGACTTCAAGACCATCCAGGCCGGCGCCCGGTCGATGGGCATCGGCATCGACCCCGCCACCACGGAGAAGGACGGCACCGTCGTCTCCATGCACGGCGCCCAGGTCATGGCGTTCTCTCCGAAGACCGACGCCGGATACGTCCTCTACAGCGAGGACACCACCGCCGACGACTACACCGCGGACCTCCCCAAGCTCATCGAGGGGGCGAACCCGTGACAGGCCGCGCGACCCTCGCCGGCGGACTCGCCCTCGTGACGGGCCTGACCCTCGCGGGATGCTCCACCGAGGGCTCCCCCGAGCTGAAGGTCGTGGGGGCCTTCATGCCGCAGCCCGTCAGCGACATCGCGGCGGCCTTCCTCGTCGTCGAGAACGCGGGCTCCGCCACCGACCGGCTGACCGCCGTGACCAGCCCGATCTCCGACCACGTCACGATCCACGAGACGAAGGGTCGGGCCATGCGGATGGTGGCCTCCTTCGAGGTGCCCGCCCAGGGCGAGCTGGACCTCGAACGCGGCGGCAACCACATCATGTTCGACGAACTCAAGCGGCAGCCCAAGAAGGGCCAGAAGATCTCCGTGCAGCTGCACTTCGAGAAGTCCGGCCCGATCACGGTCGAGCTCCCCGTCGAGGAGACGACCTATAACCCGGCGAAGCAGTGAGGGACTGAACCCACCATGACAGCCACCGCCCCGCTCCGCGGACCCCGCCCGGGGCCCACCCCGGTACGCCGGCCGCTCGGCGCGTCCGCGCTCCTCGCCACGCTGACCGGCCTCTTCCTCGGCCTGATGCTGGCGTGCGCGGCCCCCGCGTCCGCGCACGCGGCCCTCACGGGGAGCGACCCGCGGGACGGGGCGGTGGTGGACACGGCTCCCCGCAGCATCACCCTCTCCTTCTCCGAGTCCGTCTCGCTGAGCGACGACGCGATCCGGGTCCTCGACCCGACCGGGGAGCGTGCCGACACCGGCGGCCCGCGCTCGACCGGTGCCGGGGGCGCCGCCCGGTACGCCGTCACGCTCCACTCCGGGCTCCCCGACGGCACCTACACGGTGGCCTGGCAGGCGGTCTCCGCGGACAGCCATCCGGTCTCCGGCGCCTTCACCTTCTCCATCGGGGCGCCGTCCACCACCACCGTCACCCTGCCCGCCTCGACGGCGGGCGGCGGCCTGGTCGGCGCGCTGTACGGCATCGCCCGCTACGCCGCGTACACCGGTTTCATCCTGCTCGCGGGCGGCTCCGCGTTCGTCCTCGCCTGCTGGCGGGGCGGCGCCTCGGTCCGGCCGCTGCAACGGCTCGTCGTCGGCGGCTGGATCACGCTCACCGCGTCCACCCTGGCGATGCTGATGCTGCGCAACCCGTACACCGGCAGCGGGAAGCTCTCCGACGCCTTCGATCCCGGCGGTCTCCAGGCGGTGCTGGACACCAAGCCGGGGGCCGCGCTCATCTCCCGGCTGCTCCTGCTGGGCGCCTCCGCGCTCTTCGTCGCCGTGCTGTTCGGCACGTACCCCCAGCGCGAGGACGAGACGGAGCGCAAGGACCTCACCTTCGGCCTCGCGCTCGGTGGCGCGGTGGTCGCCACCGGGATCGCCGGGACGTGGTCGCTCGCCGAACACGCCTCCACCGGACTCCAGCCGGGCATCGCCATGCCGGTCGACATGGCCCACCTGCTGGCGGTCGCCGCCTGGCTGGGCGGTCTCGCCGCGTTGCTGACCGCCCTGTACCGGGTCCCGGAACTGCCCGCGGGCGCGGTGCGGCGCTTCTCCCGGGTGGCCTTCGTCAGCGTGGTGGTACTGGCCGGCACGGGGCTCTACCAGTCCTGGCGCCAGGTCGGTTCCTGGTCGGCGCTCACCGGGACGACGTACGGCCGGCTGCTGCTGGTCAAGGTCGGTCTGGTCGCGGTCCTCGTGGGCGTGGCCTGGATCTCCCGGCGCTGGACGGGACGGCTGACGGTCGGGGGGCCGCCCGCGACGGATCCGGCGACCGACGTGCCGGTGGAGGGGGACGACCCACCCGCGGAGCCGGCATCCGAGGAGCCGGTGCGCCCGTCGGCCTCCGTCGCCGAGGAGCCGGTACGCGTCTGCGCCCCGGTCGCCGAGGGGCCGGTACGCACCTCGGTCTCCGTCGCCGGAGCGGGTACGCACCCCGAGCGGGCCGCGCAGCTCGCGCGCCAGCAGGCCCTGATGACCGCGGCGAAGGTGAAGAGGGCCCGCGACGCCGACCCCGGCCGGACCGGCCTGCGCCGCTCGGTCCTCGTCGAGACCGGTGTCGCCGTCGTCCTGCTGGCGGTCACCACCCTCCTGTCGTCCACCGAACCGGGCCGTACGGAGGAGGAGGCCGCGCGCACCAACACGGCCGCCGCTCCGGCCCCCGCCCAGCCGGTCACCGTGAGCCTGCCCTTCGACACCGGCGGCAGGGCCGGCAAGGGGACCGTGCAGGTGGACGTCGACCCCGGCCGGACCGGCTCCAACGACATGCACCTGTGGCTCCAGGACGCCGGCGGCACGGCGATGGACGTACCCGAGGTGCGGATGGCTCTCACGCTGGAGGCCAAGGACATCGGGCCGCTACCGGTCCTCCCCGACCGTCTCGCCGAAGGCCACTGGACCGCGAGCGACGTCCAGATCCCCATGGCGGGCCGGTGGAAGCTCGCGGTCACCGTCCGCACCTCGGACATCGACCAGACCACCGTCGACGGCTACGTGAAGATCGGCTGACCAGCGTGAACAAGCGGAACACCCCTGTGCGCCCGGCACCGGCGCGTGCCGGGAGCGACGATGCGGGCTCCTTCGAGGGCACCGAGCCGGCGGGGGTCTCCCGGCGGAAGCTCCTCGGTGGCGCCGGAGCGGCCGGTGCCGCCGGCCTGGTCCTGGGAGCCGCCGGCGGGGCCACCGGATACGCGGCGGCGCGTCCCGACACCCCTGCGGCGCTCACCTCGATCGGCTCGACCGAGGCGATGTTTCACGGGAAACATCAACCGGGGATCACCACTCCGCTCCAGGCGAGCGGACATCTCGTCGCCTTCGACCTCACGGCGGGAGCCGGACGCACGGAGGCGGCCGCCCTGATGCGGCGTTGGTCCGTGCTGGCCGAGGAGCTGATGGCGGGCCGTCCCGCCGGGTCCGGCGACGACACCGGCATCGCCCGGGACGCCGGCCCGTCCTCGTTGACACTCACCTTCGGCTTCGGCCGGACGTTCTTCGACCGGACCGGGCTGACGGAACGCCGGCCCGCCGGGCTCGACCCGCTGCCCGCCTTCTCCTCCGACCACCTGGACTCCGGACGCTCGAACGGCGACCTCTGGGTGCAGATCGGCGCGGACGACGCGCTCGTCGCCTTCCACGCGCTGCGCGCGGTCCAGAAGGCGGCCGGGACGGCGGCGCGGGTGCGCTGGCAGATGAACGGCTTCAACCGCACGCCGGGCGCCACCGCCCACCCGATGACGGCCCGCAACCTGATGGGTCAGCTGGACGGGACCAACAACCCGCGTCCCGCCGACCACGACTTCGACGCACGGATCTTCGTGCCCGGCCCCTCGGACTCCGCCACCGCGGACCCGGCCCAGGAGTGGCTCGCGGGCGGCTCCTACGCGGTCGTCCGCCGCATCAGGATGCTGCTGGACGACTGGGAGAAGCTCTCCGTCGCCCACCAGGAACGGGTCATCGGCCGACGCAAGGACGACGGCGCACCGCTCAGCGGCGGCAGCGAGACGACCGCGATGGAGCTGGACGAGATCGGCCCGGACGGCAAGCCCCTCATCCCGTCCAACGCCCACGCCCGGATCTCCTCGCCCGAGAAGAACGGCGGCGCGGCGATGCTGCGCCGGCCGTTCTCGTACCACGACGGCATCGCGGCGGACGGGACGCCGGACGCGGGGCTCCTCTTCGTCTGCTGGCAGGCCGATCCGTTCCGGGGCTTCGTGCCGGTGCAGCGCAAGCTCGACCGGGGGGACGCCCTCGCACCGTTCATCCGGCACGAGGCGAGCGGCGTCTACGCGGTACCGGGAGGCGTCGCGCGGGGCGAGTACGTGGGGCAGCGGCTGCTGGAGTCCTGACCGGTCCGAACGCTCCGCGTCCCCTTCTCGGTGCCCGCACGGGCCGACCGGCCTGTGCGCGCACAGGCCGCGGAGGGTTCCCCCGCAGCCCTTAGAGTGACCGTATGTCCGCCACGCGTTACGCCTATCTCGGCCCCGAGGGCACCTTCACCGAGGTGGCGCTCCGTACGCTCCCGGAAGCCGCCACCCGCGAACTCGTCCCCATGGTCTCCGTACCGGCGGCGCTGGACGCGGTACGGAACGGGGAAGCAGCGGCCGCCCTCGTACCGATCGAGAACTCGGTCGAGGGCGGGATCACCGCGACCCTCGACGAACTGGCGGTGGGCGCACCGCTGATGATCTACCGCGAGGTGCTGCTCTCCATCTCGTTCGCGCTGCTGGTGCGGCCGGGCACCCGGCTGGAGGACATCACGTCCGTCACCGCCCACCCGGCCGCCCAGCCGCAGGTACGCAACTGGCTGGCGGCCCATCTCCCGCAGGCGGTCTGGGAGTCGGCCGCCTCCAACGCGGACGGCGCCCGCCTGGTCCGGGACGGACGGTACGACGCCGCCTTCGCCGGGGAGTTCGCGGCGGCGACCTACGGGCTCGAACCGCTCGCCACCGAGATCCACGACGCCGTGAACGCGCAGACCCGCTTCGTCCTGGTCGGGCGGCCGGCCCGGCCGGCGGCACCGACCGGCGCCGACAAGACCTCCGTCGTCCTCTGGCTGGGCGAGGACCGTCCGGGCGCGCTGCTGGAGCTGCTCCGGGAGTTCTCGGTGCGGGGGGTGAACCTGATGCTCATCCAGTCCCGGCCCACCGGCAAGGGCATCGGGGACTACTGCTTCGCGGTGGACGCCGAAGGGCACATCGCGGACCGCCGGGTGGGCGAGGCGCTGATGGGGCTGAAGCGCATCTGTCCGAACCTGCGCTTCCTCGGCTCCTATCCCCGGGCCGGGGTGACGCCGGAGGAGGTGGGCCCGCTGCGGGAGGGCACCTCGGACACGGATTTCGCCGCCGCATCGGACTGGCTCGCCCGCAGCCAGGACGGGCGCGGCTGACCACGGGGTCCCGGCCCTGGGCCGGGGGCGCGGCGCCGGGACGGTCGGGACGTGGAGCGGTCGGGAGAGGGAACAGTCGGAGCCCGGGCCGCCCAGACCGCCGGGGCAGGAGTGGAGAAGTCGTCCGCTCGTCCGGGCGCCCTCAGGACGGCTGCCGCCAGGGCCCGCTCGCGCCGCGCGGGTACGTCTCGGGACGGCGGTCACGAGTCCTCCACGCCGCTCCACCCTTCCTGGGCTGTCGCTGCGGGCCCTCCCGGGCGTTTACCCACAGAGTTATCCACAGGGCTCCGCCGATGCCTGGGGACAAGTCGACACTGAGGCTCGACATCATCGACAAACCACCCCAGTCATTCCCAGGGCGGCGGGAAGCCCCGCAGGATCCTCCATGATCCTCATCCAGCCCGTTTGGCTCAAATGCCTTGATCAACGACGCATAATCGCGAATTACCACTCGAATGAGTGCCCGAAAGGCGGTTTGAAGGATGAATCCATGAGTTCGGAGCCCATCCACCCGCTCGGCCCAGGGGTGACTTCAGTCGTCCACAGATTTTCCACACAGCCTGTGGATAACCTCTCCCGCCGGACTCCACCTGTGGACAACCACCATGTGGATCACCATCAACTCCGGGACGGGGCAGGGGTGATACCGCGGGAGAGAGAGCTGATTCCACCCGATTCCGGATGAGGAGGCCACTCCACTCCGATGCGGGAGTTTCCCGGTCGGTGCGTGGATTCTCTCCGTCCGACCATGCCCTTCGGCCGACGTCGTCCCCACCGGCACCACCCCCCGCACCGCAGCCGTGCCACGTTCCCGGGAGCCTTTCAAGGAGCGCCCCGCGACTTCGCGGACCGAGGGAGCCGACGACCGGGCGGACCCACCGGAGCCACCCTCCCGCGCGATTCCGGAACCTTCCCAGAGATACCATTCTCGTCAATTCGGGCATAGTGACACGCTCGTCCCTATCGATTCGAGTAGCCGAAGTCCCACCGGTAGCCTGGTGGGGTGATTGACCTTCGCCTGCTCCGTGAGGACCCCGACCGTGTTCGCGCCTCCCAGCGCGCCCGTGGAGAGGACGTCGCGCTCGTCGACGCCCTTCTCTCCGCCGACGAGCTGCGCAGGTCGTCCGGCGTCCGCTTCGACGAACTCCGCTCCGAGCAGAAGTCGCTCGGCAAGCTGATCCCCAGGGCTACGCCCGAGGAGCGGGCGGAGCTGCTGTCCCGCGCCGACCAGCTCAAGGCCGACGTGCGTGCCGCCGACGCCGCTCAGAACGAGGCGGACGCCGAGGCCAAGCGCCTCCTGCTGCAGCTCGGCAACATCGTCCAGGAGGACGTGCCGGTCGGCGGCGAGGAGGACTTCGTCGTCCTGGAGACGCACGGCACCATCCGCGACTTCGGGGCCGAGGGCTTCGAGCCCAAGGACCACCTGGAGCTCGGTGAGTCGCTGGGCGCGATCGACATGGAGCGGGGCGCCAAGGTCTCCGGTTCTCGCTTCTACTACCTGACGGGCGTCGGCGCCCTGCTGGAGCTCGCCCTCGTCAACGCGGCCATCGCACAGGCGACCGAGGCCGGTTTCGTCCCCATGCTCACCCCCGCGCTGGTCCGCCCGCGCGCCATGGAGGGAACCGGCTTCCTCGGCCAGGCCGCCGAGAACGTCTACCACCTGGAGAAGGACGACTTCTACCTGGTGGGCACCTCCGAGGTCCCCCTCGCCGCGTACCACATGGACGAGATCATCGAGGCCGACAAGCTGCCCCTGCGGTACGCCGGCTTCTCGCCCTGCTTCCGCCGCGAGGCGGGTACGTACGGCAAGGACACCCGGGGCATCTTCCGCGTCCACCAGTTCGACAAGGTCGAGATGTTCTCCTACGTCGACCCCGCCGACGCCGAGGCGGAGCACCGCCGGCTCCTGGAGTGGGAGAAGCAGTGGCTGACCGGCCTGGAGCTTCCCTTCCAGGTGATCGACGTGGCCACCGGCGACCTGGGGGCTTCGGCCTCCCGGAAGTTCGACTGCGAGGCGTGGATCCCCACCCAGGGCAAGTACCGCGAGCTGACCTCCGCTTCCAACTGCGACAGCTTCCAGGCCCGCCGCCTGTCGGTGCGCATGCGGGAGGGCAAGAAGGTCCAGCCGCTGGCCACGCTGAACGGCACGCTCTGCGCCGTACCTCGCACGATCGTGGCGATCCTGGAGAACCACCAGCTCGCGGACGGTTCCGTGCGCGTGCCCGAGGTGCTCCGTCCGTACCTCGGCGGGCGTGAGGTGCTGGAGCCGGTCGCCAAGTGACCTTTCCCTTCAAGCTCGTCGCCACCGATCTCGACGGGACGCTGCTCCGCCACGACGACACGGTCTCCGACCGGACCCGCGACGCGCTGGCCGCCGCCACCCGGTCGGGCGCCGCGCACATCGTCGTCACCGGCCGGGCCGTGCCCTGGACCCGGCAGATCCTGGACGACCTGGGCTACGACGGCCTCGCCGTCTGCGGCCAGGGCGCGCAGGTCTACCACGCCGGGGAGCACAAGCTGCTCACCTCGCTGACGCTCGACCGGCAGCTGGCCGGGCTCGCGCTGTCCAAGATCGAGGCGGAGGTCGGTCCGCTGCTGCTCGCCGCGAGCCGCGACGGGCTGGACGGCGAGGTGCTGGTCGGCCCCGGCTACCGGCCCCACGACGGCCCGTTGCCGGTGGTCCACGTGGACGACCCGAACGAGATGTGGACCGCGCCGCTCAACAAGGTCTACCTCCAGCACCCCGAGCTCGGCGACGACCAGCTGGCCGCCGCCGCGCGGGCGGTGGTGGGCAGCCTGGTCAACATCGTGATGGCGGGCCCGGGGATCGTCGAGATCCTCCCCCTCGGCCTGAGCAAGGCGACGGGGCTCTCGCTCGCCGCGCGCCGGCTTGGCGTGAAGGCCGCGGACACGATCGCCTTCGGGGACATGCCCAACGACATCCCGATGTTCGGCTGGGCCCGGCACGGCGTCGCCATGGCCAACGCGCACGAGGAACTCAAGTCGGTGGCCCACGAGATCACCGCCTCCAACGAGGACGACGGCATCGCGGTGGTCCTGGAGGAACTCCTCGCCGGCGGGACGCGGTAGCACCCGGCGGCCCAAGAGCCGTACCGCACGACGTACCGAAGCCGTACCGCACGGCGTACCGACCGACTGCCCGCGGCCCCCGGAGGCCGCGGGCAGTCGCGCGACCGGAGGCCGCGGGCACGGACCCCGGGGGTCACTCCTCGCGCGGTGCGGGGTGCGGTTCCCTCAGCCGGTGCGCCACGTCGCCCAGCCGGGCGTCGACCCGCCGTACGTCGTGCGCGACGTCGGCCAGTCGGACGCTCATCGCACCGACGACCTCATGGGTCGCCCCCAGCTTGCGGTCCAGACTGTCGAACCGCTCCGACATCCTGCGCAGCACCGGCCCCAGCTCCTGGAGCGCCGAACCCACACCGGCGAGGCAGCTCTCGATGCCGGTGACGCGGAAGTGGAGCGCGTCGTACCGTTCCCGGAGGTCCCCCTCGGCGTCGAGCAGGTACGTACGCACACACCGGGCGATGTCGCTTTCGCGAAGAAGCATCGCCACGTTGAGCACCGTGCGACGGGTGTACAGAGTGAGCTGGGTGGCTGCCTGTGGATAACTTTCGGCTTCTCCACCGCTCCATAGGGACAACATGTCCCTATGGAAGGACCGCAGGTCAGAGCCGCGCAGCAGAACCAGGCCGTTCTCCTCCATCTCGTCCCGATGGCGCTGGGTGACCTTTTTCAACGCCTCTGTGGATACTTCGAAGTAACGTGCCACGTCCTCTGTGCGAACGTGAATTCCGTCCGGGAGCATGACAAGGCTCTTCACCTTGTCGAGGATGTCAACGCGCACCATCTGCTCGACGCGCAGAGCGCGGGACTCCAGCAGGGCGACTTCCGTGGGCATGGGCATGCCTTCCGTACGCGGGGAACGGCGAAGGACGGCCCTCACCCCGGGCGTCAGGGGCGGAGGCCGCTCACGGGTGCCACTCACTCGATGGCCGGCTCCGTCCGGGGCTCACGCACCCGGGGCCGGCATTCCCCTGCTTCACGCACGCTCGTCGTCACGGATTCCAGTTGCCTCCACGCATGCGGACCAACGACCCGGTAGGCGTCGCGTCACGCACCGGCCCCGCGGAGAAGGGCCGACGAACGCGGGGCAACCCCCGCCCGGTGGGCGGGGGTTGCCCCGGGGTGCAAAACCGGCTCAGCGCCGGGCCCCGCGCCTCACTCCTCGCCGGCCAGCTTGAGGGTGCGCAGCTTCTGGCCCGCGTACCAGGTGGCGCCGACGGTGACCCCGACCAGCAGCACCGTGGCGAGGGGCAGGTGGACGTCGGCGGTGATCGCTCCCTCGGCACCGATCCTCTCGGAGACCGAGAGCGCCCACTGCTGCACGCTCAGCGTGCGCGCCCCCGGCATCCGGCTGCCGAAGAGGGCCTCCCACACCAACGCGTACACCAGGCCGAGCACGACCGCGTGGCGGCTGACCGTGCCGAGCAGCAGGAAGAGCGCGCTGTACGCGATCGAGGCGACGAGCGCCCCGACGGTGTAGGCGACCGCGATCTGCTGGCCGTTGCCGTTGAGGATGAACCCCGCGATCAGCGTGGGCAGCGCGGAGAAGACCATCGTGACGGCGATCGCCACGATCAGCTTGGTGAAGATGATCGTGGGGCGCTTCACGGGCTTCGCCAGCAGGTAGACGATCGAACCGTCGTCGATCTCGGGGCCGATGGCGCCGGTGCCCGCGATGACTCCGATCAGCGGGACCATCGCGGCGAGGGCGAAGCCCCCCAGGACGTCGGAGGTGATCTGGTCGTCGGCTCCCGCCAGCAGCCGTACCGCCAGCGAGATCGCGATCAGCAGGGCGGGCAGGACGAACAGGATGGCGGCCCGGCGCCGGCCGAGCAGGGCCCGGTAGGTGAGCCGGGCGACCGTGGGGTCGTACATGACGCTTCACAGCTCCTTCAGGCCACTACTCAGGCCGATACGAGGTACGAGAAGACCGATTCGAGGGACTCGTCGGACGGCGAGACGGCCAGCAGCCGGATGCCCCGCTCCTTCGCCACCCGCGGCAGCAGCGTGGTGAACCGGCCGAAGTCGACCGCCTGGACCAGCAGCGCACCCTCGCCGTGGTCGACCTCGATGCCGGCCGTCGACGGGTCGGCGATCAGGGCCGCCGCGAGCGCGCGGTCGTCGCTGGAGCGGACGAGATAGCGGTGCGGGCGGTCCGTCATCAGCCGGCGGATCCGGCGGAAGTCGCCGCTGGCCGCGTGCCGTCCGGCCACGATCACCTCGATGTGCGAGGCGAGCTGCTCGACCTCTTCGAGGATGTGTGAGGAGAAGAGCACCGTGCGGCCCTGCTCGCCCATCCGCCGCAGCAGGTCCATCAGCTGCATCCGCTGCCGGGGGTCCATGCCGTTGAACGGTTCGTCGAGCAGCAGCACGGCCGGGTCGTGGACCAGCGCCGAGGCCATCTTCACGCGCTGGCGCATGCCCTTGCTGTACGTCTGGATCTTGCGGTCCTGGGCGTACTCCATCTCGACCGTGGCGAGCGCGCGCGCCGCCTGGGCCGCGCCCAGCCCGTGCAGTTCGGCGTTGGCGACGACGAATTCGCGGCCGGTCAGGAAGTCGTACATGCCCTCCCGCTCGGGGACGATGCCGATCTCCTGGTAGACCGACTCGTTGCGCCAGATCGGCCGGCGGTCGAGCGTCACCGTTCCGGTGGAGGGAGCGAGGAATCCGGCCATCATGTTGATCAGGGTGGACTTGCCCGCGCCGTTGGGGCCGAGCAGCCCGGTGACGCCCGGGCCGATCGTCATGCTCACGTCGTTGACGGCGACGACGTTCCCGAACCAGCGGGAAGCGTGGTCGATCTCGATGGTGGTCACAGCCCGACCCTCCGGTAACGGCGCATCAGGGCGGCGTACGAGCCGGTGACGAGCGCGAGGACAACGATCAGATAGACGACGCCCATGGCCGCCCCCGGACCTTCCCCACCGGGGAAGGCGGAGGAGGCACCGAGGAACGCGGTCTGCACCCCGTCGACCAGCGTGATCGGGGAGAAGAGCCCGAACCAGGCGATGGCCCCGTCGGAACCGGTCGAGTAGGCGATGGCCTGGACGGTGGAGACCGCCCCGTACGAGATGGTCATCACCGCGATCACCGCCGCGACGCCGAAGCCCCGCCGCGGGGTCAGCGCGGCCACCACCAGCGCGAGCGCGGCGAAGAGCACGGAGAGCAGCGCCACCGACACCAGCCCCTGCGCGAACCAGCCGGTCTGGTCGGCGAAGTCGAACTTCGCGAGCAGCGAGCCCACGTAGAGGACGACCAGCGGCAGCCCGGTGAGGACGAAGAGGGCGGAGGCCATCGCCGCCAGCTTCGCCAGGACGTAGTCGACGTGCGCGATCGGCCGCGAGAAGTAGAGCGGAACCGTCCGGAACCGCAGGTCCCGCGAGACGCTCTGCGGGGCCTGCGAGGCGACGAACAGCGCGATGACCGCCTGGAGGTAGATCGCGTACGACGTGTACTTCACGACCAGCTTCGTGGCACCCGGCGCCGCCATCGACACCGCCACGATGATCGCCGCGACCAGGCACATCACCGCGAGCATCAGCATCGGCAGGACCTTGGACCGGGCCGAGCGCCCGAGGCCGAACGCGCCCTTCAAGGACTGGACGTAGAGCGAACGGCGGGCGTAACCGCGCCCGAGCCGCGGGCCCTCGTACGAGCGGTAGCCGATGTCGTGGATGCGGGAGGCGTCGCCGCGCGGCGCGCCTCCGGCCCTGATCTCAGTGCTCATCGGGACCGCTCCCCTTCTGCTGGACGGCTCCGGGTGCCGGGGCCTGGTGGACGGCTCCGGCATCCGGAGCCTGCGGTACGGCTGCGGACAGCGGATTCTCCTGTACGGCTCCGAGGGCCGGGGCCCGGGCCGGGACGCCGGGCGACGGGCCTGCGGCGAGCTGGGCCGGCACCTGCTGACCACCCTCACCCGCGCGGAACACCTCGGCGATGTGGTGCCGGCGCTGCTCCATGCGGACGAGACCGAGCCCCAGCCCGGCCACACTGTCGCGCACCAGGTCGTACGTCTCCTCGCCCACCGCCTCGACGAGCAGGATGTGTCCGGCGCCGGGCAGGCCGCCGGTGTCGACGCCGTCGGTGCCCACCAGCTTCACGCCGGCGGCGACGAGCGTCCGGCGCAGCGCGTCGGTGCCGTCCGGGTGGGCGTCGCTGTCGGTGACCTCGACCGCGAGCGTGGTCGTCGACTGCGTGAACTCGCTGGTGGAGCTGGACCGGAGCAGGGTGCCGCCGTCGATGACGACGACGTGGTCGCAGGTGCGCTCCAGCTCGCCCAGGAGGTGCGAGGTGACCAGGACGGAGATGCCGAAGTCGGTGTGCACCCGGCGGATGAGGCCGAGCATCTCGTCGCGGCCGACCGGGTCGAGGCCGTTGGTCGGCTCGTCGAGCAGGACCAGCCGCGGGTCGTGGACCAGGGCCTGAGCCAGCTTGACCCGCTGCTTCATGCCCGTCGAGTACCCCCCGATGGGACGGTAGCGCTCCTCGTAGAGGCCGACGTGGCGCAGGGTGTCGGCGGTGCGCTCCCGGGCCGCCGTCGGAGGCAGGCCCGACATCCGCGCCATGTGGACCACGAACTCGGTCGCCGACACGTCCGGCGGCAGGCAGTCGTGCTCCGGCATGTACCCGACCCGCTCCCGGATCGCGGCACCGTGCGTGGCGACGTCCAGCCCGAGCACCGAGGCCGATCCCTCGGTCGCGGGCGAGAGTCCCAGCAGGATCTTGATCAATGTGGACTTGCCGGCCCCGTTGGCACCCACCAGACCGGTCACACCCGGTCCGATGTCCAAGGAGAGCCGGTCAAGAGCGGTCACCCGGGGGTACCGCTTGCTCAGGGCTTGCATCGCGATCACAGTCACGGGGACGACGCTAGTGGTGCGGGCGCCGGGCGTCGTCAGACCTGACGGTCGCATCCGCGTCACACTTGAGTTGTACTCCCCCGTAGGGGAGTCGGGCGGAGGAGTGACCCGGGCCGGGGCGTCGCTCTCCCTGCTCCGCCGGGCAGTTGTGCGCGGCGGCCGTGCGGCCCCGGTAGGCCGCTTTGGGCCGGGGCCCCTCTTGACCCCCCGGTCGCGGCGGCCACAAGCTTCGGGGGCACGGTTACCGGCGCGTACGGCGCGCCCACGCGCTGTCCCGAAGCGGCGTCCGGGCGGTCCGGGGGCCTGCGAAGAGGGGCGTCGCGACAGCGGCGCCGGACCGACGAGAGGTGGCGGGATGCGACTCCCAGGAGCGCGCGAGCGCTGGGTACGCACGGGTGGGATCGAGCTCCACGTGGCCGAGCTGGGGAACCCGGACCGGCCCACCGTGGTGCTGGTGCACGGATATCCGGACAGCAAGGAAGTGTGGTCACGGGTCGCACCGGGGCTCGCCGAGCACTGGCACGTGGTGCTCTACGACGTGCGCGGGCACGGCCGTTCCACCGCACCGGTGCCGCTCCGCGGCGGCTTCACCCTGGAGAAGCTGACCGATGACTTCCTGGCCGTGGTGGACGAGGTCAGTCCGGACCGGCCCGTGCACGTGGTGGGCCACGACTGGGGGTCGGTGCAGTCCTGGGAGTTCGCCACGGTCGAGCGGACCAGGGGCAGGATCGCCTCCTTCACCTCGATGTCCGGTCCCTCGCTGGACCACTTCGGGCACTGGATCCACGACCGGCTCACCCGGCCCACGCCCCGGCGGGCGGCCCAGCTCGCCGGCCAGGGCGCCAAGTCCTGGTACGTGTACCTGCTGCACACCCCGGTCCTGCCCGAACTCGCCTGGCGCGGACCACTGGGACGCCGCTGGCCGCAGATCCTGGAGCGGCTGGAGAAGGTCCCGGCGGGCGACTACCCCACCGCCTCGCTGCCCCGGGACGCGGCGCACGGCGCCTGGCTCTACCGCGACAACGTCCGCACCCGGCTGCGCAGGCCCCGCCCCGACGCGTACGCGCACGTACCGGTCCAGCTGATCACGCCGACCGGTGACGCCTTCCTGTCGGAGTCGCTCTCCGACGGCCTGGAGCGCTGGGTTCCGCACCTGCTCCGCCGCCGGCTGCCCGCTCAGCACTGGGTACCGCGCACCCGGCCGGACCAACTGGTCTCCTGGATCTCCGCGTTCGTCTCCGCGCTGGAGACCCCGTCCGGGACCGGCACCCCCGCGCCGGCCGCCGCGGGGCGGTCCGGCCGGCACGCGGACCGCTTCGGCGGCCAGTTGGTGCTGGTGACGGGGGCGGCCGGAGGGGTCGGACGGGCGACGGCGCTCGCGTTCGCCGAGGCCGGGGCGCGGGTGGTGGCCGTGGACCGGGACGCGGCGGGCGCCGCCCGTACCGCGGAGACCGCGCTCCGCCTCGGGGCGCCCGCCGCCTGGGCGGAGTCCGTCGACCCCGGCGACGAACAGGCGGTGGAGAAGCTCGGTGCGAAGGTCGCGGCGGAGTACGGCACCGTCGACGTCCTGGTCAACCTCGCGACGGCCCCTTGGAGGTCGTCCACGCCGAACGCCTCCCTCCTGGAGACGACGGCCGACGAGTGGCGGAAGCTCCTCGACACGGGGTTGTGGGAGATCATCCACGGTTGCCGGGTGTTCGGCGGACAGATGGCCGCGCGCGGACAGGGCGGGCACATCGTCAACGTGGTGCCCAGCGCCCTCCCCTCGTCGCGGCCGGCCGGAGCCTCCCCGTACGACGCGGTGCGGGCCGCCGTTCTGTCGCTCAGCCGGGGCCTGCGGGCCGAACTGGCGGGCCGCACCGTGTCGGTGAGCACGGTGAGCCCGGTGTGGCCGGAGTCGGACGGCACCGGGACGGATACTGATCGGAGCGCCGGGGCGGACGGTGCGACCGGCCCCGGGGTGCCCGACGGGGCTGTGCCCGGGGCGCGTTCGACATCGGGCCGCCCGGGTCTCCGTACGCCGGAGGGAGTCGCCGAAACCGTGCTGGACGCGATCGTCCACGACCGGGCGCTGGTGGTGACACCGGAGAGGTCGCGCGGACCGAGGCACTTTCGCCGTCTCCGGGGCGGCCCGGAGACGTCACCCAAGCGGTAGCCGGGGCACTCGGGTTCGGCGTTCCGTTGCGTCGCGTCGGTCGCCGCTCCGACAGAGGTGATGACGAACAAGCACGCTGAGAATCCACCTTGGGGGTGGAACGGCCCAATCGGGGTGCGGTGCTGGCGCGTTCGACGGCGTACGCGTCCGCGCTTGGCACCGCGTCGCGGCGGCGGGACGTTTCTCCCCCGTCCCGGTCGTGCGCCCCGCGGGCGCCCTGCCGTAGATCATTCGGGGGACGTGCGGACGCCGGAGTCGACCATGCCGGCCACGGTTCTGTGGACAGAACGGCGCTCAGCGTAAGAGCTGTTCGTGTCGGCGGGACGGTGACGTGCGCGCTCTCCGCCCCTCCGTCCGCGCCGGCATGGCTCCTCCGACCACGGTGGAGGAAGCGTTTCTCTTCCCTTACAAGTGGGGTGCTGTGCCCGGACCATGGGATCTCACGAGGGTCGGAGCGGTGTTGCGAGGTCCGGAACACGAGCAGTGGAGCGCCCCTTTGGAGACAATTCATACATCTAGCTTTTTTGATGCAGAAGTTGGTCAAACTTCCCACAGCGGACCGCAGTTGTCCACAGAAATGCCAAACAGCCTGTGGATAAGTCGAGTTGCTTGTGGATCAAACCCCGAAGCCACCCGTAGTTCGGCAACGCCGAAGAAATCCGGGTGCGCCGCCGAGGACGGGCCGGGCACTCTGAAGCCATGGACGACAGACGCACCGTGAAGGTGTCGAAGTACCTCTCCAAGCACCTGCGGCATCAGCCGGAACGCATCGGGCTCACCCTCGACCCGAACGGGTGGGTGGCCGTCGAGGAGCTGCTGAGAGCCGCGGAACGCCACGGCTTCCCGATCACCCGGGCCGAGCTCGCGTACGTGGTCGAGGTCAATGACAAACAGCGTTTCACCCTTGAGGGGGACCGCCTCCGCGCCAACCAGGGCCATACCGTCTCCGTCGACCTCGACCTGCCGCCGGCCGAGCCGCCCCCGTTCCTCTACCACGGCACGGTGGGCCGGTCCCTTCCCGTGATCCGGACGGAAGGGCTGCGGCCCATGGCCCGCCACCACGTCCACCTCTCGCCCGACCGGGAGACGGCCACCCGGGTCGGAGCCCGACGGGGCAGGCCCGTGGTGCTCTCCGTGGACGCGGGAGCGATGCACCGCGACGGGCACGTCTTCCGCGTCAGTGCCAACGGGGTGTGGCTGGCGGAGTCCGTACCCCCCGCCTATCTGCGTTTCCCCGGCTGACCGGCTCCCGGCGGGAGGCCCGCCGGAAGGCCGCCCGGTCCGGCACCGCCCCGGGGCCCGAACACGGTCACGGGCCTCCGGCCTCCGGTCAGCCCAGTCGGTCGAGCGCCTCCGTCGCGATCTGCTCGAACACGACCGGATCCGTGGCGAACTCCGACTCCGGAACGGGCCAGTGGACGACCAGCTCGGTGAAGCCCAGCTCCTGGTGGCGGCCCGCGAAGTCCACGAACGCCTCGACCGACTCCATCGGGCGGTTGCGGTCCGGGGTGAACGCGGTCAGCAGGATCTTGTCCAGCTCCGCCACGTCCCGCCCGGCCTTCTCGCACGCCGCGCCCAACTTGGCGATCTGCCCGCGCAACGCCTCGACGGACTGCTCCGGCGTCCCCTCGTCGTACAGCTTCGGGTCGCCGGTGGTCACCCAGGCCTGACCGTACTCCGCTGCCACCCGCAACCCTCGCGGGCCGGTCGCGGCGACCGCGAACGGCAGCCGGGGCGACTGGACGCACCCGGGGATGTTCCGGGCCTCCTCCGCCGTGTAGAAGGTGCCCCGCTGCGAGACGGCGCCCTCGGTGAGCAGCCGGTGCAGCAGCGGGACGAACTCCCCGAAGCGGTCCGCCCGCTCGCGCGGTGTCCACGGCTCCTGCCCGAGCGCCGTGGCGTCGAAGCCACTGCCGCCCGCCCCGATCCCCAGGGTGACCCGGCCGCCCGAGATGTCGTCGAGCGACATCAACTCCTTCGCCAGCGTCACCGGGTGCCGGAAGTTCGGCGAGGTCACGAGGGTGCCGAGCCGCAGGTCCTCGGTGACGACGGCCGCGGCCGTCAGCGTGGGAATCGCCCCGAACCACGTCTTCTCGCGGAACGACCGCCAGGACAGGTGGTCGTACGAATAGGCGGCGTGGAAACCGAGTTCTTCGGCCCGTTGCCAGATCTTCTGTCCTTCGCCCCAGGGATAAAGGGGGAGGATCACCGTGCTCAGACGCATGTCACCGACGATAACCGGGGTGCGTCCGCCGCCGCCCGGTGAGTGAGGGCCCCGGCCGGTTCCGGCCCTCGCGCGCCGGGTGCCCGCCGGTCCCCGCCCACGGCCCACCCTCCCGGCCCGCCCGGCTCCCCCGGGTCCTCCGTCCCCGGTACCTCCGCCCCGGATCCCGCCCAAGATCCGCACGCAAGGCCCTGGCATATGCCGGAGGCCTACCCGGCTGCTCAGAGGCGTGCGCCTCTCATATGTGCGACCCCCCGCACGCCCGTGCACCGAATGCGGGAGAATGGCCCGGTGACCACGCCTACCGACGCACCGCCTCCCGTCGTGCCCCGGCTGATAGCCACGGATCTGGACGGCACCCTGCTGCGCGACGACAAGACCCTGTCGGCGCGCACGATCGCCGCGCTCGGGGCGGCCGAACGGGCGGGCGTGCACGTCCTCTTCGTCACGGGTCGGCCGCCTCGCTGGATGGACGCGGTGGTCTCCCATCTGCCGGCGCACGCGACCGCGATCTGCGCGAACGGAGCGGCAGTGGTCGACCTCAGCGCGGGCAGCAGGCTGATCAAGGTCCACCCGCTCGGGCGGGCCGAAGCACTGGCCGTCGTGCACCGGGTACGGAGCGCCGCGCCCGGCACCACCTTCGCGGTGGAGTTCACCACCGGTGTCCACTACGAGCCGCTCTACCCGCCGCTCTTCCAGGACCCCAGGGCGACCGTGGCGGCCGCCGAGAGGCTGCTGGACGAGGAGGTACCGGGCACGGGTGCCCCCGTGCTGAAGCTTCTGGCCCACCACACCCAGATCGCCCCCGACGCGTTCCTCACCCTGGCCCGTGAGGCTGTCGGGGACCTGGTGTCCTTCACCCGGTCCAGCCCGTCCGCCCTGCTGGAGGCCGGCGGCGCGGGCGTCTCCAAGGCCCGCACCCTCGCGGAGTACTGCGCCGAGCGCGGGGTGCTCGCCGAGGAGGTCGTCGCCTTCGGGGACATGCCGAACGACGTCGAGATGCTGCACTGGGCCGGTACCTCGTACGCGATGGCCAACGCCCATCCGGCCGCGTTGTCGGCCGCTTCGCGCCGCACGCTCACCAACGAGGAGGACGGTGTGGCGGTCGTCCTCGAACACCTGCTCGCCGCCCGCTGACCGTCAGAGCGGCGCTTCCCAGACCACCGACGTACCGCCGCCGTCCCTCCCGAGCCCGGGGCCGAAGCGGCTCGCCCCGCCCAGTGACTCGGCCCGGCGGGCCAGGTTGCGCAGTCCGCTGCGCCGGCCGCCCTCCGGGATGCCGACCCCGTCGTCGGAGACCGTCAGCCGTACGCCGTCCCGTCCGTCCGGCAGGGTGACGGTGGCGTCGACGACCACCTCGATCAACGAGGCCCGGGCATGCCGGAAGGCGTTGGACAGGGCCTCCCGCAGGGCGGCGATCAGGTTCTTCCCGGTGAGTTCGCCCACCAGGGTGTCGATCTCCCCCACGAAGCGGTGCGAGGGCGTGAAGCCGAGGGGCACCGCAGCCATGTTGATCTCCCGCAGCACCCGGACGCTCAGTCCGGACGGAGCCTCGGCAGGCTCCTGCTGGAGGGCGAAGATGGCGGTACGGATCTCCTGGATGGTGATGTCCAGCTCGTCGACGGCACGGCCGACGCCTTCCCTCA
The DNA here is from genome assembly GCF_029167645.1 of Streptomyces sp. AM 2-1-1. NCBI lineage: Bacteria > Bacillati > Actinomycetota > Actinomycetes > Kitasatosporales > Streptomycetaceae > Streptomyces > Streptomyces sp. AM 2-1-1. The sequence continues at coordinate 3,672,629 of NZ_CP119147.1, read as the reverse complement.
CCTCCGGCACCACCGACCGGCGCCGGGCGCTCTCCAGCATCATCCCGGTGGCGAACAACCGCTGGATGACCAGGTCGTGCAGGTCCCGGGCGATCCGGTCCCGGTCCTCGTAGACGGCGAGCCGCTCGCGGTCGCGCTGCGCCTCCGCCATCATCAGCGCCAGCGCCGCCTGCGAGGCGAACTGGGTGGCCAGGGTCCGTTCGGCCGCCGTGAACGGCCGCTGCCCCCGGGCCCGGGGCGTGGACAGGGCACCGAGGACGCGGTCGTCGCTGCGCAGGGGCAGCAGCATGTTCGGGCCGCCGTACCGCTCGGAGGCGCGGCTGATCACGCACAGGTCGTCCGCCGAGTCGTCGATGAACACCGGCTCCCCCGCCAGCAGCGCCGACGCCACCGGATTCTCCGGCCCGATGATCACGCCCAGCGAGGTGGACGGGTCGTCGGAGGCGACCGCGACCACCTCCAGTCCCCCCGCCCCGTCCTTCCCCACCGGCAGCAGAACGGCGCCCGCGGCCGAGTCGGCGAGCCGGCGGGCCTGCTCGGCGACGACGGTCAGGGCCTCGTCCGCGTCCCCGCCGGCGAGCAGCGCCGTGGTCACCGCGACCGAGCCGTCGATCCACCGCTCGCGCTGCCGGGCGGCCTCGTAGAGGCGGGCGTTGCCGATGGCGATGCCCGCCTCGGTGGCGAGCACCCGGACCATGTGCAGGTCGTACTCGTTGAACGCGCCACCGTGGTGTTTCTCGGCGAGGTACAGATTGCCGAAGATCTGCCCCTGGACGCTGATGGGAACGCCCAGGAAAGTACGCATCGGGGGATGGCCGGGCGGGAACCCGGCGTACCGGGGATCGGTGGTCAGATCGGTCAGCACCACCGGCGCGGGATCGTGGATGAGCGCCCCCAGCAGGCCGGTGCGGCCGCTCGGCCGGCGCCCGATCACGCGCGCCTGCTCGTCCGGCATGCCGTGCGTGACGAAGTCGAGGAGCCCTTCGGCCGTCTCGTCCACCACCCCGATCGCGGCGTACCTGGCGTGGGCGAGTTCGGCGGCCGTCTCGCAGATGCGGTTCAGCGTGGAGTGCAGCTCCAGCCCCGTACCGACCGAGCGCATGGCCTCCAGCAGTTGCGGTACGCGGGCGGTGAGCTCGGGGGAGAGACCCTGCAGGTCACGGGCGGCCCGGCTGGCCGCTTCGAGCGAGTCCTGGTCCCACGCGTTCCGGGGCGCGGCCCCGTCCTGGCCCGCCGGGTGCCGCTCGTGCTCCTGCCGCTCCGCCATGCACCGAGCGTACGGAGCGGCGGTACGCACGGAAAGTCGGAAGTGCCCCTTCTGGGGAAGGGCGGCGGCCCGGCCGGGGAAGGGGCCTGGCCCGGGCCGCCGCCGAGGCCCTCAGACGAGAGCCGGCCGGGAACCGGCCGGGGAACGCACCGCGCGCAGGTCCGTCGCCCGTTCACGCTCCAGCATCCGGCGCAGCGGCCCGTCCACCGCAGCGAGCCCGGCGTACGTGCCGCGCTGTGCGACCCGCCCGCCGTCCAGCACCACGATCTCGTCCACCGCGTCGAGACCCGCCAGCCGGTGGGTGATGAGCACGGTGGTGCGCCCCCGGGTGACGTCGAGCAGGTCCTCGGTCAGCGCGTCGGCCGTGGCGATGTCGAGGTGCTCCGCGGGCTCGTCGAGCACGAGCACCGGGAAGTCCGCGAGCAGGGCGCGGGCGAGCGCGAGGCGCTGGCGCTGGCCACCGGAGAGCCGGGCGCCGCGTTCGCCCACCAAGGTGTCCAGACCCTTCGGCAGCGAGTCGGTCCAGTCGAGCAGACGTGCCCCGGCGAGGGCGTCCCGCAGCTCCTCCTCGCCGGCGTCGGTACGGGCGAGACGCAGGTTCTCGCGTACCGAACTGTCGAAGACGTGCGCGTCCTGCGCGCAGAGCCCGACGTACGCGCGGACCGTGTCCCCGTCGAGTGCCGCGGCGTCCGTGCCGCCGAGCCGGTAGGTACCCGACTCCGCGTCGAGAAAGCGGAGCAGGACCTGTGCGAGCGTGGTCTTGCCGGAGCCGGACGGGCCCACGACGGCGATCCGGCGGCCCCGCTCCAGGGTCAGGTCGACGGAGTCCAGGGCGGGCCGGGGGGCGTCCGGGTAGCGGGCCGTCACTCCCCGCAGCTCCAGGGGGAAGGGGGTGGCGGGCGCCGCGGCTGCCGTCCCGGGTTCGCGTACGGGGACGGGCGCGTCCAGCACCTCGTACACACGCTCCGCACTCCGGCGGGCGCGGGCGCGGTACCGGACGGCGAGCGGCATCCCGGTCACGGCTTCGAAGGCGGCGAGCGGAGTGAGCAGGACGACGGCGAGTTCCAGGCCGCCGAGCCGGCCGCTCCGTACGGCGGGCAGCGCCACCAGGGCGGCGGCGACCACGGTCAGCCCGCAGAGGAGCGAGGAGAGGCCGCCGCCGAGGGCGGTGGCGGAGGCCGCCCGGGCGGCGATCCGGGTGAGGACCCCGTCGGCCTCCCGCACCCGCGCGGTGCGCGCGGGCAGCGCACCGGCGACGGTCAGTTCGGCGGTACCGCCGAGGAGGTCGGTGACCCGGACCGCGAGGTCGGCGCGGGCCGGCGCGAGCCGGTGTTCCGCCCGGCGGGCCGCCGCCGCGCTGACCAGCGGCACACCCGCTCCGGCGAGCAGCAGGCCCGCGGCGAGGACCACGCCCGCCGCCGGAAGGAGCATGCCGAGGAAGCCGGCGGAGGCCACGCCCACGATCACGGCGGTACCGGCCGGGAGCAGCCAGCGGAGCCAGTAGTCCTGGAGCTCGTCCACGTCCGCCACCAGCCGGGAGAGCAGGTCGCCCCGGCGGGTGGTGCGCAGTCCGGCGGGTGTGACGCGCTCAAGCCCTCGGTAGACGGCGACGCGCAGCTCGGCGAGGAGCTGCAGCACGGTGTCGTGCGAGACGAGGCGTTCGGCGTAGCGGAAGAAGGCCCGGCCGATGCCGAAGGCGCGGGTCGCGGTGACCGCCACCATCAGGTAGAGCACCGGGGGCTGCTCGGACGCGCGGGAGATCAGCCAGCCGGAAACCGCCATCAGCCCCACCGAGGAACCCAGCGCGAGGCTGCCCAGCAGCAGGGCGAGGGCCAGCCGACGGCGCGGGGCGCCCGCTGCCTCACGGACCCGGGCGAGCACCTTGCCCGTTCGCGGCGCGGTCTCCCGCAGGAGGTGCGGAGCGGGCGTGCGTACGGGCGGCTCCGCGCGGACCGGAGCCGTGCGCGAGGCGTCCGCCCGCTCGTGCGCCGCCCCGGCGGAGAGTGCGCCGGTGGGAGGCGGTCCCAGCGTCACGATGCGGTCGGCCAGCGGCAGCAGCGCGGGCCGGTGCGCGACGAGCAGGACCGTCCGCCCCGCCGCCAGCCGTCGTACGGCGTCCACGACGGCCGCCTCCGTGGCGCCGTCCAGACTCGCGGTCGGCTCGTCGAGCAGCAGGACCGGCCGGTCGGCGAGGAAGGCGCGGGCCAGGGCGAGCCGCTGGCGCTGCCCGGCCGACAGTCCGGCGCCGTCCTCGCCCAGGAGGGTGCGCTCCCCGTCGGGGAGGGCCGCCACGAACTCCTGCGCCCCCGCGTCGCGCAGCGCCGCCGTCACCGCGGCGTCGTCGGCGTCCGGCCGGGCCAGCCGGACGTTCTCCGCGACCGTGCCGGCGAAGAGGACGGGGCGCTGCGGCACCCAGGCGACACACGCGCGCCAGTGTGCGAGGGAGAGGGCGGCGAGATCCACACCGCCCACCCGGACGGTTCCCGCGTCCGGCGCCGTGAAGCCGAGGAGGACGTCGAGCAGCGTGGACTTGCCGGCTCCGCTCGGGCCGACCAGCGCGACGGTCTCCCCCTCCTCGACCACCAGCGAGGCCCCTGCGGGCGAGGCGTCGGTCCTGCCCCCGTGGCGGACGGTCACCCCGTCCAGCTCGATCCGGAGGGACGCCGGCACGTCCGCCGTACCGCCCTCGGGGAGCTCGGTCTCCAGCACCGCGAAGATCTCCTCCGCCGCCGCGAGCCCCTCCGCCGCCGCGTGGTACTGCGCGCCGACCTGGCGGATCGGCAGATACGCCTCGGGGGCGAGGATCAACACCAGCAGGCCGGTGTACAGGTCGAGTTCGCCGTGTACGAGTCGCATGCCGATCGTGACGGCGACCAGGGCCACCGAGAGGGTGGCCAGCAATTCCAGCGCGAAGGAGGAGAGGAAGGCGAGCCGCAGGGTCCGGACGGTCGCCAGCCGGTAATCCGAGGTGATCTTCCGGATCGACTCGGCCTGCGCCTTGGCCCGGCCGAAGACCTTGAGGGTGGGCAGCCCGGCGACCACGTCCAGGAAGTGGCCGGAGAGCCGGGAGAGCAGCTTCCACTGCCGGTCCATCCGGGACTGGGTGGCCCAGCCGATGAGCATCATGAAGGCGGGGATGAGCGGCAGCGTGACCACGATGATCGCCGCCGACACCCAGTCCTCGGTGACGATGCGCGCCAGGACCGCGACGGGCACCACGACCGCCAGGCCGAGCTGCGGGACGTACCGCGAGAAGTAGTCGTCGAGCGCATCGACGCCCCGGGTGGCGAGGGCGACGAGCGAACCGGTGCGCTGCCCGTGGAGCCAGGCCGGTCCGAGCCCCGAGGCCCGTTCCAGCAGCCTGCCGCGCAGCTCCGACTTGACCGCCGCGCTCGCCCGGTAGGCGGCCAGCTCGGTGAGCCAGGCGACCAGCGCCCGGCCCACCGCGACCCCGGCCAGCAGGAGCAGAGGGGTACGGAGACCGGAGACGTCCAGCCCGTCCTCGAACCCGCCCACCACGATCTCGGCCACCAGCATCGCCTGGGCGATGACCAGCAGCGCTCCGACGGCGCCCAGCGCCACCACGGCCCCGAGGAAGAAGCGGGTGGCGCGGGCGTACCGGAGCAGACGCGGATCGATTGGTTTCACGTGAAACACCCCTTGAGGTCGGTGCGGCCGTGCGGCCGGTACGCCCGGTGGCGGCAGACGTCCGGTGGCGGTCGGGCCGCCGCCGGGCGCCACGTCCGGCGCCCGTCGGCGGAGGACGCGTCGGCGGTGTGCGCGTCGGTCAGTGCGCGTCCGCGATGTGCCGGGTGCCGATGCGCTTGCGGAACACCCAGTAGGTCCACCCCTGGTAGAGCAGGACCAGGGGCGTGGCGATCCCCGCGCACCAGGTCATGATCGTGAGCGTGTACGGCGTGGACGAGGCGTTGGTGACGGTGAGGCTCCACGCGCCGTTCAGCGAGGACGGCATGACGTCCGGGAAGAGCGCCAGGAAGAGCATCGCCACGGCGGCGGCGATGGTGAGACCCGAGAAGGCGAACGACCACCCCTCCCGGCCGGCGGCGATGGCCGCGATCGCGCCGACCAGCGCCAGGACGGCGACGGACATCGCCAGCAGGGACCACCCGTCCCCGGTGCGCGCCTGCGTCCAGATCAGGAACCCCAGCGCCAGCACCGCGGCGACGGGCCCCAGGCGCAGGGCGAGCTTCCTGGCCCGCACGCGTATGTCCCCCACCGTCTTCAGCGCCGCGAACACCGCGCCGTGGAAGGTGAAGAGGGCGAGCGTCACCGCCCCGCCGAGCAGGGCGAACGGGTTGAGGAGGTCCCAGAACCCGCCCACGTACTCCATGTGCGCGTCGATCTTCACTCCGCGCACGATGTTGCCGAAGGCCACGCCCCAGAGGACGGCGGGGATCAACGAGGTCCAGAAGATCGCGTGTTCCCAGTTGCTCTGCCAGCGCTCCTCCGGCCGCTTCGCCCGGTACTCGAAGGCGACGCCCCGCACGATCAGGCAGAGCAGGATGATCAGCAGCGGCAGGTAGAAGCCGGAGAAGAGGGTGGCGTACCAGTCGGGGAAGGCCGCGAAGGTCGCGCCCCCCGCGCTGAGCAGCCAGACCTCGTTGCCGTCCCAGAAGGGCCCGATCGTGTTGATCAGCACCCGTCGTTCCTTGCGGTCGCGGGCGAGCAGCTTGGTCAGGACACCGATGCCGAAGTCGAAGCCCTCCAGGAAGAAGTAACCGATCCAGAGGACGGCGATGAGGACGAACCAGACGTCGTGGAGTTCCATCGTTCCGCTCCTTCCTCTCAGTACGAGAAGGCCATCGGCCGGTCGGCGTCGGCGTCGTCGTGACCGCCGATCGTGGTGGGCGGGTTGAGGTCGTCCTCGCTGAGTTCCGGCGGGCCGGCCTTGATGTACTTCACGAGCAACTTGACCTCGACCACCGCGAGGATCGCGTAGACCAGGGTGAAGGCGATCAGTGAGGTGATGACCTCGCCCTGCGAGACCCCGGGGGAGACGGCGTCAGCGGTCTTGAACACCCCGAAGACGGCCCAGGGCTGGCGTCCGGTCTCGGTGAAGATCCAGCCCCAGGAGTTGGCGATCAGCGGGAAGAGCAGGGTCCAGAGGGCGACCAGCCAGTAGAGCCTGGTGAGCTTCGGGCTGAGCGCCTTGTTCTTGAAGAGGACCAGATGCGGTACCTCGTCGTCGCCGGTCCGCATGCCCGGCGGCAGCATGAACTTCTTCCGGGTCAGCCAGAGTCCGAGGGTGCCGAGGGCGAACGAGGCCATCCCGAAGCCGATCATCCAACGGAAGCCCCAGAAGGCGACGGGGATGTTGGGCCGGTAGTCCCCGGGGCCGTACTTCTCCTGCATCTGCTCGTTCAACTCGTTGATGCCGGGGATGTACGAGGTGAAGGTGTCGTCGGCGAGGAAGGACAGCACCCCGGGGACGGAGATCTCCACGTCGTTGTGGCCCTCGGCGACGTCGCCCACCGCGAAGATCGAGAAGGGTGCGCCCTCCTGGCCTTCCCAGAGCGCCTCGGCGGCCGCCATCTTCATCGGCTGCTGCTTGAACATCACCTTGCCGAGCAGGTCACCGCTGATGGAGGTCAGCAGACCGGCGACGACCACGGTGACGAGGCCGAGCCGCAGCGAGGTCCGCATGACCGGGATGTGCTTCTTGCGTGCGAGGTGGAAAGCGGCGATCCCGACCATGAACGCGCCGCCCACGAGGAAGGCCGCCGTGATGGTGTGGAAGAACTGGGCGAGCGCCGTGTTCTGGGTCAGCACGTGCCAGAAGTCGGTGAGTTCGGCACGGCCGCGCTCACCGTTCATGCGGAAGCCGACGGGGTGCTGCATCCAGGAGTTGGCCGCCAGGATGAAGTACGCGGAGAGGACCGTGCCGAGCGAGACCATCCAGATGCAGGCGAGGTGGATCCTGCGGGGCAGCTTGTCCCAGCCGAAGATCCAGAGCCCGATGAAGGTGGACTCGAAGAAGAACGCGATCAGCGCCTCGAAGGCGAGGGGGGCGCCGAAGACGTCACCGACGAACCGCGAGTAGTCGGACCAGTTCATGCCGAACTGGAACTCCTGGACGATGCCGGTGACGACGCCCATGGCAATGTTGATCAGGAAGAGCTTGCCCCAGAACTTGGTGGCCTTGAGGTACTTCTCCTTGTTGGTCCGCACCCATGCCGTCTCCAGCCCCGCCGTCAGCGCGGCGAGGGAGATCGTCAGGGGCACGAAGAGGAAGTGGTAGACGGTCGTAATGCCGAACTGCCATCGCGCCATCGTCTCGGGCGCCAGAGCCAGCTCCACGTCGTCGTCTCCTTACGTCGCCGTAGTGACAGCCGCGGTGCACCCCTTCGATCCCACCCATTACGGGACCGATCGGGGTGCGCTTGTGAACGCGTTCACATTCACAAGCAAAAGTATGGCGCACGCTCTTCCGGATCTTCGAACGGGGGTCCCCTCCGGAGATGCCCGCGGCAGGACGGGTGGAACCGGCGGGGACCAGCGGTTTCGGGCCAACACGGGGCGGTGCGGGGTCGTGGCGGAGGGCCGACCCGGTCGGTGGACCTCCGCCACGAGCGGACCGTGTGACCGACACCACGGCGGACCGCCTCGGCACCGTCCACCCGCCTCGGCACCGTCCACCCGCCTCGCACCGGCCCACGGACGGAAGCGGCCCCGGACCCCGTGGTGTCAGGGTTCCGGGGCCTCAGGAAGACACCGTGCTCCACCGCCGGCCCCGGGGGCCCTGCGGCCCGGCGCTACAGCAGCTTGCGGTACGCCTCGGCCGCCTTCAGGAAGACGTCGTTGGCCTCGTCCTCGCCGATCGTGACCCGTACGCCCTCACCGGCGAAGGGGCGCACCACCACGCCGGCCCGCTCGCAGAACGCGGCGAAGTCGCCGGCACGCTCGCCGAGCCGCAGCCAGACGAAGTTGGCCTGGCTCTCCGGGACCGTCCAGCCCCGCTCCACCAGCCCGCGGTGGACGCGGTTCCGCTCGGCCACCAGCGAGCCCACCCGGCCCAGCAGTTCGTCCTCGGCCCGCAGCGAGGCGACCGCCGCGTCCTGGGCGACCTGGCTCACACCGAAGGGCACGGCCGTCTTGCGCAGTGCGGCCGCCACCGGCGGGTGCGCCACCGCGAACCCGACCCGGAGGCCGGCCAGTCCGTACGCCTTCGAGAAGGTTCGCAGCACCGCCACGTTGGGCCGGTCCCGGTAGATCTCCAGCCCGTCCGGCACGTCGGCGTCGCGGACGAACTCCTTGTACGCCTCGTCCAGCACCACCAGAACGTCGGAGGGCACCCGGTCCAGGAAACGTTCCAGCTCCGCCCGGCGGACCACCGTCCCGGTCGGGTTGTTGGGGTTGCAGACGAAGATCAGCCGCGTCCGGTCCGTGACGGCGCCCGCCATCGCGTCCAGGTCGTGGACGTCACCGGCGGTCAGCGGCACCTTCACCGAGGTCGCTCCGCTGACCTGCGTGATGATCGGGTACGCCTCGAAGGAGCGCCAGGCGTAGATCACCTCGTCACCGGGGCCGGAGGTGGCCTGAAGCAGTTGCTGCGCCACACCCACCGATCCGGTTCCCGTCGCGAGGTGGTCCGCGGGCACCCCGAACCGGTCGGAGAGTTCGGCCAGCAGGCCCGCGCAGGACATGTCGGGGTAGCGGTTGAAGTCCGCCGCGGAAGCGAGCACCGACTCCATCACACCGGGCAGCGGCGGGTAGGGGTTCTCGTTGGACGACAGCTTGAACGCGACCGGCCCGTCCTGGGAGGCCGGCCGGCCCGGCACATAGGCGGGGACACCGTCCAGCTCGGCGCGCAGCTTGGGGCTCGTCTCGCTCACCGCAGGTCCTCCTCGACCGTCGACGCTCATCGATGCCCCTCACCTTATGAGAGGGGGCCCGGCCCGTGGCGAGAGGTGCCCGGCCAACGGGGAGAGGTCCCCGGCCCACGGGGAGAGATCCCCGGCCCGGCGGAGAGGTGCCCGGCCGCGGGGGACGCGCCCACGGGGGCGCGCGCTCATGGAACCGCGCGCCGGTGGCTCGCGCCGTAGCGCGCGTCCCCCGAAGTGGTGAGTTGAGACCTCCCCCGCCCCTCCACACCGGAGTCGACCCACCCCGATGGATACATGACACATCCGCTCAGCCGGTGCCAACCCCCTTGCTTTACAAGGCGATCCATCCTCGATGACCTTGCAGAAACGTGCCTGTCAACCGGTGCATATGCGTCCCTTACGAAGGGCCTCCCGCCCCCTACTATCGGCTCGCCATGACAGCAGCAGGGAAGCACCAGGTGAGCCGGACCGAGACCCCCCGGCGCGGCGGCCGGCCAGGACGCGCGGGGATCCGCGACGTCGCCGCCGCGGCCGGGGTCTCGATCACGACCGTCTCCGACGCGCTCAACGGCAAGGGCAGGCTCCCGGAGGCCACCCGACGCCATGTCCGCGAGGTCGCAGAGCGCCTGGGCTACCGCCCCTCGGCCGCGGCCCGCACCCTCCGTACGGGCAGGTCGGGCCTGATCGGTCTGACCGTGACCACGTACGGGGATGAACCTTTCACCTTCACCGAGTTCGCGTACTTCGCGGAGATGGCGAGGGCGGCCACCTCGGCCGCGCTCGCCCGCGGGTACGCGCTGGTGATCCTGCCCGCCACCTCGCGGCACGACGTCTGGTCGAACGTGGCGCTGGACGGGACGGTCGTCATCGACCCCTCGGACCAGGACCCGGTGGTCACCGAACTCGTCCGCCAGGGGCTGCCCGTGGTCTCCGACGGGCGGCCCGCCGGATCACTCCCGGTCACCGCCTGGGTCGACAACGACCACCGCGCGGCCGTGCTGGACCTCCTCGACCACCTCGCGGCGGCGGGCGCCCGCCGGATCGGGCTCCTCACCGGCACCACCACCGACACCTACACCCGGCTCTCCACCACCGCGTACCTGCACTGGTGCGAGCGCGTGGGCCAGGACCCGGTGTACGAGTCCTACCCGGCCCACGACCCGTGCGCGGGGGCGGTCGCCGCCGACCGGCTGCTCGCCCGCCCGGACCGGCCGGACGCCGTCTACGGGCTCTTCGACCCCAACGGCACCGATCTGCTGGCCGCGGCCCGCCGGTACGGCCTGCGCGTCCCCGAGGACCTCCTGCTGGTCTGCTGCAGCGAGTCCACGGTCTACGCCTCCACCGAGCCGCCCATCACCACGCTCTCGCTGAAGCCGCGCCGCATCGGCACCGCCGTGGTGCAGCTCCTCATCGACGCGATCGAGGGCGTGGAGCACGACGGTCCCCTCGAGCAGGTGATACCGACCGAGCTGATCGTCCGGACCTCCTCGCAGCGCCGACCGCCGCGCACGACGGTGAGCGCGCCACGCTCCCCGACCAGGGACTGAAAGGATTAATCCGGACCAATGGACAGGTGAACGGCGCACCCGCCCGGATTCACCGCCCCTGGTGCGTCACACGGGGCGATCCGCGTTCCTATGATGGGCGCACGACACCGCGGACCACCCCTGCCAGCCAGGGCCCGTCAGGTGTACGGCGGCGCGACGGTGGTGGAGGGGTCGATGACTCAGGGGGCCGGTCAGGAACCCGTGGTGCGTACGGCGACGTTGCGCGACTTCCGCGTTCCGCCGTACGCGCGAACGCCCGTACCCACGGAGGGGACACATCCGGACGGATCGCTTCCGCATCCTGGGAACGTCGTCCCCGACGACGGGATGCCGGAGGGCTACACCCCGACCGAGCGCGACCTGCCCGTGATCACCCCCGCCGGAGTCCCCGTCGGCGCCCCGGCCCCGGACGCCCACCCCGGCGGGACCGACGGGCTCGGCCCGCTCTACGTCGTGGGGGACGTCCACGGTTACCTCGACGAGCTGAAGGCCGCCCTCTCCGACCAGGGCCTCATCGACGTCAACGGCAACTGGTCGGCGGGCAACGCCCGGCTCTGGTTCCTCGGCGACTTCACCGACCGGGGCCCGGACGGCATCGGCGTCATCGACCTGGTCATGCAGCTCTCGGCCGAGGCTGCCGCCGCGGGCGGCTACTGCAAGGCCCTGATGGGCAACCACGAGCTGCTGCTCATCGGCGCGAAGCGGTTCGCGGACACCCCGGTGAACTCCGGCGCGGGCACCGCCACCTTCCAGGCCGCCTGGCTGCTCAACGGCGGCCAGAAGCAGGACATGGAGCGGCTGCGCGACGTCCACCTCCAGTGGATGTCCCGGCTGGACGCGGTCGTGGAGGAGGACGGGCATCTGCTGATGCACTCCGACACGACGGCCTACCTCGACTACGGGGCGACGATCGAGGACGTCAACGACACGGTCCACGCCATCCTCACCCGCAACGACGCCGACGAGTGCTGGGACCTGTTCCGCAAGCTCACCAAGCGGTTCGCGTTCCGCGACGACGGCGGGGCGCAGGCGGTGCGCGAGCTGATGGCCGCGTACGGTGGCCGGCGGGTCGTCCACGGCCACAGCCCCATCCCGTACCTGCTGGGCGAGGTCGGTTCGGAGGACGGTGAGCACGGTGCGGGCCCGGTGGTGCACGGACCGCACCTGTACGCGGACGGTCTCGCCATCGCCATGGACGGCGGTGTGACCATGGCCGGAAAGCTGCTGGTCGCCCAACTCCCCCTGCATGACTGAGGTTCCCCCGGGTAGGGCTCCGTCGACCTGATCGTTCGCGGTCGGCGGGCCTATTTCCGGAAACACCCTGTCACCCCTCGCCCTGGGCGCTCTACCATCGGCGTATCAGTAGCAGGCTCTCCTCCGTTTCGTCCGGGGCAGCCCCGCCGTGCGCGGGTCGGTCGGGCGCCACGGGGCATCGGGGGATGCAGATGACAAGCGCTCCGCACCTGCTGGCCGAGGACAGGCCCGAGTACGAGCGGATCCTCGGCGACGCACTGCGCCACGCGCACGAGCGGCCGGATCTGGACGGAGTCGGCGAGCGGCTCAACCGGGAGCAGCTGCGGACCATGGCGTTGAGCGCCACCGCCCTGATCACCGCGGCCGCCGCCACCGAGTACGAGCACTACGTGAAGGCACGCGGAGAACTCCGGGTCCCCACCGGCGACGCCGACCAGGACCCGGACGAGGCGGGGACCGCGCCGGAGCGCTCCGGTGAAGGGGTGGGAGTCGGCGCGGTGGTCACCGTGCTCGCCCCGCTGCTGGCGGGCTCCGCGGCCGTGATCTTCCTGCTGACCGGTTACCTCCTGCGGACGGTGAGCCCGTCCCTGGCCCTCGCGAAGCCGCTGGTCACCGCGGGGTGGCTCTTCGTCGCGCTCACCGCGGTGGCGATCCTCGCGGCCGCCGTCGGACTGCTGACCACGGCGCTCCGCAACAGCTCCGACGAGCTCGCCTCCGCCCTGGAGGAGGACGACATGCCCGAGGAGGTCGCCCGCGCCAGGGAAGCCTGGCGGCACGCCCTGCTGGAACGCGGCATACTCCCGTTCCTCCGCGACGCGCTGGACGACCCCACCGCCGCGCCGGCCGCACGCACCCCCCGGCAGTCACCGAACCGCATCCCGAAGATCGGGTACAGCAGCCCGGACTTCTCGAACTCCCAGGGCGGCTCGCGCCCGAGCCCCCGCCCCTCCTTCACCAGCCCCGACTTCAGCAGTCCGGACTTCACCAGCCCGGGTGCCCAGGGCGGTCCTGGCTTCGACAGTCCGGGATACGAGGGTCCGGGCTTCGGCACCCCGCACCCGGACGACCCCGCACCCGCCGGGGGGTGACGGCTGCCCCGGCGCGGGACCGCCGCCGATCCCCTGCCCGTCCCGGGGCGGCTGCCCGTACCCGGCCGACGAGGGCCGGCCGGCCGGGTACGGGCGCCCGTCCGAGCCCCGTGCCCGACCGGTCGGGCACGGGGCCGCTCAGTCGGCCAGAGGCAGATAGACCCGGCCGCCGGACGCGGCGAACTCCTTCGACTTCGCCAGCATCCCCGCCTCGATCTCCTCCTCCGAGGCGGACGGCGCCAGGTCCGGTGCGAACTGCTCGGTGATGGAGCGGCTGATCTTCATCGAGCAGAACTTCGGTCCGCACATCGAGCAGAAGTGCGCCGTCTTCGCCGGTTCGGCCGGCAACGTCTCGTCGTGGAAGGCGCGGGCCGTGTCCGGGTCGAGCGCCAGGTTGAACTGGTCCTCCCACCGGAACTCGAACCGGGCGTCCGACAGCGCGTCGTCCCAGTCCTGCGCCCCCGGGTGCCCCTTGGCCAGGTCCGCCGCATGGGCCGCGATCTTGTAGGTGATGACCCCGGTCTTCACGTCGTCCCGGTCGGGCAGCCCCAGGTGCTCCTTGGGCGTCACGTAACAGAGCATCGCCGTGCCCCACCAGGCGATCATCGCCGCCCCGATGCCGGAGGTGATGTGGTCGTACGCGGGCGCGACGTCGGTGGTCAGCGGGCCGAGGGTGTAGAACGGCGCCTCCTCGCAGATCTCCTGCTGAAGGTCGATGTTCTCCTTGATCTTGTGCATCGGGACGTGCCCCGGGCCCTCGATCATCGTCTGCACGCCGTACCGTTTGGCGATCGTGTTGAGCTCGCCGAGCGTGCGCAGTTCGGCGAACTGGGCCTCGTCATTGGCGTCCGCGATGGACCCGGGCCGCAGCCCGTCGCCGAGCGAGTACGTCACGTCGTACGTCGCGAGGAGTTCGCAGAGCTCCTCGAAGTGCTCGTAGAGGAACGACTCCTTGTGGTGCGCCAGGCACCAGGCCGCCATGATCGAGCCGCCGCGCGAGACGATGCCGGTCTTGCGGCGCGCGGTGAGCGGGACGTACGGCAGGCGCACGCCGGCGTGCACCGTCATGTAGTCCACGCCCTGCTCGGCCTGCTCGATCACGGTGTCCTTGTAGATCTCCCAGGTCAGCTCCTCCGCCCGGCCGTCGACCTTCTCGAGGGCCTGGTAGAGCGGGACGGTGCCGATGGGCACGGGGGAGTTCCGCAGGACCCACTCACGGGTGGTGTGGATGTTGCGGCCGGTGGACAGGTCCATGACCGTGTCGGCGCCCCATCGCGTCGCCCAGGTCATCTTGTCCACCTCCTCCTCGATCGAGGAGGTCACGGCCGAGTTGCCGATGTTGGCGTTCACCTTCACCAGGAACCTCTTGCCGATGATCATCGGCTCGATCTCCGGGTGGTTCACGTTGGCCGGCAGCACCGCCCGCCCGGCCGCGATCTCCTCCCGCACGACCTCGGGGCCGACGTTCTCCCGGATCGCGACGTACTCCATCTCCGGGGTGATCTCCCCCCGCCGGGCGTACGCGAGTTGGGTGACGGGCCGTCCGTCGCGGCTGCGCCGGGGCCGGCGCGCGCCGCCGGGGAAGACCGCGTCGAGGTTGCGCAGTCCGTCGCGCGAGGCGGCGGAGCGGCCGTCGTCCTCGGGCCGCACCGGCCGTCCCTCGTACTCCTCGGTGTCGCCCCGGTCCTCGATCCAGCCGCCCCGCACCGGGGCGAGGCCCCGGCGGACGTCGGTCGTGACGGTGGGATCGGTGTACGGACCGGACGTGTCGTAGAGCGTCACGTCCTTGCCGTTGGTCAGGTGCACTTGACGGACCGGCACCCGGAGGCCGGGGCGCGTGCCCTCGACGTACCCCTTGTGCCAGCCGATGGACCGACCCGCCCCGACGCTCTCGTTCGTCGTGGAGGCAGGCGTGCGTGTGTCCGATGTGGTCATGAGACCTACTCCCTACGCCGGCATTACCCGGTAACAGGTTCGGCGGTCGGCGCAGCGTGTCCCGTGGGAATCACGAGGTCAGCGCCCTCTCAGCCCGGTGCTCCGAGCTCCCGCGTGTGCAAAGGTGCCACCACGCTAGCGCCCGCCCGGCCGTGCTGACCAGGGGGCCTCCCCCGATGTTGCGATGATCGCTCCGTGACTACCTCCCAGGACCGTCCCGAGCCCCCGGACCACTCACACGCCCACACGCACGGTCATGGCCCCGCGGCGCCCGTCTCGACCCACCTGCGCAAGGTCATCGCGTGCGTGCTGATCCCCTTCGCCGCGGCGGTGGTCGTCGGCCTCGCGGTGCTCTGGCCCGGCGGCACCCCCGCACACGAGCACACCGGTGTGGGCTTCGACCGGCAGACCGAGCAGGGGCAGGTGGTGAAGGTCGACCGGGTGAACTGTGCGGACGTCAATGCCGCCCAGGTACCCGCCACGGGGGGTACCTCCACGGGCTCCGGGCCCGGTGCGGCGGCCGGCGACACCGGCGACTGCAAGAAGGCGACCATCGAGGTGACCAGCGGTGACGACAAGGGCCGCACCTTCGCGGAGATCATCCAGCCCGACGCGTCACGGCAGTTGAGCGAGGGTCAGGGGGTGGTCCTGGCATACGCGCCGGACGCGCCGCACGACCTGCAGTACTCGGTCACCGACGTGGACCGGAAGCTTCCGATGGCGCTGCTGGCCGGAATCTTCGCCGTGGCCGTCATCGTCGTGGGCCGCCTGCGCGGGTTGATGGCGCTGGTGGCGCTCGCGGTCTCCTTCGCCGTGCTGACGCTCTTCATCCTCCCGGCGATCCTGCAGGGGTCGAACCCGCTGCTCGTGGCGGTGGTGGGAGCGAGCGCGATCATGCTCATCGCGCTGTACACCTGCCACGGAATCACCGCGCGCACCTCGGTGGCGGTGATCGGCACCCTGATCTCGCTGGTGTTGATCGGCCTGTTGGGCTCCGTCTTCATCGACTGGGCGGGGTTGACCGGCAACACCGACGACAACACGGGGCTCATCCACGGCCTCTACCCCGACATCGACATGAGTGGTCTGCTGCTGGCCGGTGTGATCATCGGCTCGCTCGGCGTCCTCGACGACGTGACGGTCACCCAGACGTCGGCGGTCTGGGAACTGCACCAGGCGGACCCGAGCATGGGGGCGCGCGGGCTCTACCGCGCGGGCATCCGGATCGGGCGTGACCACATCGCGTCGGTGGTCAACACCCTGGTGCTGGCGTACGCGGGCGCCGCACTGCCGCTGCTGCTGCTCTTCTCGATCGCGCAGAGCAGTGTCGGCACGGTCGCCAACAGCGAGCTGGTGGCCGCGGAGATCGTCCGTACCCTCGTCGGCTCGATCGGACTCGTCGCGTCGGTGCCCGTCACGACGGTGCTCGCCGCTCTGGTGGTGTCCGCGGACCGCACAGGGCTCGGCGCGGAAGCCAAGGCTCCTGCACCCGTACGGACCGGGAGGGGGCGCCGCCGCAAGAGGTGAGCGCGGATGCCCGAAAAGCTAACGGGCCGACACCGTGTCAGCCCGCGTTCTGTTCCTCGGCGAGGATCCTGCCGAGCGCCTCTTCGAGATTCCCGTCGAAGTCACCCTGCGTGTGCTCCTGTCCCAGCGGCACCAACTTGTCCGTCCGGTCGAGAAACGCCACCAGCGGCGCCGTGCCGGCCCGGAACAGAGCCCGGTCCGCTCCGACCTGGAGTCGGATGTGCACGTCACAGAGCCCTTCCGGCTCGGTGGGCCCGATGTGCACATCACCGTCGCCGCTGGGGCTGTTGAGGCCGTCGAGCAGGAGCTCACGGCCGAAAGCCCAGGTGACCGGGGCATCGCCCGGCAGATGGAAGGTCATCCTGATCGCGTACGGATCACCCACCTCGTACCGGAGCTCCACCGGAATACGGAACGAGAGCTCCTCGGAGACGAGGAAGCTCATCATGACCTCTGCTTGAACCGACTCGCGCATCGTTCAACCCCGCAGTAGATGAATCTGGCCAGGAATGATCCCCCCTGGCCCTATTGACGCCATCGTGGTGCACGCGATAGCAGATCACAAGGAGTGATTTTTCAGATACTGATAGAGAACACGAACGAACGCAAGAGCCGCGCCACTTCACTCCGTAGTTGTTCGACTGCGGGGAGCAACTGCTCCTGCCGATCCAGGGGTAGAGAAATGGCCATCGCGGCGACGGCCGAACCTGCGGTGATGGGGATGGCGGCGCAGACCGTCCCCAGTGCGTACTCCTGTCGCTCAATGACAGGTTTCATACGTTCCATCGAACGCAATCGCTCAAGAAAGACCGGGCGATCTCGCACTGAGTAACGGGTCAGGGGACGCACCGGATGGCGGAGCAGATGGTCCTCGCGTGCGTCCTCGTCGAGCTGTCCGAGCAGGCACTGACCCAGCGCATGGGCATGGCCCGTCTCGGCGATGGGAGCCCACTCGTCGACGGCCGGCGTCTCGGCGGAGTCCGCCACGGCGACCAGCTCGATCTCGCCCTCGCGGTACACGGCGCAGTAGACCGGGGCACCCAGTTCGTCGCACCACCGGGCGAGCGAGTCGTTGAGTCTTCCGCGCCTGCTCTCCTCCGCCGCCCGGCCGGACATCCGCTCGGCGGCGGCACCGAGGACGAAGACCCCGTTCTCCCGCCGGAGATAGCCCTCATGGGCCAGGGTACGCAGCAGGTGGTACGTGGTCGGCAGGGGCAGCCCCGCCTCCCGCGCGAGCTGCTTGGCGGGAGCGCCGTCCTGATGGGCGCCCACCGCCTCCAGCAGTCTCAGGGCCCGCTGGACCGAACCGATCAGCGTCGGAACAGCGGTGGTCGATGCCGTGGTCACGGTCACCCCCAGGCATGGTGACGGGCGGTCAGCCCTCCCGTGGAGGCCGCCCCCACGGGCGTGCCGCGAGCCCGGGCGCGGAGTCGGCTGTCGCGGAACCATTGGTCAGGATGGTGACGGACAGTTGATTCCCAGGCGGCGGCAGCGAAGCGTCACTGTAGCCGCAGGGGCCGTGCGCGGGGCGGATTCGGGGCGCGCTTACCTCTGCCGGGCTAATCCGCGCGACACTCCGTGACCACGGTGGGTGCGTGCGCCGCACGTTCGTGTACAGGAGTGCCCGGACCCGGGCCGGACGCCGCTTCTTACCAGTCGCGCCGGGAGTCCGAGGACGACGAGAGGAACCTGCGTACGACGAAGATCAGTCCGCCGACGAGGACGACGAAGAGCAGCACCTTGAAGAGCAGGGTCACCACGAAGGTGACCACGCTGGCGATCAGTCCGCCGAACACCGCGATCGCGATCACCGGCACCGCGATCCACTTCACCCACCAGGGCATACCCGCGAACATCTCCCGGACCGCCATCGTCCTTACCTCGTCTCTCGTGACCCAGTCCCGCCGAGCCGGGGGATTCCCGGTTCCCGGTCCCCGGCTTCCCGGTTCCCGACACCGATGCTAGAGCGGCCCCGGGCTCTGGAGACGGTCCGCATCCCCCGTACTCCCCTGATCGATCCCCTAGGGTCTCCCCTTCGGAACGGGGCCCGCCCTCGGGGCAGAACCCGGGCACAGGGCACAGGGCACAGGGCTCACGGCTCACGGCTCACGGCTCAGTCGAGGCACGGCGGGCCGCCGGTGACACGGCGACCCCGCGGATCAGGCCGGCGGCCGGGCGACGGCGCAGCGGGTCGCGGGGGTCGGCGGGTCCGGCCCCGCCCGGTCAGGCCTCCGGCGGGGAGAAGACCACCATGACCCGCAGGTCCTCGGTGATGTGGTGGAACTTGTGGGCCACCCCGGCCGGTACGTACACGACGCTCCCCCGGGCCACCTGGGTCGTCTCCATCCCGACGGTGATCGACGCACGTCCGCTGACGACGAGGTAGACCTCGTCCTGACCGTGCGGACGCTGCGGATCGAGCGCGCCGGCGTCGAGCGCGTACAGACCCACGGACATGTTCCGCTCGCGCAGGAACTGCAGATAGGCCCCGTCGTTGGCGGCCCGTTCCGCTTCCAGTTCGTCGAGCCTGAATGCCTTCATGTGCGGTGCGCCCCTCGTGCTCGTCCTGGGTTCCGTACGGTCGGTGTACCCCGTCATCCGTGTCTGCCACGATCAGACACATGAAGAACTTCGTCGTCAAGACGACCGCCAACGCAGGCGCTCTGGCGGTGGCCATCTGGCTGCTGGGGGACATCACGCTGACCGGTGGCACCACCGGCCGCGAGATACTCACCCTCCTGCTGGTCGCTCTGCTCTTCGGACTGGTCAACTTCCTCGTCAAGCCGGTCGTCCAGCTCCTCACGCTGCCGCTCTTCGTCCTCACCCTGGGTCTGATCACCCTGGTCGTCAACGCCCTCATGCTGAAACTGACGTCGTGGCTGGCGGGTGCGGCCGACCTCAGCTTCCATGTCGAGGGCTTCTGGACCGCCGTGCTGGGTGGTCTGATCATCTCGGTCGTCTCCTGGGCCCTGCACGTCGTCCTCCCGGACGAGGACTGAGACACCCCGACGGCCACCGCGCACGTGCTGAGAAGGTGCAGGCAGCACCGGCGACAGCCCGGGAAGGAAGCGAGGAGCGCAGCATGAGCAGCATCGGCGACGGAACGAGAGCGGTACGGGCGGGTCTCCCCGAGCCGCAGCAGTACGAACCCACCCTCCCGGGACCCGTCTTCGCCGCCCACTTCCACCTCTCGGGAGAACCGGTCGGTCCGTACACCTACGGCCGGGAGACCAACCCGACGTGGACCCACCTGGAGAAGGCCATCGGCGAGCTGGAAGCGCCGGGGGAGGAGGTCGTGACGACCGTCTTCGCTTCCGGCATGGCCGCGATCTCGGCGGTCCTCTTCTCCCAGGCGCGCGCGGGCGACATCGTCGTCCTGCCGACCGACGGATACCAGGCGCTGCCGCTGGTACGGGAGCAGCTGGAGGCGTACGGCGTGGAGGTCCGCACCGCCCCCACCGGCGGCGACGGCCAGCTGACCGCCCTCGAAGGTGCCAAGCTGCTCTGGATCGAGACGCCCTCCAACCCGGGCCTGGACGTCTGCGACATCCGGCGACTGGTCGAGGCGGCGCACGCCGGCGGCACCCTGGTGGCCGTCGACAACACCCTCGCCACACCGATCGGCCAGCGGCCGCTGGACCTGGGCGCCGACTTCTCGGTGGCCAGCGACACCAAGGGCATGACCGGACACGGCGACATCCTGCTCGGTCACGTGACCTGCCGCGACACCGACCTGGCCGCCGGGGTGCGCCGCTGGCGCAAGGTGGTCGGCGCCATCCCCGGCCCGATGGAAGCCTGGCTCGCCCACCGGTCGCTCGCCACGCTCCAGTTGCGCATCGAGCGGCAGTGCTCCACCGCGCTCACGCTCGCGGAGGCGCTCGTCGAGCGGTCCGAGGTCACCGGGCTGCGCTACCCGGGGCTCCCGTCCGACCCGTCGTACCCCGTCGCCGTACGGCAGATGCGGCGCTTCGGCTCGGTGGTGTCGTTCGAGCTGGCGGACCGGCAGACCGCGGAGCGCTTCCTGGAGGCCCTGCGCCTGGTCGACGACGCCACGAGCTTCGGAGGCCTGCGGTCCACCGCCGAACGGCGCGGCCGCTGGGGCGGCGACGCGGTGTCCGAGGGCTTCGTCCGCTTCTCGGTCGGGGCCGAGGACCCGGAGGACCTGCTCGCCGACGTGGCACAGGCGCTGGACGCCGCCACCCGCTGAAGCCGGGCCGCCCGAGGCCGGCCGTGCTCCGGTCGCACGGGGGGTGCCCGAGGCCGGCCGCGCTCCGGTCGCACGGGGGTGCCCCGTGCCGCCGGAGCCCCTCCACCGCGGGGAGCCACGTGAGCGGGTGGGCGGTTGCGGGGCGCCGACCTGTGCGCCGTCTTCCCGGATCGCACGGACGGGGGCGAACGGGAAGCCATCACGCGGTCGGTACCGATGTCCGTCATCCGGGTATCGGCCCGCCGGGAGTTTCAGAAGAGAGCCCGCGGGCCACGCTCTTGCCATGACCGAACGCCCTGTGGTCAAGCGCACCGCACGCGCCCTCCTGCTCGACGGCGACCACCTCATCCTGATCAAGCGGACGAAGCCGGGTGTCGACCCCTACTGGGTGACACCCGGCGGCGGGGTCGAGCCCGAGGACGCCACCGTCGTCGACGCCCTGCACCGTGAGATCGACGAGGAGCTGGGTGCCAAGATCTTCGACGTGGTGCCCTGCTTCGTCGACACCGTCGAACACATCGCGGACGGCGGGGCGGCGGGAGTGAAGGTCCAGCACTTCTTCGTCTGCCGACTGGAGTCGATGGACCCGTCGAAGCGCCACGGCCCCGAGATCGAAAACCCCTGCGGGGAGTACGAGATCGTCCGGGTCCCCTTCAGCCGGGTCGGCATCGCCGCCGTCCACCTGGTGCCGCTCTCCCTCCGCCACTACCTGGACGGCAACATCGAAGGCGTACGGGCGATGCTCGCGCTTGACCTGAGCTGATGTCGGATACGCGCGGCCGTTTCACGTGAAACACGCGGCCCCGACCGCGATGCCACGGACGGTTGGGCGCCCCGGCATCAGGATCTTCCGCCCCCGGACGGGCCGGAAAGGCCATCTGGGGGGACACGTGAGGGAATCCTTCGTGGAAAACCTTGGCGAAGGAAGGGAGAAGGAGGTGGACGGGCCGCCCCGGCGTCCGCCAGCCTGACTGCCATGCCCCCCACGCGACACGGCCTCGCCGATGACCTGCCCATCCGGCGCCTCGGCCGGGGCGACCTTGTCGCCTGTTCGGACCTCAGCGAGGACCGGGGCTGGCCCCGGGACGAGCACCGGTGGGGTCTCCTCCTCGGGGCGGGTACGACGTACGGCATCGACGATCCCAGCGGCAAGGGCTTGGCCGCCGCCTGTGTGGTGACGTCGTACGAGCCCGTGCACGCGGCGCTCGGCATGATGCTGGTCGCGCAACGGTTCGCACGCCAGGGCATGGGCCGCCGTCTGCTGCTCCATGCCCTGGATGAGCACGGCCACGTCCCGCTGACCCTCTTCGCGACGGACCAGGGCCGACCGCTCTACGAAGGGCTCGGTTTCACCGTCGTGGGGAGCGTGGAGAGGTCGGTCGGGCGGTTTCTGCCGGGCCACGTCCAGGGGGAGGCCGACGGAGGGACGCGCGGCTCGTCCGCGACCACGACGCGTGCGGCGACGGCCCGGGACCTGCCGGCGCTCCTGACGCTCGACACGGCCGTCTTCGGTGTCGAGCGGACCCGGATGCTCGCCCGCCTGCCCGCTTTCTCGGACCACTTCCGCATCGCCGAACGGGCCGGTGAACTGATGGGGTTCGCGGCGCTCTGGCCCAGCGACGGGAGCCATGTGATCGGTCCGCTCGTGGCCTCGGACACGGCCACCGCGAAGGCACTGGTGGCTTCGCTCGCCTCGGAGACGAGCCTCCCGCTGCGGACGGAGATCGACACCCGCCACACCGAGTTGCGCGGCTGGCTCGCCGAGCACGGGCTCACGGCCGTATCCCGTACGGCCGTGATGGTCCGGGGCCGTACCGACCTGCCCGGCGACTGGAGCCGCAGGTTCGCACCGCTGACGGTGGCGACGGGCTGACCCGGCAGCCGCTCCCCGAGGCTGCCGGGTCGACGGATGCACTGCGGACTCGTCGGCCTCCGCACATGGGTCGAAACCGTCAGACCAGCGAGGCCACGGCGCCCGTGGCGAACCGGTGGTCCTGAGCGGGGGCACCGCCGCCGACGCCGACAGCGCCGATCAGCCGACCGTCGCGGTGCACCGGCACGCCACCCGCGATGAAGAGCAACGGGCGATCGAGCGCGGTCGGCAGCGAGTGGAAGAGTCCGCCGGGCTGGACGGCGTCCACGAGGTCGGCCGTGGGGGAGTTCAGCTGCAGGGCGGTGTAGGCCTTGCGGGTACTGGTCTCCCCCGCGATGAGAACGGCGCGGTCGTCCCGGCGGAAGGCGAGCAGGTGGCCGCCCGCGTCCAGCACGGTGACGGCGGCGGCGACACCCGCTGCCTCGGCGGCGGTGCGGGCCGCCTCGATCAGGGACTCGGCGTCGTCGACGGTGAGCGGGGCGACCGCGGTGCGGGTGGGCGTGCTCATGGTGTTCTCCAACGTGATCGTTGATGCGGTGGGGGCGGGCGGTCGCGGAACCGCCCGTGGGGGTGAAGGAAAGTTCAGGAACCGGCCGCGGCGGATGCGCCGGCCGGCTCGGGGACGCGGGCGGGGGCGGGGGCGGTCCGGTTCTCCTCCGCCTGCCGGCGCTCCAGCAGGCTGGAGACGAGGGCGAGAATCAGGGCGGCTCCCGCGAGGGCCGCGCCGACCCAGTTGG
Source organism: Streptomyces sp. AM 2-1-1 (assembly GCF_029167645.1). Lineage (NCBI taxonomy): Bacteria > Bacillati > Actinomycetota > Actinomycetes > Kitasatosporales > Streptomycetaceae > Streptomyces > Streptomyces sp. AM 2-1-1. The sequence continues at coordinate 3,649,350 of NZ_CP119147.1, read as the reverse complement.
GCGCGGTGTAGCTGAAGCCGGCCGCGATCACCATGCCGCCGAGCCAGGCGGAGAGTGCGTTGCCCAGGTTGAAGGCGCCGATGTTGACGGCGGAGGCGAGCGTCGGAGCACCTGATGCCTGGTCCAGTACGCGTTTCTGCAGCGGCGGCACCGTGGCGAACCCCAGAGCTCCGATGAGGACGATGGTGACGGCGGCGGCGACTTTGTTGTGCGCGGTCACCGTGAACAGGGCCAGCACGACCGCGAGCGCCCCGAGCGTGACGAAGAGCATGGGCATGAGGTGCCGGTCGGCGAACTTCCCGCCCAGCAGATTGCCGACCACCATGCCGGCCCCGAAGAGGACCAGCAGCCAGGTGACCGAGGACGGCGCGAATCCGGCGACCCCGGTCATCATCGGAGTGATGTAGGTGATCGCGGCGAAGACCCCGCCGAAGCCCAGCACCGTCATCGCCATGGCGAGCAGCACCTGCACGTTCCGGAAGGCCGCGAGTTCGTGGCGGAGTCGCACGCCGTCGGGGCGGGACTGCTCCGGTACGAGCTTCGCCACGCCGAGCAGGCCGAGCACTCCGAGGGCGGCGACGACGAAGAAGGTCACCCGCCATCCCGCGGTCTGACCGATGTAGGTACCCAGCGGAACGCCCACGACGTTGGCGACCGTCAGCCCGGTGAACATGAGGGCGATGGCTCCGGCCTTCTTCTCGGGCGCCACCAGGTCGGCCGCGACGACCGATCCGATGCCGAAGAAGGCGCCGTGGGCGAGCGAGGCGATCACCCTTCCGACGATCATGACGCCGAAGACGGGAGCCAGGGCCGAGACCACGTTGCCCATGATGAAGAGGCCCATCAGCAGCATCAACATCCGTTTGCGGCTGATCCGTGTGCCCAGCAGTGACATGAGCGGAGCGCCGACGACCACGCCGAGCGCGTATCCCGTGACCAGGAAGCCCGCGGCCGGGATGGACACCTGGAAGTCCGCGGCCACCTCGGGGAGCAACCCCATGATCACGAACTCGGTGGTCCCGATCCCGAAAGCCCCGATGGCGAGGGCGAGAAGCGCCAGCGGCATGAGTAGACCTCTCCTGAAAGTTGCGTCTGCGTTTTACAAGCGTTGACAATAATTGCAGACGCTGACTAATTGCAAACGCGGGCTATTGCAGGAGTCGCCTATCCTGGAACCAAGCAGCTCCAGCACGGAGGAGAGACGATGACCGCCACGGACCCCGCCCTGACCGCCCTGTCACAGGGCTGGTGTGCTCTTTCCCTGCTGCACGGGAAGATCGAGGCGCATATCGAGCGGGCCCTGCAGACCGGTCACGACCTGAGCGTCAGGGAGTACTCCCTGCTGGACGTGTTGAGCCGGCAGCACCACGGCACCGGTGGCCACCTCCAGATGAAGCAGGTGGCGGATGCGGTCGTGCTGAGTCAGAGCGCCACCACGCGCCTGGTGACCCGCCTGGAGGACCGTGGGTTGCTCACCCGGTACCTCTGCGACACGGACCGACGGGGCATCTACACCGACGTGACCGAAGCGGGCCTCGCTCTGCTCGCCGAGGCCCGCCCCACCAACGACGCCGCCCTCCGCGCCGCCCTCGACGAAGCGGCGGCCGACCATCCCGAGCTGGAGCCGCTCGTCAGGACGGTCGAAGGGCTCAAGGCCACGGTGTGAGCGAGGCCGGGCCGACTGCGCCGAAGCTCGCGTGGACGGGAAACGGCGCCCCTCACCGCGCCCCCCGCCGAGGGGGCGACGCCCCACGCAGTGCCCCCCGCAGAGGGTGCGGCGCCCTTCGCAGTGCCCGCTGCGTAGGGTGCCGATCATGAGAGAACTGCTGATACGGCCCGCTTCGCCGGCCGACCTCCCGGCCATCGTCGCGATGCTCGCCGACGACCCCCTGGGCGCGGGACGCGAGTCGCCCGACGACCTCTCCCCGTACGAGAAGGCCTACCAGCGCCTCTCGGACGATCCGAACCAGTATCTGATGGTCGCCGTCCGCGGAGACCGGATCGTGGGTACGGCCCAGCTCACCATCGTCCCCGGACTGTCGCGGCGCGGCGCCACCCGTTCCGTCATCGAAGGGGTCCGCGTGCACGGGGAGGAGCGCGGCAGCGGCCTGGGGACGCGGTTGATCCAGTGGGCCGTGGACGAATCCCGCCGCCAGGAGTGCCAGTTGGTCCAGCTGACCTCTGACGCCACCCGCACCGACGCCCACCGCTTCTACGAGCGCCTCGGCTTCACCCCCAGTCATGTGGGCTTCAAGCTCATGCTCTGACGCGCAGGTCCGCCACGAACACTGCGGAGAGCCGCCCGCGGCCGAGGGTTCACCCCCTACGGTGCGACCGCTCGCCGCACACCCAGCAGGGCGTCTCATCGGACCGCGCCTCCCCGTTCCACGTGAAACACGTTCGAGCCGTAGCCGGGTCGGCCATCGGGTTCGCCCCGCTCGCATTGGCCGCCCTGGCCGCCCTGGCCGCCTTGGCCGCCTTGGCCGCCTTGGCCGCCTTGGCCGCCTTGGCCGCCTTGGCCGCCTTGGTCAGAGGGAGAGCCCGCGCCAGCCGTCGGCGTCTACGCCTCCGGGGATGTCCGCCGCGGGGTCATAGGGTTCACGGGTGAAGACGAAGGAGCCGAGGTCGAGATGGGCCACCGATCCGTCGGGGTTCCGCACGATCCGCAACGACTCCCCCGCGTGGTAACCGCTCAACCCGGTCCAACTGCCGTCCCGCTCCGCCCGGAAGGTGGCACCCCGGCCCGTTCCCAGCAGCGGTGCCAGCTCGAGATCGCGGTCCGCGAGCAGCCTCACACCGTATCGCTGGGTTCCCCAGTACCAGAGGCCGGTCAGAGCCAGCAGCTCCTGATCGACCTCGGTGAGGGGGCGCCAGGGCTCCGGGATGCGAGGCTCGGCCTCGGCGACGATCCGTACGAGGTCCTGGGCCACCTCGGTGATGGGCGGACCGGACGTCGCGTTGGCCAGAACCACTGCGGCCACGTCGTCCTCCGCGCACACCCAGAGACAGGCCAGGAAGCCGGGCAGCGAGCCGGCGTGCCCGAAGAGCGTGCGCCCGTCCCTGTGGACGATCTGAAGCCCTGTTCCGTAGGTGTTCGCCCAGTCACCGCTCTCGACCGGCACCGAGGGGACACGCATCTCGCGTACCACGGCGGCGCTCAGGACCCGCTCGTCCCCCCGCGCCAGGAAACCGGCGAAAACGAGCAGGTCCCCCACGGTCGACCAGAGCTGTCCGGCAGGCGCCATCAGCCCCAGATCATGGCTGGGCTCCGGCAGCATCACGTCCGCCCAGGGGTGTACGGCCCACCCTCCCGCATGCGGCGCCTCGGGCCGCACACTCGTCCGCCCCATCCCCAAGGGCTCCAGGATCTCCTTCCGGAGCGCCTCCTCCCAGGAGACCCCGCGCACGGCCTCGACGAGGGAACCGAGCACGGTGTAGCCGGGGTTCGAGTAGTGGTGGCGTACTCCGGCAGGATGCCGGAAGGGCCGTTCACCGAGGACGGCGGCCAGATCCGGCCGTGAGTCGCCGGGAGTCCGCTCCCACCACGGGGAAGGCGTCTCAGCGGTGATCCCGGCACCGTGGCCGAGGAGCTGACGAATGCTCACCCCTCCGACTCCGGAGTCCGGCAGGTGCTTTTCGACCTGGTCGTCGAGATCAATTAGCCCTTCTTCCCTCAGCCGGAGTACCAGCACGGCGGTGAAGGTCTTGGTGATCGAGCCGATCCTGTACTGGGTGTCGCTGTCCGGCTCATGCCCGTCGACGCAGCTCCGGCCCCCGCTCCAGCCGATCCGCCCCTGTCGGAGCACCCCGGCCACCAGCGAGGGGGTCCTTCCCTCCACCTGTGCGGTGGCCGTGCGGTGCAGCAGGGCCCGGCACGTGGCCGGCAACAGTTCTTCACTCCATGAGGTCATGAGGTGTAGGAATACCGAAACACCGACCGTATGGCGAGTCCATAAGTGTGCCCCGCTCCCCTGCCCGCCCTCTGCCACCACGCGGAGGCGTGGTCGCCCCGGGCGACAGCGGTGAGAGCGGCGCTCAGAACCTCATGAGGGAGGCGAGCCTCGGCGCGGGTGTTGTCGGCCTGTGCGGAGCAGGATCCGCGCTCTCCTCCTGGACGGAGGGGCCATGACTCCGGGGCCGGACATCAGCCCGTTCTCCGCCATGACGCGATCGTCTCGTGGACCTGCACCGGAGAGACCGACGTCCAGCCGCCCCCGTCCGGAGTCGGGCGACCAGGCGCCGGCTGAGAGCGTGCGGTGCGGCCTCCTGGCCCAAGTCAGGCCCAGGTCCAGGAGCTGAACGGTGCGGACGGCTTGGAAAGTGTCGCGATGAGGCCAAGGGGATACCGCGGAGCCGAGAGGTCAGGCGGACCGGGAGGCGATCCGGCGACGCGCAGACCCCCAGACCTCCTCGAACTCCTGGGAGGTGAGTTGTTCGGGGTCGTGGCCTTCCCATGCTGAGACGGGGCTCTCGGCTGTGATCCCGAACTCGCTGCCGTAGTCGTCGAGGCGGCCTGCGTCGTAGGCCCGCTGCCACTCGGTGAGGGAGGCAGCCGCGATCGGCGTCAGCTCAGGCCCTTCGAGTTCGACTTGCCGGATCACCCAGCCGTCGGCGTCGACTTCGAAGTAGAACCAGGTGTCTTCCTCGTCCCAGTAGCAGCGCATCCATGTCTTCATGAGCCCATGATGGCGGGGGTGTACGGATGGTCTTCGCTGGAGTGCGACACCCTTCATCCTCGCCGAGGCTGACCGTCCGACGGGGAGGTGGGAGCGAACCGGGAAGCGGCAGGGGGATCGTGCATCCGGTGCTCGGGACGGGCTGATCCCTTGAGACCCTGGCCGGGGCACGGTGGGGAGCAGCGTCATGGGCCAGCCGCGTTCGGCTCTGGCCGACAGCGGCCCGCCGAGCTCTCGGTCGACCCGGTTGATCCGGTTGATCCGGTTGATCCGGTTGATCCGGGACAAGGGTGCGAGAGGTGAGGCCCCGCACGAGTCGGCTCAGGTCTGCGCCATGTCCACGAAGCGGGAGTAGTGGCCCTGGAACGCCACCGTGATCGTGGCGGTGGGACCGTTGCGGTGCTTGGCGACGATCAGGTCCGCCTCACCGGCGCGGGGCGACTCCTTCTCGTACGCGTCCTCGCGGTGCAGCAGGATGACCATGTCGGCGTCCTGCTCGATGGAGCCGGACTCACGGAGGTCGGAGACCATCGGCTTCTTGTCCGTACGCTGCTCGGGCCCGCGGTTCAGCTGGGAGAGCGCGATGACCGGGAGCTCCAGCTCCTTGGCGAGAAGCTTGAGGTTTCGCGACATGTCCGACACCTCTTGCTGGCGGCTCTCCGCGCGCTTCGCCCCGCCGGACTGCATCAGCTGGAGGTAGTCGATGACCACCAGTTTGAGGTCGTTGCGCTGCTTCAGCCGACGGCACTTCGCCCGGATCTCCATCATGGAGAGGTTCGGGGAGTCGTCGATGTACAGCGGAGCCGCCGACACGTCCGGCATCCGCCGGGCCAGCCGCGTCCAGTCCTCGTCCGTCATCGTGCCCGAGCGCATGTGGTGGAGCGCCACCCGCGCCTCGGCGGACAGGAGACGCATCGCAATCTCGTTCCGCCCCATTTCCAGCGAGAAGATCACGCTCGGCAGATTGCCCTTGATCGAGCAGGCACGCGCGAAGTCCAGGGCCAGGGTGGACTTGCCCATGGCGGGGCGGGCCGCGATGACGATCATCTGGCCCGGGTGGAGACCGTTCGTCAGCGCGTCGAGGTCGGTGAAGCCCGTGGGTACACCCGTCATCTCCCCGCTGCGGGAGCCGATCGCCTCGATCTCGTCGAGGGCCCCCTCCATGATGTCGCCGAGCGGCAGGTAGTCCTCGCTGGTGCGCTGCTCGGTGACGGCGTAGATCTCGGCCTGGGCGGAGTTGACGATCTCGTCGACGTCCCCGTCGGCCGCGTATCCCATCTGTGTGATCTTCGTACCCGCCTCGACCAGGCGACGCAGCACGGCTCGCTCATGGACGATCTCGGCGTAGTACGAGGCGTTCGCCGCCGTCGGCACCGACTGGACGAGGGTGTGGAGATACGGAGCGCCACCGACCTTGGTGATCTCGCCGCGCCGGACCAGCTCAGCGGCGACCGTGATCGGGTCGGCCGGCTCGCCCTTGGCGTAGAGATCGAGGATCGCCGTGAAGACGGTCTCGTGGGCGGGACGGTAGAAGTCATGACCCTTGATGACCTCCACGACCTCGGCGATGGCGTCCTTGGAGAGCAGCATGCCGCCCAGCACCGACTGCTCGGCGTCCAAGTCCTGCGGGGGTACCCGTTCGAAGCTCGGAGCACCGCCGTCCCAGCCGTTGTCCCGGCCCCGGTCGTGCTGGTCGTCCCGTCCACCGCGGTCACCGCGGTCACCGCGGCGCTGTCGGGAAACAGGCAGACGGTCGCTGGGACCGACGTCGGCCCAGGGCTCGTCCAAAGGCTCGGGAATGCTCACCGGGCCACCTCCTCCCGTCCGCTTCGCGGACCTAGCCATGCCACTCTTTCTTACGGCACGGCACCGACAAACAGGACACCCGACTCCGCTTCCGGCGCTTCGATGTGAGCGCGTTCGCCGGCACGGTCGGAGGCGGGGCGACGGTCCACGGTAGGCCGCCCCGCACCGTCAGCCAATCCAGTTATCCACAGGCCATGTGGACGACCGACCAGATGCTGTGGAGAAGTCCGCCGATCCTGTGCACGGACCGGGGGACAGTACTGTGGACAAACTCATAGGATCTGCATACTCACCGCTCTGACCTGGTGTTCTTCTGTCCACTGACTGTGGGGGAGAAAAACTTTTCCGCTTCTCGCAAGATCGCCCTGCACCGCGCGCGGCCCTGCGTGCGGGACCGGTGAAAGTAATAGCCTCAGATGGCTTGCATGTATTACCTGTGGAAGATTGGATGGGGTCTCGTGACCAAGGCTCCCGTGACACCGGCAACCGGTCGACGACGGCACGATCGAGAGATCATCGCCCTCGCCGTGCCCGCTTTCGGCGCCCTCGTCGCCGAGCCCCTCTTCCTCATGGTGGACAGCGCCATCGTGGGCCATCTCGGCACTCCGCAACTGGCGGGTCTCGGCGTGTCCGCCGCCCTTCTCTCCACCGCCGTCAGCATCTTCGTCTTCCTCGCCTACGCCACCACGGCAGCAGTAGCCCGGCGCCTCGGCGCGGGCGATCTCGCCTCCGCGATCCGGCAGGGCATGGACGGTATCTGGCTCGCCCTGCTTCTCGGTGCCCTGGTGGTCGCCGCCGTCCTCCCCACCGCACCCGGGATCGTCGACATCTTCGGCGCCTCCGGAACGGCGGCGCCGTACGCGACCACGTACCTCCGTATCTCGACGCTGGGGATACCCGCCATGCTCGTGGTACTGGCGGCCACCGGAGTACTGCGCGGACTCCAGGACACCCGCACTCCGCTGTACGTCGCCATCGGCGGCTTCTCCGCCAACGCGATCCTCAACGCCGCTCTGGTCTACGGCGCCGGCCTCGGCATCGCCGGATCCGCCTGGGGCACCGTGATCGCGCAATGGGGCATGGCCCTGGCCTATCTGGTCGTGGTGGTCCGGGGCGCCCACCGCCACGGAGCATCGCTGCGTCCCGACACGGCGGGTATCCGTGCGAGCGCCCGGGCCGGGGTTCCGCTGCTGATCCGTACACTCTCCCTCCGCGCGGTCCTGGTCATCGCCACCGCGGTCGCCGCCCGTCTCGGGGACGTGGACATCGCGGCACACCAGATCGTCCTCTCGCTCTGGACCCTGACCGCCTTCGCCCTGGACGCCATCGCCATCGCGGGCCAGGCGATCATCGGCCGCTACCTCGGCGCCGATGATGCGGACGGCGCCCGCGAGGCGTGCCGTCGGATGGTGGAGTGGGGCGTCGCGGCGGGAGTCGCGCTCGGGTTGCTCATCGTGCTCACCCGGCCGCTCTTCATCCCCCTGTTCACCAGCGACTCGTCGGTCCGGGACACCCTGCTGCCCGCACTGCTGGTGGTAGCGGTCTCCCAACCCATTGCCGGCGTGGTCTTCATCCTGGACGGCGTACTCATGGGAGCCGGGGACGGACGCTACTTGGCCTGGGCCATGCTCATCACGCTGGGCGTCTTCGCCCCGGTGGCCCTGCTGATCCCCACCCTCGGCGGCGGGCTCACCGCGCTCTGGTGGGCAATGGACCTGATGATGGCCGTCCGGTTGATCACGCTGTGGGTCCGCGCCCGCTCAGGGCGGTGGATCGTCACCGGCGCCAGCCGTTGAGCGGCACACCGGAACGGATCAGGGGCGCATCGGAGTTCGTCACCCCACCCCGTCGGAGCCCCAGCGCAGCTCCCCGTTTCACGTGAAACAGCCGCGGTCTTCCTCAGCCCGGCCGCTGCTCTCTCCACAGCTCATGTTTCACGTGGAACGACGAAGGGCCGCACCCGAGGGTGCGGCCCTTCACTTCACGCGTACGAGCGCTGCCTCAGGCAGCGACGACCTCGACGCCGAGCTGCGCTGCGACCTCAGGGTGCAGGCGCACGGACACCTGGTGGCCGCCGAGCGTCTTGATCGGCGAACCGAACTCGACGCGACGCTTGTCGACCTCCGGGCCACCGGCGGCCTTGATCGCCGAAGCGACGTCGGCCGGGGTGACGGAGCCGAAGAGGCGGCCGGCGTCGCCGGAGCGAACAGCCAGACGGACCTTCACGGACTCGAGCTTGGCCTTGATCTCGTTGGCCTGCTCGATCGTCGCGATCTCGTGGATCTTGCGGGCGCGGCGGATCTGCGCCACGTCCTTCTCGCCACCCTTGGTCCAGCGGATGGCAAAGCCACGCGGGACCAGGTAGTTGCGAGCGTAACCGTCCTTGACGTCGACGACGTCGCCTGCGGCACCGAGGCCAGTGACCTCGTGGGTGAGGATGATCTTCATGTGTGCGTCACCCTTCCCTTTATCGCGCGGTGGACGTGTAGGGCAGCAGCGCCATCTCACGGCTGTTCTTGACTGCCGTGGCGACGTCACGCTGGTGCTGCGTGCAGTTGCCGGTGACGCGGCGGGCACGGATCTTGCCACGGTCGGAAATGAACTTCCGCAGCATGTTCGTGTCCTTGTAGTCCACGTACTGGGTCTTGTCCTTGCAGAACGCGCAGACCTTCTTCTTAGGCTTGCGCACAGGCGGCTTCGCCATGGTGTTTCTCCTGTGTGATCAAGAAGTGGGGGTACGAGCCGGACCTAGAAAGGAGGCTCGTCCGAGTAGCCGCCGCCGCTGGAGCCGCCGGAGCCGCCGGAGCTTCCGCCCCAGCTGCCCTGGCCCCCGCCCTGCTGGCCGCCGGAGGGTGCGCCGGATGCCCAGGGGTCGGCGTCGGGAGCACCGCCGCCGCCCTGCTGGCCACCGCCACCGGGACCGCCGCCCCAGTTGCCGCCACCCTGCTGGCCGCCGCCGTATCCACCCTGCTGGCCACCGCTCTGGCCACCGCGACCGGAGGTCTTGGTGACCTTGGCCGTGGCGCTCTTCAAGCTGGGGCCGACTTCGTCGACATCCAGCTCGTAGACCGTGCGCTTGACGCCGTCACGGTCTTCGTACGACCGCTGCTTCAGCCGGCCCTGCACGATGACGCGCATGCCTCGCTGAAGCGACTCCGCGACGTTCTCCGCCGCCTGACGCCAGACCGAGCAGGTGAGGAACAGGCCTTCGCCGTCCTTCCACTCATTGGTCTGACGGTCGAAGATGCGGGGTGTGGACGCGACACGGAACTTCGCGACCGCCGCACCGGACGGGGTGAAGCGCAGCTCGGGGTCGTCGACGAGATTGCCGACGACCGTGATGACGGTCTCGCCTGCCATGGATGAACCTCTCGGCGGGGATTGCTTGCTGCTTGCTGCTACTCGAACCCGATGACCGCTGAGCTAGATGCTCAGTGGGTCTCGGGACGGAGGACCTTGGTCCGGAGGACCGACTCGTTCAGGTTCATCTGGCGGTCGAGCTCCTTGACGACCGCAGGCTCCGCCTGCAGGTCGAGGACCGAGTAGATGCCCTCGGGCTTCTTCTTGATCTCATAGGCGAGCCGACGACGGCCCCAGGTGTCGACCTTCTCCACCTTTCCGTTGCCCTCACGGACGACGGAGAGGAAGTTCTCGATCAGGGGAGAGACAGCGCGCTCTTCCAGATCGGGGTCGAGGATGACCATCACTTCGTAGTGACGCATGTGGAACCCACCTCCTTTGGACTCAGCGGCCACGGTCGTTCCGTGGCAGGAGGGTCGTGATGCGTACGCATCGGTGTCCGTCGGGCGGAACAGCGGGCTCGGCAGGGGCCTCAGGGAGAGGACTGGCGGGCCGGCTCAAGGCAGACACCGGTGCAGACCGTACAGACTACCTGCCATGAGCCCTCGGGTTGAAATCCTGGGCCAAGGATGCGCAATCTGTACATATCGGATGTGAGCGGCGTCTCAGCCCGCCGCCCCTTCGTCAGGAGGCAATTCATGGCCCAGGTAGCGCACACCCGCCCGCGGAACCGCCGCCCCACCGGCTCGCTCTTCGCAACCGACGGCAGGCCCCATCCGCTCCAGGACACCCTGATCCTGGTCACCGGGGTGCTCGGCGTCCTCGCCTTCGTGACCGCGATGTTCCACAACCTGCACCTGCTCAGCTCGTGGGCCGGACTCATCGGCATCCTGACCGGCGGATACGGGATGTGGGTGTCCAGGACGACCTGGGAGCGGTTCGCCCTGATCATGGGTCTGGGCTCGTCGGCCCTGGGCTTCTACCTCGGCATGGCCCACGGGGGCCTGTTCGGCAGCGTGATCGACTGAACCACCCGGGCGCGGGCCCCGGCGGCGAGCCCGCCGGGGCCCGTACGCATGCCGCTCGCGGCCAAGTGCCGTACGGGCCAGAACGGCCGCTCCCGGCTCACAGTAGGCTTCGGCGCGAGAGCCGGAGCCCCTGACCGATGGGGACACACCTGCCGAGGAGCCCCCCGTATGAGCCTGACCCTGAGGACCATCAGCCGCGAGCAGCATCTGGCGTACATCCAGAGTCTGCCCGCGGCCAGTCACTGCCAGGTCCCGGCGTGGGCTGACGTGAAGACGGAATGGCGGTCGGAGAGCCTCGGCTGGTTCGACAAGAACGGCCAGATCGTCGGTGCCGGTCTGGTGCTGTACCGCCAGCTCCCCAAGATCAAGCGGTACCTCGCGTACCTCCCCGAGGGCCCGGTCATCAACTGGTACGCCCCCAATCTGGACGAATGGCTCCAGCCGATGCTCGCCCACCTCAAGCAGCAGGGCGCCTTCTCGGTGAAGATGGGCCCGCCGGTCGTCATCCGCCGCTGGGACTCCACCGCGATCAAGGCCGGCATCCAGGACCCGGACGTGAAGCGCCTGCGGGACGTGGAGGCGACGGTCATCGAGCCGCGGGCCTTCGAAGTCGCCGACCGGCTGCGCAAGATGGGCTGGCAGCAGGGTGAGGACGGCGGCGCCGGCTTCGGCGACGTGCAGCCCCGTTTCGTCTTCCAGGTGCCCCTGGCGAACCGCTCTCTGGAAGACGTCCTCAAGGGCTTCAACCAGCTGTGGCGCCGCAACATCAAGAAGGCCGACAAGGCCGGTGTCGAGGTCGTCCAGGGCGGTTACCAGGACCTCGCCGAGTGGCAGCGGCTGTACGAGATCACCGCCGTGCGCGACCACTTCCGCCCGCGCCCCCTCTCGTACTTCGAGCGCATGTGGACGGTCCTCAACTCCGAGGACCCCAACCGGATGCGGCTCTACTTCGCCCGCCACAACGGGGTCAACCTCTCCGCCGCGACCATGCTCGTCGTCGGGGGGCACGTCTGGTACTCCTACGGCGCCTCCGACAACATCGGGCGCGAGGTCCGGCCCTCCAACGCCATGCAGTGGCGCATGCTGCGCGACTCGTACGCGATGGGCGCGTCCGTCTACGACCTGCGCGGCATCAGCGACTCCCTCGACGAGACCGACCACCTCTTCGGCCTGATCCAGTTCAAGGTGGGCACGGGCGGGGAAGCCGTCGAGTACGTCGGCGAGTGGGACTTCCCGCTCAACAAGCTCCTGCACAAGGCCCTCGACATCTACATGTCGCGGCGCTGAGGCGACGGGGCCCGGCGAACGACCGGGCCCGTCCGCTCCGTTCTCCGCTGTACTCCTCCGCACGCTCCGCTCTCTGCGATCTCAGACACACCGCAGCCACCAGAAAGGTTCCGGGCCGGCCATGGCGCTCTCCCTCTACGTCGACACCGCGCGCTGGCGGGCGCACCAGAAGTCGGTGATCGACCAGTTCCCCGGTCTGGTACCGGTCTGCAAGGGCAACGGCTACGGCTTCGGCCACGAGCGGCTGGCCGACGAGGCCATCCGTTTCGGCTCGGACATCCTGGCGGTCGGAACCACCTACGAGGCCGCCCGGATCAAGGACTGGTTCAGCGGCGACCTGCTCGTCCTGACCCCGTTCCGGCGGGGCGAGGAGCCGGTTCCGCTGCCCGACCGCGTGATCCGCTCGGTCTCCTCCGTGGACGGGGTCCACGGCCTGGTCGGTGCCCGGGTCATCATCGAGTGCATGAGCTCGATGAAGCGCCACGGCGTCAAGGAGGAGGAGCTGGGACAGCTCCACGCCGCCATCGAGGACGTGCGGCTCGAAGGTTTCGCGCTGCACCTGCCGCTGGACCGCACCGACGGTTCGGACGCGGTGGAGGAGGTCATCGGCTGGATGGACCGGCTGCGGGCCGCCCGGTTGCCGCTGCACACCATGTTCGTCAGCCACCTCAAGTCCGCGGAACTGGCGCGGCTGCAGCAGCAGTTCCCGCAGACCCGCTTCCGCGCCCGTATCGGCACCCGGCTCTGGCTCGGTGACCACGAGGCCACCGAGTACCGCGGTGCCGTCCTGGACGTGACACCGGTCGTCAAGGGCGACCGCTTCGGCTACCGCCAGGGCAAGGCGGCTTCGGACGGCTGGCTGGTCGTCGTCGCCGGTGGTACGTCGCACGGGGTCGGGCTGGAGGCTCCCAAGGCCCTGCACGGCGTGATGCCGCGTGCCAAGGGGGTCGCCCGGGCGGGACTGGCCACGGTCAACCGCAACCTGTCGCCGTTCGTCTGGTCGGGAAAGCAGCGCTGGTTCGCCGAGCCGCCGCACATGCAGGTGTCGATCCTGTTCGTGCCGTCGGACGCCCAGGAACCGCGGGTCGGCGACGAGCTCGTCGCGCACCTGCGGCACACCACGACGCAGTTCGACCGTCTCGTCGAGCACTGACCGACGGTCCGGCGGCGGGTCCGGTCAGTCGCCGGGCCTGCCGCCGGATGCCGCGCCCCAGGCCGCCGGTTCGCCCCAGAACTCCTCCTCGTCGAAGTCCCGGGTGCCCATCGGCGCCAGCACGAACACGTCCGGCGCCCCGTCGAGCACGCCGCCCGAGGGATCGTCCGCACCGTCCTGCCGCACCCCGTCCCGGTCGGGCCGCACGATGTCCCGGACGACCAGGGCCACGAGGTAGAGCGTTCCCAGCAGATGAGCCACGATGGCGAGCTGATAGCCGTCCTGCGGCAGCCCCAGGTGCTTCTCCCCACTGGTCGTGTAGGCGAGGTACATCCAGATGCCGAGGAAGTAGAGCACCTCGCACGTCTGCCAGATCAGGAAGTCGCGCCAGCGCGGGCGGGCCAGCACCGCCAGCGGGATCAGCCAGAGCACGTACTGCGGTGAGTAGACCTTGTTCGTCAGGACGAAGGCGGCCACCACGAGGAACGCGAGCTGCGCGAACCGCGGCCTGCGCCGCGCCGCCAGCGCCAGCGCGGCGATGCCGAGGCAGCAGAGCCCCATCAGCACCACCGAGGCCGTGTTCACGACCGAGACCTCGATGGGCCGTCCCGTGCGCTCCGTGATGACCAGCCAGAACGACCCGAAGTCGATGGAGCGCTCCCGGCTGAAGGTGTAGAACTTCTTCCACCCCTCGGGTGCGTACAGCATCACCGGCAGGTTCACCACCAGCCAGGCGGCGGCGGCCGAGAACGCGGCGACGAGGAACGGACGCCACTTACCCGCGCGCCAGCAGAGCACGAGGAGCGGTCCGAGCAGCAGGACGGGGTAGAGCTTCGCCGCTGTCGCGAGACCGATCAGGACGCCGAACGCGACCGCCCGCCCGCGCGACCACATGAGCATCGCGGCGGCGGTCAGGGCGACGGCCAGCAGGTCCCAGTTGATCGTGGCGGTCAGCGCGAGGGCGGGCGCCAGGGCGACCAGCAGCCCGTCCCAGGGGCGCCGGCGATGGGTGCGCGCGACGCACACCGCCGTCACGACCGCGCAGATCATCAGGAGGCCGGCGTTGACGAGCCAGTACATCTGCTCCCGCTGCTGGACCGGGTCGCTGTCCGGGGTGAGCGTGAGCCAGGAGGCGACCTGCATGAACAGCCCGGTCAGGACCGGATACTCGAGGTACTGCATGTCGCCCCCGATCCGGTCGAAGTACGGCAGCAGCCCGTCCGCGAAGCCCCGTCCGACGAAGAGGTGGGGGATGTCCGAGTAGCAGGCGTGCGTGTACTGGGAGCTCGACCCTCTGAACCAGGCCCAGTTGTAGCAGGGGAGCTTCTGCACCATGCCGAGCGCGAACACCCCGATCGCCGTGAGGGCGATCACGCGTACGGCCGTCAGCGGACCGCCGCCGAACCGGGCGAAACGGCCCGCCGGTCCGCCGATCGACTCGGCTCCCGCGGCGGCGATCTCGTCCACCCGCGTAGGAGCGACGGGACGCTCCCGGTCCTCGCTGGTCTCTTCTGCGCTTGGCATGCGCAACATCCTGCCGTACGGCGCTGTGCGGGAGGTGCGGGACCGCCGGACGCGACGGAGGGCCGCCCCCACCTCGCCAGGTGTGGACGGCCCTCCGGCACGGCCCTGATCAGGGCCTGGAGATGCCTGGGGTCAGGTACCGCCGGTGGTGATGAATCCGCTGTTGTTGCTGTTGCCGTTGCCGCCGTTGGACGTGGGGTTGGAGTTCCCGTTGGTGTTGCCGTCGGTGGTGGTGTCCGTGCCGGCGGTGTCGGTTCCGTCGGTCGTGCCGGTGGTGTCCGTGCCGTCGGTCGTGCCGCCGGTGTCCATACCGCCCTCCGCTCCCGTGGTGGTGGCTCCGGCCGCGGTGCAGGTGTTCCAGCCCCACTGGGTGCAGGTGTCGCTCGGCGAGGGGGTGGGGGACACGGTCGACGGCGTCGGCTTCACGGTCGGCTTCTCGGACGGTGTGGCCGACGAAGGGCTGGGGGTCGGCTTCGGGGTCGGGCTCGGACTCGGGCTGGCGCCGCCGCCGTAGACCTTCTCGCCGATCGGACCGGGCTTCGGGAACTGCACGGCCTTCGAGCCCTTCACCGCACCGACCATGTAGTCGTGCCAGATCTGCGCGGGGAACGACGCGCCGTGGATCTTCTTCTCCCCACCGGTGCCGAACATCTCCAGGAAGGCGCGGTCGGCGTGCTTCTCGTTGTCGTCCAGCCGGAACATGCTGACCGCGGTGGAGATCTGCGGGGTGTATCCGACGAACCAGGCGGACATGTTCTCGTCCGTGGTACCCGTCTTGCCCGCCACGTCCCGGCCGGGAATCTTCGCTGCCGTACCGGTGCCGTGCTCCACGACGTTCTTCAGCACGTCGGTGACGTTGTCGGCGACGGCGGGGTCGAAGGCGGTCTTGGTCGTCTTCTCGTGCTGGTAGATGACCTCACCGCCCTTCTTGACCTCGGTGACCGAGAACGGCTCGTGCTGCCGGCCGCTGGTGGCGAACGTGGCGTACGAGCCGGCCATCCGGATGGCGCTCGGCGAGGAGGTACCGATGGAGAACGACGGAACGGAGTCGTCGGCCATGTACTCGTCGTCGCGCAGGCCCGCCGCCATCGCGGCTTTCTTCACCTTGTCCGTACCGACGTCCATGCCGAGCTGGACGTAGGGAGAGTTGATCGACTCCTGCATGGCATACCGCAGGTCGACGTTCCCGTAGGACTGGTCGTCGTCGTTGGTCTGGAGCCACTGCTCGCCCTTCTTGTTCTCCCAGGGCTCCCCCGTGTACTTCTCGATCTTCAGCTTGTTGTCGCCGTTGTAGATGCTCTTCGGCGAGACCGGAGTGCGCTCGGAATCGCTCTGCTCGTCTCCGAGGTCGGGATCCTTCTTGCCGTACTCCATGGCGGCCGCGAGCACGAACGGCTTGAAGGTCGAACCGACCTGCGCGCCCGTGGGGTTGGCGTTGTTGGTGTAGTGCTTGGTCGCGTCCTGGCCGCCGTAGATGGCGAGAATGGCCCCGGTACCGGTGTCCACCGACGCGCCGCCGAACTGGACGTAGGTGTCGTCGGCGGGGCGCTTCTCGGGGTCGATCTTCTCGTCGTAGACCCGCTGGACGGCGGTGTTGAGCTGCTGGACCTTCTTCTTGTCGAAGGTCGTGTGGATCTCGTAGCCGCCCTGGGCGAGGAGGTCGGAGTCGACCTGCCGCTTGTTGCTGCTCAGGAAGTCCTTCTTGGCGAGTTCCACCAGGTAACCCGTCTGGCCACTGAGCTGGGCGCTCTTCTTCGGCGCGACCGGCATGGGGAACTTCGTGTACTTCTCCCGCTCCGCCGCGTCGAGGCGGCCGTCCTTGACCTCCTCGTCGAGGATCCACTTCCAGCGGATCTGGGCCCGGGTCAGGTTCTTCTCGGCGGTAGCCCCGACCGGGTCCACCTCGGGAGCACCGGCCGGGTCGTAGTAGCTCGCCCCCTTGAGCAGGGTGGCCAGGAAGGCGCACTCGCTGGGGTCGAGGTCGGTGGCGTCCTTGTCGTAGTACGTCCGCGCCGCGGCCTGCAGCCCTGAGGCGCCCCGGCCGTAATAGGAGACGTTGAGGTACCCCGTCATCACGTCGTCCTTGTCCATCTCGCTGCCCACCTTCAGCGTGATGAACAGCTCCTTGAACTTGCGGCTCAGGGTCTGTTCCTGGCTGAGCATCGAGTTCTTGACGAACTGCTGGGTGATCGTCGATCCGCCCTGGGTCTCGCCGCCCTTGGCCATGTTGAACAGGGCGCGCCCGATACCCATGGGGTCGATGCCGTGGTCCGTGTCGAACGACTTGTTCTCGGCGGAGATCACCGCGTTGCGCATGGCTGCCGGGATCTGCGCGTAGCTGATCTCCTGGCGGTTCACCTCACCACCGGTGGCGACCATCTGCGAGCCGTCGGCCCAGTAGTAGACGTTGTTCTGCGCCTGTGCCGCCTTGCTGACCTCAGGGGTCTTGACCAGCGCGTACGAGACGCCCGCGATGCCCATCAGGAGCCCGAGGAAACTCAGGCAACACCCCGAGACGAGCTTCCACGAGGGGACCCACCGGCGGTACCCGTACCTACCGGCGCGCGGGTAGTCGATGATCCGTTTCTTGCCGGGCCGGCCGTCACGGCGGCCGCCTCCGGCTCCCTCGGCTCCACCGCCACGCCGTCGGCCACCGCCTCCGCCGGCACCCCCCGGGCCGCCACCGCCCGGGCCTTCGGCCCCCCGCCGACGGCTGCCGCGCTGAGCCGCGCGGCGCGCCTCGGCTCGGCCGCCCGGCGGGCGTTCCCCGGCGTACGGCTCAGCAGGTGACTCGTCCGTCACTCTGGGTGATGGCGCCGCGCGGCGTCCTGGTGACTGCGGCGCGGCCCGTCGGGCCGCGGCACGCCCCCCGTCTTGCGGTTGAGGCGTTTTGCGACGGTGCTCGCTCATCGAACGACTACTCCTCGGGCAGGCGAGAGCGCCTGGAAGCGGCAGTTGAGATCCGGTCCCCCCGAATTGCGGACAGGCCCTGCGGAAGGCTCATCCGCAGTACATCCGGCAGTCCGCGAAGACTGACGCCCAACGGCGCCACACGGTTCCCGTGATCTGCATCCCGGACAGACTACGCACGGTCAAAACCCTTCTAGGGCCGAAGTTCACCCCAAATGACGCAAGTCGCTTGCTACGAATTAGTGATGTGACGCCGTTCACGAAGGCAGCCCTTGTCGAACCTCGCGGACCGATCTATCGTGCTGATGTATCGAGTCGATACATCGGGGCGGCATCACCAGGACCCCGAGGCATCGCGGGACCGGCGACAGCGGAGGAGGCGACGATGAGCAGGCGCTCCGGCATCCTCGAATTCGCCGTCCTCGGTCTGCTCCGCGAGTCTCCGATGCACGGTTACGAGCTGCGCAAGCGTCTCAACACCTCATTGGGCATCTTCCGCGCCTTCAGTTACGGCACCCTCTACCCCTGTCTCAAGACGCTGGTCGCCAGCGGCTGGCTCATCGAGGAACCGAGCACGGCCCCCGCCGATCTGGTGGCCCCCGCTTCGTCACTCGCGGGGCGCCGGGCGAAGATCGTGTACCGGTTGACGGCGGAGGGCAAGGAGCACTTCGAGGAGCTGCTGGCGCAGACCGGCCCGGACGCCTGGGAGGACGAGCACTTCGCCGCCCGGTTCGCCTTCTTCGGTCAGACCGAACGCGATGTGCGGATGCGCGTCCTGGAAGGCCGGCGCAGCCGGCTGGAGGAGCGCCTGGAGAAGATGCGCGCCTCCCTCGCCCGCACCCGGGAACGACTCGACGACTACACACTTGAGCTGCAGCGGCACGGCATGGAATCCGTGGAGCGCGAAGTGCGCTGGCTGAACGAGCTCATCGAGAGCGAGCGCTCGGGACGGGACCGGCGACGGTCCGCACCCGAGGGTTCCCCTCAGCAGGACACCTCAGAGAAGACGGACGGCCTGCCCCGGCGCCGGGATGACACCCCGCCGGATCCGTCCGATGACACCGCCTGACCAGACCTCCGCAGCTCGCGGGGGCCTTCGTCGGGATCACCATCACACACAGGGAGCAACCGTGGGTTCGGTTCGCGTAGCCATCGTTGGCGTGGGCAACTGCGCCGCCTCGCTGGTGCAGGGCGTCGAGTTCTACAAGGACGCCGATCCGGCCGGCAAGGTGCCCGGCCTGATGCACGTCCAGTTCGGCGAGTACCACGTCGGTGACGTCGAATTCGTCGCCGCGTTCGACGTCGACGCGAAGAAGGTCGGCCTCGACCTCGCGGACGCCATCGGTGCCAGCGAGAACAACACCATCAAGATCGCGGACGTGCCCTCCACCGGAGTCACCGTCCAGCGCGGCCACACCCACGACGGTCTGGGCAAGTACTACCGCCAGACGATCGAGGAGTCCACCGAGGCCCCCGTGGACATCGTCCAGACCCTCAAGGACAAGCAGGTCGACGTTCTCGTCTGCTACCTCCCCGTCGGCTCCGAGGTCGCGGCGAAGTTCTACGCCCAGGCCGCCATCGACGCCAAGGTCGCGTTCGTCAACGCCCTCCCGGTCTTCATCGCCGGCACCAAGGAGTGGGCGGACAAGTTCACCGAGGCCGGTGTCCCGATCGTCGGCGACGACATCAAGTCGCAGGTCGGCGCGACCATCACGCACCGCGTGATGGCGAAGCTCTTCGAGGACCGGGGCGTCGTCCTGGACCGCACGATGCAGCTGAACGTCGGCGGCAACATGGACTTCAAGAACATGCTCGAGCGTGAGCGCCTGGAGTCCAAGAAGATCTCGAAGACGCAGGCCGTCACCTCGCAGATCCGTGACCGTGATCTCGGTGCCGACAACGTCCACATCGGTCCGTCGGACTACGTGGCGTGGCTGGACGACCGCAAGTGGGCGTACGTCCGCCTCGAGGGCCGCGCCTTCGGCGACGTCCCGCTGAACCTCGAGTACAAGCTCGAGGTGTGGGACTCCCCGAACTCGGCCGGTGTCATCATCGACGCCGTCCGCGCCGCCAAGATCGCGATGGACCGGGGCATCGGTGGCCCGATCCTCTCCGCGTCCTCGTACTTCATGAAGTCCCCGCCGGTCCAGTACTTCGACGACGAGGCCCGCGAGAACGTCGAGAAGTTCATCAAGGGCGAGGTCGAGCGCTGATCCAGCCCCACGGCTGACAGCGCCGCCCCGGGTGGGGGCGTCCTCGCTCCCACCCGCGCCTGGCATTCTGAGGTCCCCGAGCCGCGTGCTCGGGGACCTCAGGCGTGTGTGACCCTTGCTCCCATGGCTGTCGCGCGTGATCTGCGCATACTCCTGCGCCTGCGGAACTTCCGTCGCCTCCTCGCCGTACGGCTTCTCTCCCAGTCGGCGGACGGCGTCTACCAGGTCGCGCTCGCCGCGCACGTCGTCTTCTCGCCGGAGAGACAGGCGTCGGCCGGCGCGATCGCCTCAGCCATGGCGGTCCTGCTCCTCCCGTACTCGCTGGTCGGCCCCTTCGCGGGCGTGCTGCTCGACCGCTGGCCGCGCCGCCAGGTGTTCCTGCACGGGAACCTCCTCCGAGCCGCTCTCGCCTGCTGCACCGCGCTGCTCATCCTCAGCTCCGTGCCCGAGTGGCTCTTCTACGTGTCGGCCCTCTGCGTCACCGCGGTCAACCGTTTCGTACTCGCCGGGCTCTCCGCGGCCCTGCCCCGCGTCGTCGACGCCGATCGCCTCGTACTTGCCAACTCGCTCTCTCCGACAGCCGGGACCCTCGCCGCCACGGCCGGCGGAGGACTCGCCTTCGCGGTGCGCCTGCTGGCCGGCGACTCCGACGCGGCGGTGGTCCTGCTGGGCGCCCTGCTCTACCTGTTCTCCGCACTGGTCTCGCTGACCCTGCCCCGGAAGCTTCTGGGCCCGGACGCCGAGGAGAGCCCGCTCCGCCTGCGAGCGGCGCTGAGCACCACCGCACACGGGCTCGTGGCCGGGATGCGGCATCTGGTGGACCGCAGGGAGGCCGGCCGTGCCCTGCTCGCCATGACGGTGCTCCGCTTCTGCTACGGGGCGCTGACCGTCATGGTGCTCATGCTCTGCCGCTACGCCTGGTCCGACGAGGAGTCCGAAGGGCTGGCGCTGCTCGGGCTGGCGCTGGGACTCTCCGCCGCCGGTTTCTTCGTCGCCGCGGTCGTGACGCCGTGGGCCGTCGGCCGATTCGGCCGGGACGGCTGGATCATCGTCTGCGCGGGAGGAGCCGCCGTCCTGGAACCAGCCCTCGCTCTGTCGTTCGCCCTGGTGCCGATGATGGTCGCGGCTTTCGCCCTCGGCATGGCGACACAAGGTTCCAAGATCGCGACAGACACCGTGGTGCAGACCGCGGTCGCGGACACCTACCGCGGGCGCGTCTTCTCTCTCTACGACGTGCTGTTCAACGTGGCCTTCGTGGGCGCGGCAGCCGTCGCCGCCCTGGTCCTTCCCTCCGACGGCCGGTCCGTCCCCCTCGTGGCAGGGGTGGCGGTCCTCTACGCGGCCGTCGCGGTGGCGATGTTCCGATGGCGGCACACGACGGCTTCCGCCTCCTGACCGACCGCGTGGCCGGTGTTTCACGTGAAACTCTTCCCGCCTCGCCGGGCGCGGACGTGTTTCACGTGGAACACGTCCGCGCCCGGAGGGTGCGGTCAGTTCTGGGCGGCCCACCAGTCGGTCAGAGCCGCAGCGGCGGCTTCCTCCCCCATCGGACCGTTCTCCAGTCGCAACTCCAGGAGGAACGCGTACGCCCGGCCGATGACGGGCCCCGGCCCGACGCCGAGAATCCGCATGATCGCGTTGCCGTCCAGGTCGGGACGGATGGAGTCCAGCTCCTCCTGCTCCTGGAGCAACGCGATGCGCTCCTCCAGGGCGTCGTACGTCCGCGAGAGCGCGTTCGCCTTGCGCTTGTTCCTGGTCGTGCAGTCGGAACGGGTGAGCTTGTGGAGCCGCTCCAGCAAGGGCCCCGCATCGCGCACGTACCGGCGGACAGCGGAGTCGGTCCACTCGCCGTCGCCGTAGCCGTGGAAGCGAAGGTGGAGTTCGACCAGCCGGGAGACGTCCTTGACCATGTCGTTGGAGTACTTCAACGCCATCAGACGCTGCTTCACCATCTTGGCGCCCACCACCTCGTGGTGGTGGAAGGAGACGCGGCCGTCCTTCTCGAAACGCCGGGTCCGGGGCTTGCCGATGTCGTGGAGCAGCGCGGCCAGCCGAAGGACGAGGTCCGGCCCGTCCTCCTCCAGATCGATTGCCTGCTCGAGGACGATCAGGGAGTGCTCGTAGACGTCCTTGTGACGGTGGTGCTCGTCGCTCTCCAGCCGCAGCGCCGGCAGTTCGGGCAGCACATACCCGGCGAGGCCGGTGTCGACCAGCAGCCCGAGCCCTTTACGGGGGTGGTCGGAGAGGAGCAGCTTGTTGAGCTCTTCCCGGACCCGCTCGGCCGAGACGATCTCGATGCGCGCCGCCATCTCCGTCATCGCCGCGATGACCTCGGGGGCCACCTCGAAGTCGAGCTGCGCGGCGAACCGCGCGGCCCGCAGCATGCGGAGCGGATCGTCGGAGAAGGACGCCTCGGGGGTCCCGGGCGTGCGCAGGACCCTGTTCGCCAGGTCCTTCAGACCGTCGTGCGGATCGATGAACACGTTCTCCGGGAGCGCGACGGCCATCGCGTTGACCGTGAAGTCACGGCGGACGAGGTCTTCCTCGATGGAATCCCCGTACGAGACGTCGGGCTTCCGGGAGGTCCGGTCGTACGCCTCGGACCGATAGGTCGTGACCTCCACCTGGTAGCCGTCCTTCTGCGAGCCCACGGTGCCGAACGCGATCCCGACCTCCCAGACCGAGTCGGCCCAGGGCCGGACGATCTTGAGCACGTCTTCGGGGCGAGCGTCGGTGGTGAAGTCCAGGTCGTTCCCGAGCCGCCCGAGCAGCGCGTCCCGGACCGAGCCACCGACCAGGGCGAGGGCGAACCCCGCCGCCTCGAATCGGCGGGCGAGGTCCTCGGCGACGGGGGAGACCCGCAGCGGTTCGCCGACCGCGTGGGGGGCCGCCGGACTCTGGGCGCTGGGCTTGTCTTCGTTGGCGTTCGGCACAACAGAAAAGGGTACGTGCCCCGACCGGCCCCCGGCGTCACCGTTTTTCCGGGCCCTGCGAGACTCTGCCGATCATGGGGCACTCCGGAGCACTCCGTCACAGCGCACCTCGTTACCATGCGGGGACGCAGAACCGACGGTGATCGACACCCCAGCTGACGACGACGAGGGACAGGTACACGCGTGGCCGAGGCGGCAGACCCCCAGGGGACGCATCCCTCTCCTGCTCGCCGGTGGATGCGGCGTACAGCGTCCGTGCTGCTGGGCGTGCCCCTGCTGACCGGACTGCTGGCCGGGCCGGCCATGCCGGCTCCCCTCACCGGTCCGACGGAGAAGGCCTCCGTCTCCAGCACGGTCGATGTCGCGCTGAACTCGCTCACCCCCAGCGCACCGGAGGAAGGGGACACGCTGGTCGTCTCCGGCACGCTGACCAACCGGGGCAAGGAGACGATCAACAACGCCGAGGTGGACCTCCGGGTCGGTCCTCGGCTCACGGGACGGTCCTCGGTCGACGCGAACGCGAAGCGCACCGGCTACCTGCCGGGGGTCGACGCGGAACGCCTCGGCGATCCGTACACCGTGAAGGTGGCGAAGCTCCGCAAGGGTGTCAGCGAGGACTTCCAGCTCTCCGTACCGGTCGACAAGATGCCGCTGGACTCCGCCGGTGTCTACCTGCTGGCCGTCTCCCTGTCGGGTCAGACGTCCGGAAGCTCCTACGACCGCGTTCTCGGCATCCAGCGCACGTTCCTTCCCTGGCAACCGGAGGAGGACAGCGCCAAGACGAAGCTCACCGTCCTCTGGCCGCTGATCGCCTCCGCGCACATCACGGCCGAGACCGCCTCGGACGAGCAGCAGACCCCTGTCTTCCAGGACGACGAGCTCGCCGCCGAGCTGGCGCCCGGCGGCCGCTTGGAGCAGCTCGTCTCGTTGGGCAGTGACCTCCCGGTGACCTGGGTGGTCGACCCGGACCTGCTGGCGAGCGTCGACGCGATGGCCGGGACCTATCGGGTCAGGGCCGGGGAGACCACGGTCCCGGGTACCAGCCAGGCGGTCGCCAGGAAGTGGCTCGACGCCCTGCAGAAGGCGGTGAGCGGCGGCAAGGTGGTCGCCCTCCCGTTCGCCGACCCCGATCTCGCCTCCATCGCCCACCGGGGCAAGAACGTCTCGGGCACCCTCAGCCACCTGCAGACCGCCACCGAGGCGGCGACGACCACGGTGGAGGCGGTGCTGCACACCACGCCGACCACCGACTTCGCCTGGCCCGTGGACGGTGCCGTCGATCCGTCGATCGTCGATGTCGCCACCTCGGCGGGGGCCCACAAGGTGATCGCCCGCAGCGACAGCCTGGAGGAGACCGGCGACCTGCTGTACACGCCTACGGCGGCCCGGCCCATCGGCGGCGGCACCACCGCCGTCGTGGCCGACCACCGGCTCTCCACCTCCTTCAGCGGCGACATGACGGGGGGCGAACGCTCCACGCTCGCCGTCCAGAACTTCCTCGCCCAGACCCTGGCACTCACCAAGCAGGACGAGGAGAAGGAACGCAGCATCGTGGTGGCTCCCCAGCGGATGCCCACCGTCGCCCAGGCCCAGACGATGGCGCGCGCTCTCCACTCGCTGGACGGTGACCGCTGGACGGAGCCGCTGGACCTGGTGGCCGCCGCGGACGTCAAGCCGGACTCCGAGGCGACGACCAGGGTGCCCGCCTCGTCGGCGTACCCGAAGAAGCTGCGCAGCCAGGAACTGCCCACCCAGGCGTTCCAGGACATCAGGGCCATCCAGGATTCGCTGAACAGCTTCCAGGTCATCCTGACCCAGTCGGACCGGGTGGTGACCCCGTTCGGCAACGCGATCAACCGCTCCTTGTCGACCTCGTGGCGGGGCGAGCCGACGGAGGCCCAGAAATACCGGGACTCCGTACGGACCTACCTGCAAGGGTTGGTGGGCCAGGTGAGCCTGATCGAGAAGTCGGACGTCACCCTCTCCGGCCGTAGCGCTACGATCCCGGTCACCGTGCAGAACCAGCTGGTGCAGGGCGTCGACGACCTGGTGCTCCAGCTGACCTCCGGCAACGCCACCCGGCTCAAGCTCAACGAGGGCGGCGCCGTCGCGACGCAACCGGTGAAGATCGCCGGTGGTCACAGCCAGTCGGTGAAGTTCGACGCCGACGCCAACGTCAACGGCCAGATCCCGATCACGGCCCGGCTCTTCACCAAGGACGGAACGCCCTACGGCGACGAGATGACCTTCACGGTGAAGGTCTCCGAACTGACGCCGACCGTGCTGCTGGTGATCGCCGGTGGCCTGCTGCTGCTGGTTCTCGCGGGTGTCAGGATGTACAACCACCGGAAGCGCTCCGTCGCAAGCGACACGTCGGACGGCGGCGGCGACGAACCCGAGCAGCCGAGTGACCCGACACCGGACACCGGACCGGAAAGCGGGGACCCGTCCGGCACGGGTGAGAAAGTGGACCGTTGAGCGATGTCTGTCGAGGCCGGTCGGCCGCGGACGATGAGGTGGGGTTCGATGAACGCGCCGTACGACGGTGACCGCGTGCATGGCGCGGGCGGGACGGGCGCCGACCGTGGTGTGCCCCCGGAGACGGGGCCGGACGGGACGGTGCCGCCCGACCCGTACCTTCAGCACGCCTACGACTACGACCCCTACCGGGCGCAGGATCTGGCCGCCCAGGACCCGGTCGGCGAGGCCCTGTACGACCGGGCGGCCCACCCGCCGCCGCCCCCGGGCACGTACCAGGAGCCGCAGCCGCTCTACCAGCAGCCTCCCGCCGCCCAGTACCCCCCCGACCCCCGGGTGTGGGCCCCCACACCCGCACCGGAGCCCGCAGGGCCCTCCCGGAACCTCCCCTACGGCGACGATGCCCGGACGACCCAGTTCGTGGGGGTCGACGACCTGGTCACCCGTGCCTCCGAGGACGAGGAGGAGCAGGACGCCTTCGCCCACCTCTTCCGCGACCAGGAGCGCCCCGGAGGCCGGCACGCCGGCCACCCGGAGCAGGAGCCCGCCCGCGAGCCGGCGCCGCAGAAGAAATCAGGGGGACGGGCTTCGGGGCTGCTCCGGTCCAGTGCCCTGATGGCGGCGGGAACACTGGTCTCTCGGCTCACCGGATTCGTCCGGAGCCTGGTCATCACGGCGGCGCTCGGCGCCGTCCTGCTCGGCGACAGCTTCACCATCGCCTACACGCTCCCGACGATGATCTACATCCTCACCGTCGGCGGCGGCCTCAACTCGGTGTTCGTCCCCCAGCTCGTCCGCTCCATGAAGGACGACGAGGACGGCGGCGAGGCGTACGCCAACCGCCTGCTCACCCTGGTGATGGTCGCGCTGGGCGTGATCGTGGCCGCCGCGGTGTTCGCCGCGCCACTGCTCATCCGGCTGATGTCGCTCTCGATCGCCAACGATCCCGACGCCAACAGCGTGGCCGTGACCTTCGCGCGCTACTGCCTGCCGACGATCTTCTTCATGGGCGTCCACGTCGTGATGGGCCAGATCCTGAACGCGCGCGGTAAGTTCGGCGCGATGATGTGGACCCCCGTCCTCAACAACATCGTCATGATCGCCACGTTCGGCCTCTTCATCTGGGTCTACGGCACCTCGGCCGAGTCCCACATGGGAGTGGAGACCATCCCGCAGGACGGCGTGCGGCTGCTGGGCATCGGAACCCTCCTCGGGCTGACCGTGCAGGCCCTGGCGATGATCCCGTACCTGCGCGAGGCCGGTTTCCGCTTCCGGCCGCGCTTCGACTGGAAGGGCCACGGCCTCGGCAAGACGGTCAAGCTGGCCAAGTGGACGGTGCTCTTCGTCCTTGCCAACCAGGCCGGCGTCCTGGTCGTCACCCAGCTCGCCACCTCGGCCGGGAAACTCTCCGGCCAGGACGGCACCGGCTTCCTCGCCTACTCCAACGCGCAGCTCATCTGGGGCATGCCGCAGGCGATCATCACGGTCTCCGTCATGGCGGCCCTGCTGCCCCGCATCTCGCGGGCCGCGCACGACAACGATCCCGGTGCGGTCCGCGACGACATCTCCCAGGGCCTGAGGAACTCCGCCGTCGCCATCGTGCCGGTCTCCTTCGCCTTCCTCGCGCTCGGCCTGCCGATGTGCACCCTGCTCTACGGGTCCAGCGGGTCCGAGGCGTCCCGGTCGATGGGCTTCATCCTGATGGCCTTCGCGCTGGGTCTCATCCCGTACTCCGTGCAGTACGTCGTGTTGCGCGGCTTCTACGCCTACGAGGACACCCGCACCCCGTTCTACAACACGGTCATCGTCGCGGCCGTCAACGCCGCCGCCTCGGCCCTCTGCTACGTCGTGCTCCCGGCCCGCTGGGCGGTGGTCGGCATGGCGGCGTCCTACGGCCTCGCCTACGCGGTCGGGGTGGGCGTCGCCTGGCGCCGGCTGCGCAACCGGCTCGGCGGCGATCTGGACGGCGCCCTCGTCGTGCGTACGTACGCCCGGCTCTGCATGGCGGCGATCCCGGCCGCACTGGTCGGAGGCGTCGTGGGGGTCGCGCTCCTCGAACTCCTCGGCGAAGGTGTGTTCGGATCGATCGTCGCGCTGATCTGCGGCGGTCTGCTCCTGCTGGGCATCTTCTTCGGCGCGGCCAAGAAGATGCGGATCGAAGAGGTGAACGGCCTGCTGGGTATGGTCCGGGGACGGCTCGGCCGCTGAACGGGCACCGCCGCACACAACCATCGCCGGTCTCCGTGTGTCGTGCATAGCGCCGGAGTGTGGGCACAATTGGCGTGACTGTGAGCAGAGCTGGCTGGCATCGCGCAACGGATGGGGAGGCAGGAACGACCGTGGCGGAACGAAGCACGGCTGCCGTCGACGTGGCCGACAACGGCGGCGACGAGCCGCTGACCGCCACGGCGGACGAGCCCACGACCGACGGAACGGCTGAAGCCGGGAACGCGGCGGGTGAGACCTCCCCCGGCGTGGACGGCAAGAACACCGGTCTCCCCGCGGAGCCCTCGGCACCCGACCTGCACAGCGGCCACAAGCTGGCCAAACGGTACCGACTCGAAGAGTGCGTCACGCGGCTGGACGGGTTCAGCAGCTGGCGCGCGATGGACGAGAAGCTCCGGCGCGCGGTGGGCGTCCACCTCCTCAGCGCGAACCACCCCCGCGCCCGGCCCGTCCTCGCGGCGGCCCGCTCGTCGGCGCTGCTCGGAGACCCGCGGTTCGTACAGGTGCTGGACGCCGTGGAGGAGGGCGACTTCGTCTACGTCGTCCACGAATGGCTTCCGGACGCGGTCGAACTGACCGCGTTGCTCGCCGCGGGCCCGATGGAGGCGCACGACGCGTTCCAGCTCGTCGCTCAGCTCTCCCAGGCCATGGCGGCGGCACACCGCGAAGGGCTGGCCCACCTGCGCCTGACTCCGGGCGCCGTGCTGCGCAGCTCCACCGGGCAGTACCGCATCCGCGGCCTCGCCGTGGACGCCGCTCTGCGCGGCATCACCGCCGAGCGTCCGCTGCGTACGGACACCGAGGCGATCGGCGCCCTGCTGTACGCGGCGCTCACTCAGCGGTGGCCGTACGAGAACGACGCCTACGGGCTCGTCGGCCTGCCCAAGGGGATGGGCCTCATCGCTCCGGATCAGGTCCGGGCGGGTGTCCACCGCGGCCTCTCCGAGCTCGCCATGCGCGCGCTCGTGAACGACGGTGCCACGGCCTCACGGCAGGAACCGCCGTGCACCACCCCCGACGAACTGGCCAAAGCCGTCGCCGCGATGCCCCGCATCCTGCCCCCCGAGCCGACCTTCGCCGCTCCGCCCGAGTACCAGCGGACCACCTACCAGCAGGGCACCTACGGGCGTCCCTCCGCACGGCTCGTCCAGACGGCGCCGGTCATGGCCGTGCCGCCGGCCCCGCTCGAGAGTCGCACCGGCAGGGCCCTGAAGTGGGCCGTCTCCGCGCTCCTCATCGCCGCGCTGGGTCTCGGCAGCTGGCAACTGGCCGAAGCCCTCCTGGACGGCAAGAAGGACACCGGGGAGACCGACACCACCCGCACGACGGACAGCGACAGCACCGACAAGAACGTCCTCGTCTCCGGCAAGCCGGTCACCATCGTCGACGCCGACGATTTCGACCCCCTGGGCACCGACGGAGGCGAGAAGCCGGAGCTGATAAAGAACCTCTTCGACGGCGACTCCGCCACCTCCTGGTACACCCAGACCTACTACACCGCCAAGTTCGGCGGCCTCAAGACGGGCGTCGGAGTCGTGCTCGACCTCGGCAAGGTCCAGCAGGTCGGCTCGGTGAACGTCTCCTTCCTCGGTGGCACCACCTCGGTCGAGCTCCGCACCACCGAGAAGGCGTCGATTCCGTCCATGCCCGACGGCTTCACCACGGTGGCCGACGGTTCGGGGACGGACGTGAAGCTCACTCCCCAGCACCCCGTCCAGGCGCGGTATCTTCTCGTCTGGCTCACGGAACTGCCCGGCAGCGGGAAGGATTACCGCGGCAAGGTCACCGAGATCAAGGTCACCGGCTGACGGACGGATACAGGGGGCGGGGGCTCACCGTTGGACGACGACAGATTCGCCGGCACCGACGACCAGGAACTTCTGGCCCAGCACGTGGCGGGCGAGCCGGACGCCTTCGGTGAGTTGGTGCGCCGGCACCGGGACCGCCTGTGGGCCGTGGCGCTGCGGACGCTCGGGGACCGGGAGGAGGCGGCGGACGCGGTCCAGGACGCCCTTGTCTCCGCGTTCCGGTCCGCGCACACCTTCCGGGGACACTCCGCCGTCACCACCTGGCTGCACCGCATCACCGTGAACGCCTGTCTGGACCGGGCCCGCAGAGCCGCCTCCCGGAAGACCTCTCCCGTGGACACCGCGGAACGCCTCGATCAGCTGGTGGAGCCGCACGAGTCGGCCGAGGCACCGGCCGAGCGCCAGGACCTGCACCGTGAACTGCTGACCGCACTCTCTACGCTCCCTCCCGACCAGCGGGCCGCCTTGGTCCTCGTGGACATGCAGGGGTACCCCGTCGCGGAGGCCGCCCTGATGCTCGGCGTGCCCACCGGTACGGTGAAGAGCCGCTGCGCCCGGGGACGAGCCCGGCTCCTGCCTCTGCTGACTCATCTGCGCGGCCCCGGCACGGAGGACACTCCGGTGCGCGGCGGCCCGCCCGGAGCCGAACGGAACCGATCGCGCGGTCCATCCGTCCCACGGGCGGCGGGGCCGAGAGACGCAGAAACGGATGATCCTGCCGCAGTGCGGGGCGGAGGCGGACACGCGTGACATCCACGACCGGTACGACCCAGCACCCTGACGTCCCGGAGATCTCGGCCTTCGGTGAGGATCTGCTCCCCTCCGACCGGGCCGCCCAAATCCGGCTGCATCTCCTCACCTGCGCGTCCTGTGCCGAGGTGCACTCCTCACTGGAGGAGATCCGGTCCTTGCTCGGCACGACGCCGGCACCGGGACCGATGCCCGCCGACATCGCCGGACGGATCGAAGCGGCTCTCGACGCGGAGGCGCTTCTCGGTGCCTCCGCCCCGGCGGGCATGTCGAGAGAGAGCAGCGATGTTTCACGTGAAACATCGCGGCTCGCATCGGTTCGCCCCCTCCGGGAGCAGACCCCCGGCGCGGACTCCGGCACGCTGCGGGAGCGGTCGGCATCCCGCCCCTCCGCCGGGCCGCCCCTCGCTTCAGCGGGCCCCGGCCGCCGCTCCGCGCGGTACCCGCGGCGGAAGGCCGTTCTCGGCGCCGTGTTCGGTGTCGCGATGCTGGGCGTCGGTATCCTCTTCTCCCAGACGGCCGGCACCTCGGACGAGAAGGCAGCTTCCTCGGCCGCCATGGACGCGCCCACCCCCGACCCGGAAGAGGGAGGGAAGTCGTCGGTCTCTCCGGAGTTCACCGAGGCGAACCTCCCGGACCAGGTGCACCTCCTCCTGGGCGCTTCCCCGGCGCCACCGCAGGGGGGGAAGGACGAGGGTCTCGCGCCCTCGGGGGCCCAGCCCTCCGCCCCCGAGGCGATGCGGAAGCCCGACGTCCCCGGCTGCGTGCTGCGCGCACTCGGACATGCGGCCACCGCCCTCGGAGCGGAGGCAGGCGCCTACCAGGGCACCGGTGCCTATCTCGTGGTCGTGCCGCACCCCACGGACGACCGCCTCGTCACCGCCGCCGTCGTCGACGCGGAATGCGCCGTCTCCGACCCCTCCGGTACGGGCTCCCTCCTGCTCACCCACACCTACCCCAGGGCCTGACCCCGAGGAGTCCGCCGTGCGCGGGGAGTATCGGGAATGCACGCCCCGTAGGATCCGTTGGGTGGGGTGAGAGTCGTAGAACCGACCCCATCAGGCAGTAGGAAGCCCGCAGAGACGAGGAAGACACCCGTGAGCGACGTCCGTAATGTGATCATCATCGGCTCCGGGCCGGCTGGATACACGGCCGCCCTGTACACCGCTCGCGCCTCGCTGAAGCCCTTGGTCTTCGAGGGTGCCGTCACCGCCGGTGGTGCGCTGATGAACACCACCGACGTGGAGAACTTCCCCGGGTTCCAGGACGGCATCATGGGTCCCGACCTCATGGACAACATGCGTGCCCAGGCCGAGCGCTTCGGTGCGGAGCTGGTTCCGGACGACGTGATCTCCGTCGACCTGACCGGTGAGATCAAGACGGTCACCGACACGGCGGGCACGGTCCACCGCGCCAAGGCCGTCATCGTGACCACCGGCTCCCAGCACCGGAAGCTCGGTCTCCCGAACGAGGACGCTCTCTCCGGCCGCGGCGTCTCCTGGTGTGCCACCTGCGACGGCTTCTTCTTCAAGGACCAGGACATCGCTGTGATCGGTGGCGGTGACACCGCCATGGAGGAGGCCACCTTCCTCTCCCGCTTCGCGAAGTCGGTCACGATCGTCCACCGCCGTGACACGCTCCGCGCCTCCAAGGCGATGCAGGAGCGGGCCTTCGCCGACCCGAAGATCACATTCGCCTGGGACAGCGAGGTTGCCGGGGTCCACGGAGAGCAGAAGCTGTCCGGCCTGACCCTGCGCAACACCAAGACCGGGGAGACCTCGGAGCTGCCGGTCACCGGTCTCTTCATCGCCGTGGGCCACGACCCGCGCACCGAACTCTTCAAGGGTCAGCTCGACCTCGACGAGGAGGGCTACCTCAAGGTCCAGGCCCCCTCGACCCGCACCAACCTCACGGGCGTCTTCGGCGCAGGCGATGTCGTCGACCACACGTACCGCCAGGCCATCACGGCAGCCGGTACCGGTTGTTCGGCCGCCCTCGACGCCGAGCGCTTCCTCGCCGCTCTGGCGGACGAGAAGCTCGCCGAGCCGGAGAAGACCCCGGCCGTCTGAACCGCTTCACCTCACCCCACCCCCCTGTATGAAGGAGGCCGCCGTGGCCGGCGCGCTGAAGGAAGTTACCGACGCTACGTTCGAGGAAGAGGTCCTGAAGAGCGGCAAGCCCGTTCTCGTGGACTTCTGGGCCGCCTGGTGCGGTCCGTGCCGCCAGATCGCCCCCTCCCTGGAGGCCATCGCGGCTGAGCACGACGAGATCGAGATCGTGAAGCTCAACATCGACGAAAACCCGGATACCGCCGCGAAGTACGGCGTGATGTCCATTCCCACGCTCAACGTCTACCAGGGCGGCGAGGTCGCCAAGACCATCGTCGGCGCCAAGCCCAAGGCCGCGATCATCCGCGACCTTGAGGAATTCATCGTCGCGAAGTAGCGCTCCCTGCCGTGCGCGTGCCACGAGGCCGCCACGGAGCATGTTTCACGTGAAACGGGTCGGCCTCATGAAGAGGCCGACCCGTTCTGCTGGGGCGGGTAAGGGGAGCGGGAGCACACCAAGGCTCCGGCGAGCCAGGCTCCTTCTCTCCGGGACCGTGGTCACAGTGGGCGGAGTACGGGTTCCTTCTGGACCGCTCCGAGGAGCCGGTCCAATGCCAGTTCCACGTCTTCCCTCCACGAGAGAGTCGTACGCAGGTCCAGCCGCAGGCGGGGATGGACGGGGTGGGGACGGACGGTCTTGAATCCCACCGCCAGGAGATGATCCGCCGGGAGCAAGCAGGCCGGTTCCTTCCACCGCGCCTCACCGAACGCTTCGATCGCCTTGAACCCCCGCTGCAACAGATCCTTCGCCACCGTCTGCACCATGGTTCGGCCGAGCCCTTGGCGCTGGTACGCCGGATCGATCCATCCGGTGATCAGCTGTACCGCGTCCGGTGAGACCGGACTGGTGGGGAAGGCGATGGAACGCGGGACGTAGGCCGCAGGGGCGTAGAGCACGTAGCCCACGGGTGTGTCGTCGACGTGGACCAGACGTCCGCAGGACCCCCACTCCAGGAGGACGGCGGAGAGCCAGGATTCCTTCGCCGACTCCGTCGTGCCCTCCGTGATCGCGACGTCGGCTCTGACGGGATCCAGCTCCCAGAACACACAGGACCGACAACGCCGCGGGAGATCCGGAAGGTTGTCCAAGGTGAGCGGTACGAGCCGACGCCCCATGAAGGCGATCCCTCACTTCCCTGGAACACACTGGATGCCCCTTACCGGATCGCATCGTATCCACCCAGACGGAACCCACACCCGGGAACGAGCAAAGGACGGGTCCTGTTCCTCCCCGGAACAGAACCCGTCCTTCTGTGGAGCTGCCGGAGACCGTCAGCCCGCGTCTGGGCCCGCGGCGGGCTTCTGAGCCGGCTTCTCCGCGGTGCCACGATCCAGCACGCGTCCCTCACCCGGAGCGAGGCTGCCGAGGATGCGGTCGAGATCCTCCATCGAGGCGAACTCGACGACGATCTTTCCCTTCTTCTGGCCGAGGTCGACCTTCACGCGGGTCTCGAACCTGTCCGACAGCCGGGAGGCGAGATCGCTCAGCGCGGGGGAGACCAGGCTTCCCGCCCTCGGCCCCTTCGGCTTCGTGGCACGAGCGCTTCCCGACTCGAGGAGTTTGACGATCTCCTCGGTCGAGCGAACCGAGAGTCCCTCACGGACGATGCGACTGGCGAGTTGCTCCTGCGCCTCGGGATCCTCCAACGAGAGCAGGGTGCGAGCGTGCCCGGCGGAGAGGACTCCGGCGGCGACCCGGCTCCGGACCGAGAGCGGCAGTCGCAGCAGCCGCAGGGTGTTCGACACCTGAGGACGCGAGCGGCCGATACGGTCCGCCAGCTGATCCTGGGTGCAGTGGAACTCCTTGAGCAGCTGGGAGTAAGCGGCCGCCTCCTCCAGCGGGTTGAGCTGAGCCCGGTGCAGGTTCTCCAGAAGGGCGTCCAGCAGGAGCTTGTCGTCCTCCGTCTCCCGGACGATCGCCGGGATGCGCTCCAGTCCCGCCTCCCGACTGGCCCGCAGTCGCCGCTCGCCCATGATGAGCTCGTAGCGGTCGGTACCCACCTGCCGCACCACGACGGGCTGGAGAAGTCCCACCTCCTTGATTGAGGTGACCAGTTCGGCGAGCGCCTCGTCGTCGAACACTTCGCGAGGCTGCTGCGGGTTGGGCCGGATCGACTCGGGAAGCAGTTCGGCGAAGTACGCACCGACCGGGGCCGGCTCTTGCTCGACGGGTGCTTCTGCGGACTTGGGCTCCGGTACCAACGGCCTGGCCGAGAGGGTGGACAGCTTCGCGGCAGGCACTCCCCGCTCGGACGGCAGCACCGAGGACGACTGCCCGGCGCCCGAGGTCACGACCTGCTTCTCCACGGGAGCCGCAGGGATCAGAGCCGCCAGCCCACGCCCCAGCCCACGACGACGATCACTCACTGGATGCCCTCCGAAATACTCTGCGGGGTGCTCTGATTGCCCGGGTGGGCGGGGTGGGCCTCGTACCGCACTCCGACGCCCCGCAGGGCGATCTCTCGTGCGGCTTCGAGGTAGGACAGCGCTCCGCTGGAGCCCGGGTCGTACGTCAGCACCGTCTGTCCGTAACTGGGAGCTTCCGAGATGCGCACGGACCTCGGGATGCTGGTGCGCAGCACCTCCTTGCCGAAGTGGCTGCGCACCTCCTCCGCCACCTGCGAGGCGAGGCGGGTCCTGCCGTCGTACATGGTGAGCAGGATGGTGGAGACGTGGAGGTCCGGATTGAGGTGGCCCCGTACCAGCTCGACGTTCTTCAACAGCTGCCCCAGCCCTTCCAGCGCGTAGTACTCGCACTGGATGGGGATCAGTACCTCCGCGCCGGCCACCATCGCGTTGACCGTCAGCAGGCCGAGAGAGGGCGGGCAGTCGATGAGGATGTAGTCGAGCGGCTGCTCGTACGCCTGGATCGCACGCTGGAGCCGGCTCTCGCGAGCCACCAGCGACACCAACTCGATCTCCGCACCGGCGAGATCGATGGTGGCAGGGGCGCAGAAGAGGCCTTCGACGTCCGGGACGGGCTGCACCACTTCGGAGAGCGGCACGCTCTCCACCAGGACGTCGTAGACCGAGGGAACCTCGGCGTGATGGTCGATTCCCAGAGCCGTCGAGGCGTTCCCCTGCGGATCCAGGTCGATCACCAGAACGCGGGCGCCGTGCAGGGCGAGCGAGGCGGCAAGGTTGACGGTCGACGTCGTCTTGCCCACACCGCCCTTCTGGTTGGCGACCACCATGACGCGCGTCCGGTCAGGGCGTGGCAGCCCGTCCCCGGCACGGCCCAGGGCCTCCACAGCCAGCTGTGCCGCGCGGCCGATAGGGGTGTCATCCACGGGCGGCGGTGTTTCACGTGAAACACCGTCCCCCAGGGATTCGGTTCGGGGACCGGGGACCGGATCGGTCATCGGTCCCGCGATGTTGGCGTCGGACCGCAAGGATTCACTCTCCTCGACTTCAGGCTCGCAATGAGCAGAGCCTGCCATGCTTTCGGGGTGGTGAACCAGCGAGGCCCGCTCTTCTGTGGATGACTCCGCCGATGTGGACAACTTGGTAGCTCGTACGGGGTTGCGGTCCCGCGGCGTGGCGGCCGCACGGCCGCGGCCGATGATTCCCTGCAGCAGAGAGCGACGTTTCACGTGAAACACGATGCCTCCGCAGAGCAACTACCCAGCACCGACACTCCGCGTGGAGCGCTCAGGGCTACTTCTGTGGAGCATCGACCGGTCCACCAGGATCGGTCCCCGAGGGCGCGCCCCGAGGGCCCCACGTCCGTCGGAAGGGCGGTCGCAGCGCGTCAGCGCCGCCGACGCGTCCGTCCCACCCGGGCCGCCTTGGCCTTCTTTGCGGCGAACCTCACACCGCCCGGGCTCTCGCCCACCACGACGCGGACCACCGTCGTCGTGGGGTCCACCACGCCCGCCCCCGCGTGCAGGACCTCGGTCTCCACGACGCCGAGCTTGCTCAGCGCGGCGCGCGCACCGTTGATCTCCTCCTCGGCGGCGTCGCCCTTGAGCGCGAGCATCTCGCCGTACGGTCGCAGCAGCGGCACTCCCCAGCCCGCGAGTCGGTCCAGGGGAGCCACTGCCCGTGCCGTGACGACATGGACCGGTGGGATCTTCCCCATGACCTCTTCGGCCCGGCCCCGGACGACCGTCACATGGTCGAGGCCGAGCAGTTCCACGACCTCCTGGAGGAAGTTCGTCCTCCGGAGCAACGGCTCCAGCAGCGTGATCTTCAAGTCGGGACGGACCAGGGCCAGGGGGATTCCGGGCAGCCCTGCGCCGGAACCCACATCACACACCGTCACGTCCTGGGGAACCACTTCGGCGAGCACCGCGCAGTTCAGCAGGTGCCGCTCCCAGAGGCGTGGAACCTCACGAGGACCGATCAGGCCGCGCTTGACGCCCGCGTCCGCGAGCAGCTCCGCGTACCGGACGGCTTCCGGAAGGAACTCGCCGAAAACCGCCTGGGCCGACTCAGGTGCCTGAGGGAGCGCTGCTTCCTCCGTCACGGGGACCGTCCTTCCCTACCGCACTGTGAATGCCTGACCATCAGGCTGACAAAGATCGGCCCCGCCTGCGAACAGACGGGGCCGACAGAACACGTTCCGGTCAGGCCGGAAGAACGACGACGAAGCGCTGGGGCTCCTCGCCTTCGGACTCGCTCCGCAGACCGGCCGCAGCGATCGCGTCGTGCACGACCTTGCGCTCGAACGGCGTCATCGGTTCCAGCCGCACCGGCTCACCGGAGCTCTTGACCTCGTCCGCCGCCTTCGCGCCGAGCACCGCAAGAACCTCGCGCTTCTTCGCCCGGAAGCCCGCGATGTCCAGCATCAGACGGCTGCGGTCACCGGTCTCCCGGTGCACCGCGAGCCGGGTCAGCTCCTGGAGCGCCTCCAGCACCTCACCGTCGCGGCCCACGAGCTTCTGCAGTTCACCCGCCGACTCGCTGATGATGGAGACCGCGGCCCGGTCCGCCTCGACGTCCATGTCGATGTCACCGTCGAGATCAGCGATATCGAGAAGACCCTCGAGATAGTCGGCCGCGATCTCGCCTTCCTGCTCGAGGCGGGTCAAGGTGTCGCTGCCCTCGGCGGCCGTGGAGATGGTGACTTCCGACACGGATGGACTCCTTCTTACTTCTTGGACGGGTGCTTGGGCCGCTGCTGGCCCTTGCGCGGTCCGGACTTGGCTTGGCGTGAGGAGCCCGACGCGGGCTTGCCCGCCGGCTTCGGCTTGTCGTCCTGCTTCTGGAGCGAGGTCGTGGCACCCGGGGTCTCGCCGGGGTGCGGTTCCTTGGCCGCCTCGGCCTGGCCGGTGGCCGTCTGCCGCTGAGCCTTGGTCTGGCGCTTGGGCTGGTGGCGCCGCTGGGCGGTCCCCTCGGCTTCAGTCACCGTCGTCTCGCTCTTCGCCACGGTCCCGTCCTCCTGGGCGGCGAGGCCCAGCTTGGTGAGACCGTTGATGAACTTGCGCTCGATGTCGTTGCGCTCGGTGCCCTTGGCGTAGATGCGCTTGACGGTGTTGCGACGCGTCCGGCCGCGTACCTCGCCGTGCTGGGTGACGCTCTTCAGCAACCGTCCGAGGTACTGGTCCTGGGCCTTGCTGCCCGGGGTCGGGTTCTGGCTGATCACGTACATCTGCTGACCCATGGTCCAGACGTTGGTGGTCAGCCAGTAGACGAGGACACCGACGGGGAAGTTGATGCCCATGACGGCGAAGATCAGCGGGAAGACGTACATCAGCATCTTCTGCTGCTGCATGTACGGGGTCTTCACCGAGAGATCGACGTTCTTCGTCATCAGCTGGCGCTGGGTGAAGAACTGCGAGGCCGACATCATCACGATCATCACGGCGGTGACGACACGGACGTCGACGAGCGAGGCGCCGAGGGCCTGCACCTCGGAGGAGCTGTTCATGAACTTCGCCGCGAGCGGCGCACCGAAGATGTGGGCCTGCCGCGCGCTGTCGAGCAGCGGCTGGTCGATCACGCCGATCGTCTTGCCGTTGGCGATGGCCGCGAGCACGTGGTAGAGGGCGAAGAAGAACGGGGACTGCGCCAGGATGGGAAGGCACGAGGAGAGCGGGTTGGTACCCGTCTCCTTGTACAGCTTCATCATCTCTTCGGACTGACGCTGCTTGTCGTTCTTGTAGCGCTCCTGGATCGCCTTCATCTTCGGCTGGAGCACCTGCATGTTCCGCGTCGACTTGATCTGCTTCACGAAGAGCGGGACCAGGCAGATACGGATCAGGACCACGAGGGACACGATGGACAGGCCCCAGGCCCAGCCCGTGTCGTCACCGAACATCGCCCCGTAGACCTTGTGGAACTGGACGATCACCCACGAGACGGGTGTGGTGATAAAGCTGAACAGACTGGCAATCGTGTCCACTAATCAGGCTCCTTGAGCTTTGGGCGAGGTCTCTGTGGCCGGGCCCGGCAGCACGGCCGACGCCGCTGACGCGGCTGCCGTGTCCCCGGGGGGCACATCAGTGGCGGAGTCCCCGCCCTTGTCACCGCGCAGCGCGTTGCGCAGCAGTTCGTGCCAGCGCGGACGCTTACGCGGAGGGACATGGTCCACACCGCCCGGCGACCACGGATTGCATCGCAGAATGCGCCAGGCGGTCAGCGCCGTTCCTTTGATCGCACCGTGCCGGTCTATCGCCGTGAACCCGTAGTGCGAACACGACGGGTAGTAACGGCAGACAGGACCCAGCAGTGGGCTGATCGTCCACTGGTACAGCTTGATGAGAGCCAGCAGCGGGTACTTCATCGCGCGCCCCCTCCCAGCAACCGCGCGAGGGCGGCGTCCAGGTCTCGGGTCAGCTCGGCGTGGTCGGCATCGCCCGATCCGGGCAACGCACGTACCACGACCAGGCTACCGGGGGGCAGCTGAGCCAGCCGGTCACGGACCAGATGGCGAAGCCGGCGCTTCACAGCGGTGCGGACGACCGCACCACCCACGGCTTTGCTGACGACGAAACCCGCACGCGGTGGGGAAGGGGTCTTCCCCACCGTGTGCGGGTCCGTAGTACCGCTGCGTAGATGGACGACGAGCAGAGGGCGACCGGCCCTGCGTCCTCGTCGTACCGCGGTCGCGAAGTCCTCGCGCCGCCTCAGCCGATTCTCGGTAGGCAGCACGTCATGACCTGTGGGTGATCAGGCGGACAGGGCGCTGCGACCCTTGCCGCGGCGGTTCGCCAGAATCGCGCGGCCGGCACGGGTCCGCATGCGCAGCCGGAAGCCGTGGGTCTTGGCGCGGCGGCGGTTGTTCGGCTGGAAGGTGCGCTTGCTCACTCGGGGGCTCCAGAATAAATCGGGTGATGGCGGGACATCGCCTGGCTGTCACCGTGCGCCCACGAGGGAACTCGCGTAAACGCCTTAGTGCACCGCTTCACAATCACAGATCGTGATCTTTGCCCATCGGAGGCAGGCGGCAGCAGCCATCGACAACTCGACCTGGTCACGGTACGCGCGGCTACGCCATCCGGTCAAACTCGCCTCGGCCGACCCCCCACTATGCACAGGCTGTGGACAACAACTTGAACCGGGCGGGTCGCCGTGACTACCGTGGCTGAACTCCGGTTTCTTTTCGTTCCCCCTGCCGGGCCCGACCCGACCCGACCCATTCCGTCCCGGGAACCACACATTCGTGGGACATGCGAGAGAGCGTGCCTTGTGGCTGATGTACCCGCCGATCTTGCCGCAGTGTGGCCACGCGTGCTGGAACATCTCCTCGGTGAGGGCCAGCAGGGCATCGAGCCCAAGGACAAGCAGTGGATCGAGCGGTGCCAGCCGCTCGCCCTGGTGGCCGACACCGCGTTGCTCGCCGTACCCAACGAGTGGGGCAAGCGGGTCCTGGAGGGCCGGCTGGCGCCGCTCATCAGTGAGACGCTGACGCGGGAGTGCGGCCGCACGATCCGGATCGCGATCACCGTCGACGACTCGGTGGGCGAGCCCACCCCTCCGGCTCCGCCGCTGCACCAGACCCAGCAGGGCCGGCAGAACCACCGGTACCCGAACCCGCAGCACGATGATCCGCAGCGCGGCGACCCGTACGACACCTACGGTCACCGCTCGCAGGACGACGGGATGCCGACCGCCCGGCCCGCGTATCCGGAGTACCAGCAGCGTCCGGAGCCCGGCGCCTGGCCGCGCACCCAGGAGGACCTCTCCTGGCAGCAGCCCCGGCACGGCGGCTACCAGGACCGCGAGCAGCCGGCGGACCAGTGGCGCGAGCCGTACGGCGGCACCGGCCGTCCGCAGCAGCCCACCCACGACTACCGGTCGCAGCCACCGGAGCGGCAGGGGTACGAGCCCCAGCGGTCCGAGCGGCACGACCTCCAGGACCAGCAGCACCGGAACGGGCGGGCCGGCGGCGGGATGCCGGGACAGGGCTCGCAGCAGTCCCCGGCGCCGGGCCCGGGCGAGCCGCACGCCCGGCTGAACCCCAAGTACCTCTTCGACACGTTCGTCATCGGCGCGTCCAACCGGTTCGCGCACGCGGCGGCGGTGGCGGTGGCCGAAGCACCCGCGAAGGCGTACAACCCGCTGTTCATCTACGGGGAGTCCGGCCTCGGCAAGACCCACCTCCTGCACGCCATCGGCCACTACGCCCGGAGCCTCTACCCGGGGACTCGGGTGCGGTACGTGAGCTCCGAGGAATTCACCAACGAGTTCATCAACTCGATCCGCGACGGCAAGGGCGACACCTTCCGCAAGCGGTACCGGGACGTCGACATCCTGCTCGTCGACGACATCCAGTTCCTGGCGAGCAAGGAGTCGACGCAGGAGGAGTTCTTCCACACGTTCAACACGCTCCACAATGCCAACAAGCAGATCGTGCTCTCCTCCGACCGGCCGCCCAAGCAGTTGGTGACGCTGGAGGACCGGCTGCGGAACCGGTTCGAGTGGGGTCTGACCACCGATGTGCAGCCGCCCGAACTGGAGACGCGGATCGCGATCCTGCGCAAGAAGGCGGTGCAGGAGCAGCTGAACGCCCCGCCGGAGGTGCTGGAGTTCATCGCCTCGCGGATCTCACGCAACATCCGTGAGCTGGAGGGCGCCCTCATCCGCGTGACGGCGTTCGCGAGCCTCAACCGGCAGCCGGTGGACCTCGGACTGACCGAGATCGTGCTGAAGGACCTCATCCCCGGCGGCGAGGACTCGGCTCCGGAGATCACCGCACCCGCGATCATGGCGGCGACGGCCGACTACTTCGGGTTGACGGTCGAAGACCTCTGCGGGTCCTCGCGCAGCCGGGTGCTGGTGACGGCCCGGCAGATCGCCATGTACCTCTGCCGTGAGCTGACCGATCTCTCCCTGCCGAAGATCGGCGCGCAGTTCGGCGGCCGCGACCACACGACGGTGATGCACGCCGACCGCAAGATTCGCGCGCTGATGGCCGAGCGGCGCTCCATCTACAACCAGGTCACCGAGCTCACCAACCGCATCAAGAACGGCTGACGCGCCCCAAGGCGCACCCGCAGGCGTAAGGGCGGCCAGGCCACGTGCCGCCCCGTCGGCCGCGGTCCCGTGCTCCCGCGTTCCCGGACCGGCGTTCCCGGACCGGCGCACCCCACCCGGCGCACTCCACCCACAGACGGTGGACAACGAGGCGCCCCACCCGACCCGTTCGCGGTCCGGTGGGGCGCCTTCGGCGTTCCCGGTGCGCGCCACCGCCGCCCCCGGTGAGTACCCCCACTGTCCGCGCGGCCACCGGCGCCCCTCGGCCGAGGGCGTCTCCCCGTCCGGGGGCGTCCCACGGTCGGGGGCCTCCCACGGAGTGCTTCCGCAGCCTCTCCGCCCTTCCCGTCGACCCCTTCTGGCCCTCCTCCGCCGTCCCGAGCGGGCTCGCCCGCGGGTTTTCGAGCACTGCGGAGGGCCGTGGTGCCTTCGTTCCGCCCGGTGTCGCCGCTTCTCACCGTTCGAACAGAAGGTCACGGATCAGCTGGGACCTGGCTTCTCCACAGATGGAGCCGGAATCTTCCCTCCACAGCCTGGGGACTGGGAAGTTGTCCAGATTGCTTCCACAGGGCTGGCTGCCGATACTCCATCAGGCCAGGTCAACCGCCTGGGGATTTGTGGTCAACAATGATCCACAGCCTGTGGATAAATTTTCTGTCCACAGGACGCTGCCCCGGTTGTCCACCGGCAACTCACAGGATCGGCTGGCTTGTCCCCAGGAGAGACGCCCTTCTCCACACCGCTGTCCACTGTTCGGCAACACGACACCCCTCCTCACCACGAGGAGTGAAAGGCGTCACACCGAGGGGACCGGTGGGCCTGTGGGGAACCCGGATAAAGCTGGGGACAGGCCTGGGGAGAAGTAGACCCCTCCTGTGCATCGGGTGTGCACAACTTCCGGGTGTCCACAGAAGTGCCTGGTTATCCACTGACCGCGCCCACAGGGGCGGTGGACAAAAAACCGGCTCTGAGCTGCGAAAACGACGTTATCCACGGTTTCCACAGGCCCTACTACTACTACCCCTCAGAGTTAGCAAGGAATCAGCTTCGAAGTGGGGGCTGTGCACAACTTGGCCTGCCGAGCTTTCGGACCGCTGCGGGCGACTTGACCCCGAGCAGCGACGAGTGTCGGTGCCGTAGGTCAGACTGGACCCCGGCGTCCTCCCCGGCCCCCCGGCCGACGGACCCGATCGACGACGAGGCCAGCAGGGCGAGCGAGCAACAGCAGGAGGCGGTTCCGGTGAAGATCCGGGTGGAGCGCGATGTACTCGCGGAGGCGGTGGCCTGGGTGGCCCGCAGCCTCCCGGCCCGTCCGCCGGCGCCCGTCCTCGCGGGCCTTCTGCTGAAGGCCGAGGACGGTTCCCTCAGCTTCTCCAGCTTCGACTACGAGGTCTCCGCGAAGGTCTCCGTCGACGCCGAGGTCGAGGAGGACGGCACGGTCCTGGTCTCCGGCCGCCTGCTCGCCGACATCTGCCGCGCCCTGCCCAACCGCCCGGTGGAGATCTCCACCGACGGTGTGCGCGCCACCGTCCTCTGCGGGTCGTCGCGCTTCACCCTCCACACACTGCCTGTGGAGGAGTACCCGGCGCTGCCGCAGATGCCGACCGCCACCGGCACGGTGCCCGGTGAGGTCTTCGCCTCCGCCGCCGCCCAGGTAGCCATCGCCGCGGGCCGCGACGACACCCTCCCGGTGCTCACCGGCGTCCGCATCGAGATCGAGGGCGAAACCGTCACGCTGGCCTCGACCGACCGCTACCGCTTCGCCGTCCGCGAGTTCCAGTGGAAGCCGGAGAACCCCGACGCCTCCGCCGTGGCCCTGGTGCCCGCCAAGACGCTGCTGGACACCGCCAAGGCGCTCACCAGCGGCGACACGGTCACGCTGGCGCTCTCCGGTGCCGGAGCGGGCGAGGGCCTGATCGGTTTCGAGGGGGCCGGCCGCCGTACGACCACCCGTTTGCTCGAAGGCGACCTGCCGAAGTACCGCACGCTCTTCCCGACCGAGTTCAACTCCATCGCGGTGATCGAGACCGCGCCGTTCGTCGAGGCCGTCAAGCGTGTGGCTCTCGTCGCCGAGCGGAACACCCCGGTCCGGCTCAGCTTCGAGCAGGGCGTGCTCATCCTGGAAGCCGGTTCCTCGGACGACGCACAGGCTGTGGAGCGCGTCGACGCGGTGCTGGAGGGCGACGACATCTCCATCGCCTTCAACCCGACCTTCCTGCTGGACGGGCTGAGCGCCATCGACTCCCCGGTCGCCCAGCTCTCCTTCACCACCTCCACGAAGCCCGCCCTGCTCAGCGGCCGTCCGGCCGTCGACGCGGAGGCGAACGACGCGTACAAGTACCTGATCATGCCGGTCCGCCTCTCC
Organism: Streptomyces sp. AM 2-1-1; assembly: GCF_029167645.1. Taxonomy (NCBI): domain Bacteria; kingdom Bacillati; phylum Actinomycetota; class Actinomycetes; order Kitasatosporales; family Streptomycetaceae; genus Streptomyces; species Streptomyces sp. AM 2-1-1. The sequence continues at coordinate 3,605,365 of NZ_CP119147.1, read as the reverse complement.
GGCTGACCCGCTGTCCGTGCCGTCCGGCACGAGGTACCCGTACCCAAGACAGAGGATCCGGCGGGCAGGCTCGGCGCTGAGCTTGCCCGCCGCTCCGTGTCCCGGCCCCGGGCGTAGGCTCGGAGCCGGGAACGTATCGGCACAACGTTTAAGGAATCTCTGATGGAGCTCGGTCTCGTCGGCCTCGGCAAGATGGGCGGCAACATGCGCGAGCGCATCCGCCGCGCTGGCCACACCGTCATCGGTTACGACCGGAACCCGGACGTCGCCGATGTCCACAGCCTCGAAGAGCTCGTGGGCAAGCTGAAGGGCCCGCGCGTGGTCTGGGTCATGGTCCCGGCCGGCGCCGCCACGCAGTCCACCATCGACGAACTCTCCGAGCTGCTGCAGCCCGGCGACATCGTCGTCGACGGTGGCAACAGCCGCTGGACCGACGACGAGAAGCACGCCGTCGAGCTGGGCATCAAGGGCATCGGCTTCGTCGACTGCGGCGTCTCGGGCGGTGTCTGGGGCCTGGAGAACGGCTACGCCCTGATGTACGGCGGCAAGCCCGAGGACGTCGAGAAGGTGCAGCCGATCTTCGACGCGCTCAAGCCGGAGGGCGAGTTCGGTTCCGTCCACGCCGGCAAGGTCGGTGCCGGCCACTTCGCGAAGATGGTCCACAACGGCATCGAGTACGCCATGATGCAGGCCTACGCCGAGGGCTGGGAGCTCCTGGAGAAGGTCGACTCCGTCACCGACGTGCGCGAGGTCTTCCGCTCCTGGCAGGAGGGCACCGTCATCCGCTCCTGGCTGCTCGACCTCGCGGTCAACGCGCTGGACGACGACGAGCACCTGGACGGCCTGCGCGGCTACGCCGCCGACTCGGGCGAGGGCCGCTGGACGGTCGAGGCCGCCATCGACAACTCGGTGCCGCTGCCCGCGATCACCGCGTCGCTCTTCGCGCGCTTCGCGTCGCGCCAGGACGACTCGCCGCAGATGAAGATGATCGCCGCGCTGCGCAACCAGTTCGGTGGCCACGCGGTGGAGAACAAGAAGTAGTACGCACGCACAGCAGGACGGACGGAAGGCCCGCGACCATGCACGTCACGCATCTCTCGCTGGCCGACTTCCGCTCGTACGCCCGGGCCGAGGTTCCTCTCGACCCGGGCGTCACCGCGTTCGTGGGGGCCAACGGCCAGGGCAAGACCAACCTCGTCGAAGCGGTCGGCTACCTCGCCACCCTCGGCAGCCACCGCGTCTCCTCGGACGCCCCCCTGGTGCGGATGGGGGCCGAGCGGGCCGTCGTCCGGGCCTCGGTGACCCAGGGCGAGCGCTCCCAGCTGATCGAACTGGAGCTGAACCCGGGCCGCGCCAACCGCGCCCGGATCAACCGCTCCTCGCAGGTACGGCCCCGTGACGTGGTGGGCATCCTGCGGACCGTGCTCTTCGCCCCCGAGGACCTGGCGCTGGTCAAGGGCGACCCCGGGGAGCGGCGCCGGTTCCTCGACGAACTGGTCACCGCCCGCACACCCCGGATGGCGGGTGTCCGCTCCGACTACGAGCGGGTGCTGAAGCAGCGCAACACCCTGCTGAAGTCCGCCGCGATGGCCCGCCGCCACGGTGGCCGCTCCATGGACATGTCCACGCTCGACGTCTGGGACCAGCACCTGGCCCGGGTCGGAGCCGAACTGCTCGCGCAGCGGCTCGACCTGATCGCCGTCCTCCAGCCGCTCACCGACAAGGCGTACGGCGACGTCGCACCGGGTGGCGGCCCGGTGGGCCTGGAGTACCGCAGCTCGGTGGACGAGAACCCGGCCCGCACCCGCGACGAGCTGTACGAGCAGGTGCTGGCCGCGCTCGCCGGCGTACGGAAGCAGGAGATCGAGCGCGGGGTGACCCTGGTCGGTCCGCACCGGGACGACCTGCTGCTGGGCCTGCGCCAGATGCCCGCGAAGGGGTACGCGAGCCACGGCGAGTCATGGTCGTACGCGCTGGCGCTGCGGCTCGCCTCGTACGAGCTGCTGCGGGCGGAGGGCAACGAACCGGTGCTCGTCCTCGACGACGTCTTCGCCGAGCTGGACGCGCGGCGCCGCGAGCGCCTCGCGGAGCTGGTGGCGCCGGCCGAGCAGGTACTGGTGACGGCCGCCGTGGACGACGACGTGCCGGGGGTCCTCGCGGGCACCCGGTACGAGGTCGCGGCCGGCGAGGTGACCCGGCTGTGAGCGGGAGGGAAGACGGTCCGCGGGGCGTCCCCGAAACCCCCGGAAGCGGCGCGGCGGACGGCGGTAGGGCCGAGAGCGGTGGGGCCGGCGGGAAGGGCTCCGCGGGCAAAGCGCCCGAGCCCTCCGGGGTGGACCTGGCCCGGGTGGCGCTGCGGGCGGCGAAGGAGCAGGCCGCGGCGCGCGGCGCGGCGGTCCAGCAGCGCAGACAGGCCGGACGCGGGGGCGGACTGCGCTCCGGCGCCCGGTCCGACGGCCGGGACCCGCTGGCCCTTGGCTCGGCGATCAACCGGCTGATCACCGAACGGGGCTGGGAGACGCCCGCCGCGGTGGGCGGCGTGATGGGCCGGTGGCCGCAGATCGTGGGCGCCGACCTGGCCAAGCACTGCGTACCGCTGAAGTACGACGAGGCACCCGAGGCCCGGGTGCTGACGGTCCAGTGCACCTCGACGGCGTGGGCGACGCAGTTGCGGCTGCTCGCGCCCCAGCTGGTGGCGCGGCTCAACGCCGACCTCGGGCAGGGCACGGTCCGCGTGATCAAGGTGCTCGGTCCCGGCGGACCGCAGCGCCGGTACGGGCCGCTGCGCGCCCCCGGTTCGACCGGTCCCGGCGACACGTACGGCTGACGGTCCGCCGTCCGCACCGGGCCGGGCCCCGTGAGGGGCCGCCTCCCCCGGGGCGGTTTCCGGCCCGGATGTCCAGGGCTCGTCGACCCGGTCGGCGGGCCCTTTTCGCCGTCCGGCATCCGGGTGCCCGCGCGGTGCCGGCGCCCCGAGGACTTCCGGCTTGTGCCGTTCTGCGGTGGTTGAAACCTCGGAGGGCCGAGCGGGTGTCCCTCACCGTAGTGGGAGGTTGACAGGCGGAAGCGCTCAATGCCCGCGTGAGCCTCTCAGGGCCCCGTCCCGGATATGGGGAGTCGTCAGCCGCCGGTTCAGGGCGGCACATGCGGACTCAGGTACCCGCAAACCCCCATTCGGGTCGGCGCTAGCGGTAGACTGATGAACAATCCCGCTACTGAGCGGGTGTCGTCGATTACCAGCCGAACGACGCAGCCGCTCCTCCTGCCGGAGAACGGCCTGTGCTGTGCCAGAAAGGGCGCTTCGTGGCCGATTCCGGCAACCCCAACGAGAACAACCCGTCCACAGCCGGCGAACACGGCGAGGTCACCGCCTCGTACGACGCCAGCGCGATCACCGTCCTCGAAGGACTGGACGCGGTCCGTAAGCGACCCGGCATGTACATCGGCTCGACCGGTGAGCGTGGACTCCACCACCTCGTGCAGGAAGTCGTCGACAACTCCGTCGACGAGGCCCTCGCCGGGCACGCCGACACGATCGACGTCACGATCCTCGCCGACGGCGGCGTCCGGGTCGTCGACAACGGACGCGGCATCCCGGTCGGCATCGTGCCCTCCGAGGGCAAGCCCGCCGTCGAGGTCGTGCTGACGGTCCTGCACGCGGGCGGCAAGTTCGGGGGCGGCGGCTACGCGGTCTCCGGCGGTCTGCACGGTGTGGGTGTCTCCGTCGTGAACGCCCTCTCCACCAGGGTCGCCGTCGAGGTCAAGACCGACGGCCACCGCTGGACGCAGGAGTACAAGCTCGGCGTGCCGACGGCGCCGCTGGCCCAGCACGAGGCCACCGAGGAGACCGGGACCTCGGTCAGCTTCTGGGCCGACGGGGACATCTTCGACACCACCGAGTACTCCTTCGAGACCCTCGCGCGCCGCTTCCAGGAGATGGCGTTCCTCAACAAGGGCCTCACGCTCAAGCTCACCGACGAGCGCGAGTCGGCGAAGGCGACCGTCGGTGCCGACGAGGCCGAGGCCAGCGCGAGCGCCGAGGAGCCGCCGGCGCGCACCGTCTCGTACCACTACGAGGGCGGCATCGTCGACTTCGTGAAGTACCTCAACTCGCGCAAGGGCGACCTGATCCACCAGTCGGTGATCGACATCGAGGCCGAGGACAAGGAGCGACTCCTCTCGGCCGAGATCGCCATGCAGTGGAACACGCAGTACACCGAGGGCGTGTACTCCTTCGCCAACACGATCCACACGCACGAGGGCGGTACTCACGAAGAGGGCTTCCGCGCCGCGCTGACCTCACTGGTCAACCGGTACGCGCGCGACAAGAAGCTGCTCCGGGAGAAGGACGACAACCTCACCGGCGAGGACGTCCGCGAGGGCCTCACCGCGATCATCTCGGTGAAGCTGGGCGAGCCGCAGTTCGAGGGCCAGACGAAGACCAAGCTGGGCAACACGGAGGCGAAGACCTTCGTGCAGAAGGTCGTCCACGAGCAGCTCACGGACTGGTTCGACCGCAACCCCAACGAAGCGGCCGACATCATTCGCAAGGGCATCGCCGCGTCGACGGCCCGGGTGGCGGCCCGCAAGGCGCGTGACCTGACCCGCCGCAAGGGCCTGCTGGAGAGCGCCTCGCTGCCGGGCAAGCTGAGCGACTGCCAGTCGAACGACCCGACGAAGTGCGAGATCTTCATCGTCGAGGGTGACTCCGCCGGTGGTTCGGCGAAGTCCGGCCGCAACCCGATGTACCAGGCCATCCTGCCGATCCGCGGCAAGATCCTGAACGTCGAGAAGGCCCGGATCGACAAGATCCTCCAGAACACCGAGGTCCAGGCGCTGATCTCGGCGTTCGGTACCGGGGTGCACGAGGACTTCGACATCGAGAAGCTCCGCTATCACAAGATCATCCTGATGGCGGACGCCGACGTCGACGGCCAGCACATCAACACCCTGCTGCTGACCTTCCTCTTCCGCTTCATGCGCCCGCTGGTCGAGGCCGGTCACGTCTACCTCTCGCGCCCGCCGCTCTACAAGATCAAGTGGGGCCGGGACGACTTCGAGTACGCCTACTCGGACCGCGAGCGGGACGCCCTCGTGGCGCTCGGCAAGCAGAACGGCAAGCGGATCAGGGAAGACTCGATCCAGCGCTTCAAGGGCCTCGGCGAGATGAACGCCGAGGAGCTGCGCATCACCACGATGGACATCGACCACCGGGTGCTCGGCCAGGTCACCCTCGACGACGCGGCGCAGGCGGACGACCTCTTCTCGGTGCTGATGGGGGAGGACGTCGAGGCACGGCGCTCGTTCATCCAGCGCAATGCCAAGGACGTCCGCTTCCTCGACATCTGAGTCGGCCGTACAAGCAAGCCGCCGCCCGAAAGGACTTTGACCAGCAATGGCCGACGAGAACACCCCTGTGACACCGGAAGAACAGCCCGCCGCGGCCGGCGTGGGCATGCGTGTCGAGCCCGTGGGGCTCGAGACGGAGATGCAGCGCTCCTACCTCGACTACGCGATGTCCGTCATCGTCTCGCGTGCGCTCCCCGACGTGCGGGACGGCCTCAAGCCCGTCCACCGCCGGGTGCTCTACGCGATGTACGACGGTGGGTACCGCCCCGAGAAGGGCTTCTACAAGTGCGCCCGCGTCGTCGGTGACGTCATGGGTACGTACCACCCGCACGGCGACTCCTCGATCTACGACGCCCTGGTGCGCCTCGCGCAGCACTGGTCGATGCGCATGCCGCTGGTGGACTCCAACGGCAACTTCGGTTCCCCGGGCAACGACCCGGCCGCCGCCATGCGGTACACCGAGTGCAAGATGATGCCGCTCTCCATGGAGATGGTCCGCGACATCGACGAGGAGACCGTCGATTTCAAGGACAACTACGACGGCCGCAACCAGGAGCCGGTGGTCCTGCCGGCGCGCTTCCCGAACCTGCTGATCAACGGTTCGGCCGGTATCGCGGTCGGCATGGCGACCAACATCCCGCCGCACAACCTCCGCGAGGTCGCGGCCGGCGCCCAGTGGTACCTGGAGCACCCGGAGGCCTCGCACGAGGAGCTCCTGGACGCGCTGCTCGAACGCATCAAGGGCCCGGACTTCCCGACCGGCGCGCTGGTCGTGGGCCGCAAGGGCATCGAGGAGGCGTACCGCACCGGTCGCGGCTCCATCACGATGCGCGCGGTCGTCGCGGTCGAGGAGATCCAGAACCGGCAGTGCCTGGTCGTCACGGAGCTTCCGTACCAGACCAACCCGGACAACCTCGCGCAGAAGATCGCCGACCTGGTGAAGGACGGCAAGATCGGCGGGATCGCGGACGTCCGCGACGAGACCTCCTCGCGCACCGGTCAGCGCCTGGTCGTCGTGCTCAAGCGCGACGCGGTCGCCAAGGTCGTGCTGAACAACCTCTACAAGCACACCGACCTCCAGACGAACTTCGGCGCCAACATGCTGGCGCTCGTCGACGGGGTGCCGCGCACCCTCTCGATCGACGCGTTCATCCGCCACTGGGTGACGCACCAGATCGAGGTCATCGTCCGGCGCACGAAGTTCCGGCTGCGCAAGGCGGAGGAGCGGGCGCACATCCTGCGTGGCCTCCTGAAGGCCCTGGACGCCATCGACGAGGTCATCGCCCTCATCCGGCGCAGCCAGACCGTGGAGGTGGCGCGGGAGGGCCTGATGGGCCTCCTGGAGATCGACGAGCTCCAGGCGAACGCGATCCTGGAGATGCAGCTGCGCCGTTTGGCCGCGCTGGAGCACCAGAAGATCACCGCGGAGCACGACGAGCTCCAGGCGAAGATCAACGAGTACAACGCGATCCTGGCCTCGCCCGAGCGGCAGCGCCAGATCGTCAGTGAGGAACTGGCGGCGATCGTCGAGAAGTTCGGCGACGACCGGCGTTCCAAGCTGGTCCCCTTCGACGGTGACATGTCCATCGAGGACCTGATCCAGGAAGAGGACATCGTCGTCACGATCTCCCGCGGCGGCTACGTGAAGCGCACGAAGACGGACGACTACCGCTCGCAGAAGCGCGGCGGCAAGGGCGTGCGGGGCACGAAGCTGAAGGAAGACGACATCGTCGACCACTTCTTCGTGTCGACGACCCACCACTGGCTGCTGTTCTTCACGAACAAGGGCCGGGTCTACCGCGCGAAGGCGTACGAACTCCCGGACGCCGGCCGGGACGCGCGGGGCCAGCACGTGGCGAACCTGCTGGCCTTCCAGCCGGACGAGCGGATCGCGCAGATCCTCGCGATCCGCGACTACGAGGCGGTGCCCTACCTCATCCTGGCCACCAAGGGCGGCCTGGTGAAGAAGACGGCGCTCAAGGACTACGACTCGCCCCGTTCCGGCGGTGTCATCGCGATCAACCTGCGGGAGACCGCGGACGGCAGCGACGACGAGCTGATCGGCGCGGAGCTGGTGTCGGCCGACGACGACCTGCTGCTCATCAGCAGGAAGGCCCAGTCGATCAGGTTCACCGCGACCGACGACGCGCTGCGCCCGATGGGCCGCGCCACCTCGGGCGTCAAGGGCATGAGCTTCCGCGAAGGCGACGAGCTGCTCTCGATGAACGTCGTCAGGCCCGGTACGTTCGTCTTCACCGCGACCGACGGCGGGTACGCGAAGCGCACCCCCGTCGACGAGTACCGCGTCCAGGGACGTGGCGGTCTGGGCATCAAGGCCGCCAAGATCGTGGAGGACCGCGGGACCCTCGTGGGGGCCCTGGTGGTGGAGGAGACGGACGAAATCCTCGCCATCACCCTCGGCGGTGGTGTGATTCGCACGCGAGTCAATGAAGTCAGGGAGACGGGCCGTGACACCATGGGCGTCCAACTGATCAATCTGGGCAAGCGGGATGCCGTCGTCGGCATCGCGCGCAACGCCGAGGCGGGCCGTGAGGCGGAAGAGGTCGATGGGACCTCCGAGGCCGAGGACGGTTCGGACGAGGTATCGGCCGAAGGTCTGGCCGAGGGCACTGTCGAGGGCACGGAGCCCTCGACCGGGGAGCACGAGGAGTAAAGCGTGAGTGGAGCCACGGGCGCCGATTCGGCCGCTTCCGAAGACGGAGCGAACGGTGCCCGTGGCCCTGCCACGGACTCCCAAGGGGGCACTGTGACGGACACTCGGGGCCCGCAGCCCCAGTACGAGGGCTACGCGAACGGGCCGCTGCCCGGGGAGCGGGAGCCCGCGCAGGGAACGGCGGGTCCGTACCACCCGCCGCAGGCGTACGAGTCGCCGGCGGGGGGCCGACAGGCCACCGGCGGGCAGGGCGTACGTCTGCCGCGGACAGGGGCGCGGACCACTCCGCGTACCCGTAAGGCACGACTGCGGGTGTCGAAGGCCGACCCGTGGTCGGTGATGAAGGTGAGCTTCCTGCTCTCCATCGCGCTCGGCATCTGCACCGTGGTCGCGGCCGCGGTCCTGTGGATGGTGATGGACGCCATGGGCGTCTTCTCCACCGTGGGCGGCACCATCAGTGAGGCGACCGGGTCCAACGAGAGCAACGGCTTCGATCTGCAGTCGTTCCTCTCGCTGCCGCGCGTCCTCGTCTTCACGTCGGTCATCGCGGTGATCGACGTGGTGCTGGCCACCGCGCTGGCGACGCTGGGCGCCTTCATCTACAACCTGTCGGCGGGATTCGTGGGCGGCGTGGAGCTCACGCTGGCCGAGGACGAGTAACCCGCGGGCTATCGATTTTGGGACTGGCCCCGACGTGCGCTAATCTTCAGAAGTCAGCGCAGCAGCGCGGCGGGGCTATAGCTCAGTTGGTTAGAGCGCATCCCTGATAAGGATGAGGCCACAGGTTCAAATCCTGTTAGCCCCACCGAGGCATAACGCCTGGTCAGAAGGCCGGTAGATCCCCAGGATCTACCGGCCTTCTACATTGGTGGATCTTGCTACCCCGCTACTGCCCCGTAACTTCTTCCCTCGGCAGCTTCCAGCAGGCGTAACTTCCTGCTGGTCCGGCCCGTATCCGTGGAGCCGGTACCGGAATACTCTGGGCACCACAGCACAGCGCCCCCTGCCGATTGAGACGGCAGGGGGCGCTGGCATGTTCCGGTCGCGGACCTCCCGAGTACCTCGACCGGACGATGGCGGGTGCTCAGCCCCAGCCCACGTCGTTCGTGCCCGTGGTCGGCGTCGCGCTGGGCGTCGGGGCCGGGGGGTTCGCAGGAGGGGTGCCCCAGCCGACGTCCTCCACCGTGGCGGTCGAGGCGTCCTCCGCCGAGGCCGTAGCCGTGAGGCCGGTGACGGCCACGCCGCTGAGCAGGACGGAGGCAAACAGGGTGGCGATCGTCCTTCGGGACATCGAGACCCCTCCTTTCGAACGGACGTTCGCTTCAAACGCCGTGTAATCACTCTGGCACGGAGGGGTCGGCCCGCCAAGCGACATGCCATGCTGAAACATGCACGTGCTGTTTCCGGCACGCCGCGAACGGGGGAAAAAATGACGGAAGTTGGGCAAAGTAGACACGCGCTACTCGCGGAGAGCGCCGTTGAAACGTACCGTGCGGTCGCTGCCGGAGAGAAAGCCGCCGACGAAGCCGCCGTGGCCGAACTCCATGCCCTCCAGCTACTCACCGACGACCCCTACTGCCCTGGCCGCCATCTGGCCCGCGACCCACGCTCTGTCGCCCGTGAACTGATGACCAGCGCCCTCGCCGACCTCACGGCCACCGTCGAGCGCATCTCGCAGATCCCAGCCGTCCAGGGCCTTGCCAACCTGTACGACCCCCATCGCTTCTACGGGGGCCCCGGCAGCGAATACTTGGGGACGCCGGCGCTGATGAACGCGCGGATCGGCCCCCTCACCGATGCATCGGACACGGAGATCTACACGGCGCAGCCCGGCGAGCCAGCCGACCGTGATCCCGAGACCCTCCGGGGCGGAGCCGAGCGCACCGCAGACGCATGCCGCCGCGGCGTCCAGGTCCGCTCCCTCTACACCGCCCGCGTCGCCGACCACCCCCAGACCTCCGAGCACGTCGACACGCTGGTTGAGGCGGGGGCGGAGATCCGGGTGCTCGGCACCCCCTTTCCCCGGATGGTGCTCCTGGACCGCCTGCACCTCTTCATTGACAACTTCGTCGTCGAGGGCGCGGAGGCCCACTCCGGGTGGCATGTCTCGGATCGCAGCGCTGTGATGTGGGCCCGCAGCATTTTCGCCGACTACTGGTCCCGGGCGACCCCCTGGCAGGCCCTCAGCAGGGCGGCCACGGACGCTGTGAGCACCGCACGTCAGCGAGCCGTGCTGCGCGAACTGGAGGCGGGGCAGTCGCAGAGACAGGCAGGTGCGCGTCTACGCATGGCTGAACGCACCGTCGCCAAGGAACTGGCCGCCCTCCGCGACCGGCTCGGGGTTCGCACCCTCTACCAAATCCTGGTGTGGTGGGGGCGTACGCCGGAGCGTGATCTTCCTTGAATCGCACATCGTGTCATGACTCTGTGGACATTGACCTACACCCTGTAGATCGTCTGTGCCCCTGCGTAGAGTGACGTGTGGGGAGGCGGTCTTCGGTCCGCCGCCTGACGCACAGCCCCAGACAGACCCGTCCCGGATGCTCGGGAGGCTCCGGGTCGGAAGACGCCCCCCTGCCGAGTTCACCGGCAGGGGGGCGTTCTGCTGGACACAGTAAACCGCCCCACCCCGCGCAAGGGGTGGGGCGGTTCGGCCCGGCCGGAAATGGCCGAGCGGGACCTGGTCGTGTTGGACGCACATCACAACGCGACCAGGCCGGTCCATGATCCCGAGATTTACCTGATCAGGTAGAGACATTCAGCCGTGATCATTTCAGCGTGGGGGGATGACGACCGAGCCGCTCCCGGACTGGGTGCTACCCCGTCGGGAGGAAGTCGGCCGCCGCTTGCGCGCCGCCCGCACCGATGCTGGCCTCACGCAGATACGGCTCGGGGAACGCGCCGGCCTGGACCACAAGACGGTGCACCGCAGCGAGTACGGCATCAGCGACCCGAGCCTCTCGATGCTGCTCCGCCTGGCCGCAGCGCTCGACACCCCGCTCGCCGACCTCGTCCGCGAGCAGCGGTAGGCCCGCCCGCACCCTGCCGCCGCCGACCTTGGGTACGAGCGGGGGCTTCAGCGGCGGTTAGCAGCCTCCTCGGCCATCGCTCGCCGGTGTTGTCCGCCGCGGCTGCGCGCGGGCGGCTGGCACGCTTCATCGCCGTCGGCATGGGCGTACATGTCGGGCCGGGCGCCGGACATGGAGTGCCCATCGGCGACGACGACGGGCACTCCGATGATCGCCTTGTCGCAGTCGATGCAGATGCGGGACCCGGTCATCGGGCTGCCCTCCATGCCTGCTTGAGCGCGGACACCTGTTGGCACCTGCCGCCGGACCGGCACCGCGCACACTCGACGGTGTGCATCAGGTACAGGCGATAGGCGGCATCCTCCACCGCACGGGCTGCTGTCACTGAATCCTCCCAAGGGGGGTCGGCAATTCGTCAGCAAGTTGCTGCTCAGCCGCCGTGCCGAGCTCCACGAGCGCAGCTACCGCCGCCGGCACGCACAGGTCGCCGGGGCGCCTGGGGGGTTGGAGCCATCCCGCGTGGCCCTGCTGCGGCTCTCCGGCGCGCGGCAGCCGCGGCACACCGAGATACGTCGACAGACCGAGACACGGAGCAGCAGGGCCGTACGACCAGCTGTCCGCCGTCCCCACAGGCACCAGCGCGTAGAGGTACGTCGTCGTGTAGAACGCCGGCCCGCCCAAGAGTTCACTGAGGCGGTCAGCGACAGCGCTCCACACGGACGAGCCTGCCGCGGCCCTGACCGTCAAGACGGGAATCCGTACCGCCTCGTACGTACCGCCGAGCGGGACGACGGTCACGTCATCGAAGCGCCAACTTCGGGCACCGCCACGCTCGGCAGGGTGACCCTGCGTCAGCCATGCGGCCACACGGTCCTGATGAAGGAACTGCTCCATGCCACGAAGGTCCCACCGCTGGGCTCGGAAGTCGCGGGCACAGATGTCCACGATTCCTGGCACTCAAGATGGCATCTGACCTGCGCCTCTACCAAGTTTGAAACCACTTTTTGGACGATAGGGGGGTACAGGTCTGACCGATCTTGTGCTCGACGCGTAGCCGGATGGCTACCTTGGGTGCACCGCGCACTTGGGGAGAGCGATGACGCCACCACGACCGGTCGGCAGCAAGGCCGATCGAGACAGCCTCCGCCACGAAATGGCTGCCGCCGGCTGTACCACCGAGCAAACGGTCACCGAGATGCGCGCGCGCTTCCGGCTCCGGGCCCGCGAAGCATGGCGGCACGCCCACGGCTGGACCCTCCAGCACGCCGGCGAGCGCCTGGAGCAGGAAGCCGCGCGCGCTGGAGAAACCGTGGCCGCCGACGCGTCCCTCGTCGCGAAGTGGGAAAAATGGCCTGGTCCTTCGGCCAGGCGGCCCTCAGTCGCAGTCCTCACCGCGCTGGCCCGCGCCTACGGCTGCACCGTCGAGCAGCTGCTCGACCTAGACGACTGGCGCGCCCTTCCCCCGGCGGAAGCCGCCCTCCTTCGGCGCCCGCACCCCGCCATGCCGGACACCCCGACCGCAGACCCCGCCCCGATCCCAAACCCGGAGCCCACCGGTGTCTCCCTGATCCACACCGCCGCCGATGAGTCCGCAGCGTGGGCGCAGTGGGCCGAGGCGACCAACGTGGGCCCCCTCGCCCTGGAGCAACTCCTCGCGGACACCCGCGGTCTCGCCGCCGACTACCTCACCCAGGATCCGGCCGGTGTCTTCCGCAGCACACGCCGCCTCCGCGACCGCGTCTGGGCGCTCCTCGAAGGCCGCCAGTACCCCGCACAGTCCCGGGACCTGTACGTGGCCGCCGGGTACCTGTGTGCCCTTCTCGCCTGGATGAGCAGCGATTTCGGCCAGCTCCGCGACGCCGACACCCACGGGCGCACCGCGATGCTCTGCGCGGAGCTCGCCGGCGACCACGACCTCCACGCCTGGGTCTGCTCCACCCGCAGCAAGATCGCCCTCTGGGACGGGAGGCTCCGCGATGCGGTCCTCCACGCTCGACGCGGCGGTGAGCACGCCCGCACAGGGTCCGTCGCCGTACTCCTCGCCTGCCAGGAAGCGGACTCCTGGTCGCTCCTTGGAGCTCGCGCGGAAGCCGTGACGGCGCTGCACCGGGCGGATGAAGCTGAGCAGCGTGCCGCGTCGTTAGACGACGTCGGCGGCCTCTTCAGCTGCCCACCCGTACGCCACGCGAACTACGTCACCGCCACCCTGCTCCGCACCGGCGACCCCGCCGGCGCCCTGCGCACCGCAGAGGCCGCCTTCGGCACCCAGCCCGCGCACTCGTACGGAACCACCGCGCAGATGCAGATCGCCATGGCCCAAGCCCATCTCGCGCTCCAGGACACGGACGGCGCCGGACACGCCCTCCACAGCGTCTTCGACCTCCCCGCCGACCACCGCCTGGAGCCCGTCACCGTGCGGATGCGCGACCTCTCCGCCTCGATGGCCCGAACTCGGGCAGGGGGCGCCGCCGGAGTGCGCCTCCGCGGCCAGATCGACGCATGGTGCGCCGATTCCGCCCCGAGGTACGCCCTCTCGCCAGGAGGCAGCCCGAGCTGATTTGATCTCTGGCCATGACCACAGGACTCGATAACATGCGTGATCACTGGTGGTGGCGGCCCGGGTGGGAGCCGGGTCGGCGGTTCTACACCTGGCATCTGACGTTCGACGGCCAGGAGGACGTGCACCGCGCGGCTTCCGCATACCGGGCTGGCCTCGCTCACCTTGACGGTCTGACCCTCATCCCCGACCCGTGGCTGCACCTGACGATGCAGGGCATCGGCTTCGTGGACGAGGTGGACGCGGCCACCGTGGACCAGGTCGTGTCGGCAGCTCAAGATCGGCTGGCGGCGGTGCCTGCCTTCGAGATCCAGCTCGGCGCCGGGCCGGTCGTCCTCGACCCCGAGGCGATCCTCCTGCCCGCCCGGCCCGCCGAACCGGTCCACGCCGTGCGGGACGCGGTCCGGGCCGCTATCGGCGACGTCCTGCCGGAGGTGCCCGAGCGCGCCGATGGCTTCCGCCCGCACGTGTCCGTTGCCTACTCCTCCGGCGCCGGCCCGGCCGCGCCCATCGCCGGTGGGCTTGCTGCGCTCGACGTGCCAGCCGCCACCGCCTGGATCACGGCGGCTGAACTCATCGTTCTCGGTCGGGACCGGCAGATGTACGAGTGGGAGACCGACGCCCGGGTGCCGCTCGGGCCGCCCGTGTAGCCAGGTGAAGGCTCTGCGGCCGAAGGCAGGTGGCGCACGAGACGTAGAATCGAACGCATGTCCGACCTGCCACCGGATGCCGCCCGCCTCCGCACTCTTCGCACCTACCTGGCTCTCCAACTCGAAGAGGTCGACCGGGCGATAGCGGCATCCGAGCGGCAGAAGGCGCCCTGGGTGCCGCCACCGGCCGCGCCCGCCGCGAAGGAGCCCCACCGTGCGCCCGCGCCGCCGGCATGGGGCCTCGCCCGGATCGGGCTCGGAGGCCCCGAGGCGGTGCACCGCGGTGACTGCTGGGCCGAGGGCGGAGAGATGCGCCCGCTCACCCGGGAGGACGCGGCCGCTCACCTCGCCGCGGGGACACCCGGGTGCGACGTGTGCCGGCCGGAGCGGGTTCTCCTCCGGCGGGACTGACCCCGGGCATGACGAAACGCCCCGCCCGGCACGTGGCCAGACGGGGGCGAGGTGGTTCGTCAGGTTCAGGTGACCGGGAGCGCGTCTCTGCTGCCGAGGCGGTCGGACAGCCAGTCGAGGCCCTTCGGCGTGAGGAAGGTCTGCTCAACCCACTGGTAGTTCGCGTGGACGAGCTTCACCTCCGCCCGGCCAGCGGTGATGTGGACCTCGTAGGGGATGCGCGGGTTCTGCACCTGGAGGAAGCGCAGGTCGGGTTCCCGGAGGCGGTCCATGAACTTCGTCCGCCCGAGGCCGCCAGTGAGCGTCGTGAGCGCCTTCGCCGCAGTGCCCATGTCGATCAGGCCGTCGCTGTTGCAGAACGCGTCCCACTTGCCGGCCTTCGGCGCAGCGATGGCGAGTTCGGCCTTCGTGGCGACGAGTTCCTTCGCGGCGACGACGTACTGCTCGGCGAGCGCCAGGATGCCCTCGGCGCTGCCGACGTCCGGCTTCGCCGCGAGTTCGGCCTCGCGGGCCTTCACAGCGAAGTACGTCTTGGCGGCGGCGATCTCGGGCTTGGAGGCGTCGCCGTTGAGGGCGACCTGGTAAGCGCCGAACCTGGTCAGGCGGATGTCGTCGACCTCCTGGCGGCCCCACCTGCCCCCGGCAATCACTTTACGGGCGCCCGTAAAGTGATCAAGGGGCTCCATGCCGCTATTGCTCACAGCGAGCTTCGCCTTCGCGATGACCTTCTCGAACTCCTGCCACTTCGCGTAGCCCGCCATCTGCTGGAGGTCGCGGGCAGACCAGCGCTCCTCGCCGTGGTGGTCCAGAAGCATGATTCTGTCGAACGGGCTACCCCCACTGTTGTTTTCGGGCAGCGGCACGCTAATGTCTTCGGTGTGCGTCAAGGGCTCTCTCCTTGATGTGAGCTTCGGCGGATCTGGGGTCCGCATACAAAGCTGTTCCTTGGCCGCCTTCGAATCGAAGGCGGCCTTGTGGCGTTTACATTACGCCTGCCTCCTGACGCGTGGTCACGGTCGCGCGCGGCACTGCGTGCCAGCAGCCAGTGAGTATCCAAGGATTCCTAGGAGGCGAAGTGGGCCTGAGTGTCACCGGATGCCAATGAATGATCCTTCTGCCATCGAATGCCCCTTTGGTTCTGTGATGGAGATCACATAGAAGGATGTCGATGTCCCCGTTACCCATGAAAAAGACCCCCGCCCGGCCGAGGTGGCCAGACGGGGGCGTGGTGGTCAGTCGATGCTGTAGGGGATGAGCTCCAGCGGCACTTCCTCGGGGCGTTCGCCGTGCGCGCGGAGGCGGCGCTGCTGGCGGCGGACGATCCGCATCGCGGAGCGGAGCATCTTCTCCAGCGCGGACACCTCGGCCTTCTTCGTCTCGACGAGCGCGGTCAGGTGGTCGACTTTCCGCTCCAACCGCTCGAACCGCTGCCAGATCTCCGGGGACACCTTCAGCTCGTCCCCAGCGCCGGCCCCGTCTTCGTCCTGCCCGGGGTCCGGCCTGGAGATCCGCGCCACGAGGATCGCGGCCAGACCGCCGATCACCGAGGCGATGACGCCGAGCACGGTGCCTTCACTGCCCACATCGCCCCCCTCTCTCGCACGTGCAGATACGCCGATCCCTCCCCGTGAGTGCGGCGACGATGGCCAGCAGCAGCAGGATGACCGCGTACACGGGGACGGTGGCCCAGCCGGGTGGGTACCGGCCGCTGACCGCTGCCGCGAGGTAGGCGAGTGCCCACCAGGCGGGCGGTCCGGCGACCGCGGCGAACCCCACGACGTCCCGGCCGGGGCGGCGCAACCCCGCCGCCAGGGCGAGGATCCCGCAGCCGATCCACACTCCGCCCCAGCCCTGGATGCACATGAGGTCGATGAGCGGTCCGGCCCCGGCGCGGACGGCGGGCCGGTCGGTGAGGAGTAGGCCGAGACCGACGACCACCCAGGCGGCGCCGGTCCCGGCCAGGGCGAGGCCACGCCACTGGAGGTGCCGCCACAAGGCGGCCCGCATCAGACCCCCTTGGCGAGGGACGCGCTGTTCTTCGTGCCGAACGCCCGCGCGGCCACACCCTTGAGCAGGGTCCCCGCGGCGGCGATCCCGGCGGCGGCCATCGTCTCCCAGAACGACGCGTGGAACATGTCGGCGGGCCCGGCCGCGATGGCGACACCACCGGCCGCGACCACCGCGGTGGCGAGGGTGCGCTCCGCGAGGTCGCGGGCATAGGTCTTCGCCGTCTTGATGACGGTCTCGGTGGCCGACAGGGGGAAGCGGGTCTCGGACATCAGTTGTCCTTCCGGTAGTTCGGTCCCCGGAAGGTCTCCGGGACGGGCGGGTGGGCGGCGGCGCGGGCCGCGAAGTACTCGTTGATCAGGGTTTGCGCCTGCGGGTCGAAGAGGCGGTGGGCCAGTTGCGGATCGGTGGTCGGGTTCACGGACACGGCTACTCCTCCCGGGCGGCCGCGTCGACGGCGGCACGGACGAAGCAGTCCTTCGCCTCCAGCAGCTTGCGGAGCCCGGCGGACAGCTCGGGGCCGTCCGGGAGCGCGTCCCCCAGCTGGCGGGCGAGGTCGCCGCAGGGGGCGCTCACCGCCCGGAGGTGCTCGGGCAGGTGGGCCGTGTCGAAGTAGCGGAGCAGGTGCTCGGTCGCAGGGTGGCGGAGGGGCTCAGACATGGTCAGGACTCCTTCGTGAGTGCGGCGACGTCGGCCCGCAGCTGGCGGACCTCGTCGAGGATGTGGGCGAGGTAGTAGCCGGCGGCGTGCTCGACCCGGCCGGACTTGGTGCCGGTCGCGCTGGTGCCGATCTCGCCGATCGCGGTCAGGTTGGTGTGCAGGGCTGCGACCCTGCTGTCCGTGGTCGCCACGGCGGGGGTTCCCTTCGACGGGGCGGTAGGAGTGGGGGGCACGGTCGGCTTGCTGGGCGGCTTCGTCTCAAGCCGGGCCGCGACCCGGGTGCGCATCGAGGGCATCGTGAAGCCGCGCGGATCGACCTTCCCCGGCTGCCACTCCAGGTGCCCTATGACCGAGTCCGCCTCCCAGTCGTGCGCCCGGCAGATCGCGGCCGAGACGCGCTCGATCGCGAGCAGCTGCTCAGCAGGCCACGGGTCCTTGCCGTCGCCGAGGTTGACGCACTCGAAGCCGTAGAAACGGGCGTTGCCGTCCGTGTTCGCCTCGTTGTCGGCGGGGAGCGCCGCCTCGGTGATAACCGCGCGCAGTACGTCGTCGTCGCCGAGCCCGGCGTGGTTGGCGCGGCCGTGGCCCACCATGTGGACCGTGCCCTCCTTGTCGATGACGCCGTGGCAGAGCGGCCCGGGGAGCTCGGAGTGCCCGGCGTAGCAGAGCTCCACCGAACTCGCGGTGCCCGAGGTGACGGTGTGATGGATCATCACGCCGTGCACGGGCCCCCAGAGGCCGTGGCCCTCGCGGTTGTGGGTGCGCCAGCTCTTGTACTCAACCACCCGGAGGCCCTCCGAGCGGAGGGCCAGGAGCAGGGCGTCAGCGGACAGTGGGGCAGCCATCAGCTGGCCGCCGTGGTGGTCTCGACGTCGTGCAGAACCGACGTCTGGCCGCTCCGGTTCCAGAAGATGTTGACCTGGAGGTCCACGCGCTCCGGAAGCAGGCCGCGCACGGCGGCCCGCAGTGCGGCGACCTTGTCCAGGAGGTCCTGGTCGGTCCAAGTGTCGATCTGGTCGGGGCGGACGGTGTAGGTGAGCTGCACGTCTGCGTCGAGGCTGGACACACGAATGAGTAGCTCATCGTTGGTCGCCGGGTACTTGGGCAGTGTGATCGGCATGAGCCCTCCGCGGGCATGAAGAAGCCCTGGGCCGGATGACCCAGGGCGGCGGTAGAGGGGCGGTCAGGTGAGAGCGACGGCCCCGGTGAAGTCGCTGGCGGGGCCGAGGTCCTCGAAATGCAGGTAGGCGGGTGACGTAACCGAGGCGGCCATAAGGACGGTCCCCGTGCCGGACGCGCGGGCGACGCTCCCGACCACTGTGGTGGTGATGCTCGACGCGGTGGCGTTGGTGAAGATCGAGGACAGCTCGATGCCGTAGTTGGAGGCGCCGGGCGACGGAATTCGCCATGAGTCGTAGATCAGCAAGCCTCCCAACACGCCTTTTCGCACCCGCACTTGGGCCTCGGTGGCGGCGGCAGACAACTGGAGAAGGCCTTTGACGGTGACCCTGTAGGCGCGGCCAGCCCGGAAGGTGATGCTCGGGGTGGTGATCCAGACGGCCTCGGCCGTGGTGCCGCCGAGCGGGGTGTCCGTGTTGGTCGCGGTGAACGACAAGGTGAAAGGGGCGCGCGCGTTCTCGGTCGCGGCGACCAACGCCTCCCCGGCGAAACGAGTGTCCGGCATGGATACGCCCTCCTACAGTGCGTAGACAGTGGGATCGGCAAGCCGCACGGCGGCGCCGACGACGTGGGTCTTGCTGACCCCATTGACGGACCGGATGACCGAGAAGATCTGCGGCGACACGGCGGCACTGATCGCGGTCACCGTCATCCGCTCTCCACCGACTGTGATGTCGAAGGGGAAGTGACCGGGATGGCTGGCGGTGGTGATCCAGCGGACGCCGTCTGTGTAGGCGACCGAGAGGGTCCCGGACGTCGGCGTGGCCGTGGAGGCGAGTTGTGACCCGCCGGTGTCGTACCGGCCGCGTACAGGGTCGTCGTACACCCCAACCCGGTACGGGCCAGCCGGGGCACAGACCAGCGTCAGAACCCAGGTGCGCGGGGTCGGTTCGTGCTGGATCTGGCGCACGATCAGGTCGAGAGGTCCCGGGCCGGTGTAGAGCGGGGGGTTCACGATCCGGACCAGGTGTCCGGGGCGCAGCCGCATCGCAGCGGGGATGAGCCCCGGGTGCCGGTGGAGTTCTACGCGTACGCTCGGGTAGCGGGCCTCGTCCCAGGTACCCAAGTGCACCAGCCACGAGGCGATTTGCTCGGTCTGCGCGTCGGAGCCGAGTGAGAGGGTGATCGCCTGCTCGTAGACGCCCACCCCACCGGTCTCGGGCGAAGCGGTCGAGAGCGGCCCGGTCGTGGCGACGGATCGCCCGGAGCCGCCGCCGGCGCGCGTCACCGTCATGTCATTCGTGAGGCCGTCGTCGTCGTCGGTGGGCTCCAGCGGCGCGGAGACCTCGCCCACCGCATAGTCGAGCGTGAGCGCCGGGGCCTGGTTGTACAGCGTGTTCCGTGCCCGGTAGACGAGGCCCAGCTGGTCCATCCGCTCGGCCAGGATTCCACCGTCTGTCTCCCCCACCTCGGCGAGCAGGTCGAGCAGCTGCACGCGCCCCTGCGGGCCGAGCGCTTCGGACGTCGCCCCGGGTGCGTGCCGGGCGCTGAGGCGTAGCGCCGGCTCCTCCTCGGCCAGACGTCGAGTCCGGGTGATTGCGGTCTCGCCCACGAACCCTCGGTCCGCGCCCGAGTAGAGGGTCGATCCGGGAGTCGAGATTCCGGCCCCCGGCACGGCTACGGCGGAGAGATGGCCGAGCGCCATGCCCTGCATCGACGATCCCCAGGTCCCCGTCACGCTCGTCGCGATGCCCATTGTTCCCGTGTAGACCGTCGCAGCGCCCCACCAGGAGCCGTCCGCGAGGTCCCGCCAGGCTGCGGTGAGGTAGGTCTGGCCCGAGCCGGCGTCGGTGACGAAGAGGGTGAGCCGGTTCCACCGGCCCGCGAAGTCGGCGACTGCTGCTGGGGCGGTGACGACGAAGAAGCCGACGATGGCGCCGTCGCCGTCGCGTCCTTCCACCCGGATACCGGCTGAGGACGCGTAGACGTGGGCGGACCTCATTGTGGAGCCGGTCACGCCGACCCGTAGTACCTCGGCCTGAAGTGAGGGTACGGCCGGGAGGCGGTAGACCATCTCGACCTGCCACCCCGGCGTCGTGGAGCCCGGGATGCTCCCCGAGATGGACGCGGAGGCGCCGAGCGTGGGCAGCGGCGCTGACCCCGGGAGGCTGTCGTCCGCCGCCAGCTGAAGCCCCGACGTCGCCAGCGGCCGGACCCCGAGCAGAGGTGAGTAGATCTGCTGCGCGTCGGCTCCCTCCTCCATCGGCCAATACGCCATCAGGGACGCCGCCCCCATGAGCCGCCGACGGATCGGCGATTCGAGAGGTCGGCGGCCTTGACCCAGGCGCCGGAGAATGCCCGCGGCCTGGATCGGCACCCATGCGTCGTACCCGGCACCGGTCCACCGTGGCGGCCAGGACGACACCTCACCGGCGAAGAGCCCTTCGCGGCGCTCGATCACAGCGGCACCGACGAGGGACCACACCCTTCCCGCACTGTCCGTAGTCCCGCTCGCCCCGTGCACGAGGGTGGTGAAATCCGGCGCGGCGAGCAGGGTTCCGCCGATCCCCGACCGCACCTCGACGCGGTGCACCCTGCCCGACACCGGTACAAACGCACCGCTGGTGGAGGAGCCGACCATTCCGACGGTCAGCGGTACGTCGGCCGCACCGACGGAGGTCACCCCGGCGCCGGTGACGGCCGTGCCGAGCTGTGTCCACGGTCCAGCCATCACCGGCGCCGTGTAGAAGGTCGCGGTCCACCCACCAGCACCGTTGTTGACGTCGAGCACCGCGCGGACGCACAGCCGCCCGTCGACCGGGACCGGAACGCTGGTGAGCATGTCCGCAGCGAGCGCCCCCGCAGCCGTGCCGGTGCTCGACCACGAGAGGGACAGGCCCCCGTAGGTGTTGACGATGAGTCGCCAGCAGTACCGCCCTAGGGGAAATGACCACTTCCCCGCGAGGACGATCCCGCGGTCGGTCCTCCGCCAGTCGTCGAGCGTCGCCTCCACTCGGACATCGAAGTCGCCCGGGATGGTGAGGCCGGTGCTGTGCGGGGTGGACGTGTACCCGCCATCGAGGCGGAGCCATGACTCGTCGGCCGGCAACGTGAGCCGGATCGGCGTGTTCCTGCCGAGCAGTCCGTAGTACGGGCCCATGGGGTTCCGAGGAGAGAGCGCTCCTCCGTCGTTGTTGAGGAGGACCGAGCAGGACGCGGGGTCGGCCTGTGAAGCCCCGGGCGCCGTGCCGTGCACGATCCGCACGGGTTCCCGGGTGTACATCCGCGAGGTGATGTCCACCCACGTGCCACCGAGCAGCAGCTCGCCGCGCAGATCGAGTGGGTCTTCCGGGTACGCCACTACGGACCCCTTCCTACGATGCCTTCTTGCCGGCGAGCACCAGCTGGACGTCGCCACCCCGGATTTTGATGGCGGCACGGAGCTCCTCGAGGAGCTGGTCGTCGCGCCGCGATCCGGAGGAGCGGATCTCGATGATCGTGCGTGGAATGCTTGTGGAGCTGGTCGGGCTGGTCGATCCGGCCTGACCAGCTGCACCAGCCGCTCCGAGGCCGGCCGGCGTAAGGACCGCGGACGGGTCAACGAGTCCGGCCATCGACCGGTCCACGATGGACCGGCTGCCGTCGATGCCCTGGACGAGACCGCGCGGGATGAACCGACCGATGGCCGCCATAACCCGCGAAGGCGACTTGATCCCGAGGGCCTGCCGGATGGCCTTGGTCATGCCCTTGGCGATCGTGAGCATCTGCCGCTCGATCGCCTTCTGCTGGCTCTGGAGGCCCTTCACCAGGCCCTGCGCGGCGTTGATGCCCGCGCCGTACATCGCGTTC
Source organism: Streptomyces sp. AM 2-1-1 (assembly GCF_029167645.1). Classification (NCBI taxonomy): domain Bacteria; kingdom Bacillati; phylum Actinomycetota; class Actinomycetes; order Kitasatosporales; family Streptomycetaceae; genus Streptomyces; species Streptomyces sp. AM 2-1-1. Next base: position 3,583,060 of record NZ_CP119147.1, on the reverse strand, counting down.
CCCGCCGTCGACCCGGCCTTGCCGGCTGCCGTGACGAGCGCGGCCTGGGTGGAGTTGAGCTGCTTGACCTGGCTGCTCGACGCGCTGGCCAGGGTCGCCGCAGCCGCCGCCCCCTGATCCACCCCGGCGGACGCGATCTGCGCCACCAGGTCGGCCCGGATACCCTTCTTCGTCAGGGCCGCGAGCTGGGCCGCGAAAGTCTGCGCCTGCGAGACCCGAGCCGCGAGGGTCTGGATGATCGAGTCGGCGGAGGACGCTCCCTCCATCGACGTGATGTTCGCGCTGTCGAGGACCCCCTTCTTCACGTCTGCGGCCAGCTTGTCCCGAGCGGCGATCTGGTCGGCGAGCTGCTTCTGCGCGGTCTTCAGCCGTGCCGCGACGGTCGCCTCGCGGTTGGCCAGCGCGATCAGCTTCTTGCTGTCGGCACTGATCCGTCCGAGCGCCCGCGACCGGGTCTTCCCCGGCTTGAGGCTGTCCGTGACGATGTCCGCGATCTTCGCCGTCGCCGCCCTGACCTGGGCTGCCGAGCCGGTGAGCCCGTCGACCAGGCCGCGCGCAATCCACCGCCCCTGCGCCTTCGTGACCTTCGACGGCGAGGCGATCCCGAGCGCCTTCGCAATCGGCCCCGGGATGACTGACGTCGCCCACGACATGATCTGCGATTTGATCCAGCCGCCCATGGACTGGATGCCCTGCCACAACCCCTGGACGACGTTCCGGCCCTTCTGGAGCAGAAGACTGTTCAGGCTGCCGATGCCTCGGGAGATACGCCCGGGGAGTCCGGTCACGAAGCCGATCAGGGCAATCGTCTTCGTGGCTACGCCGCGCTGTAGGCCGTCCCACTTCTGGAGGGCGCCCGCGATGAATCCGGCGACCGTGGTGACGATCGAGACGCCGACCGCCTTGATCTTTCCCCAGATCCAGTCCCATGCCTGACCGGTCCATTTGGTGATCTTGTCCCAGTTCTTCCAGATCAGCAGGCCCAGCCCGACCAGGACCGCGATGACCCAGCCGACGGGACCCATCCCGATGACCCAGGCGGCGGCCATCCGCGCCCCCTGGATCAGCGACTGTGCACCCATCAGCAGCCAGGCGCCGACCACGCGCGCGCCAGCAAGCACCTGCGCGGCAGCGGAGCCCGCAGCCGCCACGCCGGTCGCCACCCACCCGCCGACCACGCCAGCAGCAGAGACCACCGCCCGGCCGCCCATCAGCAGCCACGTGCCCACCACACGAGCCCCGGCGGCGACCTGAGTTCCGGCCGAGCCCAGCGACGCGGCCCCCGACGTCACCCAGCCCGCCGCGACCTGGGCGCCGCGCACTGTCGCCGTCACGCCCATGAGCACCAGCGCGGGGACGAGGACGCCCGCGGCCACGCCCGCGACCACCTTCAGCGTGCCGGAATTCTTCTGCGCCCACCCACCGAATTTCATCATCGCCGGAATGGCCTGGGCGCCGATCACGTTCACGATGCCCTGGCTGATGGCACGCTTGAATCGCTCTACGCGCACACCGGCGGAATCAGAGATCGCCTTTCCAGCGGCGTCTACCGACCCCTTGAACGCGCCAAATTCAGCAATGGCGGCCGAGGGATCCATATAGTCGAAAGCGGCGCCAAGATCCTCGAACTTGGTTCCGAAAAGTCCAATGGCGACAGTGTTTTTATCGACGGGGTCTTTCAGCCCTCGGATCTTGTCGAAGATCGTGTCCATCGCCTTGGTGGCGCCGGGTCCCCCCGCCGCCAGAGTGGCGATCATCTTCTTCGAGCTGAGACCCAAGGTTTTATACGCTGCGACCGCACCCGCGCTCCCGTCGATCGACAGAAGCGAGAATTCCTTGATGGCGTCGGCCGCGATATCTGTGTCACGTGCACCACCCGCGAGAGCCTGAGAGACCAGCCCCATAGCCATCGGGCCGTCAATTCCAACCTTACGGAATTGGGTGCTGTACTCGTCGAACGTGTCGAGGAGATCCTCAGACGCATTCAGGCCCCTCTGCTGGGCCTTGACGAGGATATCCATCGCCTGATCGGCATCCTTGGCCATGCCGGTTTTGATCATTTTGCCGACCGTGGCCGTGACGCCCGCCACTTCCTCGCCGAGAGTGCGGGCGGTGACGGCGATGCGTTCGCCGATCCGGGCGAGCTGTCGCTCCGTCGTCTCCGGGGGGACGAACCCAGCCTGCGAGATCGCGGCCATGGTGTCGGCGGCAGTCTGAAAGTCCTCGACCATCGCGGACGCGAAGAGCCGTCCGGCGGCCTTGCCGTACCGCTGGGCGATCGCCGGAGTCGCGCCGAGCTTTCCCTCCAGCTCGCCCAGGATCGTGGACTGGTCGAGGTACTCGGAGAGACCGACCATGAGCGCGCCACCGGCAGCTACGCCCGCGCCGGCTGCGATGGTCTGGAGCCGGGAGAGGCCTCCCTCGGCGGCGTCCACCGCGTCGTCGGCGCCTTCGCGCGCACCGTCCTCCAGGGCCTCGCCGAGGGCGTCTCCGGCTGCGGCGCCAGACTGGCGGGCAGCCGAGACGAACCGGCCGCGGCCGTCCCGGATCGACCCATCGACCGCGCGGGTCAGCCCCTCGCCCAGCGTGTCCCCGGCGTCGGTGCCAGCCTGGCGGGCTCCGTTCTCCAGGGCGGCGCCGAGTGCTTCCCCTGCCGCGTCACCGGACTCGTGCGCGGTGGCCACGAGCCGACTGCGGCCGTCCCGGACCGACTCGTTGACCGCGCGAGCCAGCCCTTCCCCGAGGGCCGAGCCTGCCCGCTGGCCGGCCTCCTCGGCGTCATCGCCCATCCGCTCGCCGGACGTACGGAGCGAGCGCTCCGCCTGCTGGAGGGCAGGGCGGACCTGTCCACCGTCGAGCCGGATGTAGCCAACCAGCTCGCCGATGGACAGCGCCACAGGGGCCTCCTCAGGAAGAGCGCTCAGGAGGCGCGAAGTGCCGGTTGATTCGGGTCTCAGCGGAGAGGAGCCCGTAGATGCGGACCCGCATCCACCGCCAGGTCCTGGTCTGCATCAGGCTTGGGGTGGAGAGGTCGAGACCATAGGTCTGCTGGAAGTCGGCCTCGATCAGAGCCCATTGCTCCAGGAGGCTGTGCCAGGTCAGCTCTGGTCCGGCGCCGCGGCCTTGGTCTTTCTGGGCCGGGACGCCGCCTTCGTACCACTCGTAGAGGCCCGTTTCCGGGTCGTAGTCGCCGCAGCCTTTGCCGAGGAGCCGCGCCCGGCCTGCTGCCTGCGTGCCGCGCGATTCGGCGCTTTTCCCAGGCCAGCGCCCGAAGCCCAGTACTGCTCGGCGGTCTCCCGGTCAGCTGTGATCCACATCATCGCCGTCAACGCCGCGTGCTTGAAGCGGGACCACGACACCTCGGCGGCCAGCACCTCGTAGGTGTCGCCCAGACAGAGCCGGTAGAGGTCGATCTCCTCCTGGTCGTCCAGGCCGGAGTCGGTCGGTGCGGCGCCGCCCGCGACCAGCCGGGCCGCGAGCGTCGTGATCTTCTCCACCTTGAGACCGTCCTCGGCGGACGGGTCCTCGATCCGGTACGTACGCGTCGTCCCGTCCCGGCCCTCGACCGGGAGCTCCAGATGGTCGTCGAGGAAGGCGTCCAACGCCTCGAACCCGGCCATCAGGCGAGCGGGTTGTCGATGAGGAGCAGGGCGCCGTCACCGGTGATCGTGATGTCGACCTGCTCCAAGGCCGTGTGCTCGCCCCCGCTGGCCTCCCACTTCACGATGCCCTTGCCCTCGTACGCCTCGGGGAGACCGTCGCGGTCGAACCATCGCAGGTGGGCCGTGCTGTTGCTGCCCCAGCCCCAGGCAGCCGCGCGGAGCTTCTCGTGCGTCGGGTGGAAGACCTTGACCTGATCGTTCGTCTTCCGGTTGATCTTGAAGCCGAGTTCCCAGCCCTGCGCGGTCTTCGTGTTCCCGTTCCAGCCGGCGGACTCGTAGTCGCTGGAGTCCTCGATGTTCGGGTCCGGCGCCGGGGGCTTGAAGTCCGTGACGCCCATGAGGGTCTGCCAGTCCGGGGTGTCCCCGGCGGCGGCCATGTTGATCTGGGTGCGCCACCGGCGGGCGAGCGCGGTCTGCTCTGTGGGTGTGGACATGTGCTGCTCCTACTCGTTCAGGAAGGGACCCGGCCGGGTGGTCCGGAGGTAGTAATTCGCAGTGAGCTCCATGCGGCCGTGGACGTCCTGGCCAATCCACGCCTGCGACTCGCGCCAAGACAGGGCGACGTACACGCCTCGGAGGCGGTAGGACCGCCGCTCGTGCAGGAGCCCGAAGAGCTGGTCGGCCAGGCGGTCGGCGGCGCGCGGGTCGGGCCCCGCCCGGATCCGGATCTGCACCGCGGTGATCGCGTCCGTGAGGTCCGTGTCCTCGACCGGGTACGCCGTGAGGCAGAGCACCCGGTCGGGGTCCTCGGGCATCACCCCGAGGACGATCGCGGTCTCGGTCGGGACGAGCGGGGAGTCCGGCCGGTAGACGCCGAGGGCCTCTGCGGTCAGCAGGTCGGCGAGACCTTCGACCAGGTCGACGGTGTACGTCATCGCATCGCCCGCCGGAGCTCAGCGGCGACGATCGCAGCGACCTGCTGGCGGGCCTGGAACAGGGGCTGCTCCAGGTACTTCGCCTGCCGCCCCGGCGCGTGCCGGAAGTCGAGCCGCTCGTGCTGAACGACGGCGTAGGGGGTGTCGTACGAGACCGCACCCGTCAGCGACGCCTCATCGACCGATGCCGTCCCTGAGCGGGACAGGGCGGCCTCGTCCAGCGGGACGACGGCCTGAGACTCGCCGAGAACGTACTCGGCGGCGAGGAACGCACCGCGCGCGGCTGCGGGCCGGAGGTCCGATTCGACCTGGGGCAGGTCGAGGCGCAGGGTGTAGCGCGGCATGGGCGACGACCCCTCTATTCGAGCTGGATCTCTACGTGGTCGGGGGCTCCGAGGCCGCCGCTGTCCCGAGGTGCGTCCTGGATGACCTTGGTCGTCCGGCCGCCCGGCAGGGTGACGCGGGATCGTGGCGGGGCGGTCGTGCCCGGGGAGGCGTAGGCGGTCGACGACGACACCACGACGTCGCCGCCCGGAGTACGCACGTTCCGGGTCTTCTCGTCGAGGAGGCACCGCACCTCGACTGCGGGCCCATACAGATCCCCGGTGCTGGAGCGGCCGCGGTACGGCTCGACGAGGATGCGGTGCCGGAGGAAGCGCTTCGGGATGGCGGCCATCAGCAGCTCGCCAGGACCGTGAACTGGATGTGCTCCGAGGGGATGGTGCGAAGCGCCCGGACGAGCTTCGGGGCGTAGTAGGACGGGCTGGCGCGGTTGGCGCCGGCGCCGAACTGGAGGTTCACCGAGCCGATCTGCGCGCCCTGGAGGGGCCCGGAGATGTCGGTCTCCTCGCCGACCTCGCCCCAGAACTCGACCTGGGCGCAAACCGCGTCGCGGAACCCGGCCGTGACGAGCGGGTGCGTCGGCCGTCCGGCGCAGTCCACGTCGTAGATCGCCGTCAACAGGAAGTCGGCGTCGAGAAGTTCGGACGCGCGCTCCAGGAGCCGTCCGGCCTCCACCGGTGGGGCCGCGCCGAGGTAGGCCGCGAGGTCGGTCGTGGTCGCGTACACCCGGCCGTCCCCGGGCGCGCCCGAGAGCGGCGCGACGGACACGAGCTGGTGCTCGTGAGTTGCGCCGGTGCCGGTCACCGTCCAGGACAGCCCCCACACTCCGGCCACCGTGTACGTCACCGGTGCGGTCCAAGTGGCCCCGCCGTCCACAGCTGTGGGTGCGGGTGTGGATACCGACCCCGAAGGGCTGGTCACGATGAGCGAGACGGCCGTGGTGCCGTCGTGAATGGGAACCGCGAGGGACGCGGTGGTCTGGGTGCCTGCTACGGGCATGGGCTCTCCGTCCGGGTCAGGGGGTGTAGCGGCGCCCGGTCACCAGCCGGGCGCCGCGTCCACCACCGAGCCGCGCAGAGCGGCCGTCCGTCCCGCCACCAGGGGGAGGGTCTGAGGCGGCGGGGAAGGCGCGCGTGGGCCTTCCCCGCCGAAGGGGGCAGTCAGGCGGACGCGCCGATGATGACGATGTCGTACGAGACAGACGACCCGGCGCCCGAGTTGGCGATCTTCAGCAGGTCGCCGGTCGACGCCGTCACGCCGTACGCCGTAACGTCCGCCGCACCGGCCATCAGCGCCACCGCCGCACCCGGCCGCAGTGTGATCGTCCCCGTCACGTTCAGCAGCGTCGCCCACGCGTTCGTCGAGGCCGCCCCGATCACGACGCTGTTCGTGTTCGCCGTCGCCGCGGTGACCACCAGTCCCTTGATCCGGGCGAAAGTGATCGTGGCGCCGAAGGCGTCGACCAAGGCGCCCGCGAGGTCGAGGTCCTCGGTGCCGGATGCGTTGAGCAGGCGCCGGTCGTGGAAGATCCGGTCCGCCTTGCCCGCGCCGGTGCCGGACCCGAGGGTCACGGACCGGCTGACGGAGGCCGGCGCGGTGGCCGTCCCGAAGTCGAGTGCGCTGGTCTGCGTAGCGCTGGCCATGATGGCCAGTGTGGAGGCGAGCGGCATCAGCTATCGCCTCCGTAGCGGGCCACCAGCTCGTCGCGGGTGAGGCCGTCGATCGTGTTCTCCTCGTCGGAGTCCTGGGCGCGCGTGCGGGCGTACGCCTGCCAGTCGGCGCGGCTGGCGTTCCTGGCCGGCGGGCTGGGCTGGCCCACCGGGGCCTGGTCGACGGGGGTCAGCTCGACCGGCGGAGTGTCCTGCGTCGGCACGTCGGCGGGCGCCGGGGGTGTGGTCTCCACCAGCACCTGTCCCGGCCCCCGAGCGGCCTGCGGGCCCGCGAGGGACGGCCGGGACAGGATGCCGTCGTTGGCCACCGGCGGGTTCGGCTCGTCGCCGTCCAGCCGCGTCCAGTTCTCCAGCCCGTCGAGCCGGGCGGACCGACCGTCGAGCTCGACCCGGTCGCCGGTGCGCTTGTTGAAGTAGGTCGTCACGCCGGGACCGCCGTTCGCAGGTCGACCTGGACCAGGGTCTCGGTCGGGGTACCGGCGGGGGTGCCGAGGACGACGGACAGGTTGTCACCGGCCGCGCAGGTGGCGTTCTGCACGGTGGTGCTGCCCGCCCACGCGTCCGTCGTGGTGGCCAGCGGCGACGTGAGAACGTCGCTGCTGCCCTTCTTGACCTGGACGGTGCCGGACGTCCCGCCGGTCCGGTACGCCCGGACCGCGAGGATCGTGGCACCCGCCGGGACCTTGAACAGCTGGTAGGTGCCGGCCGCCGACGCGGCGACGCGGAGCTCCTTGCTGTACGTGCGGGCCGCCGAGGTATCGACCTCGCCCGAGCGACCGTCCACGCTGTGGACCTTGTAGCCCATGTGGAATCCCTTCCTGGGAATGCGAAAGGGCCCACAACGGGTGGGCCCTGCTGGGTCGGTGGCGCGCAAGGCGCCGGAGATCAGGCGGCGTCGGCACCCTTGATGAGGACGGCGCGGTTCGCGTCGAGGGTCTTGGCGCCGTACAGGGTGTCGATCGAGACCACGTCCTGCTTCTTGTCCTGGTCGTAGCCGTAGATCACGCGGAGGGCGAAGCCCTTGTAGTTCTGGATCGCGGCGTTCTGCGCGCCCTTCGGGAGCTCCAGCGGACGGAACGCGAGGGCGAACGCGGTCCGGTGGAACGCGAGGTTGACCTCGGTGGTCGGCTGGCCCGGCGCCGGGGACCCGGCAGGCTGCCCGACGTTCTGCGTCATGTACGGGTCGAAGCCGGACACCCGGCCGCCCATCGACGCCTCCAGCAGGCCCTCCGTGGACCCGCGCTTATCCGCGTTCCGCCACGCTCTCTCGGCGACCCAGCGGGCCTGCGTGGTCGGGCCGACGACGACGCTGCGCTGGGAGAGTGGCACGTTCTTCCGGGTCAGGACCGCCCCGGCCTGGACCAGCACGCGGGAGTCGCTGTACGGGTAGAGGCCGCCCGGGTAGTTGTAGTCCTCGCCCGCGGTGTTCTCGGCGACCCCGCCTACCTCCTGGACGATGTCGTCGCGCAGGAGGAGCAGGTCGTTGTCGATTTTCTGGGAGATCGCCTCCATGGCCGGGGTGAGGAGCTGCTCGTCGAAGTCCTCGATCTTCAGCGTCATGTCCTCAGACGTGACCGCGAAGGAGACATCGGCGAAGTGGTTCAGCGTCATGTTGACGCTGGTCTCCGTCGCCTCCTGGACGATGATGCCCTGCGCCCGGTTGTACTCGTGCGCCTCGAAGACGGCCGGCTTCCGGATGGTGATCGCGTCGCCCTGCTTGCGCGCGAACTCCGGCTCGTAGTCGCGGTGCACGAGGCTCGCCATGACGGTGGTCTCGTAGAGGTTGGCGAGGGCCTGGCGCGCGATGACCTGCGCGGTCAGGAACTGGTTGGCCATGGGGGTGATTCCCTTCTCAGCCGGTACGGCGCTTGCGTCGCGCCTTCCGGATCTCGTCGATGTCGGTGGGGTCGGTGCCGGAGCTGTCTCCGGTGCCGCCGTTGAAGTCGCCGGCCGCCCGGTCGGGCGTCTGACTGCCGGTCTTGAGCTTGGGGTTGTCCTCGACGGCCTTCTTGATAGCCGCGTTCACGGCCTTGCCGAAGCCGTCGTCGCTGGGGTCCAACCCCTTGATCGAGTTGAGGAACGCCCGGCTGTCGGTGAGGGCGTCCGGGTCGGCGCCGTACTTGCCCGCACCCCGGTACACCGCCAGCTCGACCGCGGTCTCGCGGTGCGCGGCGGTGGCCTGCTCGATCCGGGCCGTCAGGGCAGCCGGGTCCGGCGGGGTGCCCTTCTCGTCCTTGATCAGGCCGAGGGCCTTGCCGAGCTCCTGCACGATCTCCGTGCGGGCCTCGTCGGCCGCCGCCTTCTTCGCCGTCGTACGGGCCTTTGCCGACTCGCCGTTGGCCGCCTTCAGCTCCTTCTGGAGCCGCGCGATCGTGGCCTCGGGGGCCTCGTCGCCACTGGCTGGCTTCTTCGCGGCCGGGGCCTTCGGCTTCGGCTTCTCGCCCTTCGCCGCGTCGTCGTCCTGGCCGTCGTCGCCGGTCCCGCCGGTGTCGTCGCCCTGGTCGTCCGCGTCGTCGCCGTCATCCCCGGTGTCGTCGCTGTCGGAACCGGAGTCGTCTCCGTCCCCGCCGTCGGCGTACAGCCACGCGTCGAACGGGCCAGTGGCGTAGGGGTGTGCCCATCCGGCACCACCGTGCCGGGCGAGGGACTTCTGCTGCATCGTGCACTCCTGGTGCGTGTAGAGGAAGCCCCGCACCCGGCGGGGCCGTACTGCGACCCGGCCGCACCCGGCGGCCGGAAGACATATGCCATGCACCGGAGTTACCGTGCCCCATGGCAATAAGTGATGAGCAGTTGCTCAACTTCGACAAGGAACGGCTTGCCCACTGGGACGAAGGGCGTGCGGAGCACACCCTCGCCGGGGAGCACGGCGCGATCTACCGCAACCACCTGGAAATCGCCCACTGGATTGACGATTGGGTCGAGAACATGGAGCGCAACGACGTAGGCCATCGCACCCCTGAGCAAACGGAGGGGTTCATCAAGGGCGTACGGGAGATCGCCGCGAACCTGCGACAGGCCGACCTCGTGCCCAACGGAATTCTCCTGCAGGGTTCCTAGCGGGCCGCCGCGAGCTGTTCGCGGTGGCGCTTGCGCGGTAGTCCGGTTTCGGCGACCAAGTCGCGGATGCGTCCCTGGTAGTCGCGGACTCTCGCGCGCGCGGCGGCGGCCGTTTGCTCATCCATTGCACCGGCCGCCTTCCGTTTCCACATCCGGATCTGCCGCTCGAAGTACCGCTGGCGCTGGGTGTCCTCGTACGTCCCTCGCGCTGGAGGCTTCGGCCGAGACTTTGTGAGCCCCGGCAGGTAGATCCGTACGTCGTGACGGCAGTTCGGGTGGAACAGCCCGGTCGCGCGCGCCTCCGCGAGGGAGCCGGCGACCGGCACGGTCACCATCTTGTCGTCCTCCGTCGCGTGCTCCATCTCGACGTCGCGTTCTCCGGAGGCTCCGTCGCGGGCGAGAATCTTCCCCTCCCAGCGGCGACACAGCGGACACTCCTCGAGGGCTTCAGACACCATCACCAGCTCGATGCCCGCGGCCCCGAGACGGTCGGTGTGCGCGTCGACCGCGGCTCGGCCGACGACGCTGCGGGTGGCCATCTCGACGTACGAGCGCATGTCCCACGAGCGGCCGGCCCGGTCAATGAAGCCGCTCACCCCGCGCGCGGTGAACCGGTCAAGGGCGGTCTGCGCAGCCTGGCGGCGGGTCTGCGCGCCAAGCAGAGGGGCGGACGAAGCGTGGGCGATCACCTCGCGGTAGACGTCCATGGTCTGGCGGAGGATGCGCAGGTAGACCGGGCCGGTGTCCGCGATCAGCGCGTTCGCGAGCCGGTCGACTGCGGAAGCCGCCGGTACGACTGCGGCGGCGGCCATGGCCTGGCCCACGCCGAGCGCCCCGAGTTCGGCGACAGCAGCCTGCTGCCCCCGCTCGTACGCCTCCGCGACCGCGTGCTGCACCGCGCCGGACGCGTCCAGCTGGAGCGCGTCGATGACCGCCTGGATCGCGGTCTGGAGGTCGCCGATCGAGGCGGCCTTGAGCTCCAGCCACAGAGGGGAGTCGATACCTTCGGCCAGGGCGTCGCGGATGCGCTCGATGATCGTGCCCTGCGCAGCCTCGTACAGGTCGGCGACTGCGGCCGCCAGGTTCTCGGCGAGCTCAGGAGAGACGGGCACGGGGCCTCCTCTACGGCAGGGCGCCGGACTGCATCGGGTCCGGGACGGCCATGCCGCTCTCCTGGTGGATGCGCTGCACCTCAGCGTCCACCATCGCCTTGTCCCACTCGGGGTGGGCCATGCGGACGAGGGTGTCGGTCGAGGCCGCGTTCGCCCGGCGCAGCACCTCGGCGGTGTTGGCGAGGGCGAGTGGGTCCTCCTGGACGCTGTCCTGGAACTCGATGTTCGGCCGCTGCGGCTCGCCCCTCGTGCCGAACACGTACTGGTCGACGGCGAGCAGCGCGTGCAACGCGTTGGCGAGTCCCGGGCGGGTGCGGAGGATCTTCTTGCCGCGGGTCGTCATGGAGCGGCGTTCCTTGGACACGACCTCGGTGGCTGTGACCGCGACGTCCGCGCCGATCCCGAAGGTCTGGGCCGAGTAGCCGGCGGACCGGAGGATCTGGTTGGTCAGGTCCTCGGACGTGTCCCGGTGCTCCTGGACGCGGATCGCGAACTGGGAGACGGTGAGCGCCATGGTGTCGCCGCGCGCGAGCGCGTTGACCCCGGCGAACGCCTCTTGGTCCGGGTTCCAGCCCGCGCCCCGGCCGGGCCCGTTGGACTGGAGGTAGGAGTCCGGGACGACGAGACGCCCCTTGCCGATGCGGATGTCCCGCATCCAGCTCGCGTACGTCTCGTCGAGCTGGTCCATCAGCGACTCGACGCCGTCGAGGTCGCTGCGCCCGAGGTCCTTCAGGTACGGGTCCTTCCGCCATCGGCGGCTGGCCTGGTTCGGGATGTACGAGACGTCGAGGCCGTCGAAGCCTGTCTTGATGAACCCCTCGGCGTTCACGGAGGCCGCGAAGCCGCGGGTCGCTTCGCTGTCTTCCAGCGGTACTGGACGGCCGAGCCTGCCCGTCGTGCCCTGGTAGAGACCGTGCTGAATGCCCTTGGGCTCGTGGCGCTCCAGGTGCCGCCAGACCTGCCCGTCCTGCTCCTGAACGACCTTCCAGAACGTCACGGCGGCGAGGCGGCCCCAGCGGAACTCCGGGATAGCGCTGTCCGCGTGCACGGCGTCGAGCCACGCCTGATCCGCCAGCTGCTTGTCGTACACCGGTCGCAGGTAGACGCCACCGAGCGCGGCGCCTACCTCGGCCGCCGTCTGGAGGGTAGCGAGCATCCCATCGTCGGCCAGCTGGTCCAGTCGCTCCTGGCTCGCGGCGTTCTCCAGGGTGAACTTCGGCGGCTCGCTGAACAGCAAGTCAGCCGATCCCGCGCAGATGTCGCCAGCGATCGGAACGTGAATCTTCGTACGGCGCTCGCCCTGCGCGGTCGGGGTGCCCCACCACCACCGGGCGAGCCGGCCGATTGCTCCGCCGGCGAACTGGAGGCCCTTCGGGTCGGGAGCTCCGCCCCCCGTGCCGCCGCCGTAGAGGGACTCCAAGCGGTCGGGGTCGCCCGCCCACCACGTGTCCCAGGTGTTCATCGCGGTGAGGGCCGGGCTGAGCTTCGGCGGGGGCCAGGGGACGTTACCCGTGGGCAGCGGCATCGTCGCCCCCTTGGTCCGGGCTGGGGTTCTCGACCTCGTCGGCAGCGGCGCGGAGCAGCTGGGCGAGCTCGGCCCGTCCGTACTTGAGCGTCCCCTCGCCGTCGAGGTCCACGGTGAAGTCGCCGAGGCGGACCTCGGGGGTGGAGCCCACCCGCAGGTAGACGGGCAGGTTCAGCGACGCGGTCACGCGGCCACCTCCAGGCGAGTCGGGATATACGGGCGCCACAGGGCCTCGGTCGTACGGACGCCGTAGCGCAGCGCGTCGACCGAGTGGTCGTTCTCCTTGATCGGCTTGTCCTCACCCGCCTCCGCAGCGGTGTCGTCCCACGAGTAGCCGGGGAGCTCCTCGATGAGTCCGGTGGCGGACTCGTGGATGAGGAGGTCGCCGGTGCCAAGGAGGCTGCTCACGGTGCGGATGCCGTCGAGGACGGCGTTGTCGGCATGGGTCACGCCGGTGACGCCGTCGCGGTGCAGCTGCTCGATGAAGCTGGACGCAGACGGGTCGACCACCGTCCACTCCGGGGTGACCCCGACGGCGGTCGAGTGTGGGTGTGGAACGCCCGCGAGCCACGTACGGCGGGCGCGGCTGTACTCGGCGTCGGTCATCTGCCGGCGTTGGAGCCGAGAGTCGTGCCGGTACTCGCTGACCACGTACAGCCGCCGGTCCGCGCCGAGCCCGACGAGGACGTCAGCGAAGGGGTTCACGGTGCCGTAGTCGATGCCGTCCGCGAGCCACCGGTCGATCCGCGGCAGCTCCTTCACCACGTGCCGGGTCGGGTCGAACATCTCGTAGACAGCGCCCTCGGACTGCACCCACGCGCCGAGGATGAAGCGCCGGTACCAGAGGCCGACGTACTCCTTCTTCAGCGACGCGACGTAGTCCGCATCCAGCGACGGGTTGTCGTCGAGGTTGAAGTGCCAAGATCGAAGGTTCAGTTCGCCGGCACGGTCGAGGTACTCCTTCTTCAGCCAATGCCCGGGGTTGTCCGGGTTGGTCGTCCCCATGAGCTTGGCGCCTTTGACGGACAGTCGGCCGAGAAGCTGGCGGAAGAAGTCCTTCGGAAGCAGCGACACCTCATCGCAGTAGACGAGGGAGACCGTCGCGCCGCGGATCTTGGCCTCGCTGCGCCTGTCGTTCGCGCCGATCAGGTGGACCGTACGGCCGAGGATGACCGCGGTCTTCGCGCCCGGGGTCCAGATGATCAGCTTGGACAGCTCACCAAACAGGCCGGGGTCGACGAGCGGCTCCATGATGTTGCGGCCGATCGTGTCGAGCGTGCGGCCAGTGATCAGGATGAGGCCGGCGCGTGGGGCCCCGGCGACGGCGGCGAGAAGCGCGATCAACGACGCGATCGTTTTCCCCGAACGGATCGCTCCGTGCCAGATGTTGATCCGCGCGGTGCACTCGACGATCGAGGCGATCTGCTTGCGAGACAGGGGCAGGGCGACGTTGCGGAGCATCACGCCCCCTCGCCGGCCTCCTGGTCCTGCTGCTGGGCCTTGTAGACCGCCGCCAGTCCGGACATCAGCTGGGTGATGAGGGCCAGGCCCTCCTCGACACCGGACTCGTCCTTCGGCGGGACGAGCTTCAGGGATCGGTCGATGGCGGTAGCGGTGGCGGCCATGAGGGTGCGCTTCACGTCGGCTGGGGCCTCGGGGAACACGTGGTCCTCGTAGGTGTTGTCCTTGCCGCCGAACGACCAGACCGTGGTGGGCTGCCACATTTGCGCGCGCATGCGCTCGGCGTCGTCCTGGAGCAGCTCGGCGAGTTGAGCCCGGCGGTCCGCGAGGTCAGCCTGCCGTACCTCGGTGGCGGCGGCGACCTGCCCGGCTCGGGCCGCGAAGGACAGGCCGAGTTTCCCGGCCTCCTCGCTGATCGTCCGGCCGGACCGCCCGAGCTCCTTCGCGATGACGTTGCGGCCCTTGCCCTCCGCATGGAGCTCGCGGATGCGGATGCGCTCGGCGTCGGTAACCGGCCGGGCCTTGGCCATCAGTCACCCCCGCGCGCGTACGTCGGCCCAGCCGCGCGCGGGCGCCGCCGGGTCGGGGCCTACTTGTCCCTCGCCACCAGGTCCCCGAGCGCCTTCACCAGCTCGCCGCGCCGCTCGTCGGAGGTGAGCGCCTGGTCCCGCGCACCCCACGACAGGGCGAACCGGTCGACCTGCCGCCAATCGGTTCCCTCCACATTGGACATCTTCGCGGTCCAGGTCGCGGCGACCGCCGCCGACTTGAACTCGTAGATGCTGACGGTGTCGGTGGTCATGAGCTGGGCGCAGTCGTTGGCGTTCGGCTCCTGCCCGGCGGCCTTGTTGGAGCAGCCGCCGGTGTTGTCCTGCGGGTCGCCGAGCGTCGTGACGCCGGTCGCGTCCGCGAGGCCGGCCGCGGCTGTCTTCGCGGTGAGGCCGGCGGCGGGCTGGCTGCTCGCCGGAGCCTTTGCGGCGGGCACGCTCTTGCTCGGGGTGTCGGTGCAGCCGACGAGCGTGAGCAAGAGCAGCGCGCCGGTGACGGCGGCCGTGGTGGTGGTGCGGGTGTTCATGGTCCCCCCTGGGATGACGTACTGAGGGGCCATCATCCTGCTCGGCGGGGTGCCCTGTCTGGGAATGCAGAAGGCCCGCATCGTGAGCGGGCCTCAGCGTCCGGGCACGCCGGACTTGGGGACAGAATGCAGCATTGGCCACCAAATCGCAAGCAGAACGCGGAAGTCGCGCAGTGTGTGCACGCGTAGTTCGCTCTCTCTGAGGCCGAAGGCGTGACCGAACGGTGGAGCTGATCCCTAAATCTAGGGAGAGGATGCCGTCAGGAGAGCCCTGAACCCGTGAGCTGACCCTTAGCGCCCCCGCCGGCCTACGCGTACCGCGTAGACTGCCACGTGTCTCGCAGGAATCCCCTGAACTCCACTTTCAAAGGCTGGTGTTCGTAGGTTCCGGTGCCGCAAGGGTGCCGGTCCAGCACCTCGGGTGCTGGTTGGATGAATGGGAGGCCGGGGTTGAGTTCCGAGCTGGAGAAGCCTCGCAGGAAGTGGACGAGCGCTGAAAGGGCGCAGGTCTGGTTATCTGCGGTGGGCATTCTGGTGGCGATCATCGCCCTGGTGGGGCAGTTCACTCAGCGCGGCTGAGTGATCCACCCATGAGAACGGTCGGGATCGGGAGCTGCACAACGCAGCGAGCCCGGTCTGATGATAGGCGACCGGGCTCGTGAACTGCGACGGGAAGCCCTGCTCTGGCCGGAGCGGGGCTTTCTCGTTGTACTGCGGTATGTCGTGCTGCATACCTCCGCCAGCGTAGCCGAGCATGCCACACAAACCAGACCCGACGCATGGTTTGGTTTTGCTCACGAACTCTCGGGGCTCTTGCGGTAGCTGCGTCGTCCGGCGAGGGCGGTGTTGATGGTGGCGCCGGACCACAGGTTGGCTCGGCCTTCGGTGGTGTCGGGTGCCGGCCAGCGGCCCTTGGAGACGTCCGCCCGAATGGTGCCGGTGCTGATGCCGGTCCGCTCGGCGATCTCGGCGGTGGTGTAGAGGCGGCGTGCCTCGAAGGTGGTGTCCTCGCGGACGAAGTGCTCGCGGACGACGGCGTCGACCTGCGCGGGGTCGTAGACGTACGCGCGGCCGCGCTTGCCGATGGGGTCGGGCCAGGCGGGGTGGCGGGACCACTGGGCGGAGAGGGTGTTGTAGGCGCGGCCGTAGCGGGCGGCGATCTCCGCGAGGGTCTCTCCGTCGGCGGGCGGGTTGGCTACCATGGTGGTCCGGCCTTTCTGGCTGGGTGGGACCGGCAGGTTTTCGCGAGCATCCGCGAGGGTGTCTGGGCTTCGGCTCGGGCCTGCCGGTCTTTGTGCTGTCTGGGGGTGTGGGGCCGCCCCCGGCTGGCTGCCGGGGGCGACGGTGGTGGGTGGTGGGGCTACTGGTCGTTCTCTTCGAGCCACCGGTCTGTGAGCCAGGTGCTCAGCTCGCGCCGTGCGGTGTCGCCGTCTTCCAGGACCCGGGCGATGCTGAGCGCTCGGGCGGAGTGGAAGCCGTTCACCACCAGCATGGTGAAGACGTCGACTGCCGAGAGCCAGTAGCAGCAGGCGTTGACGTAGAGGTCCTTCGGGGCCTCGGGGAGCGGCTGCTCCTCGATGAGGATCATGGCCCGGCGGACAGCGGGGATAGCGTCCGTGAGGACCAGCTCGGTGCCGACCGGGGCCGGGAGGGTGATCCCGATCGGCAGGTTCTCGCTGATGGTGGCGAGGGTGCGGTACGCCTGGGCGATCTCGCCGGAGAGGTGATTCCGGGTCTGGTCTTCGAAGTCCGACACTGTCGGTCCTTTCGTGGTGGGTGGTGGTCGGGGTTCGCGGCCCCTTCCTTGTGAGTCCAGTATGACATCAACGCCATTAAAAGGCAACGCTTGGGACCTGCGGCCCCCGACTGGATGCCGGGGGCCGCAGTGCCTGGATCAGGAGTTGTCGGCCAGCCAGACCGCGAGATCCATCACCGCGCCATCAGCGGCGATGAGGTTCGCAGCCGCCGAGTAGGTCCGGGCCTCGTGAAACTCCTCCCGGATCAGCAGGCTGTAGCTGTCCATGGCGCCGAGCCAGTGGGCCGCAGCACCGAAGAGCTCGGCCTGGTGGAGCTCCGGCATCGGCTGGTCGGCCGCGAGTGCCAGTACCCGGCGCATCGCCGGGACGGCCTCCAGATTGGAGACGGCGCCGGTCGGGATGATGACCGGGATCGGCAGCGCCGCGCACGCGGTGGCGATGCTGCTGTAGGTGGTGGACAGGTGTGCGCTGAGCTTGCGCATCGCCATCTCTTCGAAGTCCGACATCGTCGGTCCTTTCTCTGGGTGGTGAGTCGGGGTTCGCGGCCCCTTCTCCGTGTCTCCAGTATGGCATATTGACCATTGAAAGGCAACGGTAAGCGGAAAGGGGGAGGCCCCCGGCTGGATGCCGGGAGCCTCCGTCGGTGGGTCAGTCCTCCTGGGTCAGCAACCAGGTCCCGAGCTCGTGGATTGCCTCCCGGACGGTCAGCAGGATGCCGAGCGCACCCGCCGCACGGGCCTCGACGTACTCCTCAACCAGCAGGCTGAAAACGTCCGCCGCTGCGAGCCACAGCATCGCGGCCGTGTACAGCTCCGACTGCTGGAGCTCCGGCATCGGCTGCTCCTCCGCCAGCGTCTCGATCCGGCGCAGCGCCGGGACCATCTCCAGGTTGCTCACGACGCCGGTCGGCAGGGCGATCGGGATCGGGAGCAGGGCGCACGCGGCGACGAGGGCCCCGTAGGTGCTGGTCAGCCGCTCGGCGACCATCGCCGTCATCTGCTCTTCGTGATCCGACATTGTCGGTCCTCTCGGTTGGGTGGAGGTCGGGGGTTCGCGGCCCCCTTCCTTGTGTCTCCAGTATGGCATAAACGCCATTGAAAGGCAACGCTATGGATGGCGATAAGGGCCCCAACCCGCGAACGAAGTGGGGCCCTGCCGAACCGTCAGATCAGCGCTGCCGCCACCCGGTCAGGTGGCCATCAGCCCCCACCACCGCCGACAGCCGCATCCCGGGAAGCTCCGACACCGCTACCCCGGCCGCCGCCGCGACCTCGGCCGCCGAGTACCGGGCCGGCACATCCGCATCCGGAGCATCCGCCACCACCTCCGCCTGGTCGCCGAACAACAGCAGCACTCGTACGTTCACTCGCTCGCTCATGGGGTCATCCTCTCGTCTCAACGCTGAGCGCGTTGATGGTCTGATGGGCGGTGGTGCCGGGCTGTCCGGCTCCCCTCACCACCCGGTCGGGCCGGGCAGGCGTCAGGGCACCGAGCGGGGTAGATCGGCGGTAGAGCCCTCGGTAGATGGCGGTAGATCAGCAGGTAGACGTGCAGGTCAGGCGGCGGTAGACGGGGCGGGAGACAGGCCTGCGGGGTCGGGCTGGGAGAGGGGCGGGAGCTGAGCCCTGACGACCCCCCTGCTGGCGCCCCTACCGCCGGTCTTGAGCCGCATCTCCACGGGGATACCGAGGGCCTCCAGACGGGCCCGCAGGGTGGCCACTGTCCAGCCCTTCCCGTGGCCCTCCTTCTGGAGGTGCTGGAGGAGGTCGGAGAGGTACATCGAGGGGCGGTCGCCGAGGGCCTCATACAGCAGCCGGAGGACGGCGTCGCGGGGGTCCGGTCCGGGTGCCTCGGGAGCCGTCTCGGGGACCGCGTCGTCGGGGGTCGCCCGGAGGGCCCGCCAGCACCACACGGGCACGATCAGCCAGAGGAGTGCGGGCCACTGCCGGACGAGTCGCCACAGGCCGTACGTCCCGGCGGCGAGGAGCACCAGGCGCAGGGCGCAGCCGAGGACCGCGGGCAGGCCGGTGAGGTCGTCGCGGCGGCCGGCGCGGACCCAGGCGGTGGCCCGGTCAGTGATGCGGTGCGCGAGAAGGCTGGATCCGGCGGCGAGTTGGTGCGCGGAACGGCGGGAGATGCGGAGGTAGGCGGCGGCGCCCTGGCGGGTGGTCGTTCGGATGGTCCAGCCGACCGTGGCGCGGTTCATGCGCTGCCCTGGCTGGCGAGGTCCGCGCCCCACGCGCCGATCATGTTGGCGGTCTCGGGCAGGAATCCGAGCTGGGCGGCGACGCCGGGCAGGAATGCCAGCAGCGCGCCGGTGATGATGCCGCCCAGGATGCGGCGGCGGTCCAGTTTTCCGGACGCCCGGTGCAGGAGGACGACCGCGACGAGGACCAGGGCGACGACGATTCCGCCCTCGGGAGTGAGGGTGCCCATGCGGCCTGTGGAGAGGGAGGCCGCTTCGGTGCCGACGACGCTGCCGACTGCGGTGTTGCTGCCCTTGGACAGGAGGCCGGCGATTCCGGCTGCGCCCCAGCCGAGTGCGCCGCCGACACAGATGGTGGCGAGGGCTCCGAGGAGCCACCCGGCGCCGTACGGAAGTAGGGCTTTGGGGTCGCGGTTGCCCTTCCACCAGGGGCGGAAGTTCGCCCACATGATGGCGAGGCCGGCGGCGACTCCGGCGAGGCTGAGAGCGGTGTTCACGGGCGTACTCCGGTGATCCAGGTGATGGGGTCGTAGAGGTGGATGGCTCCGGTGAGGCCGACGAGTGAGACGGCCAGGAGCAGCAGGCGGCGGAGGGTCCCGCCGCCTGTGGTGATGCGGATGACGGCGACGGTGAGCGGGGTGAGTGCGAGGGCGTATCCGGCGCCCTGCCCCCACTCGGCGCGGGTCTCGGAGACGCCGTACGCCCAGATGGTGGCGACGCTGTACCCGACGCCGGGGATTGGGAGGACGGTCAGCGCGATGGCGCCGCCGAGCTGCCAGGGCTTGCCGAGGGTGCGTACCCACGCCCAGAGGCGCTGGCGGCGGGTCGGCTCGGGCTCGGGCTCGTACGGCAGGACGACGTGGACGTGCACCTGCGGCGGGAGCGGCGCCGGGGCCGGGGCGGGCGGGGGCGCGGTGGTGATCGGCGGCGGGGGCGGGACCGGCGGTGCGGCGGCGGCCGGTGCCGGGGTGCGCCACCACGGGGGGAGCTCGCCGGGGAGCGGGCCCCGGTCGGGGAGCGGGGCGCCGGCCGGGATGATGCGGGTCGGGGTGATTGGGCGGTGGCTCATCCGGTCTTCTCCAGCTCGCGGTTGAGGATCCGGACGATGGACGGGTCCGCTGCGGTCGGGTGGAGTCTCTTGACGTAGGACAGGACGCTGTCCTTGTCCTGGACACCGGAGGACAGGGCTGTCCTGATGCTGTCCGTGACGGTCTGTCCGGGCGGGGCGATGGACGGCAGAGGGCCCGTTGACCTGGTGTCTCGCCTGTCCTGGGGGTTGTCCTGGTTGTCCAGGACAACGCGGACAACGTCTTCGTCGTAGTCCAGGCCGAGGGTGTCGAGGTGCTCCAGAACGTCGTCGGGGGACAGGTCCGGGACGGTGGATCGGATCGCCCGGACAGCGGACCGGACAGTCGGGGACAGCTGTCCTGGCGTGTCCAGGTCGGTGTCCTGGGTGGTGTCCGCGGGCGGGAGGGCGGGGGCGTAGGCGGTGGCCTGGGCCTGGATGCGGGCGAGGTGGCGGGTCCGGGCGGAGAGGGCGAGGGCGGCGCTGATCTCCGCCTCCTCTTCGAGGAGCCAGGCCCGGGTGCGGTCGGGAAGCGGCCGGGCTTGGTGCTCCATCACGACGCTGAACATCTTCTTCGCGACGGCGGAGACGGCGGCCCCGGCGAGACCGACGTACAGGGAGTCCTCGGTCCAGCCGTGGGCGGCGACGGCCGCCATGTCGAGGAGCAGGAAAACCGTCCCGGCGGCGCGGGGGCCGGCCGCGCGGGCGGCGTCGTAGCGGGCGAGCCACTCCAGGGCCATGCAGATCATCCAGCCGAGGGCGCACGCGCTGGCGCACAGGTAGGCGATCGGCGCGGTGATGGCACGGGCGAGGTAGTCGCCGATGCTCGCGGTCGACCACACCAGGGCGACGGCCAGGAGGACGAGGGAGGCCGCGAGGGCACCGGTGGTGACGATGTGGTCCCAGTCCCTCGGCGGGACCGGCACCTGAACGACGTAGGCCTCCTTCACCATCCTGGTGCGCCCGTTCAGGGTGTGCGGGACGAGGCGGGTGCGGGCCTCGGGGCGGTACTTCACGCCGGGCAACTGTTGCTGCGCGGCAACGGGTTCGGTGGTCACGCTGCTCCTCCGGGAGCGGGAAACGGCGGCCGGGCCCCACGACGGTGCGCGGGGCCTGGCCGTACGGGGTCGGTCAGCGGGTGACGAGGATGACGACGATGACGACCGGGAACACCGTCATGGTCAGGAGGTAGAGAGCGCGCACGGTCAGGCCTCCCAGGAGGTGCGGGCGGTGAGCACCCGGGCGCCAGGCGCGTCGGTGGCGTGCGCGAGGGCGGCGTGGGCGAACCGCTCGCGGGCGGGGCGTGCCGCGGCGTAGTCGGCGTCGGCCAGGCGGTGGAGCTCGGCGACGCGCTCCGCCTGGGCCCGGCGCTGGGCCTCGGCGAGCTCCGCGGCGGCGGCCCGGCGGAAGAGCGCGGTGGCGTACTGGGCGGCGGCGGGGCCGGCCGTCTGCAGGAGGCGCATCCCGTACTCGGCGCGGGTGATCGGCGAGGGCGGGACGGGCGAGTCGACGCGCGGCATGTGGCGCAGCAGCAGCCGCAGGGCGGCGGCGGCGCGCGGGGTGCCGAGGCCGTGGGCGTCGCCGGCGGTGCGTCCGGCGTAGGCGAGTCGGGTGACCTCGCGCATGGCGAGGGTGGGGTGGATCGTGCGCAGGGCGGTCCCGATGTGGGCGAGGAGCTCGCGGGTCGGGGTGTCCAGGGCGGTGCGGGCCTGGTCGAGCACGGTGTCCATGTCGGGGCCCGAGACGTACTCGGCGGCGGCGCGGTTACGATCGCGCATGGCTGTCCTCCTGAGAAAGCAGGGGATGGCTGGCCCCGGTCGGCGTCACTAGCGCTGACCGGGGCCGTTCCATTGGTGCGAGTACGACCGTAGCGACTTCCTTGCCATATGGCAATGAAGTCAGAGAGAGTGGTGCCCTGTGGTCGAAGCAGAGGGAGGGCCCGAAATGCTGTCGTTCAGGGAGCTGGCCCGGCGCTTGGTCAGCGACGGAGTAGTGGAGAAGATCTCCCACCAGCGGATCTCTCAACTCGCGAGGTCTGACGAGACCTTCCCGCCGGTCGTCCAGGTCGGCCGGTCCAGCGCGGTGGACTACCGACTCGCTCGCCCCTATTTCGCCGGACGGAAGAGCCGGCAGGGGCAGAGGACGGACCTGGACACCGGCTCGGCTGGGCGGTGAGCCGCCTGGGTCGCGCGAGGTGTGTGTTGGTGTGCGGGTGGCGCGTGTCGAGTGCTCCAGTTGGGATATCTCCGCGCCGAGCCGGGTCGACCTGGTGGACGGAGGCGCGTCCAGCTGCTCCGAGGGATTCATCCGGCCATGTGGCCAACCTTGATCGGCAAGTTATGCACAGATCTTGACGATCATTCATATCCACTGCCCGACCTCAAGGAAGGTGCAGGTCAGAGCGTGGTTGCATTTCTCGATCCGCGCGCTGTACACAGCGTTATGCACAGAGATGTTGATCAAATCCACGGAGTTATCCCCAGGTTGACGACGGCTGCCCACAGAGAACGGAATAACCTCCGTTGTATTGCGGGTGGGTTGCATGCCACGATCGAACTGCGATGTACCCAAGTCGCCGTCCCGCGAACGACGGCATCAAGTGCATGCAGTCGTTTCTCTTCGTCGGGATGGAGTGGTCGCACGTGTCGTTCATGCAGTCGGTGCCTCCGCAGGAGCCGCGGGCGCTGGTACCCCCGCGGAAGCTGCACGCCTATGTCGATGAGGCGGGTGTCCGATCCCACTCGAAGGCGTCAGGTGACTACTTCGTCATGTCGGCCGTAGTCGTCGCGGATGAGGACGTAGCAGCGGCGTCAGACTTCCTCGCTGGCCTTCGACGTGATCTCCGGCGGAGGCCAGGGGACACCCTCCATTGGCAGAATTTCAACGCGCACAGCGATCGGCTTCACGCGGCGAAGTCTCTCGGGGCTCAGGAGTGGGCGACGATCTCCAGCGTCGTGGTTGCCAAGCGTCAGCTGGGAGGGGCCTCACAGCTGAATGAGGACCAGGCGTACCTCTACACGCTCCGCTTTCTGCTGGAGCGTCTCTCCTGGCACGCGCGGGACTCGTCGGCAACCCTTACGTACACATTGGCGCACATTGTGCGGATGCAGCTGTTCAAGCTCCGGGAGTACGAGGCGAACCTGCGTGGCTCCGCCGACTGCCGGATCCACTGGCCGGCGCTCGACCCGAAGGGCGGGCGCATGGATCAGCCGAAGCGGATCGAGATGCTGCAAGCTGCGGACATTGCGGCGTCAGCGACGCACACGGCATTCAACCCGGACAAGTACGGCAACGTCGAGACCCGGTATCTCCATGAGTTGAGTCCGCGACTCTACCGGCGAGGTGGCGCGCCGCTGACCTCGTACGGGCTGAAGATGCACCCGTGGAACGGCAGCACAAAGGCCGCGTACCCGTGGGTAGCGGCCCTGTGAAGCGCGTCGATCGGCTTAAGCCGCCCAAGGCGGGTGCTGACGTTTCCGACCAGCAGACGACCGTCCGCGCTCTTTCACTGTAGACGGTGAGTCTTAAGAGTCAACGCCCAAAATCGGACATTCCGCAAGGGTGACTGTGCGTGCAATTCCGGGTGGCGATTGTGTCGGTGGGGCGACTTTGCCTCTGCGATATGCCGGAGCTGCGTTCCACGGGAGAACCCCGGTTCTAGGCCGTGTGTCGAAAGTGGATTTTGAGCGTTGGATGATCATGGCTCATGGGGCGGGGAGATCTCACGGACAAGCAGTGGGCGGTGCTGGAGCCTTTGTTGCCGAAGGGGGCGAAGGCGGGGCGGCCGCCCGTCTGGCCCCGGCGGCGGCTGATCGACGGCATACGATTCCGGGTCCGTACCGGTGTTCCGTGGCGGGACGTGCCCGTCGAGTACGGACCGTGGGGCCGGGTCTATGACCTGTTCCGCCGGTGGCAGCGGGACGGCACCTGGCACTGGATCTTCACGCGGCTCCAGTCTCTGGCGGACGCGAAGGGTGCGATCACGTGGGACCTGAGCGTCGACTCCACCGTCTGCCGCGCCCATCAGCATGCGGCCGGGGCCCGCAAGCAGGGGGACCTGCAGAAGGAATCACCGGGCGGTGTCTTCACCGAGCCCGGAGATCACGGACTGGGACGCTCGCGCGGCGGGTTCACCACCAAGCTCCACCTGGCCGTCGAACAGAGCCAGAAGCCCATGTCGATCGTGGTGACGGCCGGGCAGCGCGGGGACTCGCCGCAGTTCGAACCCGTGCTGAAGAAGGTCCGCGTGCCCCGCATCGGTCCCGGCCGGCCACGCGTTCGTCCTGACCGTGTGCGGGCTGACAAGGCGTACGCCTCGCGCAAGAACCGCGCCTACCTGCGACGACGTGGGATTCGCTGCACCATCCCGGACAAGACGGACCAGGCCCGCCACCGGAAGGAGCGCGGATCCCGCGGTGGCCGTCCGCCGAAATTCGACTGGGAGGACTACAAAGCCAGGCACGCGGTCGAGTGCGGCATCAACCGCCTCAAGAGGCACCGGGCCGTTGCCACCAGGTACGACAAGCTCGCAGTCCGCTACGAGGCGACAGTCCTCATAGCCGCGATCAACGACTGGCTGTGACCAGCACCGCCGGACCCGGGGCTCACCGTGATGCTTCGTATGCCTCGCGGATGGCTGCGGGTATGCGTCCGCGGTCATTTACGAGGTAGCCATTCGCTCGCGCCCAGAGGCGTATGGGTTCATCCTCCGGACGCGGTCTACGCGTCCTGCCAGGCCCGCTCCAGTCACCGGACGAAGCTCCCGAAAGCTGGTCAGCTACATCCTTGAAGAAGGCGAACAGCGAGGCGTACTCGCTGTCTTCAGGGGACATCCCCTCGCTCCAGGATCCCACCGTTCCGGTGCTTGTGTTCACGAACTTCCCAGAAAAACCGTCGCGCTCCGAGACGATTGGCACCCATTCCCTACGCCAGGACGGGCAATCAGGGTCTCCAGACGGTGCCATTTCCTCCATGCCCATCCTGTGGAGGTAGACACGCTCGATGTCCGTTAGGCCCAGAAGGAGTCCGCCGCTGGGGATGACGCCTGGGCATCCCAGCGCAACCAGACTCGATCCGGTGTCGGGTTGTTGACCGGCATCGATGTCATTTGCCAGCAGCCACTGCCGCAGCTGCTGCGGCAGCCTTACGCCCATGCGCAGTTCGGCTTCACAGATGGCTGCCTGACTCCCCGGACCGCCGAGATCAGCGAAAACATCAGGGGCATTCTGTACAAGCCATGTGGTCACCCGGTCCCACGCTTGCCGTGCGTCTCCTGCCCTCTGATGATCCATAGGCAGACCGTACTCAATGGCACCGACATCGCATGGTTTCCACCTGGGCTGTTGCAGGCCAACCGCGATGCCCAGCCTCCGGCCACTTCCGACACACGCCCTAGGGTGACCACGTCCGTCCGCAGGCCGTGCAGCGGGCTACCGGAGCGGCCCCGCCCCCACCATGGAGGTCGAGGGGCCCGCCGCACTCCGGGCATGGTGCGGCGAGGCGAACCCGGCCGTCGGCGGTGTCGAGGGCGCGCTCGACGAGGCCGGCGGACGTGCGCGCGACGGTGTCGATCCGGTGCTGCTCTGCCTCGGTGAGGGGACGCCAGGGGCCGCGGACTCCTTGGGTGCGGGCGAGGAGCCATAGTGCGGCGAGCGGTGCGGTGCGCTGGGCCCCGGTGTACCGCCATCTCCTCGGGTCCTTCCCCTGGCGGAGGGCGAGCTGGTTGCGGCGGCGGTCGTCGGCTTCGGCCGAACGACGAGCCCGCGGGTCGTCCGGCCAGGACCGGCGGGGCGGGGCTGGGGTGATCGGCGCGTGCTGAATCGCGGCCGCGGTCTGGTCGGCGAGCTCCAGGAGGCCGGCCTCGACAGTGACCATCGTGTCGAGGACGTCAAGGCGGAGCGGTGCGGCGGTCCACCCCGGCTGGTCCGGGCTGCGCTCCAGCGAGCGGAGGGCCTCGGCGCGCCAGGTCGCTGCCTCCGCCTCATCCTCGGACTGGTGGGCGGAGAGCAGGCCGATGCCCATGGTGGGGGGCCAGGTGGTGCCTCGGGTGGCGAGGGCTTCGCGAAGGTCGCGCCAGTCTCGGGCGACGGTGAAGAGGTGGCGCTCGGTGGCGGTGGTGGTGCACGTGGTGGTCATCGGGCGCTCCGGTGTGCGTAGTCGTAGCCTGGTGATCACCGGGGGCGCACCCGTCCTGGACAGACGTTGTGGGTGCGCCCCTTCTGCATGCTCAGGACGTGCTGATGCCGAGGGCCTGGTTGAGGGCGGCCCACGTCGGTCCCTGCGCCTCGGCCGGCGCCGACTCGCGCAGCGCCCGGACGCGGGCGAGTACCTCGGCCTCGGGGGCGACGGCCGCGCGGCGGAGCAGTTCGTCGAGCATCCGTGCCGAGCCGGGCAGGGCGGCGTACAGGATGGTGTTGCGGAGCTTGCCGCTGGGGAACTCGACCTCGCAGGTGGGCCCACAGTGCTCGTGGTTGCCGGCTTCGTGGGCCCGCTCGGTTTCCTCCCGGTCCGCGCGCTGCTCGTCGTTCTCCGGCTCCTCTTCGGCTACGGCGGCGAAGGAACGGCGCCGACGGGCGAGGTACTCCGTGAACTTGGCGATGGCGGCCTGGTCGGCGGGACTGAGTACGGTCCGCGGGTCGTTGCCGCAGCGGCCGGTGGGCGTCGGGTCGGTCATGTCGCATTCCTCGAAGGTGAGTTGGTGGGAGCGAGTGGCGCCGGTGCTGGCGGTGAACTTTCGGGCGCAGGTGGGGCCGATGCCGGCCGCTCTCGACTCGGCGTCGTGGAGCGGCCGGCCGCACACCCCGCATGTGTCACTCACGGGGGGCCGCGCCGCCCGCCGCCTCCTGGGCCCGGTGGGCGGCGCGCTGCTCGGCCTTGCACAGACCGCAGTACGCCCGACCGTCGCTCTCGTACTTCCCGTGCACGGCCTGGTCGTGGCCGTGCACGCACCGGCCGGGGCGTGCGGTCCCGCCGGTCAGGTACCGGAGTTGCTCCCGGGCTTTCTGCCGGCCGGGCTCGTCCTCGACGTGCTCCTGGGCCACGCAGTGCTCGCGGCCGCATTCGGGCAGGACGTAGCCCACCGGGTCGCGGCCGGTCCGGATGCGGAACGCGATCGAGGCCGCGGTGTGCAGCTTCGCCCGGTACGCCAGGACGGGTGTGCCGGCGCTGCCCCGGGAGCCGGTCCACTCGACGTGCCCATCCTCGACCTGGCGGGTCTTCGTCTTCCATTTCTCTTCGAGGGTGAGGGGCTGGAGCAGGACGGCCGGGATGCCGTGGTGGGTGCGGAGTCGGCGGACGCGGTTTTTGTCGCACCGGAGTTCGCGGACGATCGCGCTGTTGGAGAGGCCTTGGCGGAGGAGGGTGACGATGTCGGCTTCGGGGGTCGTCATCGGGTGCCGTCCATCGCGGCGGTGTCGAGGTCGTCCTCGTCGTGGACCAGGCGCCAGCACTTCGTTGTCTGGTCCCACTCGATGTGCTGGTCGCCGACCGGGTTGCTGATGTGGCCGTCCGGCTCGACATGGAAGCTCTCTCCGGCATCGACGAGGGCGTTGAGTCCTTCGACGGCGCGTTCCCACGGTCCGGCGGGCGGGAGGCCGAGCGTTGCCCGGGCGGCTGCCGGGTAGCGGCCGGTGGAGTCGAGCAGCTGCTCGGCGAGCACGGTGAGGGTGCGGCGCTCGTTGTGGGCGGCTGTGCGCCAGCGGACCACGTTGGCCAAGGCGCGGGTGAGGCGTCGGTTCAGGTCCTCGTAGCGGCGTCGGCCGAGCGGCGCACGGCCGCGGTCCTCCGTCCACCACCGGATGAGGTCGAGGGCCTGCTGGTGTTGGTCCACGGTGAGGGCGGAGATGAACTGGTCGGTGAGCTGCTGGCGGAAGGTGTCGCCCATGCCGGAGCCCCAGAGGGTCCAGTCGATGAGGGACCAGAGTTCGCTGTGGTGGACGGTGATGGGGGCCAGGGGTGCGGCGGCGAAGGTGTCCTCGGCGGTTTGCCGGGCGCGGATGGTGGCGATGTGGGCGTCGATCTCGTCGCTGAGTGCGCGTCGGGCGCCGTCTGCCAGGTTTTCGGTGCTGATGAGGCGGCGGACGGTACGGAGGTGGGCATCGACCTCGGCGCGGAGGCGGCGGGTGGTGAGTCCGAACATGGTTCTGCTCCTGGCGGTGGTGCCGGGGGCGGGCCCTCGCGGTAGGGCCCCAAGTCCGGTCGTACGAGTGGGTCAGCGGGCGATGGAGTCGAGGTACCAGGCCATGTCCCGGTTGTGCCGGGCGTCCGAGAGGGCGTTGTGGTGGCCGTCGGCCTGCTGAGGCAGATCGGCCGGGGTGAGGCTGAGGCGCTTCACCTCGGTCACCAGGTCGTCGGTCTGCATCGGAATGCCGGCCGGGAGGTTGGACATCGGGCCCCAGAGCTGGGCGAGCGCGACGTGGTCGTACGCGGAGTAGTAGGCCCAGAGCTGCGGGTCGGGCACGGAGAGGGTGAACTGCTGGACGAGGCGTGCGATCTGATTGCGGGGGCGGACGTCGGGGTGTGCGAGGTCGAGGCGGTCGACGCCGCGGGTGCCGCGCGGGTTCTTCAGGATCGGCAGGCTGGGCCAGACGTTGGCCATGAGCCAGCCGTGCTGGCGGACAGCGGTCTGGTCGAACTCGGAGGACACGGCGTAGATCTCGCGGCCGTCCTCGGTGACCATGCCGATGCTGATCAGGTCGATCGTGCGGCCGTCGTCGAGGAACTCGGTGTCGTAGAAGATCCGGGTCACTGCTGCTCCTGGTGGGTGGTGGGGACGGGAAGCTGGTCGAGGGCGTCGCCGATGTCGTCGGCGATCTGGCGCCAGCGGGCGGCGAGGCCGGGGGCGGTGGTGTCGCGTGTCCCGGCGGCGACGAGGAGTGCCTCGACGATCTCGGACGCGTCCCGCGCGCCGCCGGGGAGCCGGAGGAGAGCGGCCATCAGAACGGCGGCTCGGAGTAGCCCTTCGCGGCGTCGACCGCCCAGGGGTCGTCGGCCGGCGGCTGGGCCGGGCGGGACGTCGGCGGTCGGCCCTGCTGGGACTGTCCGCGCGCCTGGCCGCCCTGCTGAGGTCCGGAGGCGCCGGGCGTGGCCTTGGTGACCTTGGCCGTCGCGAACGCCAGTGAGGGGGCGATGCTGCGGATCAGCAGCGCCGTCCGCTCGTGCTTGACCCCGTCCTTTTCCCAGCTCTCCGTCCGGAGTTCCCCCGTGACGACGACCTCCATCCCCTTTTCCAGGGTCTCGGCGGCGTTCTCCGCCAGGCGCTCCCAGACGGTGCCCCGGACGTACAGGACGTCGCCGTCCTCCCACTGCTGGGTCTGCTGGTTCAGTCGGCGCGAGTTGAACGCTAGCGGGATTGAGGC
Organism: Streptomyces sp. AM 2-1-1; assembly: GCF_029167645.1. NCBI lineage: Bacteria > Bacillati > Actinomycetota > Actinomycetes > Kitasatosporales > Streptomycetaceae > Streptomyces > Streptomyces sp. AM 2-1-1. Next base: position 3,553,893 of record NZ_CP119147.1, on the reverse strand, counting down.
GACGGCCTTCGAGGAGGGGGTGAAGCGGAGCTCGGGGTCCGCGGTGAGGCGGCCGACGCCGGTCAGGGTGGGCAGTGCCATGTGATCTTCTCCTGTTCTCGTGCGCGCGGAACCGGGGAGAACCGGTTCACGCGGTGGGGATCTATCGGGGGGTTTTGGTCCACGCCTCGACGGCGCGACGGACGGCATCCGCGGGGTGCCAGTACGGGGCGTAGCCCTTGGAGAGCTGCTCGTTGGCAAGGAGCGCGCGAGCAGTGGCGGCAACGGCGGTCGGGTCGGAGTACCGCCCGACATGCGGCAGAAACTCCGGCTCGGTGTTGCCGCCTTCGGTGCGCGGCCGCGCGTACTGCCAGTGCTCGGCGGGGTGCTCCCAGAACAGGAGCAGGCCGTCCAGTCCGGTTTCGTCGTCCTCGTCGGCGTTCCAGCGGATGACTGCGGACAGCATGGTGGTGCAGCCTGCGTCGGGGCCGGTCTCGTAGGGGTCGGTCTCGGCGTCCGAGGTCCACCAGGAGCTCGGCTCCAGTCCGGCGGCGGTGAGCGCGTCGACCACTGCGGTGATGTAGGGGTCGTGGGGCAGTTCGGTCATCGGTTTTTCTTCCTTCGGTGGTCGGAGATTCGGGTGACTCCAGCGGGGAGCGGGGTCTCGGGCTGCTGGCGGGTGGCGGGGCAGGTGGCGACGTGCGGCATGTGCAGTCGCTCCCAGCCGGTCAGCGGCAGGTCGGTGGAGGGGCGGCGGGAGCGGAGTGCGCCGGTGCCGTCGCGCCAGACCGCGGTGTTCCCGGTCGGGTCTGGGTCGGGATCGACGGCAAGAGGTCGGCCGGCCTCGGTACGGGTCCAGCGGATCGGGTGGCGGCAGGTGGGGCAGTGGGCGGCTGGTGGGGCCATGGCGGTGTCCTGTGGGTGGCGGTGTGGGCCTGGTCGGCGGCGGTGATGCGCTCGGGGTGTGGGGCGGTGAGCGGGATACGCATGCCTCCGGCGACGGCGAAGCAGGGGCTGGCGGGGGCGGCGGCGCAGACGGTGCACGTAGCGGTGGCGATTGCCCAGTCGAGGCGGCGGACGTCGTGGGTGCGGGCGCGCCAGGTGATACCGGTGGCGCGGTTGGAGCAGAGCTCGCCCTGTGGGGCGAGGCACCAGGAGCAGCGGATGGTGAGCTGGGGGAATCGGGCGGTGCGCATCAGGAGGTCTCCTCGGGGGTCGGCTCGGGCTGCTGGGTGGCGAGGGTCGCGGCGGCGGCCCGGATGCGGTCCTCGGCGGCCCGGTCCTCGGCGGGGTCGGTGGGCGGGAGGCCGGCGGCGCGGCGGCGGGCGTCGTCGAGGCGGGCCGGGTGGACGTCCCGCATCCGGCGGCCGCGTACTTCGCAGCTGGTGCCGGGGAGGGCGTGGCAGATCCGGCACGGGATGCTTCGGGGGGCGACGACGCCTTCGCCGGTCGTCGGGAGGCTCTTGCCGATGGCGGCGCGGGCGGCTGCGACCCGGTTGGTGTACGGGCCGGGTTGCCCGGGCGGGAGGGCGAGGCGGTCGGCGGTGCCGAGGGCGGCGGTTGTGGAGCGGGGCGGGAGGTGCCCGTCGGCGGCTGCCCGGACGAGGGCACGGCGGGATGCGGCGGACTGGGCGCCGGTCTCGGCCGGGTTGCCGTCGTAGAGGACGTGCGCCAGCTCGATGCGCTCTTCGCGGCGGGCCTTGATCTCGGTGACGATTTCGGCGGGGCTGATCCAGGGCTGGCGGCGGGCGACGGCGATCACGGCGGCGTGGGCGTCCTCGACGGTGTACGGGGCGAGGATCTCGCCCCAGACGTCGGGGGTGTACTCGCCGAACTTCTGGGCGGGGCAGGCCGCGGCGACGTACTCGGCGACCTGCACGGCTTCGTCTTCCGTCATGGGGTGGGTCCTTCCTGGCGTGCGGCGGCGCGGGCGCCAATTCGTGCGCGGGCGCGGTCGAAGACGGTCTCGCTGGCGGCGGGGACGTGGCCGGGACGCTTCGGCATCTGACCGGCGGCGTTCATGACCTGATTCACGACGGACGGCAGCGTCGAGGGGTGGAGTCCCTTGGTCATCCAGTGGGCGATGCCGCGCCGGACGTCGTCGGGGTCGATGCGGTCCTCTTCGAGGAGGACCCGGATCTGCTTGGCGACCTGGCCGATGACGGAGGAGGGCGGGCGCTTGGGGGTGCGCTCCAGCCATTCGCCGACGATGGTCTGCGCGGTGACCGGGTCCTGCTGCTCGGGGTCGGGTTCCTCGAGGACTTCGCCGTCGAGGATCTCGGGTTCTGGCGCGGCTTCTGTGTCACCGGGGGTCGGTGTGGCGGCCGGTGCGGAAGCGGCTGCGGGACTGGGGAACGGTTCCTGGTGGTTGGGCTGGTGGTTGTTGGTGGTTAGGGGGGCACTGAGTGCGTGACATCCGGACGCAGAGTGCGTGACATCACGCACTTGGAGTGCGTGACTCACGGACGCAGAGTGCGTGACACCTCCTTCTGTCACGTCGCCTGAGTGCGTGACATCAGCCTCTGTCACGGACTCTGAGTGCGTGACGGTCACGGTCTCCGAAGGTGTGACGCGCTTCGATCGGGACCGGCGCTGGCGCTCCGCCGCCTGCTTCTTCGCGTCCTCTACCTCGGCCTCCAGCTCCGCCCAGTCGAAGGCCGGCCGCTTCAGGTGCAGCTGGAGCCGCCACCGGCGGCGCCCGTTCACCGACCCGTCGCTCTTGATGAGGCCGCCGGTCTCCAGGCGGCGCAGAGCCCGCTGGATTGTGCGCTCGTCGTACCCGGTGCGGTACTGGATCCGTAGGTGCGAGGGGTGGGAGTTGGATCCGTCCGGGCGGGCGTGCTCGGCGAGCACCTGGAGGACGTGGCGAGCCGTGCTGTCGGGCCGACCCTTGTCGGTACGCAGCATGGGGGCGTCGTCCATCGCCCAGGTCACAGCCTCAGTGCTCACGGCTCGCCTTCGGGTTGGTGCGGGGTGCGGCCGGCCGGGAAGGTCCGGCCGCACCGTGGGGGGTGGATCAGCGGGTTGCCGGGGCGCCGTTCAGCACGGCCATCGGGACGTCCGAGTCGATGAGCGTCCGAATGTCCTCGAAGGCCGCGGTGAGGATGTCGCCGGGGCGCTCGATCTTGAAGCCGAGGCGGAGCTCGCCCTTCGCCTTGTCCAGGCGGTATTTGAAGCGGGCGGTCACCTTGTAGGGCTCGCTGCCCTCGAACGGGCGCAGAGCCAGGGTCAGCGTCGCCGGAATGGTGATGTCGCCCTTGTGGCCGGCCTTCCCGGTCTGCTCTTCGACGTAGGAGAACTTCCGGGCGCCGGAGTCGAGCCGCTGGGACGACTGGAACTCGGCGGAGGTGGTCACCTCGAAGGACTCGGCGAGCTCCAGCATGGTGGCGGCGGTCGGCTCGACCAGGTCGACGAGGTTGTCCTCGATGAACTCCGCGAACTGGCCCTGGGGAACCAGCTGGCCGTCCATGGAGGTCCAAGCCCGCCAGGCCGTGGTCTCGCGGAGGCTGAGCTGGAGACGGTGGCCGCCCCAGCGGGCGTCCCCGGCGGTGTGGGCGTCGAGGACTGCGGTGATGGTGCGACGCTCGACGTCCGCGTAGACCTCGGTGTCGTCGTCGCCGTGCTTGTCGAAGTACGCCATGAAGCTGTCGACGTCGCGGACGGTAGTGGTCCCGCTCTTCCGGGCTGGGATGCCGGTGAACTCGGGGCCGGTGAGGTCGATCCGGTGCGCCCTGCCGTCCGGGGTGACGAGGCTGTACACCTTGCCCGGGTCGAGCGCGGCGGGGAAGGCCGAGCGCATGGCGGCGTCGATGACGGGCTGGAGGTCGGTCTGCATTACCTGGCGCTCCTGAGCTGGGTGGGGGCGGGGGTGGGCTCGACCTCGCGGAGACCGGTGAGGACGGGCTGACGCGGGTCGGAGCGGGAGAGGTTGTTGTCGTCGGTGACGAAGAAGATCGACTTCGGGCGCTCGGTCTTCGGGACCTTTGTGGCGACGGTGTCCGTGACGGTGAGGGTCCGGCCGTCGGTGCCCGCGATGGGCTTGATGTCGATCTTGAGAGAGAGCGATCCGGCTTTTCCGGTCTCCCGGACGGCCTCGATCAGCTCCTGGAGCCGGGTGGAGAGCTCGGTGTGGAGCTGGCCACCGGACTGCTCCTGGAGGAACGCGGCGAACGGGCGGACCGTGCGCTCACCGGTCTCCTCGGTGGCGGTGTTCGTGCTCATGGCGTCCTTCCGTGAACTGCTGGGGTGGGTGGCCTGGTGCGCGGCCGGTGCGGGGAGGCACGGCCGCGCACCAGGAGTCAGGCGGCGCACTGCTTCGGCGGGGGTGCGCCAGCGCGGCGGGTCGCGAGCGTGTACCGCTGCTTTGCGGTCAGCCCGCCGCGGATGCCCTGCCGGGTCGAGGCGCCGGTGCCGGCTTCTTCGGCGAGGGCGTCGGCGAGGCAGTCCTCGCGGATCGGGCAGCTGAGACAGATCGCCTTGGCTTCAGCCCGCGCGGCGTTCGCGTCGGCAGTTCGCCCTTCGGGGAACCACGTGTCGGTGTCCAGGCCTCGGCACGCGGCTCGGGCCCACTGAACGGTCAGCTTCATGCCGCCACCGCCGTGACCGTGTCGACCCAGGTAAGGGCCTCGGCGTCGAGCCGCTCCCGGGCTCGGGTCACCGCGACGTACGCGAGGCGGCCCTCCTCGCGCGGCAAGAGGATGTGACCGGTGCGCGGGTCTGGCTTCGGGGCCCGGAAGTCGCTGTGGATTCGGACGGCTGGCCACTCGCGGCCCTTCGCCTTGTGCGCGGTCGAGACGACCAGCTCGGCCCGGTTCTCCGCCACCAAGGCGTCGGCCGCCGTGAGGATGGGCCCGGTTCCGTGCTCGTTGATCAGCTTCACGAGCACCTTCAGCGAGCCGTCCTCCTCCTCGGCGTACTCGCAGACCGCGTCCCAGGACGGGAAGCCCATGAGCTCGGGGTGGTCGGTGGGCTGTCCGGACTGGAGCGCCTCGGCGGCCCAGGCGAGGGCCTTGATGTCCCCGCCCCCGCCGACGAGCGCGACCTTCCGACCGGCGGCCAGCCTCTCCATCACGATGCCCATGGCGCCCGAGTTGCTGCGGCAGAGGATCGCGTCCGGGTTGGCGACCGGGCCGACGGTTGAATCGGCCTGCTCGTACCCGGTGAGGCGGAGGGGGGCGTCGATGACCCGGAGCCACCGGTTCGCCTCGGCCGCGATGGCCGGCCCGAACCGGAAGGACTGGGATAGCGTCAGCTCGGGTGCGCCGAGCTCGCGAACGAAGCGGGCGAGAGCGTCGTTCGCGCCGCGCCAGCTGTAGATCTGTTGAGCAGAGTCGCCGACCGCGATCCGCTGCGCGTGGTCCTGGTCCAAGAGCACGGCGCTGAGAACGTCGTTGGTGTCCTGGGCCTCATCGAGGAGCACCACGTCGGTCTGGAGCTTCGGCCCGCTGAGCGCCCACATCTTCAGGTAGTGGTCGTGGCTGAGCTTCAGCACGCCGGTTTCGTCGGTGAGGTCGGCCCACGCGGCGAGCGCTACGGGGAGGACCAGGGCGAGGAGCTCGGTCCGCGGCTGCTCGCCGGTGAGGCCGTCGTACTGCGGGACGTGCTTCGCCCGGATCTCCGGGTCGGCGCTGTGGCACCAGCGCTCGATGGTGTCGAGGGCCGCCCGCATGATGATCTTGCCGGTCATGGCCTTCCGAGCCCCGAGGTCCGTAGGGATCGTGGGCGTCGCGCCGATGATGCCGAGGATGCGCTTCACGTCGAGCGCCTGGGCGGCGGCGTGCGCGGTCTGGCGGGGCATGTTCAGCCGGGGCAGGTGGCGCGGGTCGAAAGCCAACGCATGGCCGGTCTTGCACAGCACAGTCGCCGGGAAGCTGCGCGAGGCGTCGGCGGCGATGGCCTTGTTGTACGCGACGTACGTCATGTTCCTGCGCGGGTCGCTGCGGGCGATCATCTTCAGCGTGCTCGACTTCCCGCATCCGGCGCCGGCCTGGAGCACCAGGTCGATGCCGTCGCCGTACGTGTCGATCGCGTCGCGCTGTTCCGGGGTGGGGTCCACCACTGGGGTGCCCTCCTCTCTGGGGTGGGTACGGGCCCGGCCGGGGGGTGAGCGGCCGGGCCCGCAGTCAGTGGTGGATCAGGCGCGGGCGAGCTGGTCTTCGAGTCCCTGGACCATGGCGGCGAACTCGTCTGCGGGGTTGTCGAAGTCGCCGTACTGGGTGAGCGTGTCGAGGAGCGTCGCGGCCTCGTCGAAGGTCAAGCCGTTCGCCGTCTCGACCTGGCGGCCGATGATGAGGCCGGTCGCGCGGAGCCGTTCCTCGCGCTGGTCCTTCGCGCCGAGCCCGACCTTGGCGAAGCAGGCGTGCATCATCCGCATCTGCGGAGCGCTCACCAGGGCCGGTCCGGACGGCGCGGTGGACTGCTGCGGCTGAGCGGGAATGCCGCTCGGCGCGGGGCCAGACGGGGGCGGCGTCGGCTGGACGGGCTGAGGACGCAGCGCCGACCCGTACTCGGCGATCAGCGCACCGATTGTCGTGGGCTCCCCGGTCTTCGGGTGGAGCTGACCGGTCTCAAGCAGGCCCCGGCTCTTCGCGCGAGCGTGCAGCGCGAGCGCTCCGTCGTACGTGAGGGTCTCGGCCGTGATATCCGTCATCAGGACTTCGATCGGGTCCACACCCTGGCCGAGCTGTTCGAGGATGATCTCCGCCAGATCCTCGCCCGGGTGGTGGATTGTCAGGCCCTCCAGCGGCTCGTACCGGGTCTTCGTGACGGTGCCGGTGCCCTCGACCATGTCGAGGATCAGCCCGAGTTCGTACTCGGCGCCCTCGCGCTGGACCGCCTTGACGCCGACCTTGGTGACCTTCTTGCCCTCGATCACGTAGTCGCCCTTGGTGCGCATGGTGGCGATGACGTGGCCGGGGTAGTTCAGGAGGGCGTCGAGCATGTCCTGCTCGATCGGGTTGCCCTCGCGCCAGCCGCCGAAGGAGCCGCCAGCGCCCGGCTTCCGGCCGGCCTCTTCCACGATGGTGAGGAGGCCGCCCCGGCCGTTCCAAAAGTGGGACCAGCTGTCGACGATCAGCACGTTGATGCTGGCGGCGCGGGCGGCGGCGATGGCCTGGATGAGGTGGCGAGGGTCGTGAGTGTCCATCGGCATGTGGCCGAACTCGTGGCCGCCCAGCTCCGGCTTGCCGGGGACGGGGGCGTAGGTGAGGGCGGAGCCGCGCTCGGTGTCGATGACGCCGATGGAGCCGCCCCGGGCGAGGCCCTCGGCGATGCGGAGAGCCGACTTGGTCTTGCCGGAGCCGGCCGGGCCCTGGAGCCCGATACGGGCCTTGGCGGCTTCGCGGGTAGCGGGGGCGAAGGTGAAGTTCACGGGTTGCTCCTGGTGCGCTGCTGCGGGGTGGTGGTGCGGCGGCCGGTGGAGGTGGCGGTGATCAGCCACTCGGAGGCGGCCCGGACGGCGCCGAACCGGCGGGTGCGGGCGCGGGCGATGGCGTTGGAGTCGTTCGCCTGCCGCGTCCCGTACTGCTCGGCGGCGTAGGCGAGGAGGCCGGCAGCGAGTTCCTGGCCGAGCTCGCGGCGGAGGTCGGCGAGCTCCGCCGCCGCGTTGTCGGCGGACATGCCGTTGGCGGTGAGGTTCCGGTAGATCCGGGTGTAGGCGCTCACAGGTCACCGCCCACGCGGAGTTCGGCGAGCGCGGACCCGTACGCGGCGCAGTCCCAAGAGCAGAACAGGCGCTTCGGCTCCGTGGACCCGATGACCTCGATCACGACCCAGCCCGCGGACCGGTAGACGCTGCCTGACTCGGCACCGCAGTTCGGGGTCGCGCACTGCCGACCGGACGGCTTGATCTCGCGTCCCGCCTTCGGGGCACCGGTCATGCCGGCGTTCCACGCCTTCGCGGTTTTACTGGCGGCCATCAGGCACCGTCCTTGGGCTGGGCGAGAAGGAAGTAGCGGCCGTCGTCCGGGCCGTGCACGGTGACCAGGTCGAGGGCGGCCAGGGCGTGGAGGTCCGAGCGGGCGTCGTGGCGGCGGCCCCGCTTCGGATAGCCGAGCTCCGCGTAGAGCCGCTCCGCGCGGCCGGTCGTCCACCGGGTACCGACGGTCTCCCGGACGTGAGCGAGCAGCTGCTGAGCCCGGTAGCTCAGCGCCGCTCCGCCCCAAGTTCCGGCGTCGATACGTGCGACGATCTCGGCGCGCTCGTCGGCGGCGTCTGCGCACTGCACGCACAGCCAGCTGTCACCGCGCCGGACCCAGCCGCGCTCCTCTGCCTTCGACGACCACTCCGCGAAGGAGCAGCCGGTGGCGGTGCAACCGATCATCTGGCCCAGCCGCGTCTGCCTGTCCGCGAGCCACCTTGGCGTGCGGCCATCGGCGATCGGCGCGGGGAGCTTCCCCGTGTCCCGCAGGGTGTCCAGCCAGTTGGTCGGGTAGGACAGGTGGCGCCACTGGATCTTCATGAAGCGCTGCGGCCCGCCGTAGCTCTTTGTCTCGACCTGGACGTTCACGGCCTGGGCGACGTCCGGGATCCCCGGCAGGTCGGCGCGCACCATGAGGTTGGTGCCCTGTGCAATCAGGTCGGGCTGGTAGTCCTCCGGAAGCCAGCCACCGATCTGCATGTGGCTGTGCCCATAGAAGTCTGGGGAGAGCTCGGTCAGCGACCAGCCAGTGAGGGTGACGGTGCCGTCGAACAGCTCGATCGTGGCGGGCATCTGGGACTCCGTCATCGCGCACCGTCCGTCGTCGTGGCGAGCTCGCGGACCGGGGTGAGCGGGCCGACCAGCTCGACGATGTTCGCCAAGGTGCACCGCTCGGGCCGTCCGTCCTGAGACAGCAGCGGCATCCTCTCGGCCGTCTCCTCGCCGTGGTAGAACCAGCGGTCGCCGTTGATGTCCTGCTGTTCGAGGGCCAGGTCGTAGACGACTCCGGCGTACCGGTACGGGCGGTTCGCGAGGAGGCTGGCGGCGGTGGCGGCCTGGAGCTCCGGCATGTCGTACGCGAGGACACTGACCGGGACGCCGTCCCACGACGTCCGCCCGTGCACCACGTACTCGCTGACCGTCACCTGGTCCGGGGCGATGCCCAGAGCGGCCATCCACCCCGTCCACCGGTCGCGCTCGACGATGTGGAGGCTGATGACCACGGTGTCGCGGTCGGCGGTGACGCGGGTGACCTCGGGCTCGGCCGCGTACTTCATGGCGGTGGCGGTGGCGAGGGCCTGGGCGCGCTCGCACGCTTGGTCCCAGGCGCTCGCCTCCCGCTCCAGCTCGGTTACCGGCGGTGCGTCGGGGGCGGGGAGGGACGCAGCCCAGCCCGTGGCGGGGGCCACCAGCGCCCACCCGGACGGGGTCTTTCGCAGGACGGTGCCGTACGTACGCTCCGGGTCGACGAGGAGGCCGGCGCCGTTCAGGGCGTGCGCGATGGCAGCGGCGATGTCGGGCCCTCCGCCAGCGAGGACTTGGCGGACGAGGGTGGTGGTCGCACCCAGGTTGCGGTTCATGCGGCCACCGCCATACGGGTCCGCAGTGACGCCATGCCCCGGTGCGTGAGGAGCTTGATGCTGCCCTCGGTGCGGCCCATCGCGGTCGCGGTCTCCGCGATGGACAGCTCACCGAGGAACCGGAGCTGGAGCGCTCCGGCCTGCTCGGGCGTGAGCTTCAGCAGCGCGGTGCGGACGGTCTCGACGGCCTCGGCGGTGGCCAGCACGCGGAGCCCAGCCGTCTCGGCGCTGTCCACGGTCGTGTCGGCGTCCAGGATGTCCCCGACCACGGTCTCCAGGCGGGCCCGCGCGGACCGGAGGTGGTCCGTGATCAGGTTCCGGGCGATCGTGACCAGCCAGGCGCCGAAGTTGCGGCCCTGCCAGGTGAACGTGGAGATGCGGCCCAGAGCGCGGAGGAACGTCTCTTGCACGAGGTCCTCGGCGAGGTACGCGTCACAGACGCGGACCCGGATGTACCGGGCCACTTCCGGGGCGTGCTCGTTGTAGAGGGAGGCGAATGCATCCCGGTCGCCGTTGCGCGCGAGGACGAGGAGCTCCGGCTCCTGTCCCGCTCCCGGCGGGGTGATCTTGGGGCTAGCCTGTGTGGTCACGGCCTGCCTCCTGTTCCTTGCTGATCGGGTGAGGTTGGGTCTCGGGGTCGTCCGGTACTTGGCGGTGCGGGCGGCCCCGTAGTGCGTTCAGGCGGAGATGCGGTTGTGCTGCTCGCGCATCGCGGCGAGCACGGCCCTCGGGTCGAACCGCCGCGACCGGCCGACGTAGATCAGGCCGGGCCAGAGATGGCCGTCCTGCCGCGCCTGCTTGATCTGGGCGTCGATCCAGCTCGGCGACTTCCGAAGGAACTCAGCGAGCTCGCGCTGATCCATGAGCCGGTCCGGGAGAGGCGCCTTCGTTGAGCGGCCCGACTTACCCGAAACTGGTGTAACGGATCTGCTTGTAGATGTAGATTCCACGAGCGTGAGAAGAACCGGTTCAAAGAGGTCGGTGACCTCCCGGCCGAGAACCTTGCAGATGAGCTCGGCGGCCCGGTCGGAGCAGTCCTCGCGGGCGCTCTTGCCGCGTCCGGCGATGAACCCGATGTAGGCCGGCGACAGTCCCTTGCCGGTCGGGTCGACGTCCTTCGTTCGGGCGGCGAGGTGCGGGATGTCCAGCCCGGCCGCCTGTATGGCGGCGCGGAGCGGGGCTCCCTGGTCCAGTCGTCGCATGGTGATCCTCCGGCGCATGGCCGAATAGGGGTCACGCGGGCCGTGGTGACCTGCGCTGTCTACAGAATGCATGTAGATGTAGATCGAGTCAAGGGGTGTTCGGTCGGGGTGTGGGCGCGCTCGGTAAGGGCGCATGGGGGCGGTGTAGTGCGCCGGAGTGATGCTACGAATGCGCCAACCTGGGCAGATCTACTTGCGCATGTAGATGTGGATGCACGATCCTGCCCTGTGTGACTACAGGCCCGAGCACCCCCGGCGACTCCGCGCGCGCCGCCGAGGACCCCGCCCCCACAGGTGAGGACCTGGCAGCACTACTCGCCCGCCTCCTCGGCGAGACCGACAAGACCCAGAAAGACCTGGCTGCTGAGGCCGGCATCAAGTACCCGACGCTCAACGCGTGGATGAACCGCACGCGCGGCACGTCCCGGATCAACCCGGACGACCTCCGCGCCCTCGCGAACATCCTGCGCGGTTGGGGAGTCGAGACGACCCCCCGACAGATCTTCGAGGCCGCCGGGCGCCCCGTGCCGGGGCCCACTGACGTCGAACGCGAGAACCGCCTGCTGGAGATCTACCGCCAGCTACCGGCTCGATCTCAGCGGGCGCTCCTCCAAACCGCAGAGGCCATGAGGCAAGCGACATCAGCCGCTTAATAGGCCGGAGAGGGGTGAACCGACGGCTCCGAATGCATATGCCGAAAACGCTGTGCACGTTCCACATGTCGATGTAGATTCAACTTCCCGCTGTCCTCCCGGAGCGGCTACCGCAGTCCGCGCAGCCCTGGGGGACACCTGTGTGCATGATCATCACCACCGCCGCTGACCAGGCGGAGACCGCCATCTGGGACCCGGACGAGATCACCATCACCGTCCAAGGGGGCACCCACCCGCACGACCTGATCAGAGAACTCGCGGCTCTCCTGGCCGACCTCGGCGCACCCACCACCACCTCCACCGGCAGCGGACTCGCCTGTTTCTGCGGCGACCCCATCACCATCCCGCACGAGGCGTACGCCGCCGGCCCGCTCTGATCAGGAGTACAGCCGTGCAGAAGAAGCAGGCCAAGCCCCCGACCCGCAACCCGCGGCCCAACCCGTCAATGCGGTGCGGTTGCCCACCGTGCCTGGCGAAGTACCCCGGCGACCGGCCGCCGGTCCCGACCGACGAGCACACTGGGTCCTGGGAGGCCCGCTACACCGACCCTCAGGGCAAGGGGCGCTCCAAGAACTGGCCTACGGAGACCGCGGGCATCGAGTTCCTGGAACAGGTCCGTACGGAGATGCGCCAGCGAACGTGGCTCGACCCCGCTCGGTCCGAGATCACCCTCTGCGCGTGGCACAGGCTCTGGTGGCCGACGCAGACCGGCGAGGAGACCACCCTCGACCGGGACGGCCGGAGCTACCGGAACCACATCGAGCCGCATTTCGGCAGCCTCCGCCTTTACGAGTTCAGCTGGCTCGGGATCCAGACCTGGGTGAACGGGCTCCACGACGCGAACGGCGGCCCCCTCGCTGCATCCTCCGTGGTGAAGGTGTTTCAGATCCTCGACCGGATGCTGGAGGCCGCGAAGCGAGACCGCCGCCTCCCCTACAACCCGGCCGAGGGCATCAAGCTGCCCACCGTGAAGAAGAAGCACCCCGAGGACCGGCGGCCGCCGTCGTACGCCCAGCTGTGGCTGATCCGCGCCGCTCTCCCCGACTACATGCACACACTCCAGATCGTGGCCCAGGAGACCGGTCTCCGGTGGGGCGAGCTCGCCGGCCTCCGCTGGTGCAACGTCGACCTGGTCCGCCGCGTCATCCACGTCCGCGAGGTGCTCACCGAGGTGAAAGGGCGGATCAAGCGGAAGGTCTACCCGAAGAGCGACGCCGGCCTCCGCACGGTGCCGATCACGGGCCTCGCCCTCCGGGTGCTCCGCGAGCTCCTGGCCGACGAGCCCGACGCCAGCACGAACCGCTCCGGACCGGACGACGGCCTCTGCCCGGCCGAGCTCGTCTTCCACGGCCGGAACAAGATCCGACGCGGTTCGAAGCTTGCCGGGACGACGGGCGAGCCGTACCGGGCCCCGCTCCGGCGTAGCGCCTTCCGCCGACTCTGGACCACCGCCCTCGAGGAGTCGGGTGTCGGCAGGAAGACGACGCGGAAGGTGACCGTCGAAGAGGCCGACCCGGACACCGGCCGCATGCGGAAGGTTGCGAAGGAGCGGACGGAGTGGTGGCCGGCCTTCCACGACCAGCGGCACAGCTTCGCGTCCCGGCTTCACGACCGCGGAGTGCCGGAGGTCATCGCCCAGGAGATCCTCGGACACGAGCGGGCGGGGAAGGTCACGTGGCTGTACACCCACGCCGCGGCCGACTACGCGGGCCAGGTGCTTGCGGCGTTGGAGGAGAAGAAGCCGGGCCGGGGCGGCGCGAAGCGGCCGCTGCGCCTGGTCGCGTAGACGTGGGCTACCCCGTGGCTACCCCAGAACTACCCCAGCAGCTGAGTAAGCCGGGCAGGGATCTACGAATGCCTGGCGATGTAGATCGGTGTAGGGCTAGGGTGGACGGACTTGCGGGGTGACCTGCGGTGCTCCTTCGTATAGGGCCGGGTCCTGATAAGGATGAGGCCACAGGTTCAAATCCTGTTAGCCCCACCAGTACGAAGGCCCCCCACCGGTAACGGCGGGGGGCCTTCTGCATGGACCGGCCGGCCCGGGGTCCGCGGGGGAGTCCGGCGAGTGCCGCTCCTTCCGTCGCTCCGGTCCTCACGGACGGGGGACGGAAGCCCCCGGAGTGCCGGTGGGTCCGCCCGTCGGGGCCCGCCGTCGTCCGCGTCGTCCGTACCAGGCCTGGGAGGCCCCACCATGAGCGGTACCGCTCCGTCCTTTCCCGAGCGGCTGGAGATCTCGGGGGAGGGTCTCGTGCTCCGCGACTGGACGGAGGCCGACCTGACCGCGATGCCGGAGCTGTTCGACCATCCCGACGTCGCGTACTGGACGCCGATCGTCTCCCCCTTCGACGGAGCGGCCGCCTGCGCACGGCTGGACCGGGCCCGGCGGCTGCGGGCGGACGGCACCACGATCCTGCTCGCCGTCACCGTCGACGGCGGCGCCCCGCTCGGCGAGGTGATGCTGCGGCGTGCCGCGGAGGGGACGGAGATCGGTTACGTGATGGGTCCGGGCCACCGCGGCCGTGGACTGGCGACGCGGGCGGTCCGGGTGATGGCCGCGTACGCCTTCGAAGAGCTCGGTGCGGAGCGGGTGATCCTGGAGCTGGAGGCGGAGAACGCGGCCAGCGTCGCCGTGGCCCTCAGGGCGGGCTTCGGACTGCTCGACGTGCCGCTGATCAGGGGTGAGGAGAAGGGGCGGCCCTTCGCCCTGCAGACGTGGGCGCTGCACCGTCCCTGACTGCGGGGCCGGCTGTGCGTGCCGGCCGGCGCGGAGGAGACCCCGCTGGGAGGCCTGCCGGGCCCGTGGGAGCCGCAGGGCGCACGGGAAGGCCCCCGGCCGGTGGGTACCGGGCCGGGGGCCTGAAGTCTCGGGTGGCGGTGGGGCCGTCAGGGAGGGGGGAGCGGGGACTCGCCTTCCGTGGCCGCGTAGTTGGTGCGGGCCGCGTTGGTGCCGGGGGCGTTCGCGGTGTCGGCGGGCAGGTGCCTGGTGGCGGGTGAGGAGCCGTGCGCCTCGGCGCGGATGCGCTGCTTCATCGTCGGTGGCAGCGCCCTGTCACGCGGAAGGGTCCATCGGACCGACGGGGTGGTCGCGGTTGCCGCGGTCGCACCCGTGTGCTCCTGAGTCGTCTGCGTGGGCTGCTGCTCCGTGGCCGAGGCGTTCGCCGAGGCGAGACCGAGGGAGGCGAGGAGGGCGAAGAAGGCGGTGATGAAGGCGGTCCAGAGGTTCTTGACCTTGAAGGCGCTCATGGCCCCTCACTTTCAGGTGGTCCGGTTTGCTTACCTTTCTGATGATGTGGATGAGGAAGCGCATTTCTGGGAGCGACGCCACCGGTGCGCCGATCTTCTGATGAACACCACTCGTATGGTGCAACCGGTCCGACGGACCGGTCGCGGACGTCTCCGGGAGGGCCGACCGGGGTCCGCCGGCCGCTCCGAGGCCCCTGGAAAGGGCCTGCGGTGGGGGCCGGGCAGGTCACCGATCGGTATCGGCCGGTGTGTATAGTCGGGCGGCAGAAGTCCCTTAGAACCTAGGAAAGACGAGGTCGCGCGGTGAAGAAGCTTCTCCTGGTCGCACTGGCCGCCATCGGCGGGCTCCTCGTGTACCGCCAGATCCAGGCGGATCGCGCCGAGCAGGATCTGTGGACGGAGGCGACCGACTCCGTGCCCGCAGGTTCCGGCGTGTGAGACGACGCAGTCTGTGAGAAGCCCCGGCCGCCGAGCGGCCGGGGCTTCCTGTCGTCCGGGCCCGGCGCCCGCCCGCAGCCCTTTGCGAGGGCCCGACCCGGAACCGGCACCCGATCCGTCGTGCTCGCAGACAGGGGTGGGGCGGCCGGGGCAGGATGGACGCGGATCGCGGCCGCCGCAGGGGCGGTCGCTCCGGCGGCGTCGGTGCGGGCCCCGTTCACGTACGGGCCGGCGCGGGGTGGTCGCCGGGACACGAGGGGGAGCGCGTGAAGAGGCAGATCGGCAGGGGCGTCCGGGCGGCGTCGGCGGCCGTCGCCGCCATGGGGGCGACGCTGGCGCTGTCCGGCCCGGCGTACGCGTCCGGCCCGGTCCCGTACGCCTTCGATCCTGACGCCGAGCGGGTGACCGGGACGGTCGCGAACACCGACGCCCCGGTGCTGGACGCCGGTTCGGTCCACCGCAGCTCGATCGGGCCCGGCGAGAAGCTCTACTACCGGGTGAACCTGGACGCCACCTCGAACGCGTACGTCTCGGCGGTCGCGGTGCCCAAGTCCGCGGACGCGAAGGTCGCTTACGGGGACGGCATCACGGTGTCCATCCGCGACCGCAACGACTCGCGGTGCGGTACGCAGGACGTCTCCGTCGGATCGGCCGAGTTCGCGCGTCCGATCTCCGCGTACGCCTCCCGGACGATCGGCGAGGCGAGTCCGTTCTGCCAGGAGGCGGGCGCGTACGACGTCCTGATCGAGCGGACGAGCAAGGAGACCTCGACGCCCGAGGTGTGGGAGCTGGAGATCCGCCACGACGTGGAGCCCGCGTTGAAGGAGGCCGGGTCCCAACCGACCACGCCTCCCACCGCGTTCGCCTCCGAGCCGCCCGCGCCGCTTCCCACGTCGGCGCCGCGCGCCGCGCGTGCCGGCGGCACCGGCTTCAACGACGCGACCGGCCTGGAGCCGGGCGAGTGGAAGGACACCCTCACGCCCGGCGGGACCCGCTTCTACCGGGTCCCGGTCGACTGGGGGCAGCAGCTCTTCGTCACAGCGGAGCTCAGCAACAACGACGCCTCGACCACCTTTCTCGGCAACGCGCTCTCGCTCTCCCTGGCGAACCCGGCCCGCGGACACGTGGACGGCGCGGTCCTCTCGTACTCCGGCAGGCCCGCCTCCGTAGCGCTCGACCCGCTGCCCCCGGTCGGCTGGAGCAACCGCTACTCCTCGGCGAACGACGTGTCGGCCGTGCGCTTCGCCGGCTGGTACTACGTGGCGGTCGGACTGAGCCCCGCCGTGGCGAAGGAGTACGGCGACGGCCCGCTCAAGCTGACGCTGACGGTCCAGGTGAGGAACGCGGCGCAGGCGTCGCCGTACGCCGGTGCGGCCGGCATCTTCGGAGTGAGCGACGGCGACCGGGACATGGCGCGCAGCGGGCTGAGCGGACCGCGGGCCGGGAGGAGCGGGACCCTGCGCCTGGTCGGTGTGGCCGGCATCGGAACGGGGACGGTGCTGGTTCTGGGGCTCGGCGTGTGGACGCTGCTGGCCCGGCGCAAGCCGGTTGCCGCCGCTCCCGAGGGACCCGGCGGCCGGCCCCCGGCGTACGGAGGGCCGCCGCGGGCCTGGTAACCCCGCTCGTCCGGGAACGGACGGTGCGCGGCGTCCCGTGGCCGGTGCGCGGCCCCGCCCGCGCCCCCGCCGGGGCCCGGGTCAGGCCTGGGTGAGTGCCCAGATGCCGACCGCGAAGCAGACCAACGCGACCAGCAGGACCGGGACCGCCACCTTCGGGGACGGTCCCGGTCGTGCCGTACGGGCCCGGGGGGCGGTGGTGAGCGGGTACGCGGCGGGGGCCGGGAGCGGGGCGGCGCCGGCGGGGTGTCCCTGGGGCGCCGTGTAGCCGCGGGTCGGGGCGGACCCGCGGTGCGCGGCGGCCGTCGAGGCGGTGGCGGAGGAAGGGGCGCGGGCGGCGTGCTCCGGGCCGGCCGGCGGGGCGGCCTGCCACGCCGGGGCGGCGGGCGGCGGGGCCAGGTGGAAGCTGCCGGTCTCCGACATGGCGGCCGGAGGCGGGGCGGAGGGGTGCTGGGGCGCGGGAGAGGGCTGGTGCGGGAGTGGGCCTCCCCCGGTGGCCCGGTCGGCCCCTCCGGGCGGCCGGGGGGCCGACCGCGGGGCGTGGAGCGGGCTGCTGAGGAGCGGGCCGTCCGGGCCGAATCCGTCCGGCAGGGGCCCGATCTGATCGAACACCTCCACCCTCTCCTCGTCGCCCGGAGCCTCGGGCAGCACCTCCACGGCGGCGGCCAACGCCTTGCGTGCGCCGGTGGCGGTACGGAAGCGGGCCTGCGGATCCGGCTGGAGCAGCCCGGCCAGCACCTGCCAGAGGGGCTCCGGGATGCCCTGGGGGGCGGCGGGGGTGCCGTGGGCGGCGAAGCGCTCGATGATCGCCCGGGAGTCGGGCTTGTGGCCCTGGAGGAGGTAGAGCGCGACGAGCCCCGCCGCGAAGAGGTCGGCGGGGAAGTCGGGTTCGGCACCCATCATCTGTTCCGGGGCGAAGTAACCCGGGGTGCCCACCACGTAGTTGGTCTCGGTCAGCCGGGGCTCGCCCTTGCGCATCGAGATCCCGAAGTCCGACAGCCGCAGGTGCGGGCGCCCCGAACCGGTGGCCTCCATCAGGATGTTGGCCGGTTTGATGTCGCGGTGCACCACCCCTTCGGCGTGCACCGTCGACAGCCCCGAGAGCAGCTGGTCGAGCAGGAGACAGACGAAGCGCGGCGGCAACGGCCCGTAGTCGCCGATGACATGGGCCAGTGAGCCGCCGCTGACCAGATCCATGGTGAAGAGGACCTTGTCGTCGTCGGCCGCCCAGCTGGCGGGTGCGAGCACATGGGGGTGCTCGATGCGCAGGGCCTGTTCGCGCACGAAGCGGAGCAGGGTGTGCGCATCGCTCTGCTGGAGCACCTTGGCCGCCACGTACCTGCGGCGCCGGTGGTCCCAGGCGCGCCAGACGGCGCCCACGCCACCGCGTCCGATCGGGTCGACCAGTTCGTACCGGCCGGCGAATACCTCACCCATTGCGCTGTGTCCGCTCCCAGTCCTGTGCCGGATGGTGCCGGGTGCCGGAACTCGGGGTGCCACCGGGCGCCAGGGCGTCGAACGGGCCCCTGGCGCACGATCCGCGGTGGCGGGTGCGGCGGTGCCCGGTGCCGCTCCCCCCGCGATCCCTGCCCCTTAGTTCTGGTGTCCTTCGTAGTGCGCGACGGCGTCCGCGGTGCGACCCGCGCCGTACACCCTGAGGAACTCTGCCAGTTCCGGGTGGGTCGGGGCGAGGGAGTCGGCCGCTTCGATGATGTCGCCGGCCGCCGAGACCGACCGCAGCAGCGACTGGATCTCGCGCACGACGCGGCGGACGGTGGGCGCCTGGCCGCTGGTGGTGGTCTGGCCGGTGCTGGACAGAACCGATCCCCCCTGGGACTTCTTGATCTGGTCCATCCGGTCGGTGGCCTCACCCGCGCTGACGCTGCCGTCCGCGACCTGGACGGCGAGCTCCTGCAGGGCCTGGACGCGTTGGACCACCGCCGGGTTGCCGATCTTGGCCCGCTGGCCGCTCATCAGCTGGGAGAGCATGGGCGCGGAGAGCCCGAGCGCGGCGGCGAGCCGGGCCTGATTCAGGCCAAGGTCATCTATGAGCCGGCGGAAGAGCGCGCCGAGCGGCTCCCCGTACCAACTGCGCTGCAGCTCCCTGGCTCTTGCGGTGGCCTCTTGCTGCGCTGCGTCCATCACGCCTCCCCTTCGCTGCTGCGAACCTAGTCGGACATCTTACGGAGAGTGGTCGTCCCCCGGGAGTCCCCATCTCTTTGCGGGAATCCGGCCACGACCCGGTACTCTTGTCTCCGACGGATCCTCCACGCGCGGACGCGAGTGGCGGCTTTCGTTGTCCGGGGCCTTAGCTCAGTTGGTAGAGCGCTGCCTTTGCAAGGCAGATGTCAGGAGTTCGAATCTCCTAGGCTCCACACCTTCAAGACCCCTCCGACCTGCGAAGTGCGGTCGGAGGGGTCTTTCTGTCGTTGTCCTCCTTTTCCCGTGCTGACGTGTCGGCATGGTGGTGTGTCGGCACGGTGGTGTGTCGGCACGGTGGTGTGTCGGCACGGTGGTGCTGACGAGCAGCCATCACAGGCCGGTCCTCGGGATGTCCCCGAGGGCCGCTGCCACGCGGCGCTCTCCCGGAGTTCTCCCGGTCTCAGTCGGGGCGGCCTGACGTTCCGCCGGGGTACCCCGCGGCCCGGTCGCCGTCGCGCCCGGCCTGCCGGTCGCGAGGGACGACGAGGGATCGGCCTGGCCTGCTGATCCGACGCGCAGGTGTCGCGGTGGCGACCGGCGGTCGTCGGGTCGTCCTTGTGGCGGACCCACCCCACGCGCAGCGTGGCGGGCGTTGCGGTGAGGGCGCGGCAGATGCCCGCGGTGCTGCCCGAACCGCCGTTGGTGCCGGGCCCGGTCGACGGAGCTGCCCCAGCGGCTGCCGATGACGGTCGCCGACGGACCGGCGGGGGTCGCTCGCCGACGCGGCCGGACCCACTCGCTGAGCAGCCGGCGGGCGCGGGTGACGCCCGGGCTCCGGGCCACGTGGGGTTGCCGGACTCGTGCGCGTGCGACCAGTGCGGCGCGCCCCGCAAACATGCCGATGGGGGCGGGCACGAGCGGCGGGGACGCTCCGCCTACGGAGTACGCGGCCCGGTCGTCGGCGAGCCGTTGCACGAGGCCGGGGCCGGCCGTCTCGACCGGTCGGCCGGGCGCGCTCCGGCGGCGTAGAGGACGCCGGGTGCCTGGACCAGGATCGCGGCCGGGGCGGAGGGTGTTCTTGGGCCCGTCGCGAGGTGGCGGGAGCGGCGACTCGGCTGAGACCACGGCCGGCCGGCGCCGTCGGGGACGCGTGAGGCGAGGGGGTGGTCCGGCGCCGGCGACGCCGGTGTACTTTCCACGGATTTCTCGTCGCGGCGAGTGGACGGATCCCCCGGCCACCTACGGGCGGGAGCGTTCGCCGGAGGTGCGGCCACGGTGCCCCGGCCTCCGGCCCGGCCGGACATCCGGGTGCCGTCAGGGGAGCTCGGTGGAGTCCTGCCAACCGGGCACGGCAGTGGCTGCCGGGGAGTGCTCGGTCCACACGGTGTGGGCGAGCGCGGATCCGCCCGAGTCCGCCGGGGGACGCGCGACCCGCACGGCGAAGATCGTGGTGTCGTCCTGGAGCCGTCCGTACACGTGCCGCAGCATCCGGTCCCGTACGGCCCTGACCAGGCGGTACGGCGAGTCGGCGAGTTGCGGGTCGGCGATCACCGCCGCCTCCAGCGACTCGGCGAGCGGGAAGAACCTTCCTGCTCCGTCACGGGCTTCGGTCACCCCGTCCGTGGTGAGCAGCACGGTCTCGTCCGCCGCCAGAGGGAACCGGTGCGGCCCTTCGAACCGGTCCGGCGCCGGAGCCAGCTCGTTGAGTCCGAGCGGGAGCCTGCTGCCGCTGTCCAGCCGGCGTATCCCACGGGCGCTGACCGCGAAAGGCGGATCGTGCCCGAAGTTGATGATGTCGACGTACCCGTCGTCGGACCCGGGCGCCGGGAAGTCCAGCAGCACCGCCGTCGCGAACCGGTCCCCGTCCTTGTAGCCCATCGCCTGTTCGTAGAGCCGGTTGCGCTCCATCCTGATCTCCATGCGCTTGGCGACCATCCGGAGATCGGGTTGGTGGAACCCGGCCTCACGGAAGGTGCCCAGCAGATTGGCCGCCACCGCCACGGCTCCCAGGCCTTTGCCCTGTACGTCACCGAGGAGTGCGCGCGTCCCCCAAGGGCTCGGCTGGATGTCGTAGAAGTCGCCGCCCAGCCGGGCTTCCGCGTCGGCGGGCAGGTAGATGTGCGCATGGAGCAGTCCCCCCCAGTTGGGCGGGAGCGGCCGGATCACGGTGGCCCGCGTGGTGTCCGCCACGTTCCGGACGGAGAGCGCCCGCCGCTCACCGCGACGGCGCATCCACGCGGCTGCGACAGCGAGCAGCCCACCCGTGGAGACCAGGATGAAATCGGGCAGCCCTGAGCGGAACTCGTGCTCCCACGCCTGGTCGATCAGCGCGTACGCGACCACGGAGGCGACTGCGAACAGGGCGGTGGTGCCGACCGGGCAGAGGACGGCGGCCACGACGGGAACCACCACGAGCCAGGACAGCACCCGGAAGTCGCCCGTGGTGTTCCAGTCGGCCGAGCAGACGATCAGGAGCAGGGCCAGTGGCATCAGCCAGCCGAGGCGGCGGCGGGGTCGTCCGACGATCGCCACCAGCGCGCGGTCCAGCCACGGCTGCCGGCGCAACAGCCCGCTTCCGCGCGGAGCCGGCGCCGGTTCGGTCCCCGGTGGGGAGTAACGCGAGGAACGGGAGGCCACCGAGCCAGCGAAACACGGTCCAGGACACCCCGCATCCGCGCGCCGGACGGACCGGGCCCCGCAGCCCTGGGGCCCGGTCGGCCCCTCGTCCGACAGGCGTCCCCAGCGGTCCACCGTCGGCCGATCGCGCCCCCGGCCGCCGAGGGGGCCTGACACGCTCGTGGGGCGTCGGACGACGGTGAAGTCGTCCGACGCCCCACGGTGGCCGAGCGGATGGCGCAGGCGCGGACGCCCCGGGCCGAGGATCCGGAAGCGTTCGTTTCACGTGAAACATGAGCCCCGTAGACCTGCGGTACTCGACCCCTGAGGTATGCGGGACGAGCGCGCACGCGAAACCGGCGGGCGAGGCACGTGCCCCTCGCCCGCCGGTTCCACGTTCCCGCGGCGTTCAGTGCCCCGGGACGGAGCGAGACGGGTCAGATCCGGTCGTCGCGGCCCTGACCGTTGAGGTCACCGGCCTCGGCGTCCGCCTGCTTGGCCCGCACCTCGGGGTCAAGGTCGGTGCCGTCGACCGAGCTCAGCGGCGTCGGGGAGTCCCCCACCGCAGTGGGCTCCGAGGGCTCCACCAGCCAGTCCGGGTTGGCCTGACGGTCCCACCACCGCCATGCCGCGACAGCGCCACCGGCGACCAGGGAGAAGACGACGAAACCCTTGACGAAACGGCCCGTCTTGGCTCGGCGGACGTTCTTCCTGGCGAGTCGCTGGATGTCCTTGGCGGTGACCTGACCGCGCAGGGCGGCGAGAGCCGCAGCGCTGCGCACCTGGGCCTCCTCGGCGACCGGCTGTGCCACGGCCACCGCGTGCTCGAAGCGGGGCACCGTGTAGTCGGCCGCGTTCTTGGCCGCCTTACGGGTCCGTACGGCGGCATCACGGGCGGCGCCGTCGAGCTTCGGGGGCACATGGGCACGGGCCTGTTCGATGCGCGGCGCGACGTGCGCGACGTACTGGACGCGGGCCTGCTGTGCGGCGGCCGACACCTTGGGTGCGAGGCGCACGCGAGCCTCGTTGGCGTAGTGCGCGGCTTGGATCTTGGCTGTGTCGGCGTAGGGCGCCACCACTTCCGCGGCGTGCTGCGCGCTGTCCTTCGCCGAGTCGGTTGCGGCGCGCACGCTGTCGATGCGGGTCACGTGATCCTCCTCCTTGGTGGCGGGTAGGTACTCCGCCTGTCCGCCCATGCCGAAATCATGCCTGCGAGGCTTGGGCGCGGCATGCGGGGCGGGCATCCGGGTCATGGGCATATGCAGTCAATCCGAATCAGGGAGTGCGTGGACGACGATGCCACGGTTCGGATGGAGGCGCGCCGTACGCGTGCCCGCCCGATCGGGTGTGTCCTGCTGGAGCGTCCGTGTGGGGCACGGGGGAAGAGGGTTCCGCGGACGCCTCGCCGGTACGGCCCGTCGTGCGAGGATCGGGGAGCTTTTCAGCGCAGACCCGATGATTCATGGAAGGCAGACCGTGGCCGATCAGTTGTACGCCACCCTCAGGACCAGCCTGGGCGACATCGAGATCCGGCTTCTGCCGAACCACGCTCCCAGGACCGTTCGCAACTTCGTCGACCTTGCCACCGGCGGCCGCGAATGGACCCATCCCGCGACGGGTACCCGGTCGAGGAACCGGCTCTACGACGGCACGGTGTTCCACCGGGTCCTCGACAAGTTCATGATCCAGGGCGGTGATCCGCTGGGGAACGGGACCGGGGGACCGGGATACGAGTTCCCGGACGAGTTCCATCCCGACCTCGCGTTCAACCGGCCGTATCTGCTCGCCATGGCCAACGCCGGACCGGGTACGAACGGCTCGCAGTTCTTCGTGACCGTCTCACCCACCGCATGGCTGACGGGGAAGCACACCATCTTCGGCGAGGTCCCGACCACGGCCGGGCGCAGGGTCGTGGACGCCATCGCGTCGCTTCCGGCGAATCCGCGGACGAACCGGCCCTACCAGGACGTCGTCCTGGAGTCGGTCCTGATCGGGCCTCCGGATTTCTGAGCCGGTGCACCCGGTGCACCCGGTGCTCCCAGGGCTGCCGCGGTGCCGACGCGCGGCTGCTGACCCGGGCCTCTCCGGCCCGCCGGCCCGAAAACGAGGCGCCCGGTGGGGAACCATCCGGACCGACGGTCCGTACGGTTACATAACGGACCAGGACTGGCAGCTACAGGACTGGCAGCGAGAGACCGAGAGGTCGGGAGAGGCCGGGACCGATGGACCAGCAGCCGCCGGCAGACCGGGACCCGTCCGAGGAGGGCGGGTCGCCGCAGGTCTGTTACCGCCATCCGGACCGGAGCGCGGGGATCCGCTGCACCCGCTGCGAGCGGCCGATCTGCACCGCGTGCATGGTCAGCGCCTCCGTGGGCTTCCAGTGCCCGGAATGCGTGCGGAACGCGGCCGGGACGGGCCACCACCCGGCCGCCTCGCGGCCGCGCACGCTCACCGGGGGGACGGTCTCGGCCGATCCCCACCTGGTCACGAAGATCCTGCTCGCGGTCAACGTCGCCGTGTTCGCCGCCGTCTGGCTCACCGGCAGGTCGTGGCTGGTGGAGGACCTCATGATGCTGGGCCGCGCCTGGGATCCCCAGCCCTTCCCGGGCGCCTGGGTGGGGGTCGCCGAGGGGCAGTGGTATCGCCTGCTCACGTCGGTGTTCCTCCACGAGGAACTGCTGCACATCGCGTTCAACATGCTCGGGCTGTGGTGGCTGGGCGGGCCCCTGGAGGCCGCTCTCGGCCGGATCCGCTTCCTCGCGCTGTATCTGCTCTCCGGCCTGGCGGGAAGCGCGGTCACCTACTGGATGAGCGCGCAGAACCAGGGCTCGCTGGGAGCCTCCGGGGCGGTCTTCGGCCTTCTGGGGGCCACCGTCGTCCTCATGCGGCGGATGAACTACGACCTGCGGCCGGCCCTCGTCATCCTGGCGTTGAACGTCCTCTTCAGCCTGCGGCCCGGGGTGGCCTGGCAGGCCCACCTCGGCGGGCTGGTCGCCGGCACGCTCATCGCCGTCGCCCTGGTGCACGCACCCCGCACGAGGCGGATCGCGGTGCAGTGCGGAGCCTGCGCACTGGTCCTGGTGGTGACCGCTGTGATCGTTCTTGCTCGTACTGCCGTATTGACCTGACGGATTTTGTCCACTCCTGCGAGACACTTATCCACAGGATGGCGCCAGGCCGGGTGGAAAACATGGGTACATGCGTTCGCCGCGTCGCTGAACAGGGTCTTCTTCTCCCCTTAACCCCCTACAGCCTCCCCGGATGGGGGAGGCTGTAGTCACATCGGCGTCAACTTCGGCGCGGGTTATCCACAGATCGTCCGACCTTTTCCCCCGCCTGTGGATAACTCTGTGGGTAACTTCGGGGCAGGGCTTGCGGAAGAGGTCCGACATCGGCGTGGCGGGGCAGGAGCGGACCCCCGGGCGGCCGGGCACCGTGGTCGCACGGATGGGGCCGGTCACCGGGTGGTGCGATCCGACGGGGACGAGCGGTTGTCGCGGCGCGAGCCGCGGGGAGGAGCGCGGTGGGACAGCGGGGTCAGCGGGGCCCGAGGGCTACTTCCACTGCGTGGAGACGGCGAAGCCGCCGCCGATGAGCCCGAAGCCGACCACGATGTTCCAGTTGTGGAGCGCCTCGATGGGGAGCGAGCCGTCGGTCACGTAGAACAGGACGATCCAGGCCAGACCGATGAGGAAGAGCCCCAGCATCACCGGAGCGATCCAGCCGCGGTTCCCCAGCTTGATGGTGGTCGCCTGGTTCGCCGGGAGCGGCGTGAAACCGGCCTTCTTGCGGATACGTGACTTCGGCACGAGGAACGCTCCTGTCGATGCGCTGCGTGACCGCGCAGTGATCTTTGACTGGCGCCCGAGGGCGCCGGGGGGAAGCTGCCTCCCCCGGGCGTCCGTTAGCGTAGTGCTTCCATGGCGCCTGATGAGATAAGGGTACGTTGAGCAATCTCGCGGACTCTCCCGAAGGGGCGGCCCGGCGCACCTCGAAGTGGCCGGTCCGGGTGCTCACCGCTGCCGTTTTCGCGCTGGCCGGTCTGATCTTCGTCACCAGCGCCAACACGGCCAGGGGCACCAACATCCGCAGCGACTCCTCCCTGCTCAAGCTCTCCGACCTCATCCGTGAGCGGAGCGACAAGAACGGGGAGCTGACCGACTCGAACGCGGCCGTGCGCGCGCGCATCGACGCGCTGGCACAGCGCGGCGACGGCAGCACGGAGGCGGAGGACGCCCGGCGCCTGGCGCTGGAAAAATCGGCCGGCACCACGAAGATCAAGGGGAAGTCCGTCAGCGTCACGCTCGACGACGCTCCGCCGGACGCCACCGCGAACCCGGGATACCCGGAGCCGCAGCCCAACGACCTGGTGATCCACCAGCAGGACCTGCAGGCCGTCGTCAACGCGCTGTGGGACGGCGGGGCCCAGGGCATCGAGGTCATGGACCAGCGGCTCATCTCCACCAGCGCGGTCCGCTGCGTGGGCAACACCCTGATCCTCCAGGGCCGCGTCTACTCGCCCCCGTACACGGTCACGGCCGTCGGCGACCCCGGCGAGCTCCGCAAGGCGCTCGGCGCCTCCACGGCCCTGCAGAACTACCAGCTGTACGTGAAGGCCTACGGCCTCGGCTGGAAGGTCGACGAGGACGATGACGCGACCCTGCCGGCGTACGCGGGCACGATCGACCTCCCTTACGCGCAGCCCGTCGAGTAGGGCCGCCGCAGCCGCACCGGACGATCGCCTTCCACCCGGCGGACCGCCGCTTTCCACAGCTGCCCCACGTCCGGGCCGCAGCCCTTTAGTCTGGTCCCGAACCGAATGGAGGGGCAGCATGTACGGCTGGATCTGGCGGCATCTGCCGGGCAACGCGTGGCTGCGGGGAATCATCTCGCTCGCGCTCGTCCTGGCGGTCGTCTACGCACTCTTCCAGTACGTCTTCCCCTGGGCGGAGCCGCTGCTCCCGTTCGGCGACGTGACGGTGGACGGCCAGGGCGCCGGAGCGGAGGCAGGGCAGTGAGCGCACGCGTTCTGGTCGTGGACAACTACGACAGCTTCGTCTTCAACCTCGTGCAGTACCTCTATCAGCTCGGCGCGGAGTGCGAGGTACTCCGCAACGACGAGGTCACCACCGCCCATGCCCAGGACGGTTTCGACGGGGTCCTGCTCTCGCCCGGGCCCGGCGCTCCCGAGCAGGCCGGTGTCTGCATCGACATGGTGCGCCACTGCGCCGCGACGGGCGTTCCGGTCTTCGGTGTCTGCCTCGGCATGCAGGCAATGGCCGTGGCGTACGGCGGGGTCGTGGACCGTGCCCCGGAGCTGCTGCACGGCAAGACCTCGCCGGTGAGCCACGACGGGCAGGGCGTCTTCGCGGGGCTGCCGTCCCCCTTCACCGCCACCCGCTACCACTCGCTGGCCGCCGAACCCTCCGCGCTCCCCGTGGAGCTGGAGGTCACCGCGCGGACGGCCGACGGCATCGTCATGGGGTTGCGCCACCGCGAACTCGCGGTCGAGGGCGTGCAGTTCCACCCCGAGTCGGTGCTCACCGAGCACGGGCACCTGATGCTGGCCAACTGGCTCGTCCGGTGCGGCGACACGGGCGCGGTGGGCAGATCGGCGGGGCTCACGCCGGTGGTGGGCAAGGCCGTCGCGTGACCGCACGCCGTCCCGAGCACGACGCCGCTCAGGAGTACCCGCGCGGGCGCGGGACGGGCGGCTCGTTCGAGGAGGCGGTCGGCCGGCTGGACGATCCGTTGAACGACCCCCTGCCGGGCGGCCACCCTCCGTCCCGGCCGCACCACGCCGGGCCGGATCCGGTGGAGAGCGTTCCGCGCCGCCCGCCGGCCGACCGTCCGCCCACGGGAGGACGTGTCGTCGAGGGCGTGGTGGTGGAGAGCTCCCTGCGGCCCCGTACGGGACGGGAACAGCCGCCGCCCCTCTCCACCCCGCCCCGGCACTATCAGAGCCCTCAACAGGCCACGTACGGGCCGCAGGAGGGCTTCCGGCGGGCTGCCGGGCCCGGCGAGTGGTACGACCCCGCGGGTCACGGGGGTGACCACCGTGACTGGTACGGGCAGGAGCGGCAGCCGCAGCATCCCGGCCCGGCCAGGCCCACCGCAGCCGGCTTCGGGACGGGCGCCGGGCCCGGGCCGGTGGACGGCGCCCCCGCGGCGGGCCCCGCCCGTACCTCCGGCCGCCACGCGTCCCCCGCCGCGCCGGACCCCGTCACCGGTCCGTACCCCGCCACCGCGCCGGACTCCGCCACCGCGCCGGACTCCGCCACCGGGCCGTACCCCGCTCCCGGGCAGCGGGACGAGGTGGTGACCGCCCTCATCCCCGTTCTGGACGAGCGCGCGACCGGAGCGACCCGCACCGGTCGGGGCCCGGAGGACGGCCCCGCTCCCGACGGCCCCGCCCCGGGCGGGCGGGCCGAGCGGCGCCGGGCGGCGAAGGCGGGCACGCGCCGCCGCGCCCCGCGGCAGCCGGCCCCGGCCGGCGGGGGTGCCAGGGCAGAGGGTGCGCCGCCCGCCCGGCCGATGTCGCGGGTGGAGGCCCGCAAGGCGGCCCGGGCGGCCAAGGACAGTCCGGCCGTGGTCGTCAGCCGGGTCACCGGTGAGCTCTTCATATCGCTCGGCGTGCTGATGCTGCTGTTCGTCGCCTACCAGCTCTGGTGGACCAACGTGCGGGCCGACCGGATCGCCGGCCAGGAGACCCACAAGATGCAGGACCAGTGGGCGACCGGCGACCGGGATCCCGGGACCTTCGCGCCCGGCCAGGGCTTCGCGGTCATGCACATCCCGAAGCTGGACGTCGTCGCGCCCATCGCGGAGGGCACCAGCAAGGAGAAGGTCCTCGACCGGGGCATGATCGGCCACTACAGCGAGGGTTCGCTGAAGACCGCGATGCCGTCCGACCCCACGGGGAACTTCGCGGTGGCCGGTCACCGCAACACCCATGGTGAGCCGTTCCGTTACGTCAACAGACTCGTACCGGGCGACAAGGTCGTGGTCGAGACCCAGGACGCGTACTACACCTACGAGATGGTGAAGACGCTCGCGCAGACCTCGCCCTCCAACGTGTCGGTGATCAGCCCGGTGCCCGCCGGATCCGGTTTCACGGCGCCCGGCCGCTACCTGACTCTGACCACCTGTACACCGGAGTTCACCAGTACCTACCGTCTGATCGTCTGGGGCAAGATGGTCGAGGAGCGGCCGCGGAGCGAGGGCAAGCCCGACGCTCTCCTGGACTGACGGACAACCTCACGGCAAGGACGGTGCGGTGGCGACGAAGACCGAGCACGAGGCGCGGGCCGACGAACCCGCGCCCCCGGCCGGAGCGGCGCCCGCCGCGCGTCATCCGGTCGCGGCGGCCGTCAGCGTCTTCGGTGAACTCCTCATCACCGCGGGGGTGGTGCTCGGCCTCTTCGTCGCGTACTCCCTGTGGTGGACCAACGTCGTGGCCGACCGCGCGGCCGACGAGCAGGGCAACGCGGTCCGCGACGGCTGGGGGGCCGCCTCCGGTCCGGGTGCGCTGGACACCGGGGGCGGCGTCGGCTTCCTGCACGTGCCGGCCATGAGGAACGGCGAGGTGCTGGTCAAGAAGGGCACGGACACCGCGATCCTCAACGACGGCGTCGCCGGCTACTACACCGATCCCATCCCGGCCGCGCTGCCGGGGGAACCCCGGGGCAACTTCACCCTCGCCGCCCACCGGGACGGGCACGGAGCGAAGTTCCACAACATCGACAAGCTGCACGACGGTGACGCGATCGTCTTCGAGACCGAGGACACCTGGTACGTCTACAAGGTGTTCAAGACGCTCCCGGAGACCACGAAGTACAACGTCGACGTGCTCCAGCAGGTGCCGAAGGAGGCGGGCGTGACGAAGCCCGGCCGCTACATCACCCTGACGACCTGTACTCCGGTCTACACCTCGAAGTACCGCTACGTCGTCTGGGGCGAACTCGAGCGTACGGAGAAGGTCGACGCCGACCGCACTCCCCCGGCCGAACTGCGCTGACACCCCGCCCCTGAGCACCGGCTCACCCTCCGAACACAGAGACGGGCTCCGACCACCCTGAGGTGGCCGGAGCCCGTTTCCTTGGCTCAGGTGTTCAGCCGGTGAGTCCCCCGAAGAAGTCGCCGGCCTCGCCACCGCCACCGCCGCCGACCGTCTTCACGTTGACCGGGCTGTTCTTGGCGAGCGGCTGGTTGGCCGGCGGGTCGAAACCGAAGACGCGGGCGTTGTCGTCGGTCGAGCCGTCGACGTTGCCGAGCACCAGCCCGTTCTGCGCGAGCATCGCCTTCGCCTCGCCGAGCGTGTGGCCCGTGAGGTCCGGGACGGTCGTCTGCTCGGGCTGCGGCGGGCCCTTGGAGACCTTCAGCACGATCCGGACGTCCTTGGCCTGCTGGCTGTTGGCCTCCGGGGTCTGGCCGACCACGGTGTTCACCGCTGCGGTCCCGTCGACGTCCTCCCGGGCGATGTTGGTGAACCCGAGAGCGGCCAGCTGACCCTGCGCCTGGTCGTAGGTACGGCCGTTCGTCGACACGTTCGGCATGGAGAGGAGCTTCTCCGTGGCGACGGTGATCGTCACCTCGGACTCCTTCTCCGCTTCGGAGCCGCCGTCCGGGCTCTGCTCGGTCACCGTCCCCGGCGTGGCCTCGGACTGCTCGCGCTTCACCTTGACGGTGAACCCCTTGTCCTCCAGCCTCTTGCGGGCGTTGTCCTCGGACTTCTCGGTGACGTCCGGGACCTCGACCTTGGGAGCTCCGGTGGAGACGACGACCTCTACGGTGTCGTTCTTGTCGAGCTCACCGCTCTTCGGGTTCTGCGAGCAGACCTTGCCCTTCTCCTGGTCCTCGCACGGCTTCTCCTCGCCGACCTTGAGGAGCAGATCGGAGTTGTCCGCGCGCTGCTGGGCCTGCTGCAGGGTCAGGCCGACCAGGTTCGGCACCGGAACCGTGGCGTCGCTCTCCTTCTTGCTGAAGACGACCTGACCGATCAGGATGGCGCCGATCAGCACGAGGACGCCCGCCACGACCAGGAGGATCGTCGAGGTGTTGCTCTTCTTCTGACGGCGCCGGCCGGGGCGGTCGTCGTAGCCGTACCCGCCGTCGTCGGGGTTGAGCGGCGGCATCATCGACGTCTGCGGGCCACCGCCCTCGGCGGCGCGCAGGGCGGTGGTGGGCTGGTCGCCGCCGTAGCCGCCGTCGTACCCGCCGTATGCCCCGTAACCGGCCGCGCCCATGGCCGCGGCCGCCGCGACCGGGCGGCCGTCGAGGCAGGCCTCGATGTCGGCGCGCATCTCGTCGGCCGACTGGTAGCGGTAGTCGGGGTCCTTGGTGAGCGCCTTCAGCACGATCGCGTCCATCTCGGGCGTGATCTCGGGGTCGAAGTTGCTCGGCGGCTGCGGCTCCTCGCGGACGTGCTGGTAGGCCACCGCGACGGGCGAGTCCCCGATGAACGGGGGGCGTACCGCCAGCAGTTCGTACAGCAGGCAGCCGGTGGAGTAGAGGTCGGAGCGGGCGTCGACCTGCTCGCCCTTGGCCTGCTCCGGCGAGAGGTACTGGGCGGTGCCGATGACCGCGGCGGTCTGCGTCATCGTCATGCCGGAGTCACCCATCGCGCGGGCGATGCCGAAGTCCATGACCTTGACCTGGCCGGTGCGCGTCAGCATGACGTTGGCCGGCTTGATGTCGCGGTGGACGATCTGGGCGCGGTGCGAGTACTCCAGCGCCTGCAGGATCCCGACCGTCATCTCCAGGATGCGCTCGGGCAGCAGTCTGCGACCGGAGTGCAGGAGTTCACGGAGCGTGGAGCCGTCCACGTACTCCATCACGATGTACGGGATCGAGACCCCGTCCACGTAGTCCTCGCCGGTGTCGTAGACGGCGACGATCGCGGGGTGGTTGAGCGAGGCGGCGGACTGGGCCTCACGGCGGAACCGGGCCTGGAAGGACGGATCGCGGGCCAGGTCGGCCCGGAGCGTCTTCACGGCCACAGTGCGGCCGAGCCGGGTGTCGTGCGCGAGGTAGACCTCGGCCATGCCACCACGGCCGAGCACCGAGCCCAGCTCGTACCGGCCGCCGAGGCGACGCGGCTCTTCCATCACTGTTGCAGCCCTCTCCGTCAGTCCCGACCGCACCCGTGTGTGGTCCGGCGGTGCGCTGTTGGCGCATACGCTACCGGGCACGCGCGACGCGATCGGCCCGCACCCGTCAGCCGATACCCGACCGGTATCCCGATGTCCCGGTACGCGGTCGTGCGACGGGCCCCGCTACTTGCCGTCGAGAACCGCCTTCATGATCGCCTTGGCGATCGGGGCGGCGAGGCCGCCACCCGAGATGTCGTCGCGGTTGGCCTTGCCGTCCTCGACCACCACCGCGACGGCGACCGGGGAACCCTTGTCGGTCTTCGCGTACGAGATGAACCAGGCGTACGGCTTCTCGCTGTTGTTCAGTCCGTGCTGCGCGGTACCGGTCTTTCCGCCGACAGTGACGCCGTCGATCTTCGCCATGGTTCCCGTCCCGCTCTGGACGACGGTCTCCATCATCTGCTGCAGCTTCTGGGCGTTGGCCGCCGTGAGGGGCCGGCTCATCTCCTTCGGCTCGGCCGTGTAGATGGTGTCCAGGTTGGGTGCCTGGCGCTTGGCGACCATGTACGGCTGCATGAGCTTGCCGTCGTTGGCGACGGCCGAGGCCACCATGGCCATCTGGAGCGGAGTGGCGCGGTTGGACGCCTGACCGATGCCCGCCATGGCGTTCTGCGAGGGGATGTCCTCGGGGTAGACGCTCTTGTCGGCGCGGACCGGGGTGAAGACCTCTTCGTTGAAGCCGAACTTGTCGGCCTCCTCGATCATCTTCTTGTTGCCGAGGTCGGAGCTGATCTTGCCGAAGACGGTGTTGCAGGAGTACCGCAGCGCCTCGCGCAGTGAGGCGTTCTTGCAGGGGATGTTGCCCTCGTTCGGCAGCGGGTTCCGGGTCCCGGTGAGGATCCACGGGAGGGGGGAGTCGGTCGGCTCGTCGATGGAGTCGTAGAGGCCGTTCTCCAGGGCGGCGGAGGCGGTGACGACCTTGAACGTCGAGCCCGGCGGGTAGGTCTCGCGCAGAGCCCGGTTGAGCATGGGCTTGTCCTTGTCCGCGAGGAGCTTCGCGCGGGCCTCGGAGTCCTTGTCGGAGTTGCCGGCGAAGACCGAGGGGTCGTAGGAGGGCGTGCTCGCCAGAGCCAGGATGGCGCCGGTCTGCGGGTCGAGCGCGACGGCCGCGCCCTTCTGGTTGCCGAGCCCTTCGAAGGCGGCCTTCTGCGCGGCGCCGCTCAGCGTGGTGACGACGTTGCCGCCCTGCTTCTCGTCGCCGGTGAACATCGACAGCGTGCGGTTGAAGAAGAGCTGGTCGTCGTTGCCCGTGAGGATGCCGTCCTCCAGGTTCTCCAGCTGCGTGGAGTCGAAGGCCTGCGAGGAGTATCCGGTGACGGGGGACCACATGGGCCCGTCCTTCCAGACCCGCTTGTACTTGAAGTCGCTGCCGTTCGTCTCCACGGAGCCGGTGACGGCCTTGCCGTCGACGATGATGTCGCCGCGCTCGTGGGCGTACCGCTCGATCCGGACGCGGCGGTTCTCCTCGCGCGAGTTCAGCTCGTCGGCCCTGACGTACTGGAGGTAGTTGGTGCGGACCAGCAGGGCCAGGATGAGGACACCGCAGAAGATCGCGATCCGGCGCAGGGGCTTGTTCACGGACGGACCACCTGAGTCATCTCGGCGTCGGGCGAGGGGGCGGGGGCCGGCGCCGGGCGGCGCGCGGTGTCGCTGATCCGGATGAGGATGGCGATCAGCGCCCAGTTGGCGAGAACGGACGAACCGCCGTACGCCAGGAACGGCATGGTCATACCGCTGAGCGGGATGAGGCCCATCACCCCGCCGGCGACGACGAAGACCTGGATGGCGAAGGCCCCTGAGAGGCCGACCGCCAGGAGCTTGCCGAAGGGGTCGCGGGCGGCGAGCGCCGTACGGATGCCGCGCTCGACGATCAGGCCGTAGACCAGCAGGACCGCCATCATCCCGGCCAGGCCGAGCTCCTCACCGACGGTGGAGAGGATGAAGTCGGCGTTGGCGGCGAACATGATCAGGTCCGAGTGGCCCTGGCCGAGGCCGGTGCCGAGGGTGCCGCCGGAGCCGAACGACATCAGGGACTGGGCGATCTGCTCGCTCGCACCCGCCCCGCCCTGACCGAATCCCTTGAAGGGGTCCATCCAGGCGTCCACCCGCTGCTGGACGTGCGGCTCGAAGGTCGCGACACCGACGGCGCCCGCCCCCGACATCAGCAGACCGAAGACGATCCAGCTGGTCCGCTCGGTCGCCACGTAGAGCATGACGATGAAGAGGCCGAAGAAGAGCAGCGAGGTGCCGAGGTCGGTCTCGAAGACCAGGATCAGGATCGACAGCGCCCAGATCGTCAGGATCGGGCCGAGGTCGCGTCCGCGGGGGAGGTACATCCCCATGAAGCGCCGGCTCGCCAGAGCGAGCGCGTCGCGCTTCACCATGAGATAGCCGGAGAAGAAGATCGCGATGAAGATCTTCGCGAACTCTCCGGGCTGGATGGAGAACGGGCCCAGGCTGATCCAGATCTTCGCGCCGTTGACGGCGGGGAAGAAGATCGGCGTGATCAGCAGGATCAGGGCCACGACCATGGAGATGTACGTGTAGCGCTGGAGGACGCGGTGGTCCTTGAGGACCATCAGCACGGCGACGAAGAAGGCGACCCCGATCGCCGAGTACAGCAACTGCTTGGGCGCGTCCGGGCTGTAGGACCCCCAGCGCCGCTCCGCGTCCTGGATCAGCCGCTGCGACTGGTCGAGGCGCCAGATCAGCACCAGACCGAGGCCGTTGAGCAGGGTGGCCAGCGGCAGCAGCAGCGGGTCGGCGTACGGCGCGAACTTGCGCACCACGAGGTGGGCCACGCCGCCGAGCAGGACGAGCCCGGCACCGTAGCCGAGCATGCCGGAAGGCAGCTTGCCGTCGATGGCGAGACCGACGTTGGCGTACGCGAACACCGAGATGGCGACGGCGAAGACCATCATCATCAGTTCGGTGTTGCGGCGGCTCGGTGCGTCGATCGCGCCGATGGTGGTCGTGTTGGTGACAACGCTCATGGTGCTGTGGGCCCCCTACGGCCTTACTGCTTTCCGCACTGCGGGACCAGCTTCTGCTCTTCCTCCGAGAGGCTGGGGCCGGGAGTGGGGGTCGCTGCGGTCGGCTTCGTCTCCTTGACGGTCCCCTTGTCGGAGGCCGTGCCGGAGGTCTTGTCGGTGGAGGCGGCGTTCTCCGCGGCCTGCTGCTCGGCGGCGGCTCGACGCTGAGCGGCCTTCATGCAGGCGGTCGCCTGGGCCGACAGTTCGTCGACCTTCTTACGGGCGTCCGTGAGGTTGCCCTCGGCGATCGTCTCCTCGACCTGCTTGCGCTGGTACGGCGGCAGGTACTTGAGTTCGATCTCCGGGTGGTCCTTCTCGACCTTCGAGAGGGAGACCCAGCCGAGGTCCTGGCTGATGCCCCGGAAGAGGGCGACGTTGTCGTCCTTCGCGCCCACGTAGAACTGCGTCTGCGTCCAGCGGTACCCGCCGTACAGGCCACCGCCGACGATCGCCAGAGCGAGCACGACGTAGAGCGACCGCTTGAGCCACCGGCGTCCGCCGGGCTTGACGAAGTCGTCCTCGGTGTAGGCCTCGAAGGCGCCGTGCGGTCCGTCGCCGTAGTCGGTGTCGGAGCCGCTGCCGGGAGGCCCGAAGCCACCGGCGGGCGGCGGGACCGAGCGGCCGAGGCCGGCCGCGCGTCCCGCCGGGGTCTGCATGGCCCCGCCGTCGCTGAGCTGGGCCTGGTTCTCCGCGACCGCGCCGACGATCACCGGGGTGTCGCTGAGGTGGCCGGCCAGGGTGTCGTTGCTGTCGGCGTCGAGCACGTCGGCGACGATGCAGGTGATGTTGTCCGGTCCGCCGCCGCGCAGGGCGAGCTGGATCAGTTCCTGGATGGTCTCCTGCGGACCCTGGTAGCTGGCCAGCGTCTCTTCCATCGTCTGGTGCGAGACCACGCCGGAGAGGCCGTCGGAGCAGATGAGGTAGCGGTCACCGGCCCGTACCTCGCGGATGGAGAGGTCGGGTTCGACGTGGTCGCCACTGCCCAGGGCCCGCATCAGCAGGGAGCGCTGCGGGTGGGTGGTCGCCTCCTCCTCGGTGATCCGGCCCTCGTCGACCAGTCGCTGCACCCAGGTGTGGTCCTGGGTGATCTGGGTGAGGAGCCCGTCGCGCAGCAGGTATGCGCGGGAGTCGCCGACGTGGACCAGGCCGAGTCGCTGGCCCGTCCAGAGCAGGGCGGTGAGCGTGGTGCCCATGCCCTCCAGCTGGGGGTCCTCCTCGACCATGTCGCGCAGTTGGTCGTTGGCCCGCTGCACGGCGGAGCCGAGCGAGGTGAGGAGGTCCGACCCCGGGACGTCGTCGTCGAGCTGGACGAGCGTGGAGATCACCTCGGAGCTCGCGACCTCACCGGCGGCCTGACCGCCCATGCCGTCGGCGATCGCGAGGAGGCGGGGACCGGCGTAGCCGGAGTCCTCGTTGCCCTCCCGGATCATGCCCTTGTGCGATCCGGCGGCGAAACGCAGGGTCAGACTCATGCGCACCTCGCCCGTCGGTTCGGGGTACGGCCGGTCCTGTCGAGCCACACTGCCCACCCTCCGGTCGGGAGCCGGGCCGCGTCCTTCGTCAGGACCGCCGCGGCTCGCTCGCTCCGCTCGCTCATTGTCGTACTACTTCCGCAGCTCGATGACGGTCTTGCCGATACGGATCGGCGCACCCAGCGGAACGGGCGTCGGGGTGGTGAGACGGGTCCGGTCGAGATACGTGCCGTTGGTGGACCCGAGATCCTCGACGATCCACTGGCCGTCCCGGTCGGGGTAGATCCTGGCATGCCGACTGGACGCGTAGTCGTCGTCCAGCACGATCGTTGAATCGTGGGCCCGGCCCAGCGTGATGGTCTGGCCCTGGAGCGCGACCGTGGTGCCCGTGAGGGAGCCCTCGGAGACGACCAGCTTGGTGGGTGCGCCGCGACGCTGACGCGTCGGCTGCTGGCGCTGTTGCGGCGGCGCTGCCGCCTGTTGGCGCCCCTGCTGGGGGCGCGTCTCGGTACCCGTGCGGCGCGAGCCGCGTTGGGTGACGCGCGTCCCGAACAGGTCGCTGCGAATGACCTGTACGGCCACGATCACGAATAGCCACAGAACGGCCAGGAAACCTAGCCGCATGACCGTCAGGGTCAGCTCTGACATTGCCCCCGCTTCACCCTTCGGCTTGCCGGTAAACGATGGTGGTGCTGCCCACGACGATCCGCGAGCCGTCGCGGAGCGTAGCGCGGGTGGTGTGCTGCCCGTCCACCACGATGCCGTTGGTGGACCCGAGATCCTGGATCGTCGAGGGCGTTCCGGTCCGGATCTCACAGTGCCGGCGCGATACGCCGGGGTCGTCGATCCGCACGTCGGCTTCGGTGCTGCGTCCCAGCACCAGCGTCGGGCGGGAGATCTGATGGCGGGTGCCGTTGATCTCGATCCAGCGCCGCACCTGGGCGTCCGGGAGCGGGCCGGAGGCGGCGGGCGGGCGGCGCCGGTCGTTGGCGGTCCCCGCGGGGCGTCCGGTGGCCGGCGGCGGGGCCGCCGGCATCGGTGGGGCGGCGGCCGGCGGGTATCCGTAGCCGCCGGGGGGCTGCTGCCCCTGCGGCGCGGCGGGCCTGCCCGGCGCGGGGCGCTGGGCCCCGTACGCGTCGGGACGGGCTCCGTAGGGTTGCCGGCCCGGGTCGCCCTGCGGGTCGCCGGGCTCCTGCTGGGAGGTGCTGGACGCGAGAGTGCGGCTGCGCACGCGGTAGAGGCCCGTGTCCAGGTCCTCGGCCTTCTCCAGGTGGACCTTGATCGGTCCCATGAAGGTGTAGCGCTGCTGCTTCGCGTAGTCCCGCACCAGCCCGGACAGCTCGTCGCCGAGCTGGCCGGAGTACGGGCTGAGCCGCTCGTAGTCGGGAGCGCTCAGCTCGACGATGAAGTCGTTGGGGACGACGGTCCGCTCGCGGTTCCAGATCGTCGCGTTGTTGTCGCACTCGCGCTGGAGCGCGCCCGCGATCTCGACCGGCTGGACCTCGGACTTGAAGACTTTGGCGAAGGTGCCGTTGACCAGACCTTCGAGACGCTGCTCGAAACGCTTCATGACTCCCATGGGGCACCTCCTCCGGTGTCATCGTCCCTGTACTGCTTACTGATCGTATCCACGCCTCGGGAAATCGGCTGGTTCCCCTTGTCTGCCCGGTGGATGAGTGTCACCCCTCACACGGATCGTAGAGGTGGCCCCATGACAGTGTCCCGCACGCGGGGTGCACTGAGCAGGAGTGGGGAGAGGGTTCCGCGTTCCCGTTTCCCCCTCGGTGCCCCCCGAAACAACGGATGTGAATCCTCCCCGCTCAGCGTGCTAATCTTCCGATGTCGCCAGGGAGAAGCACCGAAACGGTGCGAGGAACTGGACACCACTTTGCGCGAGTGGCGGAACGGCAGACGCGCTGGCTTCAGGTGCCAGTGTCCTTCGGGACGTGGGGGTTCAAATCCCCCCTCGCGCACAATGAGCGGCTGGGAACAGCTGCTGGGTCGGTTCGACAGAACCCCCGCAACGGAGAGATCCGGTGCGGGGGTTCTTCGTTGTGCGGTGGCGGATTGCCTCTGTCCGGTCGGGGTGAGCGGTTCTCGTCCGGCGCGCGCCGGGGCTCTCGTCGGTGTGCGCGAGGGCTCTCGTCCGGCGTCCGCGCGCGTTCTCGGCCGGCGTCCGCCGGGGCCGGCGTGCTCGGGCGTGATCCGCGTTCGGCCGGGCGGCACTGTGCGGTGTTTCACGTGAAACGGTGCCGCGTACCCGTCTCCCGGAGTGCGTCTCCGAACCCGGGGCGGGGTGGGCGAGGCGGTCGGCGGCGCGTCGGGCTCCGTCATTGGTCCTCGACGGGGGCCGTGTCACGAGTCGCGCCGGTGTCGCAGGTGACCACGGTCACGCCGGAGTTGATCGGCGTGAGGGTCCGAGGTGACGAGCGAGAGGCTTTACCCGCTCTTTGGCCTGCTCAGCGTCTTTTCCACCGGTGGGGACGGTACGTGTGCATGAGGGCCGTCGGTGCGGGGTGAACGGCGGTACGGTCATGGCCCATCGAGGACGAACGGGACCGCCGGTGGGCGGGGGAGGCGGTTTCCATGAGTGGGACCGATGTGCTGGCGGCGGCGGAGCCGACCGTGAGGGATGCTCCGGTGTCCGCCTCCGCGGAGAGCGCGTCGGTGGCCCGTGCGTCCTCGGTCGATCCGGGCCTCGCGGTGGTGGGAGCGGGCTTCGCCCCGGCCGGCCCGGAACGGCGGCCGGTGGCGGATGCGCCGGCGAACGGGGTGCCCGGGACACGCATCCCGGCGGTCGCGGGTTTCGCGCGGCGGGCGGAGGAGTCGTCGCGGAAGGCGGCGGGCCGGGCGTTGCGCGAGCGGGTGCCGAGAGCCGCCCACGCCTCGCTGGTCCTTCCGCCGGGGCGACCCGACGCGGTGCGGGCCGTCGAGGAGTCGAACCGGGGCCGGGTCCCCGGGCTGACCCCGATACGGGTGGGACGGATGGCCGCGTCCCCCTTCGCCTTCCTGCGCGGTGCTGCCGGGCTCATGGCCCACGACCTCACGGGCACGCCCGTCACCGGGGTCGGCGCACAGCTCTGCGGCGACGCGCACGCGGCCAACTTCGGTCTGTACGGGGACGCCCGCGGCAACCTCGTCATCGACCTCAACGACTTCGACGAAACGGCCTTCGGGCCCTGGGAGTGGGACCTCAAGCGGCTGGCCGCCTCCTTCGTCCTCGCGGGCCGGGCCGCCGGGGCCGACGAGGACACCTGCCGCAGGGGCGCGTACGACACGGTGGGGGCGTACCGGCGGACGATGCGGCTGCTCGCCCGGCTGCCCGCGCTCGACGCCTGGAACGCCATCGCGGACGAGGCGCTCGTCTCGCACGCGGACGCACGGGATCTCCTCGGAACGCTCGAGCGGGTCTCGGAGAAGGCCAGGCGGAACACGAGTGCCCGCTTCGCAGCCCGGTCCACCGAGGTGTCGGAGGACGGCGGGCGGCGCTTCGTGGACGCACTTCCCGTGCTGCGCCGGGTCCCGGACGCGGAGGCGGCGGCCGTCGCGGCCGGGCTCGGCGGCTACCTGGGGACCCTTCCGGAGGACCGGGTGCCGCTGCTCGCCCGTCACACCATCCACGACGTGGCGTTCCGGGTGGTCGGGACGGGCAGCGTGGGGACCCGCTCGTACGTGGTGCTCCTCCTCGACCACCGGGGGGAGCCGCTGGTGCTCCAGGTGAAGGAGGCCAGGCCGTCCGCGCTGACGCCGTTCCTGCCGGCCGTCGGTTTCGACGTTCCGGTGGTGGCGCACGAAGGCCGCCGGGTCGTGCTGGGGCAGAAGCGCATGCAGGTCGTCAGCGACCATCTGCTCGGCTGGGCCGACGTGGACGGCCGGCCCTACCAGGTGCGGCAGTTCAGGAACCGCAAGGGCAGCGTCGATCCGGCGGCGCTGGCTCCGGACGAGGTGGACGACTACGGGCGGATGACCGGCGCGCTGCTCGCCCGGGCCCACGCGCACAGCGTCGATCCCCGTCTCATCGCCGGCTACTGCGGGAAGAACGACGAGTTGGAGCAGGCGGTGGCGGACTTCGCCGTGCTGTACGCGGACCGGACCGAGGCGGACCATGCCGCGCTGCTCAAGGCCATCGGATCCGGGCGGCTGGCCGCCGAGCCGGGGGTGTGAACGGCGGTGTGGGCGCCGCCGGGTCCTCGGGGGGCCGGCCGGGGCCATACGCTGGACGGGTGACCGACGAAGCCGCCGGGGTGGGCACCACCCGGAACGACGATGACCGGCAGGTTCAGGACCGGCAGGTCCAGGACGCGGACCAGCAGGTCCAGGACCTGGACAGCGCGGGGGACGGCGATCAGCCGCGGGACGCGGGGCCTTCCACGCAGGAGGACGCGTCCGCGACGGACGGCGCTCGCGTGCGGGAGCCGGTGCCCGGCGCGGAGGAGTCCGACGCCCGGCCGGAGGCGCGGCTCGCCAGAGCCGTGCAGGCGGCGGAGCAGGCGCTGATCGAGTTCGAGATCGCGGTGGAGACCTTCCGGGTCGAGGTGGAGAACTTCTCCCGGCTGCACCACCAGAAGCTCGGCCCGATGTACGCCCGCCTCGACGAGCTGGACGCCCTCCTCGCCGAGGCGAAGGCCGCCCGGACCGGCGATCCGGAGGACCTCCGCACCGCACGGGAGGCCCGTGCCGCCGTCATGCCGATGCCGGGTGTGGACGAGCTGTTCCACGGCTGGATGGACTCGGAAGGGCTGTACCCGGAGGCCGTGGCCATGCTCACCGAACAGCCGGTCCAGCCGCCGAAGCGGGTACGGCCCAGCGACGAGGCCCGCAAGCTCTACCGCGAGCTGGCCCGCAAGGCCCATCCCGACCTGGCACGGGACGAGACGGACCGGCAGCGGCGCGAGGAGTTCATCGCCCGGGTGAACGGGGCGTACGGGCGGGGCGACGTGCCGTTGCTCCAGGAACTGGCCGGTGAGTGGGCGGCGGACCCGGTGCGTCCGCCGGCGCTGCTCAGCGAGAGCGAGGAGCTCTACGCCCGGCTGGAGTGGCTCAGTCGGCGCAAGGAGCTGCTGACCGTGCTGGCGCAGGAGCTGGAGCAGAGCGCGATCGGATCGATGCTGCGGATGGCGCCGGACGATCCGGACCAACTGCTGGTGGACATCGCCGACCAATTGCTGGGCGAGGTGTCCCGGCGGGAAGCGGAGCTCGCGGAG
Source organism: Streptomyces sp. AM 2-1-1 (assembly GCF_029167645.1). Taxonomy (NCBI): domain Bacteria; kingdom Bacillati; phylum Actinomycetota; class Actinomycetes; order Kitasatosporales; family Streptomycetaceae; genus Streptomyces; species Streptomyces sp. AM 2-1-1. The sequence goes on along the minus strand of NZ_CP119147.1, from coordinate 3,512,647 downwards.
CTGGTGCAGTAGCGTTTCGCGAGACGGTGTCGCGTACGTACGAGAGAAGGCATGACCCATGAACTTCGCCCCGCTGCCCTCGGTGGACGTCGCTGCGGTGCCGTCGGACGGCTTCGTGCTCGACGTGCGTGAGAACGACGAATGGGCGGCCGGTCACGTCGAGAACGCGCTGCACATTCCGATGAGCGACTTCGTCGGCCGCTTCGGCGAGCTGACCGAGGCAGCCGAGGACGGTCGCCGAGTGTACGTGATGTGCCGGGTGGGCGGACGGTCCGCCCAGGTGACGCAGTACCTCGTCCAGCAGGGCGTGGACGCGGTGAACATCGAGGGCGGCATGCTCGCCTGGGACGGTGCCGGCCGGCCGATGGTCGCCGACGACGCCGCGTCGCCCTTCGTCCTCTGAGCGGTCGGCCAGCTGGCCGGCCGGTCGGTCGGCCGGCCGCTCAGGTCCGGTCGGTCAGCGGTCGAAGTCGATGGCTACCTCGGGGGTGAGCGGGTGCGACTGGCAGGCCAGGACGAAGCCCGCCTCGGTCTCCTCCGGTTCCAGCGCGTAGTTCCGCTCCATCCGTACCTCGCCCCGGACGAGGAGAGCGCGGCAGGTGCCGCAGACGCCGCCCTTGCAGGCGTAGGGCGCGTCGTCGCGTCTGCGCAGCACCGTCTCCAGCAGTGAGTCGCCGTTCTCGACCGGCCAGCTGCCCGAGCGGCCGTGCAGGGTCGCCGTCAGCGTGGCTTCCGCGGGGGCGGTGATCACGGCCGCGCCACCGGCGGCTGCATCCGAGGCCTTCGCTGTCCTGGCCGCTGCCGGGTCCGGAGCCTCGGCCACGTGGAAGATCTCCTGGTGGATGCGGGTGCGGTCCACCTCCAGTGCGCGCAGGGCCCGTTGGGCTCCCCGGACCAGTCCGAACGGTCCGCACAGGAACCAGCCGGCCACGTCCGCCACCGGCAACAGGGCGGGCAGCAGAGCGGTCAGCCGCTCCTGGTCGAGCCGGCCGGTGGGGAGCCCGGCCGCCTGCTCCTCGCGGGAGAGCGCGGTGACGAGGTGGAAGCGGTCCGGGTAGCGGTCCTTGAGGTCCGCCACCTCGTCGAGGAACATCGTCGACGCCACCGTCCGGTCACCGCGCACGAGACAGAACCGGGCCAGGGGTTCCCGCGCGAGCAGGGTCGAGGCGATCGACAGGACCGGCGTGATGCCGCTGCCGCCGACCACCGCCGCGAAGAGCCCCGGCCGGGGCTCCAGGGTGAAGCGCCCGGTCGGGGCCATCGCCTCCACCCGGTCGCCGACCGCGAGTTCCTTCAGCGCGTACGTCGAGAAGGCGCCACCGTCCACCAGGCGGATGCCGACCCGGAGCACCGGGGGGTCCGGGGCCGCCACGGCGGGGGAGCAGAGCGAGTAGGAACGCCGGATCTCCTCGCCGTCCACCCGGTAGCGCACGTTGAGGTGCTGGCCCGGTACGTGGCGGAAGGTCTCCCGCAGGGCGGCCGGGACGTCGAACGTCACGGCCACGGCGTCGTCCGTGATGCGTTCGACGGCAGCGACCCGGAGCGGATGGAACATCTACAACTCCTTGAAGTGGTCGAAGGGTTCGCCGCACTCGGTGCACCGGCGCAGTGCTTTGCAGGCGGTCGAGGAGAATCTGCTGAGGAGCTCGGTGCCGGTCGAGCCGCAGTGCGGGCAGCGCACGGCCAGGGTGAGCGGCACCGGACCGTCCGGAGGGTGGAGGGCGCGTGGGGGCGCGATGCCGGACGCGGCGAGTTTGCGCCGGCCCTCCGCGCTGATGTCGTCCGTGCTCCAGGGCGGTGCCAGCACGGTGACCACCGAAACCCGCGCCACTCCGTGGTCACGGAGGGCTTGTTCGACGTCGTGCGCCATGGTCTCCACGGCGGGGCAGCCGGTGTAGGTCGGGGTGAGGGTGACGGTGACGGCGTCACGGCCCGCCCCTTCCACGCGCACTCCCCGCAGGACACCGAGCTCTTCGAGGGTCACCACCGGGAGTTCGGGGTCGGGGACGGCTCCGGCGATCCGGCGCAACTCCTCCTCCAGCGGCGTCACGGTCACCATGACGCCCCCGGGTGGCTGCGATGGAGGTGCTGCATTTCGGCGATCATGCGTCCGAAGGGCTCGGTGTGCAGACCTTGACGGCCGGCGCCGGCCGTCCACGCGCCGCTGCGCGGGCCGGTGGGCAGGGAGAGGCCGGCCCGCACGACCACGTCGGTGACCGAGGCGAGCCAGTCGTCGGCGAGGCCCTGCCAGTCGATGTCGACGCCCTCGACCGGCTGGAGGAGCTCACCGGTGAACCTCCAGAGTCCGTCCAGCCCTTCACGCATCCGCCGGTGGCTCTCCTCGGTGCCGTCACCGAGACGGAGGGTCCACTGCTCGGCGTGGTCCTGGTGGTAGGCGACCTCCTTCACCGCCTTCGCCGCCAGGGCCTGGAAACAGCTCTCTCCGGCCGCGAGCCGCTCGTACAGCAGACGCTGGTAGACGGAGAAGTAGAGCTGCCGGGCGATGGTGCGGGCGAAGTCGCCGTTCTCCTGCTCTACCAACTGGGTGTTGCGGAAAGCGCGTTCCTCGCGGAGGTAGGCGAGTTCGTCCTCGTCGCCGACGAGGGAGAGGAGCACGCGGGCCTGGCCGAGCAGGTCCAGCGCGATGTTGGCGAGGGCGACCTCCTCCTCCAGCACCGGGGCGTGGCCCGCCCACTCCCCCAGCCGGTGCGAGAGCACCAGGGCGTCGTCGCCCAGCGCGAGGGCTCCGGCCAGGACCGGGGGGTGCGCGGTGGCCCGGGCGCCGGCAGCGGCGCCGGTCGGGGTGGCGGTCACAGGTGCCGCACTCCTTCCGGGATCTCGTAGAAGGTCGGGTGGCGGTAGGGCTTGTCGGCGGCCGGTTCGAAGAAGGAGTCCTTCTCGTCGGGCGAGGAGGCGGTGACGGAGGTGGAGGGGACCACCCAGATCGAGACGCCCTCGGCGCGGCGGGTGTAGAGGTCCCGGGCGTTGCGCAGGGCCATGGTGGCGTCGGGGGCGTGCAGGCTGCCCGCGTGCGTGTGCGAGAGCCCTCTGCGGGAGCGGACGAACACTTCCCACAACGGCCAGTCGGTCGAGCCGCTCATGGTGTCGCCTCCGTCGTGCGGGTCGGGTGGGCCGGTGTCCCCGCCGTCGCACCCGTTCCCCGCGGGGGAGCGGAGGCGGGCGGGTCCGCGGGTTGTCGGGGTCGCTCGGGCGGCGCGTGCTTGGCCGCGTACGCGGCTGCCGCGTCGCGTACCCACGCGCCGGCGTCGTGGGCCGCACGGCGCTGGGCGAGACGCTGGTCGTTGCAGGGGCCGTTGCCCCGGAGCACCTCCTGGAACTCCGTCCAGTCGATGGCGCCGAAGCGGTGCCGGCCCTCGGCGTCGTCCCACCGGAGCTCCGGGTCGGGGAGGGTGAGGCCGAGGGACTCGGCCTGCGGGACGCAGATGTCGACGAAACGCTGACGGAGTTCGTCGTTGGAGTGCCGCTTGATCTTCCAGGCCATCGACTGGGCGCTGTGCGCGGACTCGTCGTCCGGCGGCCCGAACATCATCAGCGACGGCCACCACCAGCGGTCCACCGCGTCCTGGGCCATCGCGTGCTGTGCCGGCGTGCCCCGGCTCAGCGTCAGCAGGAGTTCGTACCCCTGGCGCTGGTGGAAGGACTCCTCCTTGCAGATGCGGACCATCGCGCGGGCGTAGGGGCCGTACGAGCAGCGGCAGAGGGGGACCTGGTTGGTGATGGCGGCCCCGTCCACCAGCCAGCCGATCGCGCCCACGTCCGCCCAGGTCAGGGTCGGGTAGTTGAAGATCGACGAGTACCGCTGGCGGCCGGCGTGCAGTTTGTCCAGCAGCTCCGCCCGGCTGGTGCCCAGGGTCTCCGCAGCGCTGTAGAGGTACAGGCCGTGGCCCGCCTCGTCCTGCACCTTGGCCATCAGGACGGCCTTGCGGCGCAGCGAGGGGGCCCGGGTGATCCAGTTCGCCTCGGGCTGCATCCCGATGATTTCCGAGTGCGCGTGCTGGGCCATCTGGCGGACCAGCGAGGCACGGTACGCGTCCGGCATCCAGTCGCGGGGTTCGATCCGCTCGTCCGCGGCCACCGCCGCGTCGAACGACGCCGTGCGGCCGGCGTCCCCGGCAGCGGTCGTGTCCGCGCCCTCCGCTGCCCGGCGGCCCGAGGCCACTGTCACCATGACGACTCCGTCCCGACCGATCGTTCGGTCCATCGACTTCAATGGTCGGCCGGTGGACCGTAGGGTGTCAACCCTGTGGATAACCGAGTGGTGATCGACGACGATCGGGGCGGGATGGAATCGGATCACGGGGGGCGCTCGAAACGTCGGTTCGCCGACGGGAGTGAGGGTCCGGACGAGGCGGGTGCCGACAAGGCGTCCGAAGAGACGCCGAGCCCCGCCGGAGAGCGGCCCGACGCCCTCGGCGCCGACGAGAAGGGTGCTGCCGGGAGCGAGCCGGTGGAGAGCGGCGGAGTGTCCGGTTCCGGGGAACCAGGGCCCGTCGTGGAACCCGGCCCCCAGGAGCCCGACACAGCGGTGGAGCCATGTGCCTGGGAACCCGAGGCGGCCGAGGAGCCAGGTGCCCGCGAATCCCGTACCGGAAGGACCGAGGCCGGGAGAGCCGGGGTGCCGGCTGCCGCGGACCGCGGAGCGGGCGACGGCCGTGAGGGCGCCGGCCGGGACGGCGACGGCCGTGAGGGCGGCGACGGCGGCCCGGACGCCGCCTCCCCCGCGCCGGCCGGGCCGCCCCCGGATGCGGCACGGGCCGGAATCGCCGCGCTGTCGACCCCGTACCGGGTCGTCGCGGCGCTGGTGGCGGGGGTCGTCGGTCTGATCGCCTGCGTCCACCTGGGCATGGTCTTCCTCCACGTGGCGCCGTCGAACACGCTCTCCAAGCAGCACGGGGAGACCATCGACGACTGGATCTACCCGGAGTTCGAACAGAACTGGAAGCTTTTCGCTCCCAACCCGCTTCAGCAGAACATCACCGTGCACGTCCGGGCCGAAGTCGTCGACGCGAGCGGTGCGCGCAGCACCACCCGCTGGATGAGCCTCAGCGCGGAGGACGGCAAGGCGATACGGGGCAACCCGCTGCCCAGCCACGCCTACCAGAACGAACTGCGCAGGGCCTGGGACTTCTTCGTCAACAGCCACGACGACAAGAACCGTTCGACGGGTGCGCGCGGTGAGCTCTCCGAGGCGTACCTGCGGCGCATCGTGATGCTGCGGCTGGACGGCCACGACTACGGCGGGACGGTCGACCGCATTCAGCTGCGCTCGTCGGCCCGTCTGGTCGACGCTCCCCCGTGGAGCACCGAGAAGGCCGACACGCGGCCCGTCTACCGCGAACTCGCCTGGTGGACCGTGTCCAGCGACGATCTGCCCGAGGGTGGCGTGGCGGCGGCAGCCGCGTCCGGCGAGGAGGCCGACCAGTGAGTACCGCCCCCGTGACGGACGCCGAGTCCGCCGTGCGCACCGATTCCCCCGCACACCCCGACCCCCTGGCACGCCCCGCGGCCGTGGGCAGGGCCGGCCGTGCCGTCCAGCGGGTCACCGCCTCGGCCCTCGGCCCCTACCAGAGCGCCGTGATCCGGATCGGGTTCACCGCCACCTATCTGCTCTTCCTGTTGCGCGAGGTGCCGTACCGGCACGAGCTGTACGGGCCGGACGCGCCGTGGCAGTGGGAGCTGGCGCACCGGCTGATATCCGAGAACCGCGCTTTCACCGTCCTGATGTGGTCGGACGGTTCGGCGTGGTTCGAGGCGGTCTACGCGCTCACGCTCGTATCGGCGTTCTGCACGCTGATCGGGTGGCGCACCCGGACGATGTCCGTCCTCTTCATGGTCGGGGTCCTCTCGATCCAGAACCGCAATGTCTTCATGGGCGACGGCGGCGACAACGTCGTCCATCTGATGGCGATCTACCTCGTCCTGACGCGGTGCGCCCAGGTCTGGTCGCTCGACGCGCGGCGGGCCGCACGGGAGGCCGCGCGCCGGGCGGAAGGGCTGAGGCCGGGCCGGGACGTGGTGGGGCTGGTGCTCTGGGCGGTCCTCGGGCCGGTCCTGCTGGTCGCCACCGTGCAGCACGGTCTGGGGGGCACCTGGTGGCTGCCGACGCTGCTGTGGCTGCTGTGGCTGGGGTGCGCCGCTCGGTGGGCCGCGACCCGGTACGCGCCCGACGGTGAACCGCGGGTGCTGCTCGACGTGGTGGCCAACATCGCCCACAACGTCGCCCTCGTCGTCATCATGGCCGAGGTCTGTCTGATCTACGCCACCGCCGGCTGGTACAAGATCCAGGGTTCGCGCTGGCAGGACGGCACCGCGCTCTACTACCCCCTGAAGCTGGACTACTTCACCCCGTGGCCCGAGCTCTCGAACCTGATCGCGGGCAGCGCGGTGATGGTGATGGTGGTGACGTACGCGACGGTGATCGTGCAGGTCGCGTTCCCGTTCACGCTTTTCGACCGGCGGGTGAAGAACGTCCTGCTGGTGCTCATGATGGGCGAGCACGCGGGGATCGCGGTCCTGCTGGGGCTGCCCTTCTTCTCGATGGCGATGATCTCCGCGGACGCCGTCTTCCTGCCCACGGTCTTCCTGGTGTGGCTCGGCGCCCGGGTCGGTTCCGGCCGGGACCGGCTGCTGGCCCGGGTGAGCCGTGGCCCGGCCGCGGCACGCCTCCCCGGTCGACGGAAGCCCACCGAGGCGGAGGCTGCCGATCCGGGGGCTGCGGGGGCGCGTGCCGCCGCGGCGCAGGGCGCCGGGGCGGGTACCGATGAGGCGGGGGGCGAGGAGCCCGGCCGGGAGGCCTCGCGGCGGCCCGCCGACGGGGGCCCTACGCTCGTCGGGTGAGCAGCGAGACCGGCAGTACAGAGGAATTCCGGCCCTTCGTGGCCGAGGGGCCCGATCCGGCCCCGGAACCGGCGCAGTACGACGAGGGCTTCGGGGACGGGATCGGTGTCGGGCCGCACCCCTCCCCCTGGCCGGAGGGCGAGCGGTACGACCCCGAGCTGCTGGCGGGCGGTGACCGGCGCAACGTGGGGGACGAGTACCGCTACTGGACTCGTGAGGCGATCGTCGCCGACCTCGATCTGCGGCGCCACGACTTCCATGTGGCGGTGGAGAACTGGGGGCACGACTTCAACATCGGTTCGGTCGTGCGTACGGCGAACGCCTTCCTGGCGAAGGAGGTCCACATCGTCGGCCGGCGTCGCTGGAACCGGCGCGGGGCCATGGTCACCGACCGCTACCAGCACGTGCGCCACCACCCCGGGACCGCCGACCTGACCGCCTGGGCGGCAGCGGAAGGGCTGCCGATCATCGGGATCGACAACCTCCCCGGCGCCGTCCCGCTGGAGCGGACCGTGCTGCCCCGGCGCTGTGTGCTGCTCTTCGGCCAGGAGGGCCCCGGGCTCACGGAGGAGGCCAGGGCCCACGCGTCGATGGTCTGCTCGATCGCGCAGTTCGGTTCCACGCGGTCGATCAACGCGGGCGCCGCTGCCGCCATCGCCATGCACGCGTGGATCCAGCGGTACGCGGACGTGCCGGACCCGCGGGTCTGACGACCGGGCCGCGCGCTCCCGGTGGGGCGGCGGCCCGGCACTGGCTCAGGCCTGGCGGCGGACCTCGATGGTGCGGAAGCGCCCGGAGACGAAGGCACCGTCGCAGAGGGCCGCGTTGGCCGCCGGGTTGCCGCCCGAGCCGTGGAAGTCGGAGAAGGCCGCCGTCTGGTTGACGTAGACCCCGCCGGTCAGGTTCAGCGACAGCTGGGCGGACTCCTCGAAGCAGACCTCCTCGATCGCGCTCTCCACCTCGGGGGAGGTGGTGTAGGCGCCGACCGTCATCGCACCCTTCTCCCGGATCGTGCGGCGCAGCAGCTCGACCGCGTCCGCCGTGGAGTCCACCCGGACCGCGAAGGACACCGGCCCGAAGCACTCGGAGAGGTGGACGGGCTCACCGCCGTCCGGGCCGGGCTCCCCGGCGGCCACCTTGACCAGCACCGGCGTGCGCACCACGGCGTCCGGGAACTCGGGGTGCGCCACCTCGCGGGAGGCCAGGGCCACGTCGCCGAGGTCCGGCGCCGCTTCGAGGCGGCCCCGCACCTCCGGGTTGACCAGGGCTCCGAGGAGGGCGGCGGCCCGGGCGTCGTCGCCGAGGAGCCCGGAGACGGCCGTCGCGAGGTCGGTGACCACCTCGTCGTACGTCCGGGGGCCGGCGTCGGTGGTGATGCCGTCGCGCGGGACGAGGAGGTTCTGCGGGGTGGTGCACATCTGGCCGCTGTAGAGGGAGAGCGAGAACGCGAGGTTGGCGAGCATGCCGGTGTAGTCGTCGGTGGAGTCGATGACGACCGTGTTGACCCCGGCCTTCTCGGTGTACACCTGGGCCTGGCGCGCGTGGGTCTCCAGCCAGTCCCCGAAGGCGGTGGAGCCGGTGTAGTCGATGATCCGGACCTCCGGGCGCAGGGCCAGCGTCTTGGCGCTCCCCTCACCCGGCCGCTCGGCCGTCAGCGCGACGAGGTTCGGGTCGAAGCCGGTCCCGGCGAGCACGTCCCGCGCGATGCGGACCGTGAGCGCGAGGGGGAGCACGGCGCGGGGGTGCGGCTTGACGAGGACCGGATTGCCGGTGGCGAGCGAGGCGAAGAGGCCCGGGTAGCTGTTCCAGGTGGGGAAGGTGTTGCATCCGATGAGCAGCGAGACACCGCGTCCGACCGCGGTGTAGGTCTTCCGCAGCCGGAGCGGGTCGCGCTTCCCCTGCGGCTTGGACCAGTCGGCCCCGGCGGGGGTACGGAGCTGTTCCTCGTACGCGTACGCCACGGCCTCCAGGCCGCGGTCCTGGGCGTGCGGGCCGCCCGCCTGGAACGCCATCAGGAAGGCCTGGCCGCTGGTGTGCATGACGGCGTGCGCCAGCTCGTGCGTCCGGGCGCCGATGCGGGCCAGGATCTCCAGGCAGACCAGGGCCCGGGCCTCCGGGCCTGCGTCCCGCCAGGCCGCCGTTCCGGCGCTCATCGCGGGCAGCAGGACGTCGGGATCGGCGTGCGGGTACTCGATGCCCAGCTCGGGGCCGTACGGGGAGGTCTCGGCGCCGGTCCAGCCGTCCGTGCCGGGCTGACCGAGGTCGAACCTGCTCTGCAGGAGGGCGTCGAACGCGGCCTTGCCCTCGGCCGCGCCCAGGCTGCCGGGTGCTCCGCCCTCGCCGTACGCCTTGGGGTGCTCGGGGTGGGGCGACCAGTAGGCGCGGGTCCGGACGGCTTCGAGGGCCTGGTCGAGGGTGGGCCGGTGGATCTCGGACAGCTTCTGGAGGGAGAGCGCGGCGGCCATGGCGGACCAACTCCTCATCGAGCCGGGCGGGGACGTGCTGACGGGGTTAGAGTAACCGAACGATCGGTCGGGACAAGGGGCCCCGGACAACCTGTGGACAACTCATGGGGGAGGATCGCGTCCATGACCACGGCCAAGCGGGACACGTACACCCCGGAGACTCTGCTCGCCGTCGCCGTGCGGGTCTTCAACGAGCGCGGATACGACGGCACGTCCATGGAGCACCTCTCCCGTGCCGCGGGCATCTCGAAGTCCTCGATCTACCACCACGTGGCGGGCAAGGAGGAGTTGCTGCGCCGCGCGGTGAGCCGGGCGATCGACGGCCTCTTCCGGATCCTTGACGAGCCGGGCGCGGTGCGGGGACGCGCGGTGGAGCGCGTCGAGTACGTCACGCGCCGCACGGTGGAGGTGCTGATGGCCGACCTGCCCTACGTCACCCTGCTGCTGCGCGTGCGCGGCAACACGAAGACCGAGCGCTGGGCGCTGGAACGGCGCCGCGAGTTCGACCAGCGGGTCTCGGCACTTCTGAAGGCGGCCGTCGCGGACGGGGACCTCCGGGCCGACGTGGACATACGGCTGGCCACCCGGTTGCTGTTCGGCATGGTGAACTCCCTCGTCGAGTGGTACCGGCCGCAGGCCGACGGCGCCGGGGCGGCCGGCGCCGCGGAGGGGGACGGGGCCGGCGGCGACCTGCCGGGGACCGTCGTGCGGCTGGCCTTCGAGGGGATGCGTTCCACCGGGCGGTGACACCGGCCGCTGAGGACGCCGGGCCCGGCCCGTGCGTCGGGGCCGGCCGGCCGGCGCGGTGGTGTCAGGTGGCGGGGTCGGCGGAGCCGTGGCCCAGGTCGGTTTCCTCGAAGACCAGCAGGGTGCGGGTGGAGAGCACTTCGGGAATGGCCTGAATGCGGGTCAGGACGAGTTCGCGCAGGGCGCGGGTGTCCGGTGTGTGGACCAGCAGCAGCACGTCGAAATCACCGCTGACGAGGGCGAGGTGGGTGGCGCCCGGCAGGGCCTGGAGCTGCTCGCGGACGGTCCGCCAGGAGTTCTGCACGATCTTGAGCGTGATGTAGGCGGAGGCCCCCTGCCCGGCCCGCTCGTGGTCGACGCGGGCGCTGAAGCCCCGGATCACCCCGTCCTCGACCAGCCGGTCGATGCGGGCGTAGGCGTTGGCGCGCGAGACGTGGACCTGCTCGGCGACGGCCCGTATCGAGGCCCGGCCGTCGGCGCGGAGGATGCGGATGATGTCGCGGTCGACGGCGTCCAGCGGACGCGGCGGCGGTGCCTGCCCGGACCCCTCGGCCATTCGTTCAGCTGCCATGCCCCCGTGCCTCCCCGGTGTGGACGAGCTGCCTCCATCCCAGGCTGTGGAGAACCGTTTGTCCACAGGGCGGGGGTGCCTGTAGCCAAAATGCGTCGGCGACCGAACAATCGGTAGGTGGGACAGGTCACCCGGGACACCCCCGGGGCTCGTCCACGTGCGTTCCCTCCTCCGGGGACGTACACCCCGACGTAGGGCGCCAGTCCCGGCGGGGTCACTGCCCCTGTCGTTCTGCCCTGTTGCCAGGAGGTGCCTCTCATGACGGTCCAAGAGCTGCCGGGCGCGGCCGCCTACCGGCCCGCGCCGCCCCCTGCGTGGAAGCCGCTCACCGACCCGGAGCCGCTGCTGCCGGATGCGGAGCCGTACCGGGTGCTCGGTACGGACGCAGCGGCCGGAGTCGATCCCGGGCTGCTGCTCCGCCTCCACGCCGCACTGGTGCGCGGCCGCCGGTACAACACGCAGGCCACGGCGCTGACCCGGCAGGGGCGCCTCGCCGTGTACCCGTCCAGCACGGGGCAGGAGGCCTGCGAGGTGGCCGCCGCGCTGGTGCTCGAGGAACGGGACTGGCTCTTTCCGAGTTACCGCGACACGCTCGCCGCGGTGGCCCGGGGTCTCGACCCGGTCGACGCGCTGACGCTGCTGCGTGGTGACCGGCACACCGGCTACGACCCCCGCGAGCACCGGATCGCGCCGCTCTGTACCCCTTTGGCGACGCAACTGCCGCACGCGGTCGGTCTGGCGCACGCGGCGCGGCTCAAGGGCGACGACGTGGTGGCACTGGCGATGGTCGGGGACGGCGGGACCAGCGAGGGCGATTTCCACGAGGCGCTGAACATCGCGGCGGTGTGGCGGGCGCCGGTCGTCTTCCTGGTGCAGAACAACGGCTTCGCCATCTCGGTGCCGCTGTCGAAGCAGACGGCGGCGCCGTCCCTCGCCCACAAGGCGGTCGGGTACGGCATGCCCGGCAGACTCGTCGACGGCAACGACGCGGTCGCGGTCCACGAGGTGCTCGCCGAGGCTGTGGCGCGCGCCCGGAGCGGTGGGGGACCGACGCTGGTGGAGGCGGTCACCTACCGCATGGAAGCCCACACCAACGCCGACGACGCGACCCGCTACCGCTCCGACGAGGAGGTGGCGTCCTGGCGGGACCACGATCCGGTGCTCCTGGTGGAACGCGAGGCGACCGGCCGGGGTCTGCTCGACGAGGAGGCCCTCGGGGCGGTGCGCCAGGACGCCGAGCGGATGGCGGCGGCGCTGCGGGAGCGGATGAACGCGGATCCGGTGCTCGACCCGATGGATCTGTTCGCGCACGTCTTCACACGGCGGACGGGACCTCTGGAAGAACAGCGGGCGCGGCTGCGCGCCGAGCTGGAGGCGGCGAGCGCGCACGAGGACGCCGGGCACGCCCCGGGGCAGGGGCCCGCCGCCGGCGGACCGGACGACGAGCAGGTCGCGGAGGACGGACGATGACGACGGCGGTACGGGCGGACCGGACCCGGCCGGCCACGATGGCGCAGGCGCTGGGGCGGGCGCTGCGGGACGCGATGGCCGAGGACCCCTCGGTGCACGTCCTCGGCGAGGACGTCGGCACGCTCGGCGGCGTCTTCCGGGTCACCGACGGGCTGGCGGCCGAGTTCGGCGACGCCCGGTGCACGGACACCCCGCTCGCGGAGGCGGGCATCCTCGGCGCCGCCGTCGGGATGGCGATGTACGGCCTGCGACCCGTGGTGGAGATGCAGTTCGACGCGTTCGCGTACCCCGCGTTCGAGCAACTCGTCAGCCATGTGGCCCGGATGCGGAACCGCACCGGGGGAGCCCTGCCGATGCCCCTGACCGTGCGGATCCCCTACGGCGGCGGCATCGGCGGAGTCGAGCACCACAGCGACTCCTCGGAGGCGTACTACATGGCCACCCCGGGGCTGTACGTCGTCACTCCGGCCACCGTCGAGGACGCCTACGGGCTGCTGCGGGCCTCGATCGCGTCGGACGACCCGGTGGTGTTCCTGGAGCCGAAGCGGCTGTACTGGGCGAAGTCCGACTGGTCGCCCCAGGACCCGGCGGAGGTCGAGCCCCTCGGGCGGGCGGTGGTCCGCAGGCCCGGGACGAGCGCGACCCTGATCACCTACGGCCCGTCCCTGCCGGTGTGCCTGGAGGCCGCCGAGGCGGCGGTGGCGGAGGGGTGGGACCTGGAGGTCGTCGACCTCCGCTCGCTGGTGCCGTTCGACGACGAGACCGTGGCCGCCTCCGTGCGCCGGACCGGCCGCGCGGTGATCGTCCACGAGTCGACCGGGTTCGGCGGACCGGGGGGCGAGATCGCGGCCCGGGTGACCGAGCGGTGCTTCCACCACTTGGAGGCGCCGGTGCTGCGGGTCTCCGGTTTCGACATCCCGTACCCGCCGCCGATGCTGGAGCGGCACCATCTGCCAGGGGTGGACCGGGTGCTCGACGCGGTGGCCCGGCTCCAGTGGGAGGCGGCGCGCTGATGCCCACGGTGCTCGAATTCACGCTGCCGGACCTCGGCGAGGGCCTCACCGAGGCGACGATCGTGCGGTGGCTGGTGGAGGTCGGTGACGTCGTCGCGGTGGACCAGCCGGTGGTCGAGGTCGAGACGGCCAAGGCCCTGGTGGAGGTGCCGTGCCCGTACGGGGGCGTGGTGACGGTCCGCTTCGGCGAGGAGGGGGAGGAGCTTCCGGTCGGGGCCCCGCTGGTGACGGTGGCGGTCGGATCTGCGGCGGGAGCGGCCTCCGTGGACGCTCCGACACCGGGTCCGGCGCGGTCGCCCTCACCGGAGGCGGAGGCGGAGGCGGAGGCGCGGGGAGACACGCCGGAGTCCTCGGGCAACGTGCTGGTCGGGTACGGGACGGCGGCTCCGGCGGCGCGACGCCGACGGGTCCGCCCCCAGCTCGTGACGGCCGCCGCGCCCGACCCGGCCGCAGCGGCTGCCGCACCCGCCCCGCGTGCCGTTCCTGCCGGACCCGGCCCGTCTGCCGGTGGTCCTGCCGTGTCGGCCGGAGCGCGCACGGGGGCCGGTCCGGTCGCGGTCATCTCGCCGCTCGTCCGCCGGCTGGCCCGGCAGCACGGACTCGACCTCCGGAAGCTGGCCGGGTCGGGGCCGGACGGGCTGATCCTGCGGTCCGACGTCGAGGCGACGATCCGGGAGGCGGCGGTGGTCGGCGAGCACGCGGCCGGCGCCGTGGAAGCCGCCGTCCCGCTGCCGGCCTCCGAGACCGGTGAAAGGGTCGCGTTGCGAGGCCTGCGGGGCCTGGTGGCCGACAAGTTGTCGCGCAGCAGGACGGAGATCCCGGACGCCACCTGCTGGGTGGACGCCGATGCGACCGAGCTGATGGCGGCCCGCGCGGCGATGAACGGTGCCGCGGGCCCGAAGGTGTCGATCCTCGCCCTGCTGGCCCGGATCTGTGCGGCGGCGCTGGCGAAGTTCCCCGAGCTGAACTCGACCGTGGACGCCTCCGCCCGGGAGATCGTCCTGTTGCCTTCCGTCCACCTCGGTTTCGCCGCGCAGACGGACCGGGGGCTCGTCGTCCCCGTGGTCCGCGACGCGCACACGCGGTCCGTCGACTCGCTGGCGGCCGAGCTGGCCCGGCTCACCGAGGCGTCCCGGGACGGGAAGCTGACACCGGCGGAGCTGACGGGTGGCACCTTCACCCTGAACAACTACGGCGTGTTCGGGGTGGACGGCTCCACTCCGATCATCAACCATCCCGAGGCGGCGATGCTCGGTGTCGGCCGCATCGTCCCGAAGCCCTGGGTGCACGGCGGCGAGCTGGCGGTGCGTCATGTGGTGCAGCTCTCGCTCACCTTCGATCACCGGGTCTGCGACGGCGCCACGGCAGGAGGGTTTCTGCGGTACGTCGCCGACTGCGTGGAACAGCCGGCGATCCTGCTGCGCACCTTGTAGGGGCCGACGGTAGGGGCCGACGGCCCGGCCCGTACGCCACGGCTCCCGGGGCGGTCCCGGTCCCCGGACCGGGCGGTCCCCCGGCGGTCCGGGGCTCCGGCGGTCCGGGGCTCCGGGCCGGGCATCCCCCGGCGGTCCGGGGCCCCGGACCGGGCGCCCATACTCGTCGCATGACCGCCTATGACGCCATCGTTCTCGCCGGAGGGGCCGCCCGACGACTGGGGGGAGCGGACAAGCCCGGGCTCAGCGTCGGCGGCCGGGCGCTTCTCGACCGCGTGCTCGCGGCGTGCGCCGGAGCGGCGAGCACGGTGGTGGTGGGGCCCCGCCGGCCCACGGTCCGGCCGGTGACCTGGACCCGTGAGACCCCTGCGGGCGGAGGACCGGTGGCCGCGCTGGGCGCGGGCGTGCGGGAGACCACCGCCCCGTGGATCGTGGCCCTCTCCGCCGATCTGCCGTTCCTCGGCTCCGCCACCCTGGACTCCCTGCTGACCGCCGCCGAAGCGGGCAACAGGGAAGGCGCCCTGAGCACGGACCCGGGCGGGCGTCGACAGCCGCTGGTCGCCGTCTACCGCGCCGAACCGCTGCGGCGCGAGCTCGCCCTGCTCGCCACCGAGCACGGCTCCCTCGCCGGGCTCCCGCTGCGCCTGCTGACGGCCGAACTCGATCTCGCCGCCGTGGCCACACCCGAACGCGCCTCCTTCGACTGCGACACTTGGGACGACATCAGGGTGGCGAGGGCGCACATCAGGGAGCATGAGGCCGTGCTGGACGAATGGATCACCGCAGTCAAGAGCGAACTGGGCATCGAACTCGACGTCGACACCGACGTCCTGCTCGACCTGGCACGCGACGCCGCCCACGGTGTCGCGCGGCCCGCCGCCCCGCTCACCACCTTCCTCGTCGGCTACGCGGCCGGACGGGCCGGCGCGAACGCCGAACCCGGTGACGCGGCCCGCGCGGTGGCCGAGGCGTCCCGCAAGGCGACTGCCCTCGCCCTGCGCTGGGAGGAAGAGTCGGGCGACGGCACGAGCACGGGAACCGCGTGACCGGCCGGGAGCAGGGTTTCCCGCCCGAGGCCCCGACCGTCCGCATCACCGGCCGGCACGCGCCCGGAGAAACTTTCGTCCTCCCGGAACTGGACGACTGCCCCGCGCCGGCGCGGAGGACGTCGTCCATGGAGGAGGAGCGGGCCGTGGAGCAGGCCCTGGCGCTGGCCAACCGCGTGCCCTCGCACGGCTCCGCCTCCCCAGCCGGGGCCGCGTCCGGCGAGCCCTCCGGATCGCGGGCCGACCGGTCCCGGGAAGCGGGCCCTCCGGCGTCGTCGGCCCCCGCCGACAAGGCCCCGTCGGAAGGCCGGGCGGGTACCCCTCGCGAGGCCGCCCCCGCCCGGCGGGCCGCCACCCCCTGGGAGCGGGCCCGGACGGTGTCCCTTCGGGCCGGCCGCAGGACCTCGCTCCCCGCGATCCGGCTGCCGCTCGATCTTTCCCTCGGCCACGTACTGGCCGAAGGGCTCGTGGCGCTGACCGACCTGCCCTCCTTCGACACCTCCGCCATGGACGGCTGGGCCGTCACGGGCCCGGGTCCGTGGCGGTTCCACGACGGCTCGGGGCTGCTCGCCGGGGACGGCGGCCTCGGACAGTTGCCCGACGGGGAGGCGGTACGCATCGCCACGGGAGCCCGGATGCCCGCCGAGGCGACGGCGGTGATCCGCTCGGAGCATGCCGAGGTGGACGAGGCCAAGGGGATGCTGCACGCGCGGCGCGCGGTCGTCCCGGGCCAGGACATCAGGCCGCGCGCCCAGGAGTGCCGGACCGGCGAGCAACTGCTGGTGCCGGGCACGCTGGTCACCCCCGCCGTGCTCGGCCTGGCCGCAGCCGCCGGGTACGACGCCCTCGCCGTGGTGCCACGCCCTCGGGTCGAGGTACTGGTCCTCGGAGACGAACTGCTCACCTCGGGTCTCCCCCACGGTGGCCGGATCCGCGACGCCCTCGGCCCCATGCTCGGACCGTGGCTGCGGTCGATGGGCGCCGAGGTTGCGGACCCCCGCTGCCTGGGCGACGACCCGGAGGCGTTGCGGCGGGCGCTCACCAGCACTGACGCCGACCTGGTGCTGACGACGGGCGGTACGGCGGCCGGTCCGGTCGACCATGTGCACCCGGTTCTCGCGGAGATCGGCGCCGAACTGCTGGTGGACGGGGTGACGGTACGGCCGGGGCACCCCATGCTGCTGGCCAGACTGGCCCCGGACGGCCCCTGCCTGGTCGGACTGCCCGGCAATCCGCTCGCGGCCGTCTCCGGCCTCCTCACCCTCGCGCTTCCGCTGCTCGGGGGCCTTGCCGGCCGCGTGGAGCAGGAGCCGTACCGGGCGTTGGTCCATGACGCGGTGCAGGGGCACCCGCACGACACCCGGCTCGTGCCGGTGGTGCACCGGGCCGGGCGCGGAGACGACCGGGACCATGTGATCCCCCTGCACTACAACGGGCCCGCGATGCTGCGGGGGATCGCCACCGCCGACGGGATGGCCGTCGTGCCGCCGGGAGGGGTGCGGCCCGGCACCGAGGTGGAGGTTCTCGACCTGCCGTGGGTCTGAAGTCCCCACTGGCTGCAACTCCCCCCGGGGTGGAGGGGTTTCACGTGAAACAACGTCCGCGTCGTTTCACGTGAAACATGCCGTGGCCGTACCAGCCGTACCAGCCGTACCCGCCGCACGAGGAGCACCAGCAGCGCCGACGGCATCGGCAGCGGCACGGGAGCCGAAGACCGCACCCGCTGGACACCACGCTGTGGGCCCTGCTCAGTGCTCCGAACCGGATCGGCTGATGGTGATGACGCGGTCTCCGCGCTGGAGGCTGGTGAGCGCGGGGTCCGTGTAGTCGAGCAGCTTCCGATACCGGACGACCGCGACGATCAGGTCGGCGCACGCGCGTGGCGGCCGTCCGATCTCGTCCTCCCGCACCGCCCGCTCCCCGAGGTCGAGTCCGCTTCCGTGGGTCATCAGGTCTTCCAGTGTCCTGGCCACCGGCGGGCTCGCCATGGAGACCCCGAGCAGCCGGCCGGCGGAACTGGAGCTGGTGACCACGGTGTCCGCTCCGCTCTGCTTGAGCAGGGGAACGTTCTCGTCCTCCCGGACGGCGACGACGATGGTGGCGTGCTTGTTGAGCTGGCGGGCGGTCAGGGTGATCAGGGTGGCCGTCTCGTCGCGCTGAGGGGCGACGATCACCCGACTCGCGCTCTGCACCTCGGCCTTGATGAGCGTCTCGGAGCGCGTGGCGTCGCCGATCACGGTCACCAGCCCGTCGTCGCTCGCGGCGTCTGCGGCCTTCTGCTGCGGGTCCACCACGACGATCTTGTCCTTGGTGATCCCCGTGGCGATCAACGACTCGATGGCGTGGCGCCCCTTGGTGCCGTAGCCGACCACCACGACGTGGCCACTGGTGCGGGAGCGCCACCGGTGGATGCGCACCTGCTGACGGGTCCGCTCGGTGAGGACTTCGAGGGTGGTGCCGACCAGGATGATCAGGAAGAGCACCCGAAGGGGGGTGATGATGAGGACGTTGGTGAGCCGGGCGCCGTCACTGACCGGGGTGATGTCGCCGTATCCGGTGGTGGAGAGGGTGACCGTCGCGTAGTAGACGGCATCGAGCAGGTCGACGCTGCCGTCGGAGGTGTCGTTGTAGCCGGAGCGGTCCGCCCAGACGATCAGCACCGTGATCGCGAGCACCAGCAGGGCCATCGCCAGGCGCCGGAGCACCTGTTGGAGCGGTGGCAGAGCCCCCTGCGTCGGCATGGTGATGGAGCGACTGGCCTCACTGTCGTCCCTCGCCTCCGCGCGGGAGCGGTGCCAGAGCGTCCGCAGAATGGAGAACCTGCCGGTCCGGGCTGCTGGTCGGTTCTCGTCCTTCAAGGCATGTCCTCTGGCGGCGGCGGGCAGGTGGTCACGTCGTGGCCCATGGTCGCGGATCGACGACGAGGACGGTGGCCGCAGTGGCTGGCACGGAGTGGCGTCTCCACCCGTGGTGCGTCGTCACCGGCGGGAAGAAGCGTAAGGCGTTCCGCGCGGCCGTGGTGTCCTGTCTTTCCGTACCCTGGGAGTCGCGTCGTACCGCGCGCCGCCCGTCCGTGATGCGTCATCCCCGAATCGCTGAATCCCTGAATCGCTGAATCGCTGGAGAAGCAACGTGCGTGATCACAGTGTGGTCGTCGGTTTCGGTACGAAGGGCCGCTCAGCCGTGCAGACCCTCTGCGCGACCGGCGTGAGGAAGGACCGGATCGTCATCGTCGATCCGTCCGGCAAGGTCATCGACGCGGTCGGCGCCCAGGGGTTCACCGGGGTGCAGGGGGACGCCACCCGCAGCGAGGTGCTCCTGCGCGCCGAGGTCCAGAAGGCGCAGCAGATCATCATCGCCACCCAGCGCGACGACACCGCGGTCCTGGTGGCACTGACGGCGCGCCAGCTGAACCAGAGCGCGAAGATCGTCGCCGCCGTGCGCGAGGAGGAGAACGCCCCGCTGCTCCGGCAGTCCGGCGCGGACGCCGTCATCGCCAGCGCCAGTGCGGCGGGCCGGCTGCTGGGCCTCTCGGCGCTCAGCCCCAGCGCGGGCACGGTGCTGGAGGACCTCATCCAGCAGGGCAGCGGTCTGGATCTCATCGAACGGCCGGTGATAAAGAGCGAGGTGGGCAAGGGAGCCCGGGAGACCGACGACCTGGTGGTGAACGTCGTGCGGGGGCACCGGATGCTCCGTTACGACGACCCGGCCGCCAGCCCGTTGCAGACGACGGACCGGGTGGTCGTGATCGTGCGCGCCTCTCCGCTGCCCTCCCCGTTGGTCCCGAACCGGCCGCCGCAGGGCCCGCAGCGGCTGTAGGCCCTCGCCACCGCCTCCCGGGCGTGTCGGCGGGTACGGAGTAGCCTCGCGGCCATGTATGCGATCACGATCCCGGAACCCGGTGGCCCCGAGGCACTCGTCTGGACCGAGGTGCCCGATCCCGTACCCGGCGAGGGCGAGGTCCTCGTGGAGGTGCTCTCCAGCGCGGTGAACCGCGCCGACGTCATGCAGCGCCAGGGCTTCTACGACCCTCCGCCCGGCGCTTCGCCGTACCCGGGTCTCGAATGCGCGGGGCGGGTCGCCGCGCTGGGGCCCGGGGTGAGCGGATGGGCCGTGGGCGACGAGGTCTGCGCACTCCTCGCCGGCGGCGGATACGCGGAGAAGGTGGTGGTGCCGTCCGGGCAGCTGCTGCCGGTGCCCGCGGGACTCGATGTGGTGTCGGCGGCGTCGCTGCCCGAGGTCACGTCGACGGTCTGGTCCAACGTCTTCATGGTGGCGCACCTGCGTCCTGGCGAGACCCTGCTGGTGCACGGCGGTTCCAGCGGCATCGGCACCATGGCGATCCAGCTGGCCAAGGCGGTCGGCGCCCGGGTCGCGGTGACCGCGGGCAGCGCCGGGAAGCTCGCGAGCTGCGCGGAACTCGGCGCCGACATCCTGATCAACTACCGCGAGCAGGACTTCGTGGAGGAGATCCGCAAGGCGACCGACGGCGCCGGTGCGGACGTGATCCTCGACATCGTGGGCGCGAAGTACCTTGCGAAGAACGTGGAGGCCCTCGCCACCAACGGACGGCTCGCCATCATCGGCCTCCAGGGCGGCGCGAAGGCCGAACTCGATCTGGGAGCCCTGCTGACCAAGCGGGCCGCCGTCACCGCGACCTCGCTCCGGGGCCGTCCGCTCGCCGAGAAGGCCGCGATCGTGGCGGCGGTGCGGGAGCACGTCTGGCCGCTGGTCGAGGGCGGCGTGGTCCGTCCGATCGTGGACCGAACGGTGCCGATGGCCGAGGCGGCCGAGGCGCACCGGGTGGTGGAGTCCAGTACTCACATCGGCAAGGTCCTGCTGCTGGCACCCGCCGCGCACCCGGCCTGACGGGCAGCGCGAGCGGGCCGGCACGCCGTACGACAGGAGCCCACCGGGCCCGGCCCGCAGACGATGCGGGCCGGGCCCGGTGGGCTCCGGGGCGTGCGTCGCCGGATGAGCGGCGAGGACGGTCCTAGAGGTACGGGCCCGATCGGAGAGCGCCGTGCGGGTCGCCTCCCGGGACCCCCTCGTCGTCGCCGGAGCCGGGGGGCAGCGCGCGGCGCATCTGCTCCAGCTGGGCGCGGGCCGCCATCTGCTGGGCGAACAGCGCGGTCTGGATCCCGTGGAAGAGTCCCTCCAGCCAGCCCACCAGCTGGGCCTGCGCGATCCGCAGCTCGGCCTCCGAGGGGACCGACTCCTCCGTGAAGGGCAGCGAGAGGCGTTCCAGCTCCTCCACCAGCTCCGGGGCGAGTCCGTCCTCCAGCTCCTTCACGGAGCTGGCGTGGATCTCCTTGAGCCGGACGCGGCTCGCCTCGTCGAGAGGTGCCGCTCTGACCTCCTCGAGGAGCTGCTTGATCATGCTGCCGATGCGCATGACTTTCGCGGGCTGTTCGACCATCTCCGTCACTGGGACCTCGCGGGACTCGTCGCCACTGGCACCGCCGCCGACAGCCATTCCGTCCTGTCCCACTACGAGGACCTGGGGGTGCTCCTGCGACCGGTCATTCCTCGGCATCTCCATGCCGCCATTGTCTCGCACCTGCGCCGTACAGAGGGGTGGTGCCCCCGCTTAAGCATGATCCACCGCCCTGTACGTACCCAGATGTGCGGTCGGTCCCCCGAAGTTCTCGCGCTTCACCGGGCGCGGACCACTCCCGCCCCGCCCGTACCGCCCGTCCCCTCACTCCACGCGGCGCATGCGGGCGGCGACGAAGCCGACCCCGAGACCGACCAGAGCGATCCCGCCACCCAGGGACACCTGGCGGACCCGCTCGGCGGACCGGGCGGACAGCGTGAGCCGCCGAGCGGGTCCGGGCTCCCAGGACGGGAAGGGCACCTCGGGGGAGGGAGCGGGGGTGAGGGAGCCTTCCGTTCCCGCCTCCTCGAGCGCGGCGACGGCCGATGCGAGCTCCTGCGGGGTCAGCGGACGGCCGGGGCGCATCCGGCCCTCCCCGGCGGGCCGTCCGGCGAGAGGATCCGGCGGACGGGACGGCGTGGCCGGCGACGAGCGCGGTGGAGCGGTCGGCGTCGGGCTCGCGGTCGGCCGCACAACGGCGGCTGCGGGGAGGCCGCCGGCCCGGACCGGACCGACGACGGCCGGGAGCGCGGCGACAGGGGCCGTGGCGGGGGCCGTGACGAGGGCCGTGAGGGCGGGAGCGATCTCCCGGGAGCCGGTCGAGGGCCACCAGGCGGACGGCGAGGGCCCCGATGGGCCGGAGGAGGACGCGGACAGCGGGCGGAGGGCTCCCTGCGGGGAGAGGACTCCGGAGGAGGAAGAAGGGGCCACGGAAGCGAGACCGTCCGGCGCCGCCGGAACTCCGGCAGCAGATCGACCCGCATCCGGTCGACCCGCATCCGGTCGACCCGCATCCGGGCGACCCGCATCCGGTCGACCCGCATCCGGGCGCCCGGTCGGCGAGGTCGTCGTGGAGACCGCGGTCACGGCCGGCCCCGGGGGAGCGGAGGCGTTCGTACGGGGAGAAGCGGCGGCGGGCCCGCCGGCCGCCGCCACCGGCAGGGCGCC
Source organism: Streptomyces sp. AM 2-1-1 (assembly GCF_029167645.1). Classification (NCBI taxonomy): domain Bacteria; kingdom Bacillati; phylum Actinomycetota; class Actinomycetes; order Kitasatosporales; family Streptomycetaceae; genus Streptomyces; species Streptomyces sp. AM 2-1-1. Next base: position 3,490,500 of record NZ_CP119147.1, on the reverse strand, counting down.
CATGGCGAACAGGAGGCAGACCACCCAGCTCGACGTCCAAGACGACCGCGGGGGAGGGGGACCTGGAGCCATGGGATCAGCGTCACACGCCCCCACATTCCCGGCATCCCGGTTCGGCGGATGTCATCCGCCGTGATGACGGCGGGCCCGGGTACCACCCGAACGGCCGCTCCGGACGGCGTACGCCCGACCCGACCCGACCCGACCCGACCCGACCCGACCCGACCCGACCCGACCCGAGCCCGCCGCCCGACCCGGAACCGGCCGAGTCGGACCCGGATCCCGGCGCACCCGCACCCCCGATCCCCACGCACCCGCACCCCCGATCCCGGCGTCGCGAGATCCGACCGCAAGAGACCCCGACCCCGCGGGACGCCCGCATGAGACCCCGACCCCGCGAGACCCCGACCCCGCACGGGATCCCGCCCGGATCGGTCCCGAGCCGGGGCGAGCCGCCCTCGGCTCAGGCCGGGTCGCCCGTGGAGACACTCAGCTCGATGTGGGCGTTCTCCGGGTCGATCGCCGCACCGGCGGTCGGGAACTGCTTGAGGATCTGGTCCTCGGCGTAGGCGTTGCCGGGCTCGTCGATCACCTTGAGGGTCCATCCGGCGGCGTCGGCGCACGCCTTCGCGGAGAGCAGGTCCTTGTAGACGAAGTCGGGCGCGGAGACCTTCTCCGGGTCACGGACGTCCGTCATCGGGTCGGTGCAGTCTTCGGTGTCCATCGTCCGGTTGCGCTCGGGCGCCTTGTGCTCGCCCGCGACCGCCGGCGCGCTGCTCCCGGTCGAACCGCCGGTGGCCTCCGGCTCGTCGTCCGAGCCGTTCTGGAGCACCAGCAGCGTGACCAGGCCGGCGACGGCGAGGAGGGCGACGACGGCCGAGCCGACGATCACCGGGGTGTTCCGCCGGGCCCCGCCCGCGCCCCCACCGGTGCCGCCGATGCCCGTACCGCCGACGGTCGAGCCGCCCGTGGCCATGCCGGTCCCCCCGTGCGGCCCGGCGCCGGTCGGTGCCACCGCGTACGGCGGCGGGGTCTGCTGGTAACCGTGAGGGGCGGCGTGCGGGTAGCCGTAGCTCGGTGCGGGGGCCGGGGTTCCGTAGGGGCCGGGCTGCTGCTGGTGGGCCGGGTACGGCGTCTGGACGCTGTACGGAGCCTGGGCGGCCTGCTGGTCGACCGGAGGGAAGACCGCCGAGCCGACACCCGACCCGCTGTTGGCGGGGCCGCCCGCGACGATCACCGGGGCGGTGGCGGGGCCCGAGGCGTTGAGCACCCGGAAGACCTCGTCGCGCATCGCGGCGGCGCTGGGGAAGCGCTCGTTCGGGTTCTTCCGCAGCGCTCGGGCGACGAGGGCGTCCACCGCCGGGGTGATCGCCCGGTTGAGGGTGGACGGGGCGACCGGCTGCTCCTGCACGTGCGCGTACGCGATGGCGAGCGGGGAGTCCGCGTCGAAGGGGAGGCGCCCGGTGAGCAGCTGGAAGAGCATGATGCCGACCGAGTAGAGGTCGGAGCGGGCGTCCACGCCCCGGCCGAGGGCCTGCTCGGGGGAGAGGTACTGCGGGGTGCCGACGACCATGCCGGTCTGGGTCATCGAGGTGACGCCCGACTGCATGGCGCGGGCGATCCCGAAGTCCATGACCTTGACGACGCCGCGCTTGGTGATCATCACGTTGCCGGGCTTGATGTCGCGGTGGACGAGCCCCATCTCGTGACTGGTCTCCAGCGCCGCGAGCACGTCGGCGGTCACTTTGAGGGCCTTGTCGGCGGCCATCGCGCCCTGGGTGGCGATGTCCTCGTGGAGCACCGAGCCGAGGGGCAGGCCCTCCACGTACTCCATGACGATGTACGGCATCAGGGCACCGCCGAGTTCGTCCTCGCCGGTGTCGAAGACGGAGACGATGTTGGTGTGCTGGAGCTTCGCGACGGCCTGCGCCTCCCGGCGGAACCGCTCGCGGAACGACTGCTCGCGCCCGAGTTCGGTGTGCAGGGTCTTGATCGCGACCTGGCGGTCGAGCGCGGCGTCGTAGGCGAGGTAGACGGAGGCCATGCCGCCTTCGCCGAGCAGATCCCGGAGCTGGTACCGGCCGCCGGCGACGGATCCGCCCGCGTAGCGCCCCTGTGCGCCGTCCTGGCTCATGACTTGCTCCCCCTCGGCGCACCGGTGACGCGTCGCCCCGCTCTGTCGCGGGCAACGCGGAAATCTGTGGCGAAGCTTCGGTGAACGAAGGGCGCCGGGGCCCGGGAATACGCGAAGATCCGCACTACGGGCCCAGTCTGCCCGAGGGGTGGGACACGTCAAGCCAGGTGCCGGTTCCGTGACCCTGACCACACGAACCGTCTCGGAAGCGTTACAGGAACGGTCCGGTATGTGCCTGTGCGGCACACCGGCCGATCGGATGACCGGTTCGGCCCGGGACCGGGGGTGCGGCGGAGGCTGTAGCGTGGCGTGGCAATGCGGCTGCCCAGTCGGCCGAAGCAGGACCCAGGCACCGTGAGGACCCGCGGACGCGCGGACAGATACGACGGCGAGGACTGATGGCACCCGATTCCGAAGCAAACGGCGGCGGAGTCTCGGATGGCACCGACTCCTGGGGCGTCGGAGGTGTCGTCGGGGACGGCCGGTACCGGATGACCCACCGGCTCGGCCGGGGCGGCATGGCGGAGGTCTACGCGGCGGAGGACGTCCGGCTCGGGCGCACCGTCGCGGTGAAGCTGCTCCGCTCCGACCTCGCCGAGGACCCGGTGTCCAAGGCGCGGTTCACCCGCGAGGCGCAGTCGGTGGCCGGGCTCAACCACCACGCGATCGTCGCCGTGTACGACTCCGGCGAGGACACCGTGGGCGGGCAGACCGTCCCCTACATCGTGATGGAGCTGGTCGAGGGCCGCACCATCCGTGAGCTGCTGATCAGCGCGGAGGCGCCGCCGCCGGAGCAGGCGCTCATCATCGTCTCCGGTGTGCTGGAGGCCCTGGCCTACTCGCACCAGCACGGCATCGTGCACCGGGACATCAAGCCCGCGAACGTCATCATCACCCACTCCGGTGCCGTCAAGGTCATGGACTTCGGCATCGCCCGTGCGCTGCACGGCGCCCAGTCGACGATGACGCAGACCGGCATGGTCATGGGCACCCCGCAGTACCTCTCCCCGGAGCAGGCGCTCGGGAAGGCGGTCGACCACCGCTCCGACCTCTACGCGACCGGCTGCCTGCTGTACGAACTGCTGGCGCTGCGGCCCCCGTTCACCGGCGAGACGCCGCTCTCCGTGGTGTACCAGCACGTCCAGGACATCCCGGTGCCGCCGTCCGAGGTCTCGGACGGCGTGCCGCCGGAGCTGGACGGCCTGGTGATGCGGTCGCTCGCGAAGGAACCGGACGACCGGTTCCAGAGCGCGGAGGAGATGCGCGGGCTGGTCCAGTACGGCTTGCAGATGCTGCAGACGCAGGGCGGGCACACCGGTACGTGGAACACCGGACCGGTCGCCGCGTACGACGCCGCGCACCCGCCGGCGCAGGGCCTCACCGGCTCCACCCGGGCGATGGGGGCCGGTGGCTTCTCGTCGCACGGGACCACCTCGCAGGGTCCGATCCTGCCCGCGGCGAACCCGGACGACGGCGGTTACAACGGGTACGGCGGGTACGACACCGGCGGCCGGGGGAACGGCGGCGGCAAGAGCAAGATGTGGCTCTTCGCCGTGCTCGCCCTGATCGCGATCGGTGTCGGGGTCGCGTTCGCCATGGGCGCGGGGGACGACGGCGGCGGCACGAAGAAGGACCCGGGCAAGCAGACCACGACGACCTCGCCGTCCCCGGAGGAGACCTCGGCCGCGCCGAGCGAGGAGCCGAGCGAGGAGACGCAGCAGCCCGAGAACTCCACGGGCGGGCAGTCGGAGTGGACCCAGGACCCGACCTGGACCCCGTCGCCGACGAAGACCCGGCCGTCGTTCACGCCGAGGCCCACCCAGACGACGGAGGCGCCGTCCACGACGACGGGCGGGGACGACTCGGGTTCCACGGGCGAGACGTCCGAGGAGCCGAGCGCCGACCCGACGGGAGACGACGAGGGCTCCAGTTCGCTGGGCGGCACGGGCATCATCGGGGGTGGCGGCACCACCACCGAGCCCGCCGATCCCGAGGACGCCGCGGGAACGACCAGCACCACCCCCTGAGTCCGGGAGCCGTCGGCGGCCGGTGAGCCGGGCAGCCGCCGGTGCACGAGGCCGTCACCCCGTGAAGGCCTCGTGCACCGCCTCGTACTCCCGGGTCCACCACACCACCAGGGCCGACACCGCGGGGAACTGCGGGTCGGCCCTGCGGTCTCCCAGGGCGTAGCGCCAGCGCAGTATCCAGAAGTCGTTGAGCCGCTCCCACCAGACGCGGTGCACCGCGTCGGCCAGCTCGGCCGGGCTCGCCCCGGCGGCCTCGCGGTAGGCGCGGGCGTAGGCCATGACCTTGTCCAGTTCCAGTTTTCCGGCCGGCTGGACGAAGAAGATCGCGGCGGCACGTACCGCTTCCTCGGCGCGGGGCTGCACGCCGAGCCGGTCCCAGTCGACGATGGCGACGGGGTCGCTGCCCCGGTAGAGCAGGTTCAGCGGGTGGAAGTCGCCGTGCACCCAGCCGTGCGCGGGGCCCACGGGGGTGGGCGGGCGGCGGTGGGCGTGGCGTTCGAGGAGGGCGCGGCGTTCGACGAGGCGGTGGACGGCCAGTTCGTCGAAGGCGTCGAGCGGGGTGTCGCGGGGGCGTACGCCGCGCGCCGCGTCGAGCAGTTCGTCGATGAGGGCGAAGGTGTCGGCCGGGTCGGGGCTGCCGTGCCCCCGCCGCGGGGCCGGCGTCCCGCTGCCCGGTCCCATGACCTGTTCGAGACCGGTGTGTACGGCTCCGAGGAGCGCCCCGAGACGCTGGGACTGGCCGGGGGTCAGCTGGGCACCGATCCGGTGCCGCCCGTCGACCCAGGGGTGGAGGGCGAAGCAGTGGCCGTCGATCACCGTGACCGTCCCGCCGTCGGCGTCGGTGAGCGGCGGGGCGACGGGGACTCCGATCGACTGGAGCCGCTGGGTCGCCCGGTGCTGGCGGGCGATGAGGGACCGTTCGCCGGTGGCGTCGTCGAGGTGCTTCTTGTCGAGGTGGTGCTTGAGGAAGTACGCGCCGCGCGTGGTGGAGACGCGGTACCCGTGGTTGAGCAGTCCCTTGGTGATCGGCTCGCAGGCGAGCGGTTCACCGACCGCGGGATAGCGGCGCATGACCTCGCCGACCGGAGGCTGGGGAGGGTGGGTTACATATGAGCGCGGCACTTACCAGATGGTAGATCACGCCCCGTGGCGGAGCTGCGGACTTGAATTCCAGCCCAGAGTGTGCACTGCGGCGAAGTGCGGGTGGAGCCGGAGGTAGACCGGAGCGAACGTTTCGCCGTCGACCGCGGCGGGCTGCGCGCCGAAGCGGGCGCGCTGGGCGCGGGAGGGTTCCAGCAGTTCGGTGGTGCCGGTGAACTGGACGGCCCACAGGTCACCCTCTCCCGGGGCGGTCGTGTTCAGGTTGTCGGCACCGTAGGCGACGACGCTTCCGTCGCACGCCTCGTGGTGGCCGAGCCCGGCGTGCATCCGCAGCACGATGCGACCGTCGCAGACGATGTGACGGGCCGGTGCCAGCAGGGGCAGCGCACGCCTGCTGGTCGCCAGCCGGCCGTACGGGACCCGGTCCAGCAACGCGATGGCCTGCGATTCCTCTGGTGACATGTCCTCCACTGTCCGACGGCGACCGGCCGGTCCGTAAGGGCCGGCGGCCCCGTGCCCGCCGGGACCAAGGTCCCACGCACGGGCCCCGGCGGCACCGGGCCGCGAGGTCAGCGGCGCTCTTCCGCCTGGATCCGGGCGACGTACGCGGCGGCCTGCGAGCGGCGTTCCATGCCGAGCTTCGACAGCAGGCTGGAGACGTAGTTCTTGATGGTCTTCTCCGCGAGGTGGAGGCGCTCCCCGATGACCCGGTTGGTGAGCCCTTCGCCGATCAGGTCGAGGATCTTGCGCTCCTGGTCGGTGAGGTGGGTCCGCTTGTCGTCGCCCTTGCCGTCCTTGCCGTCGCGGAGCCGCGCCAGCACCCGGGCGGTCGCCGCGGGGTCGAGCAGCGATTTTCCGGCCGCCACGTCGCGCACCGCGCCCAGCAGTTCGTTGCCCCGGATCGCCTTCAGCACGTATCCCGAGGCGCCCGCCATGATCGCGTCGAACAGGGCCTCGTCGTCGGCGTACGAGGTGAGCATCAGGCACTTGATGTTCTCGTTCCGGGAGCGGATCTCCCGGCACACCTCCACCCCGCTTCCGTCCGGCAGCCGCACGTCCAGGACGGCCACGTCGGGGCGGGTGGCGGGGATGCGGGCCAGGGCGTCCGCCGCCGTGCCTGCCTCGCCGACCACCTCGATGTCGTCCTCCACCGCGAGCAGGTCGTGGACGCCACGCCGGACGACCTCGTGGTCGTCCAGGAGGAATACGGTGATTTTTCCTTCTTCGGACACATTCGCAGTCTCACACACTCCGCTCCCGTCCGCCCTTCCCTGCGGCGGCCCCCCGAGATAACGTGCCGTTGTTCCGGCGGCCTGCGAGGCTGTTACCAGTGCTGTGACCAGCGAGAGTTCGGGTTTTTCGCGATTTACTTGGAAATCCAAGCAAAATCGCAGGTCAGAGAGGGTTTCGCGTATATGCGACCCACTGGGTAACGTGCCTGTGACAGGGTGCTCGCCGGGGCACCTGTCACGCCTGTTCCCGGCTGAGCGGCACCCACCCCGTGCACGGGTCCGGACACAGGCGAGCCGCACTGGTTCCCGGCAGACCCCGGGGTCCGGACCGACGGAGGAGCACGCACGTGACCGTGGAGAGCACTGCCGCGCGTAAGCCGCGACGCAGTAGCAGCAGGCGCACCAGCGCCGCGAAGGCACCGCAGAGTTCCGAGCCCCCGCTCGTACAGTTGCTCACGCCCGAGGGCGAGCGCGTCGAGCACCCCGACTACAGCATCGACCTCTCGGCCGAGGAGCTCCGCGGCCTGTACCGGGACATGGTGCTCACCCGCCGTTTCGACACCGAGGCGACGGCCCTCCAGCGCCAGGGCGAGCTGGGCCTGTGGGCCTCGCTGCTGGGCCAGGAGGCCGCGCAGATCGGCTCCGGGCGCGCGCTGCGCGACGACGACTACGTCTTCCCCACCTACCGCGAGCACGGCGTCGCCTGGTGCCGCGGCGTGGACCCGGCGAACCTGCTCGGCCTGTTCCGCGGTGTGAACCACGGCGGCTGGGACCCGAGCAGCAACAACTTCCACCTCTACACGCTCGTCATCGGCTCGCAGACGCTGCACGCCACCGGCTACGCCATGGGTGTCGCCAAGGACGGCGCGGACTCCGCCGTGGTCGCGTACTTCGGTGACGGCGCCTCCAGCCAGGGCGACGTGGCCGAGGCCTTCACCTACGCCGCGGTCTACAACGCCCCGGTCCTGTTCTTCTGCCAGAACAACCAGTGGGCGATCTCCGAGCCCACCGAGCGCCAGACCCGGGTGCCGCTCTACCAGCGCGCCCAGGGCTACGGCTTCCCCGGCGTCCGGGTCGACGGCAACGACGTGCTCGCCTGCCTCGCGGTGACCAAGGCGTCGCTGGAGCGCTGTCGGCGCGGCGAGGGCCCGAGCCTCGTGGAGGCGTTCACGTACCGCATGGGCGCCCACACCACCTCCGACGACCCGACGAAGTACCGGGCCGACGAGGAGCGCGCGGCGTGGGAGGCGAAGGACCCGATCCTGCGGCTCCGCACCTACCTGCGGAAGCAGAAGTTCGCGGACGAGGCCTTCTTCACCGCTCTGGAGGAGGAGAGCACGGCGCTCGGCAAGCGGGTGCGCGAGAACGTCCGTGCGATGCCGGACCCCGAGCCGCTGGCGATGTTCGACCACGCCTACGCGGGCGGTTCCTCGCTCGTCGACGAGGAGCGGGCCCAGTTCGCCGCCTACCAGGCATCGTTCGCCGAGGAGGGCAACTGACCATGGCCGCCGAAAAGATCTCCCTCGCCAAGGCGCTCAACGAGTCGCTGCGCCACGCCCTCGACACCGATCCCAAGGTCCTGATCATGGGCGAGGACGTCGGCAAGCTCGGCGGCGTCTTCCGGATCACCGACGGGCTCCAGAAGGACTTCGGCGAGGGCCGGGTGATCGACACCCCGCTCGCCGAGTCCGGCATCGTCGGCACGGCGATCGGCCTGGCCCTGCGCGGCTACCGCCCGATCGTCGAAATCCAGTTCGACGGCTTCGTCTTCCCGGCGTACGACCAGATCGTCACGCAGCTCGCGAAGATGCACGCCCGCTCGCTCGGCAAGGTCAAGCTGCCCGTCGTCGTCCGTATCCCGTACGGCGGCGGCATCGGCGCGGTCGAGCACCACAGCGAGTCCCCCGAGGCGCTGTTCGCACACGTCTCCGGGCTGAAGGTCGTCTCGCCGTCGAACGCGCACGACGCGTACTGGATGATGCAGCAGGCCGTCCAGAGCGACGATCCGGTCATCTTCTTCGAGCCGAAGCGGCGCTACTGGGACAAGGGCGAGGTCGACACCGAGGCCATCCCCGTCCCGCTGCACAGCGCCCTCACGGTCCGCGAGGGGAGCGATCTCACGCTCGTCGCGTACGGGCCGATGGTGAAGGTCTGCCTGGAGGCCGCCGCCGCCGCCGAGGGCGAGGGCAAGTCGGTCGAGGTCCTGGACCTGCGGTCGATGTCCCCGATCGACTTCGACGCGATCCAGACGTCGGTCGAGAAGACGGGCCGGCTGATCGTCGTGCACGAAGCCCCCGTCTTCTACGGATCCGGCGCGGAGATCGCCGCCCGGATCACCGAACGCAGCTTCTACCATCTCGAAGCACCGGTCCTGCGCGTCGGCGGCTACCACGTCCCGTACCCGCCGGCCCGGATCGAGGACGAGTACCTGCCGGGTCTCGACAGGGTGCTCGACGCCGTCGACCGCTCGCTGGCGTACTGAGGAGAGGGCCGTGACGACGATGACCGACACATCGGTTCGTTTCCGTGAGTTCAAGATGCCCGACGTGGGCGAGGGACTCACCGAGGCGGAGATCCTCAAGTGGTACGTCCAGCCCGGCGACACCGTCACCGACGGCCAGGTCGTGTGCGAGGTCGAGACCGCCAAGGCGGCCGTGGAGCTGCCGATCCCGTTCGACGGGGTGGTGCACGAGCTGCGCTTCCCCGAAGGCACCACGGTCGACGTCGGCGAGGTGATCATCGTGGTGGACGTGGCGCCGGGTTCCGACGCCGCCGCGCCCGTCCAGGCTCCGGTGGCCGCCCCGGCGGAGCCCGCCGCGGCCTCCCCCGCCGGGGTGGCTCCCCAGGAGGCGCCGCAGGGCCGCCGGCCCGTGCTGGTCGGTTACGGCGTCGTCGAGGGCTCCACCAAGCGCCGCCCCCGCAAGGGCGCGGAGCCCGCGACCGCCGCCGTCGAGGCCGTCCAGCGCGAGCTGAACGGCCAGGGTCCCGCTCCGGGCGTCGCCAAGAGCCGTCCGCTCGCCAAGCCCCCGGTCCGCAAGCTGGCGAAGGACCTCGGCATCGACCTGGACGGGGTCACCCCCACCGGCCCGGACGGCGTCATCACCCGCGAGGACGTGCACGCCGCCGCCACTTCGGCCGCCCCCGTCACCCCGGCGCCGGCACCGGCCGGTGCGGTCGGTGGCGCCGCCACCGCCCCGGCGGAGCCTTACGCCGAGGACGCCCCGTACGCCGGGGACGCGTCCTACCAGGCGCCGCAGCCGGTGGCCGCCGCGGTACCGGGTGCGCGCGAGACCCGCATCCCCGTCAAGGGGGTGCGCAAGGCCATCGCGCAGGCGATGGTGACCAGCGCCTTCACCGCACCGCACGTCACCGAGTTCGTCACGGTCGACATCACCCGCACGATGAAGCTGGTGGCGGAGCTGAAGGAGGACAAGGACCTCGCCGGGGTCCGGGTCAACCCGCTGCTCCTCATCGCGAAGGCCCTCCTCGTCGCGGTCAAGCGGAACCCGGGCGTCAACGCCACGTGGGACGAGGCGAACCAGGAGATCGTCCAGAAGCACTACGTCAACCTGGGCATCGCCGCGGCCACCCCGCGCGGTCTGATCGTGCCGAACATCAAGGACGCGCAGGACAAGACCCTGCCCGAACTCGGCTCCGCTCTGGGTGAGTTGGTCGCCACGGCGCGGGAGGGCAAGACGTCCCCGGCGGCGATGGCGGGCGGCACGCTCACCATCACCAACGTGGGTGTCTTCGGCGTCGACACCGGCACGCCCATCCTCAACCCGGGGGAGTCGGCGATCCTCGCGGTCGGCTCGATCAAGCTCCAGCCGTGGGTCCACAAGGGCAGGGTGAAGCCCCGTCAGGTGACCACGCTGGCGCTGTCGTTCGACCACCGCCTGATCGACGGCGAGCTCGGTTCGAGGTTCCTGGCGGACGTCGCCGCGATCCTGGAGCAGCCGAAGCGGCTGATCACCTGGGGCTGACCGCCCCGGCCGGTTCGAGAGGTACGAGGACGGGCCCGCGCTCCACGGAGTGCGGGCCCGTCCCGCGTTGCCGCGAGAACCGCCCGCGCTACCGGGGCGCCGGCGGGGTGGACCCCGGCCGTCGCAGCGACAACTCGGCGAAGACCGTCTTGCCCACCGTGCGGTGCTCCACGCCCCAGTGGTCGGCGAGCTCCGCCACGATCAGCAGCCCCCGTCCGTAGCAGTCCGCGTCCAACGGTGTGCGGGTGTCGGGCAGCCGGTCCGCCCGCGCGTCGGTGACCTCGATCCGCAGAGCGCTCGCGGTGAGGGCGAGACGGAGGCGGAAGAGACGGCCCCGGACACCGCCGTGCAGGAGCGCGTTGGTCGCCAGTTCGCTCACCAGCAGGGCGGTGTCGTCAGCCAGTTCGGGGTACCCCCACTCCGCCACGAGCCGGCTGGCCCGACGCCGGCAGCGCGGCACCGCGGCGGGGACGGGGGTGTAGCTGAGCACGTCCTCGCGGAGAACGGGTTCGGGAGCCTCGTCGCGGCGGTCATGGCGCGTACCTCCGTGGGGCGGGCGGTGGCGAGGCCGCGCCGGAGCCACGCCGGTGGAGGCCGACGCGGGGCAGCACGGTGCACTTCCGCCGATCGGCTCCGCTGTGCGAGCGGTGGGTGCTGAACGTAGCCATCCGCGACTCCTAGGCACAAGTGAAACGGAGACGATTGTCTCCAACGAGTGACGGAGGTCGACGTCCTCCGGGCAGAGCGAGAGACTGGCTCCGTGAATCGCGCACCGCAACTTGGTAACCGGACGTCAACCGTGTTGGGCCGCAGGCTCGGTGGCGAGCTTCTTCGCCTCCGGGACGCATCGGGGAAGACGCAGCAGCAGGCCGCGCAGGCGATCAGCGCGACCAACTCGAAGATCGTGAAGATGGAGCGCGGCTGGGTCCCCATGCGGGATCCCGACATCCGCGCGCTGTGCGACTACTACGGCGTGAGTGACAAGCACTTCGTTGGTCGTCTGCTGGAGCTGGCCGCCTTGGATCGCGAGCGCCGGAAGGTCAAGGGCTGGTGGAACGACACCGTCCACTCCAGTAAGCACAGCGAGTACATCGCCATGGAAGACGGTGCCCTCCGCAACAGGCAGTGGCAGATGGCGCTCATCCCCGGTCTGTTCCAGACGGCCGAGTACACCAGGGCGATGGGTATCGCGGAGTCCTCGTGGGATGACCCGGACCGTCTGGAGGCGGTCGTTGCCACCCGTGCCATGAGGCAACAGCGACTCTTCGCGCCCGATCCCTTGCGCATGCACGCGGTCATCTGGGAGGCGAGTCTCCGCCAGCTCATCGGCGGGCCCCATGTGATGCGGCGCCAGCTTGAGCACTTGTGTGAGCTCGGGGAGTTGGCCAACGTCCACATCCAGATCCTTCCCTTCCGGGCAGGCGGGCACATGGGCGTCACGGGGCCTTTCAACATTCTGTCGTTCGCTGAGGACGAGGCCATGGACGTCGTTCACATGGACGCTCAGCGCTCCGAAATCTGGGTCGAGGATCCGGAGGAGGGAGCATCGTTCGTGGACATCTTCAACTCCCTCTGCAGGGCTAGCCTGTCGGTGCATGACTCAGCGGAGTTCATCAGAGAACTGAGCAAAGGAATCGGCTACTAATGGCCTACCGATTCGCCAAATCCAGTTACAGCACGGTCGACCAGGAATGCGTCGAGGTCGCCCTCAACACCCCCGGCTCCGTCGCCGTACGCGACTCCAAGCGCCCCGGCGGCCCCCTCGTCGTCGTCGCTCCTGCGACCTGGGCCGCCTTCGGCGCGCACGTGCGTCGCGCGGAGGGCCCTCCCTCCCGGTGAACGGAGGCCGTACGACAAGGGCGGGCGCTCCGGCGACGGTGACCGGCTGGACGCGGATGTACGACGCGCGCGGGGACACCGATCAGGTCCCCCGCCTCCTGGACCGGGTGGAACGTCAGGACGACACCGAGACGTGGGCCGAGTTGGGCTTCCGCCTCGTCCTGGAGTGCGACCTGGTGTTCCCCGCCTCCTTCGCGGCCCTGCCGCACCTGGTGCGTCTGGCGGAGAAGAGCGTGAGGGCGCTCGGACTCGCCGGGGAGATCGTCGGCCGCGCGGCGGGCCACCACGGGTGCGACGACCTGCTGAGGAGCTGCGACGGGACGGTCATCGCCCTCGGTGACCTGCTGGACCGGCACCTGAGGACGGGACCGGCCCCGTACCTTCCGGCTTTTCGCGCCCTCCTGGCGGTGCGGGAGCAGTACCACTGGGCGTCGGTCCTGGAGGACTTCTCGGACGACTTCTACCGAGTGTCCTGTCCCGCCTGCCACGTCGAGGTGACGCTCGCCATCGGCGACTACGGGCGCTACTCGGCCGTGCGGGACTGGCACGCGGGGGACGTGGACCGCAGGGCTCTGCGTCCGGCATCGGCCGAGCAGCTCTCCGGAGCGGGGAGGTGGATGTACGACACCGTGGTCCGGGACGGCCGGCGGAAACTGGCCGAGGGCATCGCCCATCTCTTCGGCAAGGCCGTGTGCCCGTGCTGTGCGTCCGTGTTCGGCGTCGCCGAGGAGTACGCGGCCGCGTACCTCCCGGTCATGGGGTGAGGGGAACAGCTTCTGCCCGGCTCACTCCCGGGACGGGCCGGCGAGCCAGCGGTCGTCCTGGAACTCGGCGGGGACTTCGTCCTCCCACGGATCGATCCCGCGGCGCTCCAACTCGTCGAACCACCGGTCGCGCTGCGACTCGGGGAGGCGTGCTCCGCACCACGGGCAGAAGCCGATGGTGATCGCGGAAGTGCCGCCGTCCTGGACGATCAGTCCGTACTCCTGGAACCGGGCCCCGAAGGTGATCAGCGTGTCCGGGCAGGCGAAGGGGTCGGCGTGCTGGTCGCACTCCACGTGCGCGTGGCGGTTCATCGCCTCGCAGCAGTGATCGGTCACGGCGTCGGTCCCTCTCGTCGGGGCGCCACCGCCCCGCCGTCCGGGTCCGGCATGTGCGCCTGACGGCCACCCCATCACGCGCCTCCACGGCGCCGGCACCGGGAGCGGAGAGCCGGCGCCGCGGAGGAGGCAGGTCCTGGGAACCCCCCTCTACCCCCTCCACGACCCCTGCCCCCGCCGCACCTCCGCCAGGAAGCAGCCGAACTCCACCGCCCGTACGTGGACCAGCGCCACCGCCGGGTCGGCGAAGACCTCGGTGAGGACGGGACCGGCCTCGGCCGCCCGTTCGCGCGGGATCTCGACGAGCCTGCCGCCGAGGATGTGTCCGTCGGCGTCGTAGGCGCGGAACACCCGGCGCGGGCCGTGGAGTCCGGCCGGGTATCCGGGCCCGTCGCCGGGGCCGCCGCACTCCTCGGCATGGACGAAGACCGGTCCGCACTCGTCGTACGGGCCGGGCTCGGCGCCCGTCTCCCGCGCCCAGCGGCGCAGCGGTGCGTACGAGACGAGGACGATCCGTTCACCGGCCTCACTGCGGCGGAGACAGCAGCGCAGGGGCGCGCCGCCCTCCGGGTCGGTGGCCGGTGTCCGGGTGTGGCCCGCGTCGTCCCGTTGCCGGAGCCGGGTGAGTACGGCGGGGGCGATGGCTCGTACCGCATACGTGGTGGTCATGGAGCCAGGGTCCTCGGCGGTGCGCCGGGACGCTGGCGGAAATCGGACGTCACGTCCGGCAACTCCACCCGCACCGGTTGTACTTGGGTCCTGCCGGGTGTGGCCGGCGGGGGTCGCCGCAGGGGGAAACCCGGTGCTCACCTGTCACCGGTGTCGCATAGGCTTCGCGGCAGCGGGGACGCTCACACACTTTCTTCACCCTGGGGGGTTCTATTCATGGTGCGCGGACAGATGCGCAGACGCACGATCACGGCTGCGACGGCGCTCGCGGTCCTCTTCAGCTCGGCGACGCTGAGCGTCATGACGGCCGGTTCGGCCGCGGCGGCCGACACCTCGAAGGTCGTCTCCCTGAAGTCGGCGGGAGACGTCGTGGTGGACGGCGTCCACCAGCGGGTCTACATATCGGATCCGACCGCCGGCAAGATCGTCGTCACCGACTACGCGGGCACGACGGTCGCCACCCTCACCGGCCTCCTGGGTGTCAACGGCCTCGAGCTCTCCGCCGACTCCGGCCGGGTGTACGCGGCCGTCACCGGCGGCAGCCGGATCGTCGCGGTCGACACGAAGACGTACGCACAGAGCGAGAGCTACGCCCTCGGCGGTCTCGACGGGGTCAGCACGCTCGCCCAGGCCGGCGGCAAGCTGTGGTTCGGGTACAGCGGGCGCATCGGCTCGCTGGACCTGTCGGGCCCCGAGCCGGTGGTCCAGCCCTCCCAGCAGAGTCCCGAGGCGGGCTACGGCGCCGCGGCCCCGGAGCTGGGCTCCGACTCGGCCGCTCCCGGCGTGCTGGCGGTCGGCGTGCGGGAGGGTTCCACCGTCAGCGTCTACGACGTGTCGGACACGGGACTGGCGCTGCGCGTCAGCCGGCCGGTGGCCGGGAACCTCCGGGAGCTGGACATCACCCCGGACGGAAAGGAGGTCATCACCGCCAGCGGCGCGCCCTACGTGCACGCGGCGTTCTCCACCACCGACCTCTCGCCGGTCGTGGAGTACCGGTCGACCAGCTACCCCGTCGCCGTGGACGTCGCCCCGAACGGCGCGGTCGCGGGCGGCACCGACTCCTCCTACGACCCGGACGTCCACGTCTTCTCGCACGGCTCGCCGACTTCCGTTCGGACTTTTGATTTCCCCAACACGGGAACGTCGTCGGGCGGAGACCTCCTCGTGACGGGCGCCCTGGCCTGGGCACCGGACAGCAGCAGGCTGTTCGCGGTGTCGGAGAACAGCCTGGGCGTGTTCTCCCTGCGCGTCCTGGGGGAGCCCACCAAGTCGCTCCCGACGGTCACGGTGAGCGCGCCCGCCAGTGCGACGCGCGCCAAGGCCCTGACCGTCACCGGCAAGATCACCGCGAGCGTGGCGGTGCCCGTCGGGACCAAGCTGACCGTGACGCGTACCGACCTCGAGTACCCCAAGGGCAAGGCGCTCCCCGCGGTCGTGACCAAGGGGGGCGGTGCGTTCTCCTTCGCGGACACGACGTCCGCCGGCGGCAACGTGACGTATAAGGTCGCGTACGCGGGCGACGCCGCGCACTCCGCGGCGAGCGGTTCCGACACCGTCGCGGTGTCCCGGACGGCGGTCGCGCTCACCCTGAACAACAACAAGAAGGTGTTCGCCTACGGGCAGCCGGTCGCCTTCACCGCCACCCTCGGGGCGACGTACAAGAACCGCACGGTGAAGCTCGTCGCGGACCGGGCCGGCGACGGCAAGGGCAAGTACCTGCTCAAGACCGGCACGGTGAACAGCGCGGGCAAGTTCTCCGGCACCCTGAACATGTACCGGGACTCGGTCGTCTACGCCGTGTACGACGGTGACGCCCGGACCGCGCCGAAGACCGTCATGGTGTGGTCGGGAGGCCAGGCCAAGGTCGTCACGGCCATCTCCCGGCACTACAAGACGGGGAAGATCGGCGCGACGAACTACTACTGGATCCACAAGACGACGGCCCCGTACTTCCACACCGCGATCAACGCCTACCCGGGCCGCAAGCAGCGGATGGACATCCAGGTGTACTACGCGGGCGCCTGGCGCGACGGCGGCTCGGAGTACTTCGCGCTGGACTCCGCCGGCCGGACGATCGTCGACCTGGGCAAGCCGGGGGCCGGTTCCGTCGGCGCCAAGTTCCGCATCAGGTCGGCGTACGTCAGGGGCGTCGACTACTCCGGTGACACCGTGAACTCGACGGCCTACAGCGCCTGGAAGTACCTCTACGTCACCAACTGATCCCTCACGGATCGCGCGCGGGGCCCGGCCGGTCACCTCCGGTCACCTCCCGGGCCCCGCGCCCCCCTCGCCCCGTCGGCCTCCCGCCGGCGGGGCGCCGCCGTACCCCCGGTGAGGGGTCCGCGCGGCTCCTCCCGGCACCGTCCGAGGGGACCCGGCGACCGGTCGTCCCGACGCGGCACCGCACCGGGCCGTTTCCGATCCCGTGACGCGGACACTCGTGGAACCATGGCATCGACCCCCGCATCACCCCACGACCAGGAAGAACCCGGCGCTCTCCCGCTCGCCGGGCACCACCGCGCCGAGCCCCGCGCCGACGCCGCGGCCCGCGGCGAGGCCGCCCGCGACGACCAGGGCGGGCACGAGACCGAGAACGCCGGCCCCGATCCGGAGGTGGAGCGCAACGCTCCCGACGCCCCGACCGGGATGCCCAAGCGGTCGTGGTGGGCGGTGCTGAAGCGTACGGCGACGGAGTTCAAGGACGACGAGCTGAGCGACCGGGCCGCCGCCCTGACGTACTACAGCGTCCTCTCGCTCTTCCCGGCCATGCTGGTGCTGGTCTCGATCCTCGGCCTCGCCGGGGAGTCGACCACCCAGAAGGTCATGGACAACCTGCGGAAGCTCGCTCCGGGGCCGGCCCGCGACATCCTGTCCGACGCCGTGCGGCAGCTGCAGGGCAACGGCGGCATCGGTTCGGTGATGGCCGTCGTGGGTCTGCTGCTGGCGGTGTGGTCGGCGTCCGGTTACATCGCGGCGTTCATCCGCTCCTCCAACGCCGTCTACGACGTGCCCGAGGGGCGCCCGGTGTGGAAGGTCCTGCCGCTGCGCCTGGTGCTGACGGTGATCCTGATGGTGATGGCGGTGATCAGCGCCCTGATCGTGGTCTTCACCGGGCCCCTCGCGAGCCGCGCGGGCGGGGCCCTGGGCGTCGGGGACACCGCGCTGACGGTGTGGTCGATCGCGAAGTGGCCCGTCCTCGCGGTCCTGGTCACCTTCATGATCGCGATCCTCTACTGGGCCGCGCCGAACGCCCGGGGACGGGGCTTCCGCTGGGTCACGCCGGGCAGTTTCCTGGCGCTGCTGATCTGGCTGATCGCCTCGGCGGGCTTCGCCCTCTACGTCGCCAACTTCGCTTCCTACAACAAGACGTACGGGGCCCTCGCCGGGGTAATCGTCTTCCTGGTGTGGCTGTGGATCACCAACCTGGCGATCCTCCTCGGCCTGGAGTTCGACGCCGAGATGAGCCGGGAGCGGGCCATCGTCGGCGGTCTCCCCGAGGACGAGGAGCCCTACGTCGAACCGCGCGACACCAGCAAGTGGTCCGACGAGGACCGCCGCCGGCTCGGCTGACACGGCCGGGGCCGGGCCGGGACCCGGCAGGCCTCCATGATGAGCAGAAGGACGGGACAGCGGTGTACGAGAGGGCGATCGGCACGGAGGCGGGGCCGGTGTACCGGGCCGGACTGGCGGCGCTGCGGCAGGGGGACCGCCTGCTGACCAGCCGGGTGGCGCACTGGAGGTCGCCGGTGACGCGGGAGATCCTGCCGGCGGTGGAGTCGGCGGCCGAGCGCACCAAGCTGTGGTGGGCGGCGGCGGGCCTGATGGCGGCCGTCGGTGGCCGTCGTCACCGCAGGGCGGCGGTCGCCGGGCTGGCCGCCATGGGGCTGGCGGAACTCCTCTCCAACGGTGTGGGCAAGCAGCTGTGTGAGCGGCGCAGACCGCCCGCCGAGCTGATACCGCACGACGGGGTCGAGGACCGCCCCGACAGCTCCTCCTTCCCCTCCGGCCACACCGCCGCCGCCGTGGGATTCAGCGCGGCGGTCGCGGGCGCCGCACCGGTCGTGGGGGCGCTCTGCGCCGTACCCGCCTGTGTGGTGGCGGTGGAGCGGGTCCAGTCCGGGGCGCACTACCCGAGCGACGTGGCCGCCGGTGCGGCGCTGGGGCTGGCGAGCGCGTGGCTGATCCATCGCGTACCGAAGGTGTGGTGGCGGCGGCTTCCCTGAGGCCGACGGCCGCCGTGGGGCGCAGTGCGGAGCGGTGGCGCGCCGGACCTCCACCCTCGGCCCGCGGGAGGGACACCGGCTCGGCGCGCATGCGGGGACATCGCGGGGGTACCCGCCATTGCGGCGCATTCATGACAATCCAGGTGCGGTGGACGGCCGTTCCCCCCGGGAGCGGCACGGCGAGGAGAGGCGGGCGAAGGACGATGACCACGGTTGAGT
Organism: Streptomyces sp. AM 2-1-1; assembly: GCF_029167645.1. Classification (NCBI taxonomy): domain Bacteria; kingdom Bacillati; phylum Actinomycetota; class Actinomycetes; order Kitasatosporales; family Streptomycetaceae; genus Streptomyces; species Streptomyces sp. AM 2-1-1. The sequence continues at coordinate 3,471,973 of NZ_CP119147.1, read as the reverse complement.
ACCCGACCGGACCGGGCGGACCCGGTGCGGAACGCGGACCCGGCACGGGACCCGCCGGTACGCACGACGACTCCGTCGGGGCGCTGGTGACCCGGGCCTCGCAGCAGCTGTCGCAGCTGGTGCGGGACGAGATGCGCCTCGCCCAGGCGGAGATGACCCAGAAGGGCAAGCGGTTCGGACTGGGCGGCGGGCTGTTCGGCGGTGCGGCCACCGTGGGGTTCCTCGCCCTGGGCGCGCTGGTGACGGCCGGCATCGCCGGTCTGGCGACGGTCATGCCGGTGTGGGCCTCCGCGCTGATCGTGTGCGCCGTACTGGCGGCGGTCGCGGCAGTCCTGGCCCTGAAGGGCAAGAAGGAGATCGCGCTGGCCACCCCGGCCAAGCCCGAGCGGGCCATCGACAACGTCAAGGCAGACATGGCGGAGATCAAGGAGAAGGCGCACCGATGAACGACATGCCCCAGAACCAGCCCCAGCCCTCGGACCCGTCGCGGGCCCAGCCCCCGTTCCCGTCCCCGGAGCAGGCCCGGAACCTGAGCGCGCACTCCGAAGAGCCGCCGACCCCCGAGGAGCTGCGCCGGAACGCCGAGGCGACCCGCGAGCAGCTCGGGCAGACGGTCGAAGCCCTGGCGGCGAAGGCCGATGTGAAGGCGCAGGTCCAGCAGAAGGCGGAGCACGCCAAGGCGCAGGCCCAGGTCAAGGCGGCAGAGGCCAAGGCCCAGGCCCAGCTGAAGGCGACGGAGGCCACGGCCCAGGTGCGGGAGAAGACCGCCGTCGCGAAGGCGCAGGTGCAGGAGAAGGCCGTCCAGGCGAAGGACCATGCCGCCCGGATCGCGCGGGACGCGCAGGAGAAGCTGCCGCCCCCGGTGGTGGACAAGGCGATACGGGCCAGGGACCGGATCTCCTCGGCCGCCTCGGCCGTGGCGTCGAAGGTCGAGGAGAAGACCCCGGACTCGTTCGCGGAGCAGGCCGGCCGTGCCCAGCGGGCCGCCGGCCGCCGCCGCGGACCGCTGCTCGCGGTGGCCGCCGTCGCACTGCTGCTGGTGGTCAGGAAGCGTCGCGCCGCGAAGCGGTGACGCCCTCGCCGCCGCGGGGAGATCCGGGCGGTGGGACGTGGCCGTGCCGGAGGGCCGGGCCGGGCTCGCGGGAGCCGGGTCCGGCCCTCGGTCATGCCCGGAGTCCCGGCGGTGCGCCGGGCACTACGGACGCCCTTGCCCGGGCAGAGGTAAACGGGGGACCGCACGGCCCGGACCCCTGTCGCACCGAGGCGGAGGAGACGGCGATGGGACCTGAGAGCAGGACGGCACCCGGAGGCGGGACGGCATCCGGCGGAGAGACGGCGCCCCGGGGCGCGACGGCGGCCGACCACGAGGCGGCGCCCGGCCACGGGACGGCGCCCGGCCACAGGGCGGCGCCCGGCCACGGGACGGGGCCCGCGCCCGGGAGCGACACCCCCGGTGACGCGGATGCGGCCTGGTGGAAGTCGGCGGTCGTCTACCAGGTCTACCCGCGCAGCTTCGCGGACTCCGACGGCGACGGCATAGGAGACCTGGACGGCATCACCGGCAGGCTGGACCACATCGCCGACCTGGGAGCCGACGTCATCTGGCTTTCCCCGGTGTACCCCTCGCCGCAGGCCGACAACGGCTACGACATCAGCGACTACCAGGACATCGACCCCGTCTTCGGCGATCTGGCCGCCTTCGACCGGCTGCTGGCCGCCGTGCACGGGCGGGGGATGAAACTGATCATGGACCTGGTGGTCAACCACACCTCCGACGCGCACCGCTGGTTCCAGGAGTCGCGCGATCCCGCCGGCCCCAAGCGCGACTGGTACTGGTGGCGCCCTCCGCGCGAGGGCCGGGAGCCCAACAACTGGGGCTCGTTCTTCTCGGGACCCGCGTGGACGTACGACGAGAGGAGCGGGGAGTACTACCTGCACCTCTTCGCGCCGGGGCAGCCCGACCTCAACTGGGAGAACCCGGAGGTGCGGCAGGCCGTGTACGCGATGATGCGCTGGTGGCTGGAGCGCGGCGTGGACGGCTTCCGGATGGACGTCGTCAACCTGCTCTCCAAGGATCCGGCGCTGCCCGACGGCGCGCTGACCGGCGACGGTCCCTACGGCGACGGCTCGCCGCACTACGTCTGCGGCCCGCGCATCCACGACTACCTCCAGGAGATGCACCGCGAGGTGCTCGGCCTCTACCCGGGGCGGCTGCTCAGCGTCGGGGAGATGCCCGGGGTGACCGTCGAGCAGGCCCGGCTCTTCACCGATCCGCGCCGCGCCGAGCTCGACATGGTGTTCCAGTTCGAACACGTCGGACTCGACCACGGGCGCGGCAAGTTCGACCCGCGCCCCCTGCGGCTGACCGACCTGAAGGCGTCCCTCGGCCGCTGGCAGGAAGGGCTCGCGGACGTCGGCTGGAACAGCCTCTACTGGAACAACCACGACCAGCCCCGGGTGGTCTCCCGGTTCGGCGACGACGGCCCCCGCCACCGCACCCGGTCCGCGACGATGCTCGCCACCGTGCTCCACCTGCACCGGGGGACGCCGTACGTCTACCAGGGCGAGGAGCTCGGCATGGCCAACGCCCCGTTCCGCACCATCGAGGACTTCCGGGACATCGAATCGCTCCACCACTACGCCGAGGCGCTGCGCGCGGGCGCCCGGCCCGAGGACGTGCTGCCCGGGCTGCGGGCGATGGGCCGGGACAACGCGCGTACCCCCATGCAGTGGGACGCCTCCCCGCACGCCGGGTTCACCACGGGGACCCCCTGGTTGCCGGTCAACCCGGACCACGTCGTGGTCAACGCGGAGGCGGCCCGCGCGGATCCGGACTCCGTCCACCACCACTACCGCCGGCTGATCGCGCTGCGCCACACCGAACCGGCGGTCGTGCACGGTGAGTTCCAGATGCTGCTGCCTCAGGACGAACGCGTCTACGCGTTCACCCGGCGGCACGGCCCCACGACGCTGCTGGTCCTCGGCAACTTCACCGGGGAGACCGTCTCCGTGGACCTGTCCGGCGCCGGTACGGGCGGGGCCGACGGCCTCGCCGGCTGGGAGGGCGCCGAACTCCTCCTCGCCAACGGCCCGTCGCTGCCCGCCGAGCCCGGCCGGCTGGTCCTCGCGCCCTGGGAGGCGAGGGTGCACCGGCGCGTCGGCTGAGCCGGGAGAGGCGTCCGGGCCGACGGCGGGGAGGCGCGAACCGGTCGCCCCGCACCGCTGAGCGGCCGCTGCGCAGATGATCCGGGCATCCCCGGGTACCCGCGCCCCATGACTGTCTACGGATTCCACGCATCGCACGAGCAGGTGCCCCCCGCCGATCTGCTGGCAGCCGTCGTCCGCGCCGAACAGGCGGGCTTCACCGCCGCCATGTGCTCCGACCACTTCTCGCCCTGGAGCGTCCGGCAGGGCGAGTCCGGTTTCGCCTGGTCCTGGCTGGGCGCCGCCCTCCAGGCCACCGACACCATCCCGCTGGGTGTCGTCAACGCCCCGGGGCAGCGCTACCACCCGGCGATCGTCGCGCAGGCCATCGGCAGTCTCGCCGCGATGTACCCGGGCCGCTTCTGGGCCGCCCTGGGCAGCGGCGAGGCCTCCAACGAGCACATCACGGGCGGCGGCTGGCCGCGCAAGGAGATCCGCAACGCCCGGCTGCGGGAGTGCGTCGACATCATCCGGGCGCTGCTGCACGGCGAGGAGGTCAGCCACGACGGGCTGGTGACCGTGGACCGGGCCCGGCTCTGGACCCTTCCCGAGGCCGTGCCGCCGCTGATCGGCGCCGCGTGCAGCGAGGAGACCGCGCGGTGGTGCGCCGAGTGGGCGGACGGCCTCATCACCGTCAACGCCCCGCACGCGACGCTGCGGGGGATCGTGGACGCCTACCGCTCGGCGGGCGGCACCGGCCCGCTCCACCTCCAGACGCACCTCAGCTGGGACCCCGACCCGGACAAGGCGCTCGCCCTCGCGCACGAGCAGTGGCGCACCAACGTGCACGGGGCGCCCGCGAGCTGGGACCTCGACTCCGCCGAGCTCTTCGACAGCGTCAGCGAGCACGTCACGCCCGAGCGGGTCGCCGAGAGCGTCAACGTCTCGGCCGACCTCGGTCAGCACGCCGCCTGGCTGCAGGAGTACGCCGATCTCGGGTTCGACACGGTCATGCTGCACCACGTGGGCGTCGAACAGAGCGGTTTCATCGACGCGTTCGGCGAGAAGGTGCTGCCGCGCCTCGACGTCACCACGCCCGCTCCGGCCGTGGCGGGAGAGAACCGATGAGGCTGACCCGTACCTCCGACGTGTGGTGGAAGAACGCCGTCGTCTACTGCCTGGACGTGGAGACCTACCAGGACGGCAACGGCGACGGAATCGGTGACTTCGCCGGACTGACCCAGCGGATCGACCACCTGGTGCGCCTCGGCGTCACCTGCGTGTGGCTGATGCCCTTCTATCCGACCCGGGAGCGCGACGACGGTTACGACATCACCGACTTCTACGGCGTCGACCCCCGGCTCGGCACCCTCGGCGACTTCACCGAGTTCGTGCGGACCGCCCGTGACCGGGGCATCCGGGTCATCGCCGACCTGGTGGTCAACCACACCTCCGACCACCACCCCTGGTTCCTGGACGCCCGCTCCAGCCGCGACTCCGCCCACCGCGACTGGTACGTCTGGTGCGACACCCCGCCCGAGGACGGGCCGCAGGGAGTGGTCTTCCCCGACGAGGAGAAGAGCGTCTGGGAGTACGACGAGGCGACCGAGCAGTACTACCTGCACCGCTTCTACAAGCAGCAGCCCGACCTCAACGTGGCCAACCCGGCCGTGCGGGACGAGATAGCCCGGATCATGGGCTTCTGGACGGAGCTCGGGCTGTCCGGCTTCCGCGTCGACGCGGTCCCCTTCCTGCTGGAGACCGACGGGCAGCCGGACGCCGGCGACCTCCCCGACCCGCACGCGTACCTCGCCGACCTACGGGCCTTCCTCGGCCGCCGCAACGGCGAGGCGATCCTGCTGGGCGAGGTGAACCTGCCGTACGAGGACACCGCCCGGTTCTTCGGCGGCGCCGAGGCCGGCGAGGGCGACGAGCTGACCCTCTGCTTCGACTTCATCGGCATGCAGCAGATGTACCTGTCGATGGCCCGGGAGGACGCCGGGCCCCTGGCGTCCGCGCTGCGTGAGCGCCCGGTGCCGCCGCGCGACGCGCGCTGGGCGACCTTCGTCCGCAACCACGACGAGCTGACGCTCGACAAGCTCGACGACGACGAGCGCGCCGAGGTCTTCGCCGCGTTCGGCCCGGAGAAGGACATGCAGCTCTACGACCGGGGGCTGCGCCGCAGGCTGCCGCCGATGGTCGACGGCGACCAGCGCCGCGTGGAACTGGCCTACAGCCTGCTGCTCACCCTCCCGGGAACCCCCGTGCTCTTCTACGGCGAGGAGATCGGGATGGGGGAGAACCTCGCCGCACCCGGCCGCCAGGCGGTGCGGACCCCCATGCAGTGGACGCCGGACAAGGGCGGCGGCTTCACCCGCGCGGAGGATGCCGAACTGCCGAACCCGGTGGTGGAGGGCGCCTTCGGCCCCAAGCGGGTCAACGTGCACGACCAGACGCGCGACCCCGGCTCGCCGTTCTCCCGGATGCGCGCCCTGATCGAGCGGTACCGCGACGCACCCGAACTCGCCTGGGGCCACTGCGAGGTGCTCGACACCGACGAGCCGGGCGTACTGGCGCACCTGAGCTCGCTGCCGGAAGGGGCGGTGCTGGCCGTGCACAACTTCTCCGGCCGCCAGCTCACCACGACCCTGGAGGTCCCCGGGCTGCGGGGCGGCCGGCTGCTCACCGACCTGGCCGACGGGGACGGCGTGAAGGCGGCGGCCGGCGGGCGGCTCGACGTCGCGCTGGAGCCGTACGGCTACCGCTGGCTCCGGGTGAACACCCCGCTGGACGACCCGGACCGGGCGGTCGGGGACTGACCGGTCGAAGGCCGGGCGCAGCGGTGCGGCCCGGGCGGGCACGCGCCGGGCCCCGCGCGATCCTCCGCGCGGGGCCCGGCGCTCGTGCCCTCCGGTGATCAGCTCACGCGGCCGGCGGGAGCACCACCTGGGCGGTGCCCGGGACCGAGGCGGGGCCGTCCGCGTAGAGGGCGCTCACGCGGTAGAAGTGCGTGGTGCCCGCGGCGGCGGTGCGGTCGGTGACGGAGGTGGCGGCGTACGGCGACACGGCGTCCGGTACCGGTGCGTAGGCGCCGGTGGCCGGGTTCCAGCGCTCGACGGTGTAGCCGGTCGCGCCGGTGACCGGCTGCCAGGTGAGCCGCACGCCGCCGGTGGCGCCGACCTCGCCGGTGACGGTGACGGGGGAGCCCGCGGGGGTCTCGACGGTGGGCGTCAGGTCCCGCTCGGTGACGACCACGACGGGGTTGGCCTCGGGGTCCACCATGCTGTGGTTGCCGGAGCCGTCCTCGACGTCGACGAAGTAGCAGCGCTCCTCACCGTCGGGCAGCCGGACGTCCCGGTAGGAGGCGACGGTGGGGCCGACGTACGCGGAGGTGAGCGCGTAGCAGACCGAGGCGCCTTCCTCCTCGTCGGTGACCAGTTCCCCGATCAGCACCCGCTGGCGCACGATGTCGGACTCCCCGCCGTTCTTCCAGCGCAGCTCGACGCCGTAGTCGGTCGCCTCCGCGGTCAGGCCGGTGACCGGCGCCGGGGGCGTGAGGTCCTCCTCGGGGGTCGTGGCGCTGACGGCGGCCGCGGCCGCGGACTCCTTGCCGGTGGAGTCGAAGGCCTTGACCACGTAGTGGTAGGTGGTGCTGCCGACCGGATGGTCGTCCCGCCAGGTGAACCGGCGGCTGCCGTCCGCGAGAAGGGTCGAGGAGACGACGTCGGCGACGGGCGCCGCCCCGGTGTCGACGGGCAGCTTCGTGGAGCGGTAGACGTGGTACCCGGCGACGGCGCCGTCCGTCGTCGCCCGGAGCCAGGAGAGCGTCACGGAGGACGTGGCGGCGACCGCCGTCAGGCTGTGCGGGGCGGCGACCGTGCGGTGTGCGGAGGCGGCGGTGTCGGTCGCGGGGGTGTAGGCCGAGGTGCGGCCCGCGCCGTCCACGGCGGCCACGCGGTACTGCCACGGGACGGACCGGGCGACCGCGGTGTCGTGGAAGGAGGTGCCGGTCACCGACACGGTGGTGGCGGTACCGGCGCCGCTGCGGTTCAGCAGGTAGCGGGTCGCGCCCGCCACCGGCTTCCAGGTCACGGTGATGCCGGTGTCCGTGCCCGTCGCCGCGAGGCCGGTGGGCGTGGTCATGAGCGGCGAGACCACGGGGACGTCGGCCGAACCGGTGGAGACGTTGCCGGCCTTGTCGACGGCCCGGACCTCGTAGTAATAGGTGATGCCCGGCACGGGGTTGAGACCGGTGTAGCCGGTGGCTCCGCCCGAGGCGACGAGGGTGTACGTGGTGGTGCCGGCCGGGCGGCGGTAGATCCGGTAGCCGGCCAGGTCCATCTCCACGCTCGCCGGATAGGTCATCCTCACCTTGCCGGACGCGGTGTCGTGGACGGCCTTCACACCGGTCGGGGTGCGCGGCCCGACCTTGTCGACCGTCGCCGAGGTGCGGGGCGCGTAGGCGAACTTCACGTTGGCGGCGCCGGTCCAGTTCACGTAGTCCACGCGCAGGGTGTGTTTGCCGGACGGGACGGTGAGGTTGACCGACTTCGCCACGGTGGCCGAGCCGTTCTTCCAGATGTCGATCTTCCGTACGCCGTCGAGGTAGACCCGGACGCCGTCGCGCGCCGAGGCGGCGAAGGTGAAGGGCCCGCCGGAACCGAAGTCGCGGGTGACGGAGTACCGGACGGCGAAGTTGTCCTTCGGCAGACCGGGCAGGGGCGCGTCGGTGCCCCAGTTCTGGTCCATCGCGTTGTCGCAGTCGGTCTTCTTCGGCGTACCGGCGAACGTGGTGTTCGCGTAGTAGGTGCGCGTGAAGTAGTTGGTCTTGCAGGCCACCGCGGCCGCTGCCGCCGGTGTGGCGCCGACGGCGGAGAGCAGCGTGCAGGAGGTCGCCGCGACGGATACGGCGGCGACCGTGCGCAGGCGTACGCGGGAGAGAGGGGTCACGTGTGGGAGGCCCTTTCGGACAAGGGTCGTCGACGGGTGGGACGGAACAACGGGTGGGACGGAACAGGGGAAGGGGCCCGGTGCGCGGAGCGCGCGCGGTCCGGGCCCCTTCGGTGGTGCGGGTTACTTCTTGAAACCGTAGTCCAGGAGCTTCTTCACGTCGGTCGTCCTCGTCGCCTCGGACGTGGACGCCAGGACAGCGCCGATGACCGTCTTGCCGTTGCGGGTCGCGGCGAAGACCAGGCAGTACTTCGCGTTGCTGCCGGAACCGGTCTTGACACCGATCATGCCGCTGTAACTGCTCAGCAGCTTGTTGGTGTTGGTCCACGACATGTAGCGGTAGCCACCGCTCTTCGTGGTCACCTTCTGCTTCGTCGACGTCGTCTTGACGAGGGCGCGGAAGGTGCTGTTCTTCATGGCACTGCTGGCGATCTTCGTCAGGTCGCGCGGGGTCGAGTAGTTCGAGCCATTGCTTATGCCGTCGAACGAGTCGAAGTGCGTGTTCTTCAGGCCGAGGGTCTTCGCGTCGGCGTTCATCTTGCCGAGGAAGGACTTCACCCGGGCGGCGCGGGTCGTACCGACCCCGAACTTGTCGGCCAGCGCGTACGCGGCGTCGCAGCCGGACGGCAGCATCAGGCCGTACAGCAGCTGCCGCACGGTGACCTTGTCGCCGACGATCAGGTGCGCGGAGGAGGCGCCTTTGGCGACGATGTAGTCGCTGTACGCCTTCTGGATCGTGACGGTGCTGTTCAGGTTGAGGTTCTTCTGTGCCAGCACCACCTTGGCGGTCATGATCTTGGTGGTGGAGCCGGTCGGCCGGCGGGTGTCGGCGCCCTTGGAGTAGAGCGTCGCGGCGTTGGCGTTGTTCATCACGAAGCCGCCGGGCGCGACGACGGTGGGCGTGGGGATCGTGGCCGCCTGCGCGGTGGAGGCGAGCGCCCCACCGGCGATGACGGCACCGGCCGTCAGGGTGACGGTGGCCGCGACGGAGGTGCGACGAATGCCCGTCATGCGGATTTTCAAGGTAAACGCTCCAAATGCCACTGGAATGCGGCTCCATGGGAGCCGCTGATGGTGAGACTCCTGGGACGGCCGCTTGGATGTGCTGATGCCGGGGCGAGTTTGGACGCCTGTGGAGCGGTGCATCGTAGCGCGCGGGAATGGTCCGTCCGGTAACTCCTGGGGCGGGTGGTATCGGCTGGTACGAGAGCGTGACGAGAACGGGGTGGGGCGTCCGGATCTTGGACGGCTTCCACCTCGCGCATCTGTTGTATCTATGCTGTGTGCATGCCTGCCGCGCCTCCCGCTTCCCCCGCCGCCCGCCGGACGGGGCCCAAACCGCCTCCCGCCGCCGAACGCGTCTACTCCCACATCAAGGAGGCGGTGCTGGAGCGCCGTTACGAAGGGGGGACGCTCCTCACCGAGGGCGACCTCGCGGTGGCGGTCGGCGTCTCCCGGACGCCCGTGCGCGAGGCGCTGCTCCGCCTCGAAGTGGAAGGGCTGATCAAGCTCTACCCCAAGAAGGGCGCACTCGTCCTCGCCGTCTCCGCCCAGGAGATCGCCGACGTCGTCGAAACCCGCCTGCTCGTCGAGGAGTTCGCCGCCCGCAAGGCCGTCCCGGCGTCTCCGCGGCTGATCGCCCGGCTCGACGAGCTGCTCGCCGAGCAGAGCGCCCTCGCCCGGGACGGGGACCTGGCCGCGGTGTCGGTCGCCGACCGCTGCTTCCACGCCGAGATCGTGCGCAACGCCGGCAATCAGATCCTCTCCCGCCTCTACGACCAGCTACGCGACCGGCAGTTGAGAATGGGGGTGGCCGTGCTGGAGGCGCACCCCGACCGGATCGCCGCCAACATCACCGAGCACAGCGAGCTGTTGGACGCCATCCGCTCGGGCGACGCCGAGGAGGCCGCACGGGTCGTCCGGCGTCACGTCGGCCGGGTCAGGGTGCTGGTGCGGGGTGAGGACCGATGAGTGCGGGAGCCGCACCCACCCTCTCCCTGCCCGGAGATCCGCCCGGCGGCAGCCGGGCCGCCCGGATCTGGGGCATCGGGGTCGCCGTCTACTTCGTCGCGATCATCTTCCGTACGAGCCTGGGGGTCGCCGGGCTCGACGCGGCGGACCGGTTCCACATCAACGCCTCCGCCCTGTCGACCTTCTCCATCCTCCAGCTGCTCGTCTACGCCGGGATGCAGATACCCGTCGGCCTGATGGTCGACCGGCTCGGCACCAAGAGGGTCCTCACCTTCGGGGCGATCCTCTTCACCGCCGGCCAGCTCGGTTTCGCGCTCTCCCCGTCGTACGGCACCGCGCTCGCCTCCCGTGCGCTGCTCGGCCTCGGCGACGCCATGACCTTCATCAGCGTGCTGCGGCTCGGCAGCCGGTGGTTCCCCGCCCGGCGCGGGCCGCTGATCGGACAGGTCGCCGCCCTCTGCGGGATGGCGGGCAACCTCGTCTCCACCCTCTTCATCGCCCGCGCCCTGCACGGGTTCGGCTGGACGGCGACCTTCGTCGGCAGCTCGCTGGCGGGTGTCGTGGTGCTGGTGCTGCTGCTGCTCTTCCTCAGGGACCACCCCGAGGGTCACGAGCCGCCGCCGGTGGAGCACGCCGGAGCCTCGTACGTACGCCGTCAGATCGCCGCCTCCTGGCGGGAGCCCGGCACCCGGCTCGGGATGTGGGTGCACTTCACCACGCAGTTCCCGGCCATGGTCTTCCTGCTGCTGTGGGGGCTGCCCTTCCTCGTGGAGGACCAGGGGCTGAGCCGGGGGACGGCCGGCAGCCTGCTCACCCTGGTGGTGCTCTCGAACATGACCCTGGGGCTGGTCTACGGGCAGATCATCGCCCGCCACCACGCGGCCCGGCTGCCGCTCGCCCTCGGCACCGTCGGGGCGACCGCGCTCTTCTGGGCGGCGGCCGTCTTCCACCCGGGCGACGCCCCGATGTGGCTGCTGGTCGCGCTCTGCGCGGTGCTCGGCGCCTGCGGTCCCGCCTCCATGATCGGCTTCGACTTCGGGCGGCCCGCCAACCCGCCCGAACGCCAGGGCACCGCCTCCGGCATCGTCAACATGGGCGGCTTCGTCGCCTCGATGACCACGCTGTTCCTGGTCGGCGTCCTGCTCGACGCCACCGGGGACGACTACGCGATCGCGTTCTCCTCGGTGTTCCTCCTGGAGGCGCTCGGCACCGTGCAGATCCTGCGGCTGCGGAAGCGGGCGGCCGCCCGGGAGCGCGAACACCACGTGATCAGCCGGGTGGAAGCGGTGCACGTACCGGTGTGACGGCTGGTCCCGGAGCCGGCGAGCGCCGCCACGGTGGGCGTGAGTCCCGCGGCGGGCCTGCGGGTCTGCGGGGGACGGGCTCCCGGGGGCGCGGGCTACGGAGTCGCGGGCCTACGGGGTCACGGCGAAGCGGTGCAGGATCGCCGCCGCCAGGTCCTCGTCGCCCTCGACCTTGATCCGGTCCGCGACGGTCGACGGGCGTACCCGCCCGCAGGCCAGCCGGTAGTAGGTCTCCCAGTCCATCGCCAGGGTGACGTCGGGGCCCAGGGAGGGCGACCCGTCGATCGACCCGTGGCCGTTCGCGTCCACCCGGATCGTCCGGAGGAACTCCATCGGTCCCTGCACGTCGAGTGCCACCGCCGAGTTCGCCGGGGCGCCCGCGTCCTTGGCGACGACCTTCGGCAGGGCTTCGAGCAGGGTGTCGCGGACGACGAAGGCGCCCGGCGAGTCGAGGTTGCCGGGCTGCCCGAGGGCCCAGCGCAGGTCCTGCTCGTGCACCCACACGTCGAAGGCCCGCATGTGCAGCGCCACTTCGAGCGTCTGCTCCGCCCCCAGCGGCGCCCGGACCATCGTCTCCGGGGCACGCGACTCGTTCCGCAGCTGCCGGGAGCGGCGGATGATCGTGTATTCCAGCTCCGAGGTCATCTCGGGCGAGGTGTGGTGGCGCCGTACGTCGACCTGCATCTCCATGTACCGCGCCATGTCGCTCCGCACGTGGTACAGGTCGCGCGGCAGCGTGTGGATGGGGCGCGGGTCGCCGAGCTGCTCGCACTCCATGCCGATGATGTGCGACACGATGTCGCGCACCGACCAGGCGGGGCACGGCGTACGGCGGTTCCAGTCCCCCTCGGCGAGCGGCAGCACCAGCTCCGTTATCGCCTCGATGGAGTGGGTCCAGGCATCGGCGTAGGTCTGGAGGCTGGGATGGACGGTCACGGGACCCCTCGTGCGGTTCTTCGGTGCGTGGGCTGGAGTGCAGGAGTGCTGGCGGCGGGCGGGCTGGCACTGACGGCGCTGTCTGGCGAGCTGCGTGGGAGGTTCGTTCCTTCGGAAAGTTCCAAGTTACGCTGCGAGCAGGCACCCCGGCAGTGCTTTCGTGTGACGATCGTAGGCCGGTTTGACGGCTCGAATGCCAGGACGGTGGTAGTGTGCGCGCCTCTCTCATCCAGATCGCGGTAAACCCGGATGAACCCGTCAATTACCGTAGGGCGCGGGTGGCTTCCCTCGTTGCCGGCGAGGTGTCAGGTCCGAATCCGGCCGACTTGGTGGTTCTCCCCGAACTCTGGCCGGTGGGCGCTTTCGCCTTCACCCGGTTCGCCGAGGAGGCCGAGCCCCTCGAAGGCCCCACCCACGAGGTGATGTCCCGCGCGGCGGCCGAGGCGGGCGTCTGGCTGCACGCCGGATCGTTCGTCGAACGCGCCGAGGACGGCACCCTCTACAACACCTCCCTCGTCTTCGACCCCCGGGGCGAGCGCGTCGCCGCCTACCGCAAGATCCACCGCTTCGGCTTCGACCAGGGCGAAGCGGTCCTGATGGGCGCGGGCGAGGAGCTCGTCACCGTCACCCTCCCGGGCACCACCCTGGGGCTCGCCACCTGTTACGACCTCCGCTTCCCGGAGCTCTTCCGGGGTCTGGTCGACGCGGGCGCCCAGACCTTCGTCGTCCCCGCCGGCTGGCCCGAACGCCGCCGGGCCCACTGGACCCTCCTCGCCCGGGCCCGCGCCGTCGAGAACCAGGCGTACGTCCTCGCCGTCGGTACCGCCGGCACCCACGCCGACGTCCCCCAGGCGGGCCACACCCTCGTGGTCGACCCCTGGGGCGAGATCCTCGGTGAGGCGGGGGCGGAGGAGGAGATCCTCCGCGTCGAGTTCGACCCGGCGGAGGTGGAGAAGACCCGGGAGCGGTTCCCGGTGCTGAAGGGGCGTCGGCTGGGGGTGGAGCGGCCGGGGACCGTGGGGTGAGGGGTCGGGCGGGGCCCGACTTTGGCGGTGAGCTCCGGTGCGACCGGTCGTCGGTCGGCCGCGCGGTATCTCCCGCCTCTGCGCGCCCCGTCCCTCAGCCGCCGCCCTACTCGTGCTCCTTCTCCGCCAGCACGATCACGCACACCGCCACCGCGATCAGCAGCGAGGCGTCCGCGTCCTCACGCACGATGTCGATGCCGTACGTGTCACGGATGCTGAGCCACCGCCGGGAGATCTGGGCCAGCAGCGCGCCGTCGTGGTCGACGGCGAACTCGCGGTCGAGGATCTTGCCGCTGACGTCGAGTTCGGTGCCGTCCGCCATCACCACCCGGTAGTGGTTCCGCAGCAGCGACAGGCGCTTCTTCTTGACCCGGGCCAGCTCCTCGCCGTCCCGCTCGATGATCATCGTGTCGCGGATGCTGATCAGCTTCTGCCGCAGTTCGACGAGGACCCGCCCGTTCGCGTCCTTCAGCTCGAAGGTGTCGCGTACCCGCAGGGCCTTGCCGTCGACGAGGAACACCTTGCGGCCCTCGGTGTCCTCGATCCAGTAGTCGTCACCGATGGCGAACAGTCGCTCGCGTACGAGAAGTCTCATGGGAGACAGGTTCCCGGAGCCCGCCCCGGAATGCGTGAGGGGCGCGCGGCGCCCCCGGGCCCGACCCGGCCGGGGCCGGCCCGACGGGCGTCCCGCTCACCCGGCCGGCGTTCCACCCGGTGAGGGACGTACCCGTCCCGGACCGACCGGGCCTTCGCGGTACCCGTCCGGAGGTGTCCGAGGAGCGCTGCACGCGAGCGGTTCCGGCCGGAAGCGGCCAGAACCGGGGCACCGCCCGCGCGTGCCGGGCATCCGTGCACGGGTGGCACCCTTGAGGCATGAACGATGCCGTCCCGGCGCCCGCCCCCGCGCCCCACCGTGCCCGTGTCCGCGCCCCCGAGCTCATCGGCAAGGGCGGCTGGCTCAACACGGGCGGCCAGCAGTACACCCTCGCTGACCTGCGAGGACGCATCGTCGTCCTCGATTTTTGGACCTTCTGCTGTGTGAACTGCCTGCACGTGCTCGACGAGCTGCGCGAGCTGGAGGAGAAGCACCGCGACACCGTGGTGATCATCGGCGTGCACTCGCCGAAGTTCGTGCACGAGGCGGAGCACCAGGCGGTCGTGGACGCCGTCGAGCGGTACGGGGTGCACCATCCGGTGCTCGACGACCCGGAGCTCGCGACGTGGAAGCAGTACGCGGTCCGCGCCTGGCCGACCCTCGTGGTCGTCGACCCGGAGGGGTACGTCGTCGCCCAGCACGCCGGTGAGGGCCACGCCCACGCCCTCGCGAAGCTGGTGGACGAGCTGGAGGCCGAGCACGCGGCGAAGGGCACGCTGCGGCGCGGGGACGGCCCGTACGTCGCGCCCGAGCCGGTCGCCACCCACCTGCGCTTCCCCGGCAAGGCGCTGCTCCTGCCGGACGGCGGCTTCCTGGTCTCGGACACCACCCGGCACCGCCTGGTCGAGCTGGAGGCGGACGGCGAGACCGTGCGCGGCCACTACGGCACGGGCGAGCGCGGCTTCACCGACGGCGGGCGGGACGAGGTGCGGTTCAGCGAGCCGCAGGGCCTCACCGTGCTGCCGGACGGCCGGATCGCCGTCGCGGACACCGTCAACCACGCGCTGCGCGCCCTCGACCTCACCACCGGCCGTACGGTGACGCTCGCCGGCACCGGTGACCAGTGGTGGCAGGGTTCCTCGACCTCGGGTTCGGCGCGCGAGGTGAACCTCTCCTCGCCGTGGGACGTCGCCTGGTTCGGTGACCGCCTCTGGATCGCCATGGCGGGCGTGCACCAGCTGTGGACGTACGACCCCGCGAGCGGCACCGTCCAGGTCGCCGCGGGCACCACCAACGAGGGTCTCGTCGACGGTCCGTCCGCCGAGGCGTGGTTCGCGCAGCCCTCCGGCCTCGCGGTCTCCCCCGACGGCGAGCGGCTGTGGATCGCCGACTCCGAGACCTCGGCGCTGCGCTTCGTCGACCGGGAGGGCGTGGTGACCACGGCGGTGGGCACCGGGCTCTTCGACTTCGGGCACCGGGACGGGGCCGCCGGGCAGGCGCTGTTCCAGCACCCGCTGGGGGTCACCGCGCTGCCGGACGGTTCGGTGGCGGTCTCGGACACGTACAACAACGCGCTGCGGCGCTTCGACCCGGCGAGCGGCGAGGTGACCACGCTCGCCACCGATCTGCGGGAGCCGAGCGACGCCGTGCTGGTCGACGGGGACCTGGTGGTCGTGGAGTCGGCGCGGCACCGGCTGACCCGGCTGCGGCTGCCCGAGGAGGCGCTCGTGGTGGACGGCGGGGCGCACCGCACCCAGCGCGCGGCCACCGGGATCGCGGCCGGGAAGCTCCGGCTCGACGTGGTCTTCCAGGCGCCCGCGGGTCAGAAGCTCGACCTGCGGTACGGCCCCTCCACCCGGCTGCTGGTCTCCTCGACCCCGCCGGAACTGCTGGCCGGGGGGTCGGGCGCGGGGACGGACCTCTTCCGCGACCTGGTGCTCGCGGACGGGGTCACCGAGGGCATCCTGCACGTGTCGGCGATGGCGGCGTCCTGCGACGACGACCCGGCGAACGAGTACCCGGCCTGCCACGTCCACCAGCAGGACTGGGGCGTACCCGTCGTCGTGACGGCGGACGGGGTGGCCCGGCTGCCGCTGGTGCTGGCGGGCATGGACGACGCCTGACCGTCCGGGCACGACGAGGGCGCGGAGAGGCAGGTCCTACCCTCTCCGCGCCCTTCGCCGTTCCCGCGGCCGGTGCACCGGCCGCCGCTCCACCGGCGCCCCCGTCACAGGTAGCGCTTCTCGTCCTCCGCGCTCGGGACGACCGTGGTGGTGGGCGGCACGATCATGCGGCGGCGCCGCGCGATGCTCATGTAGGCGAAGACGCCGATGAGGCCGACGAGCATCATGATCCAGCCGACCAGGTCGACGTTGACGGTGTCGATCTGCCAGTCGGTGGCGAACGCCAGTACCGCTCCGGCACCGATCAGGAGAATGCATCCTCCGAGTCCCATGATTCCCGCCTCCTCGACGGCCCGGTGGTTCCGGCCCGTGTACGGATCGCGTACCCGGCCCGGCAACAACCATGTCAGTCAGGGAGGTTGGGCCCGGGGCCCGGAGGCGGCCGTCAGCCCCGCAGGAAGGCGGTCAGGGCGTTGGCCAGCAGGAACGGGTCGTCGGAGCCGCAGAGTTCGCGGGCACTGTGCATCGACAGGATCGCCACGCCGATGTCCACGGTCTGGATTCCGTGGCGCGCGGCGGTGATCGGACCGATCGTCGTGCCGCACGGCATCGCGTTGTTGGAGACGAACGTCTGCATCGGCACGCCCGCCCGCTCGCACGCGGCGGCGAACACGGCGCGGCCGCTGCCGTCGGTGGCGTACCGCATGTTGACGTTGACCTTCAGCATCGGCCCGCCGTTGACGACCGGGTGGTGCGTCGGGTCGTGGCGCTCCGCGTAGTTGGGGTGGATCGCGTGGCCGGTGTCGGAGGAGACGCAGACGGTCCCGGCGAAGGCGCGGGCGCGGTCCTCGTAACCGCCGCCCCGGGCGAAGACGGAGCGCTCCATGACCGTGCCGAGCAGCGGGCCGTCGGCGCCCGTGTCGGACTGCGAGCCGTTCTCCTCGTGGTCGAAGGCGGCGAGGACGGGGATGTACGGGAGCGCGGTGCCCTCGGAGGCGTGCCGCCGGGCGACGGCGGCGAGCGCGGCGGCGCCCGCGTGCACGGAGAGGAGGTTGTCCATCCGGGGGCCGGCCACCAGCTCCCGGTCGCGGCCCAGGTAGGCGGGCTTCTCGACGGCGTGCGCCATCAGGTCCCAGCCGGCCACGTCCTCCGGGTCGACCCCCGCTTCCTCGGCGACGAACCGGACGAGATCGCCCTCCTCCACCCGGCCCAGGCCCCAGACCGGCTGCATGTGCTTCTGGCGGTCGAGCTTGAGGCCGTCGGTGTTGGCCGCGCGGTCCAGGTGGACGGCGAGCTGCGGGACGCGCAGCAGCGGGCGGTCGATCGAGGTCAGCACGTCGGTGCCGTCGCGCAGCGAGAGCCGTCCCGCGATGCCGAGGTCCCGGTCGAGCCAGGTGTTGAGCAGGGTCCCGCCGTAGATCTCCACGGCGACCTGGCGCCAGCCGTGCGCCCCGGTGTCGGGCAGCGGCTTGACCCGCAGGTTGGGCGAGTCGGTGTGGGCGCCGACGATACGGAACGGGGTGTGGGGGGCGGCGCCTTCGGGGACGTACCAGGCGATGACGGCGCCGCCGCGCAGGACGTACTTCCCGCCGCTCGTCGCGTCCCAGGCCGCTGTCTCCTCGACCTGCCGGAACCCTGCCTTCTCCAGGAGGGCGGCGGTGTTGGCCACGGCGTGGTAGGGCGAGGGGCTGGCGGCGAGGAAGGCCATCAGGTCGTCGGTGTGAGACCTGTCGAAGTGGTGGGAGGAACTCATGTTCTTCACTGTAACGACGCCTGTTGCGGAGGATTCACGGTCGTCCCGCCGCGCCGCCCGGCCCGCCGTTCCGCGGGGGTGGGACGGCGGCGGCCCGCTCCCCCCCGGGTGTGCGCCGCAGGGGGGCGGGCCGTCGCTGGTCGTCGGGCTGGGCGGACCCGCGTCCGCCGGTCGCGTCGCCTAGAAGGCGGCCTCGTCCAGCTCCATCAGGGAGTTGTCGACGGACTCGGCCAGCACGCGCTCGGTCGAGACGCCGGGCAGGACGTTGGCGGCGAAGAACTTCGCGGCCGCGATCTTGCCCTGGTAGAAGGCGATGTCCTTGCCGGAGGCGGTCGGCAGCTTCTCCGCGGCGACCGATGCGCCCTTGAGGAGGAGGTAGCCGACGACGACGTCGCCGGAGGCGAGCAGCAGGCGGGTGGTGTTGAGCCCCACCTTGTAGATGCTCTTCACGTCCTCGCCGGTCGCGGTGAGGTCGTTGATCATCGTGCCGACGATCGCCTCCAGGTCCACGGCCGCCTTGGCGAGGGAGTCCAGCGCGGGGGCCAGCTCGTCGTTGCCCTGGGCGCCGGCGAGGAACTTCTTGATCTCCTCGGAGAGCGTGTTGAGGGAGGCGCCCTGGTCGCGGACGATCTTCCGGAAGAAGAAGTCCTGGCCCTGGATGGCCGTGGTGCCCTCGTAGAGGGTGTCGATCTTGGCGTCGCGGATGTACTGCTCGATCGGGTACTCCTGGAGGTACCCGGAGCCGCCGAAGGTCTGCAGCGACTGCGCGAGCTGCTCGTAGGAGCGCTCGGAGCCGTAGCCCTTCACGATCGGCAGCAGCAGGTCGTTGAGGCCGTGCAGCGCCTTGGCGTCCCCGCCGGCGGCCTCCTCGACCTGGATCGCGTCCTGGACGGAGGCGGTGTACAGCACCAGGGAGCGCATGCCCTCGGCGTACGCCTTCTGCGTCATGAGGGAGCGGCGCACGTCGGGGTGGTGCGTGATGGTGACCTTGGGGGCGGTCTTGTCCATGAACTGCGACAGGTCCGAGCCCTGGACGCGCTCCTTGGCGTACTCCAGCGCGTTGAGGTAGCCGGTGGAGAGGGTGGCGATGGCCTTCGTGCCGACCATCATCCGGGCGAACTCGATGATCATGAACATCTGGCGGATGCCGTCGTGCTTGTCGCCGATCAGCCAGCCCTGCGCGGGGTGCTGGTCGCCGAAGGTCATCTCGCAGGTGTTGGAGGCCTTGAGGCCCATCTTGTGCTCGACGTTCGTGGCGTAGACGCCGTTGCGCTCGCCCAGCTCACCGGTCTGCCAGTCGAAGTGGTACTTCGGGACGAGGAAGAGCGAGAGGCCCTTGGTGCCCGGTCCGGCGCCCTCGGGGCGGGCCAGCACGTAGTGGAGGATGTTCTCCGACATGTCGTGCTCGCCGGACGTGATGAAGCGCTTCACGCCCGTGATGTGCCAGGAGCCGTCGGCCTGCTGGACCGCCTTGGTACGGCCGGCGCCGACGTCCGAACCGGCGTCCGGCTCGGTCAGCACCATCGTCGAGCCCCACTGCTTCTCGACGGCGATCTCCGCGATCTTCTTCTGCGCGTCGTTGCCCTCGGCGTGCAGGATGCCGGCGAACGCGGGCCCGGAGGAGTACATCCAGACGGCCGGGTTCGCGCCGAGCAGCAGCTCCGCGTAGCCCCAGATCAGGGAGCGCGGGGAGGTGGTGCCGCCGATCTCCTCCGGGAGGCCCAGGCGCCAGTACTCGGAGTCCATGAACGCCTGGTACGACCGCTTGAAGGTCTCCGGGACCGGTGCGGTGTGGGTCGCGGGGTCGAAGACCGGCGGGGTGCGGTCGGCGTCGGTGTAGGAGGCGGCGAGCTCGTTCTCCGCGAGGCGGGTGACCTCGTCGAGGATGCTCTTCGCGGTCTCGACGTCCATCTCCGCGAACGGTCCGGTGCCGTACAGCTTGTCGCGCCCGAGCACCTCGAAGAGGTTGAACTCGATGTCGCGGAGATTCGACTTGTAGTGCCCCATGGGAAGGCTCCGTAATCAATAGCGGTGACGCGCAGCGCCCCGGGGAGTGATGCGGTCGGGCGACGGGCTGTGCGGAGGGACCGGCCCGCGGCATGACGCGGTCGGGCGGACCTCTCCGATGATGCTACCCGTGAGTAATAAGGCGCAACCCCTGGAGCCGGAGATGTGTCCGATTACTCTTTGGGGCATGTACGGCTACGACCAGAACCCGGGTGCACAGCAGCAGATGGGTCAGATGGGGCAGATGGGCGGCGGCTATGCCGAGCAGCCGCTCTATCCCGAGCCCTCGCCACCCTCCCTGGCGGACGCGGTACGGGCCTTCACCACCGGCACGCTCGCGGCGGAGGACTTCCAGCAGATCTTCGCGACCTCGAAGGTGTACTGCCCGCGCGGCGACGGCCCGGGCTTCCTCGCGCTGCACAACACCCAGCAGCCGGTGATCCCGATGTTCAGCACCCTCAAGGAGCTGCGCCGGTACGCGGGCAAGGAGTCGAAGTACTTCGTGATCACCGGCGCCGAGGTGATCGACCTGCTCCCGACCGGGTACGGCTTCGTCCTCGACATGGAGGGCGACCACCGGATGGTCTTCGACGCCAAGGCGGTCGAGCAGATGGTCGACTTCGCCATGCGGCGCATGTACGGCTGACGCGCCCGCCCCTCGCCCGTCCCCAGGGCCCGCACCGGCACGGTGCGGGCCTTCCTCGCGTACGCCTCGGCGGGCCCCGCCGCTCCGCCGCGCCCCTCGCGCCCCGCCGGGAATGCGCGACGCCTTGCAAGATGTTCACTGTTCAACTAAATTGGAAGCAGATCCCGCCCGGAGGTGGCTCCCATGCCCGCAGTGACCGTAGAAAACCCGCTGACCCTGCCCAAGGTGGCCGCCTCGGGCGACGCCGTCGCCCGTCCCGTCCTCGCGGTCACCACCGCGCCGACGGGCTTCGAGGGCGAGGGATTCCCGGTGCGACGCGCGTTCGCCGGGATCAACTACAAGCACCTCGACCCGTTCATCATGATGGACCAGATGGGTGAGGTGGAGTACGCGGCCGGTGAGCCCAAGGGAACCCCCTGGCACCCGCACCGCGGCTTCGAGACCGTGACGTACCTGATCGACGGCAGCTTCATCCACCAGGACTCCAACGGTGGCGGCGGCACCATCGAGAACGGCGACACCCAGTGGATGACGGCGGGCTCCGGCCTGCTGCACATCGAGGCCCCGCCGGAGTCGCTGGTCATGTCCGGCGGCCTCTTCCACGGCCTCCAGCTCTGGGTGAACCTGCCCAAGAGCCACAAGATGATGGACCCCCGCTACCAGGACATCCGCGGCGGCCAGGTCCAGCTCCTCGCCTCCCCGGACGGCGGCGCGCTGCTCCGCGTCATCGCCGGTGAGCTCGACGGGCACGAGGGCCCCGGCATCACCCACACCCCCATCACGATGATCCACGCGACCATCCGCCCGGGCGCCGAGGTGACCCTGCCGTGGCGCGAGGACTTCAACGGCCTCGCGTACGTGCTCGCCGGCCGCGGCACCGCGGGCGCCGAGCGGCGCCCCGTCCACCTGGGACAGACGGCCGTCTTCGGCGCCGGTTCCTCGCTGACCGTCCGCGCGGACGAGCAGCAGGACGGGCACACCCCCGACCTGGAGGTCGTCCTCCTCGGCGGGCGCCCCATCCGCGAACCGATGGCGCACTACGGGCCGTTCGTCATGAACAGCCAGGCCGAACTGAAGAAGGCCTTCGAGGACTTCCAGGCCGGCCGTCTCGGCTCCGTCCCGGCGGTCCACGGCATGTGACCGGCGGCGTACGGGTGGCGATCCGTCACCCGTACGCGTCGCGGGCCCGGACGCCGTATCCGCCCGCCCCGTGATCGGGTGGTGGAGTGCCGAACCAGAAACCCCTCCTGCCCGACGCCGCCCGGCGGACGGCCGCCTGGTGCGGTGTCCTGCTGCTCGTCACCGGGGTCGCCGCCGTCGTCGTCTGGCTGTCCGTCTACCTCAAGACCGCCGTCACCCCCGTCCTGCTCGCCCTGCTCGGTACGGCGCTGCTCGGCCCGGTCCACCGCTGGCTGACCGCCCGCCACGTGCAGCGCTCCCTCTCCGCCGGCCTGACCTGCGCCCTGTTGGTCGCGGTCGTCGGCGGTGCCGGGTACATCGTCGTCACCGCGCTCATCGACAACGGCGGTCACATCGTCTCCTCGCTCAAGGACGCCGGCCAGTGGGTGATCGACCACTTCGACCTGGGCGACCGGGCGTCCGTGGACAACCTCGCCGGCAACGCCAGGACCCTCGTCGAGAAGTTCGGCGCCACCGCGGCCGGCGGTGTCATCACCGGCCTGAGCCTGATCGGCACCCTGGCCGCGACCGCCGTCCTCGCGCTGCTCCTCACCTTCTTCTTCCTGCGCGACTCCGACCGGGCCGTACGGCTCGCCCACTCCCTCGCGCCGCGCGGTGCGGGCGACCTCGTCGAGGCGATGGGGCGCCGGGCCTTCGGGGCGGTCGAGGGCTTCATGCGCGGCACCACCTTCATCGCGCTGATCGACGCCCTCTGCATCACCGTCGGACTGCTGATCGTGGGGGTGCCCGGCGCCGTCGGGCTGGGCGCGCTGGTCTTCGTCGGCGCCTACATCCCCTACCTGGGGGCCTTCCTCTCCGGCGCGGTGGCCGTCCTGGTGGCACTCGCCGACCGGGGGTTCGTCATCGCCCTCTGGGTACTCGGCATCGTCGTCGCGGTCCAGCTGCTGGAGGGCCACGTGCTCCAGCCGATGATCCAGAGCCGCACCGTGCGGCTGCACCCGGCCGTCATCCTGATCGTGCTGACCGCCGGCGCGAGCGTCGCCGGCATCCTCGGCATGCTGCTCGCCGTCCCGCTCAGCGCGGCGGCCTTCGGCGTGATCGAGGAGCTGCGGGCCCGGAACGCGGCTCCCGACACCCCGTGAGGGTGGCTCCTCGGCGCGTACGGCGGGCCGCGCGGGCGGAGCGGCCCGCTGCACGTACGCTCCCCGCGCGCGGTCCACCCACGGACCCGCGGGGAGGGGACTTCGTCCGTGGCGGTAATGGATCTCATCGACCTGGCCGGCCCCTGGGGCCGCGTCCTCAGCGGCACGCCGCTCAACCACGAGAAGCACACCCGGGCGCCCCAGTCGATGGCCGTCGACCCGGTGACCCACGACCTCTTCGTCGTGCAGATCCGCGACGCCCCGGCCAACGGCAACCTCTGCGTCTACCGCATGGACCGCGCCACCGGCAGGGCGCTCGACCACATGCACTGCGACGGCTTCGGCCACGGCTACCAGATCGGTGCCCAGCACATCGGCGGCACGACCTACCTCTGGACCGAGGTCGGCCCGCTGTTCGAGCAGTTCGGTACGCGCGTCGCCCGGTTCCCCTACCTCCCGGGAGAGACGGTCACCCTGGGCTCGTCCGTGCTGTCGGAGCCCTTCACCCCGGCACCGGGGGCCCGGTTCGTCGCGCCCAACGTGGACCCGGTCCTGCTGCGCCTCACCGTCCGGTACCTGACCGCGCGGGGGTACCTCTTCAGCCAGTACCCGATCGACCCCTACACCGGTGACGTCACCTGGATCCCGCTGCGCACGGTCGCGCACCCCGCGGCCGCACGGGTGCCGCGCCTGGCCGACACCTTCCAGGGCTTCGCCTCGCTCGGCGACCACCTCTACCTGTACACCGGCAACCCGGACGTGGACGACACCCACATCACCGCCCTCTCCTGGACCGACGGCTCCGTGGTCGCCGGGCCCCGGCTCATGACCGCCGTGCCGGGGCTGGAGCGCCGGGAGCCCGAAGGGCTGTGCATCGAGCCGGCGGGCGGGGAGGCGCGGCTCCTCTTCGGGTTCAGCGGCAGCCACACCACACCGCGCGAGGTCACCATCTGCTTCCTCTCCACGGAGGCGCCCGTGCAGGGGGTGAAGGTGCTGGCCGACTGGACCGCGCTCACCCCCGCCCCGGGGATCACCCCGCGGGACGGCACCGGGCGCCCGCGCGGACGCCTGGTGGACATCGCCGGGACCACCTCGCTCCAACTGCGCGGCGTCCTCGGGGGGACCCTCACCCGGGACACCCGGATCGCGCTGCTCCCGCCTGCCCTGACACCGAGCCGCACCGTCCGGGCCGAGGTTCCCCGCGACGGCCTGGCCGGCCGCTGCGTGTGCCGGATGGACGCCACGCCCGACGGCGGACTCACGGTGTACGGGGCGACCCCGGACCACCCGGTCGAACGGGTCGACCTGAACGGCTTCTCGGTCGCCTGGCGCTGACGAGACCCCCACGACCTCCGCGCTCCACCTCCCCTTTCCCCCGCCCCCACGTCACCCGAGGACCCCTCATGCCGCTGAGCACCCCCAGTCGTCGTGCCCTGCTGACCGCGGCCGTCACCGCCCCCGCGGCGGCCGTCGGCGCACCCCTGCTCGCCGCCCCCGCCGGCGCTGCCACCCCCGTCCGGGGCGTCGGCGTCAATCTGGTCCACCCCTGGGCGCCGCTCGTGCTGGCCCCGGACGTCACCGCCTCCGCCGAGGTCCCGGCCGCCCGCGTCGTCAGGATCGCCGGCACGGACTTCCTCCAGCTGCGCGGCGGCGTCGTCTGCGCCCTCACCGCGGAGGCCGCGCTGGGCGCGGTCCCCGCCACCCTCGCGGTGCCGAAGACCTCCCGGGGGGTGTGCCCGCGCAACAACAAGGCCGGCGTCAACGCCTGCGTGGTCGAGATCAGCACCTCGGGCCGCGTCACCGTGCTCGGCGCGACGGCGGCCAACGCCATCACCTGGGTCACCCTGGACAGTTTCTCGGTCGTACTGGCCTGAGCGCGGCGCGGTCCGGTCAGATCCGCTCGAACGGGAGCGGGGGCGACGTGAGCTCCTCGGGCTCGGCGGACTCGTACAGCTCGAACCAGATCGACTTGCCCGCTCCGCGCGGGTCGACCCCCCAGGTGTCCGCCAGCATCTCCATCAGGACCAGCCCGCGTCCGCTGGAGGCCATCTCGCCCGGACGGCGCTTGTGCGGGAGCTCATCGCTGCCGTCCGCGACCTCGACCCGCAGCCGCCGCTCGCCGTGCTCGCCGGTCACCTCGGCCACCATCAGCGCGTCGCCGTCCGTGTGCACCAGCACGTTGGTGGCCATCTCCGAGAGCATCAGCACGGCGGAGTCGACCTGCTCGTCGTCGGCCCAGTCGTGCAGCAGCTCGCGCAGCAGCTGCCGGGCGACGGCGATCCGCTCCGGCTCGGCCTGCGCGATGGTCACCGCGGCACGGCGCGGCGGGGACTTCGCCTCGGTGGCGGGGGTGTCTCGGCGGATTACCAGCAGCGCGATGTCGTCCTCGTGGCGCTCCGGGAGGGGGCCCGTCGTGTAGTGCGAGGTGGGTCCGTGGACCGTCTCCAGGAGCGCCTCGGCGAGGGTCTCCGGATCGGCTCCGGGCGTCTCCAGAATGGGGCGCAGCCGCTCCCAGCCGGTCGCGAGGTCGTGTCCGCCGGTCTCGATGAGCCCGTCGGTGCAGAGCATCATCGTCTCGCCGGGTTCCAGCACCACCTGGGTCGTCGGGTAGTCGGCGTCGGTCTCGATGCCCAGCGGCAGTCCGCCCTGCGTCTGCCGGATGACGGCGGTGCCGTCGGCGCTGATCACCACGGGGTCGGGGTGGCCGGCGCGGGCGATGTCGAGGGTGCCGTTGGCCGGGTCGGCCTCGGCGTAGAGGCAGGTCGCGAAGCGCGGGGCGCTGGATTCGTCGCCGTCGCCGTCGTACTCGTACGCCTTGGTCAGCCCGGCCAGGAAGCGGGAGGCGCGGGCGAGCACCGCGTCCGGGCGGTGGCCCTCGGAGGCGTAGGCGCGCAGGGCGATGCGGAGCTGGCCCATCAGCCCGGCCGCGCGCACGTCGTGGCCCTGCACGTCGCCGATGACGAGCGCGACCCGGCCGTTGGGCAGCGCGATCATGTCGTACCAGTCGCCGCCGACCTGGAGGCCTCCGCCGGTGGGGATGTAGCGGGCCGCCACGGTGATGCCGGGGACGCGCATGCCCAGCGAGGGCATCATTGCCCGCTGGAGCCCAAGGGAGAGCTCCCGCTCGGACTCCGCCGCCCCGGCGCGGTCGAGGGCCTGGGCGAGCATCCTCGCCACGGTGGTGAGCACGGCCCGCTCGTCCGGGGAGAAGCTCACGGCCTCGCGGAACCCGGCCATCCAGGCGCCCATGGTCCGTCCGGAGACGACCAGGGGCAGGAAGGCCCAGGACCGCCGGCCGAAGTTGCGGGCGAGTGGCCAGGTGAGCGGGAAGCGCCGGGCGTACTCCTCCGGTGACGACAGGTAGATCGACCGGCCGGTGCGGGCGACCTCCGCCGCGGGGTAGGCGGTCTGGAGCGGCATGTCGGCGAAGGGCTCCTCGTCGCCGTCGCCGTGGCCGTGATGGCCCACGACGGTCAGCCGGTCCCCCTCGATGCCGAAGACCGCCAGCCCGTCCGGCGAGAAGCCGGGCATGGAGAGCGAACCGGCGACCCGCAGGACCTCCTCCGTGGACCGGGCCTCGACCAGTGCCCGCCCCGCGTCCAGCAGGAACGCCTCGCGGGAGCGCCGCCAGTCGCCGGTGACGGGCGTCTGTGCGGACGAGACGCCGGGGATGGGCTCCGCGACCTCCTGGAGCGTGCCCCAGAGGACGAACTCGTCGGTGGCCGCGCCCGTGGGCTTGTAGGGCCGGGCCCGTGCCCGCACGGTACGGAGCACCCTGCCGTCCTCGTCGACGATCCGGAGCCGGGATTCCGCCAGGGTGTCCTCGGAGACCGCCAGGGTGACGACCGAGCGGACCTCGTTCCAGTCGGCCGGGTGGTAGCGGGCGCGTACGACGGACTCCCGGTAGATCCCGCTCCCGGGCATGTCGAGGAGACGGGCGGCCTCCGCGTCGAGCAGGACCGTCCCGTCCGCGGTGTCCCAGCGCCACAGCCCCGTTTCGATGGCCGCCAGGATGTCCTCGGTACGCATTGCCCCACTTTAGGAAGATGCGTTCCGCCTACGCCACCGTGGGGACCGCCGCCCGCCGGGGCGGACCGGACCCGGGGAGCGCCCTCACCGGGCACGCGGCGGCAGTCAGGGCCTCCGGATGACCTCGAAGTGGTCGGGGCAACGAGGAGGCCGGGTTCCGGGCGGTAGCCTGGGGTGGCTCACAGACCCCCAACCGCGAAGACTGGATGAACGACGATGCATCGGTACAGGTCCCACACCTGCGGCGAGCTCCGCGCCTCTGACGTCGGCACCGACGTCCGGCTGAGCGGCTGGCTGCACAATCGCCGAGACCTGGGCGGCATCCTCTTCATCGATCTCCGCGACCACTACGGCCTGGTCCAGCTCGTCGCCCGCCCCGGCACCCCGGGGAACGAGGCGCTCTCGAAGCTGACCAAGGAGACCGTCGTCCGGATCGACGGCAAGGTCTCCGCGCGCGGCACCGAGAACGTGAACCCGGAGCTCCCGACCGGTGAGATCGAGATCGAGGTCACCGCGGTCGAGGTGCTCGGCGAGGCGGCCCCGCTGCCCTTCACGATCAACACCGAGGACGGGGTGAACGAGGAGCGCCGTCTGGAGTACCGCTTCCTCGACCTGCGCCGCGAGCGCATGCACCGCAACATCATGCTGCGCTCGGCCGTGATCGCCGCCATCCGCTCGAAGATGGTGGCTCTCGGCTTCAACGAGATGGCGACCCCGATCCTCACCGCGACCTCCCCCGAGGGCGCCCGTGACTTCGTCGTGCCGTCGCGTCTCAACCCGGGCAAGTTCTACGCGCTGCCGCAGGCCCCCCAGCAGTTCAAGCAGCTGCTGATGATCTCCGGCTTCGACCGCTACTTCCAGATCGCGCCCTGCTTCCGCGACGAGGACGCCCGCGCCGACCGCTCGCCGGGCGAGTTCTACCAGCTCGACGTCGAGATGTCCTTCGTCGAGCAGGAAGACGTCTTCCAGCCGATCGAGAAGCTGATGACCGAGCTCTTCACCGAGTTCGGCAACGGCCGCGAGGTCACCTCCCCGTTCCCGCGCATCCCGTTCCGCGAGTCGATGCTGAAGTACGGCAACGACAAGCCCGACCTGCGGGCCAAGCTGGAGCTCGTCGACATCTCGGACGTCTTCGCCGACTCCGGGTTCAAGGCGTTCGCCGGGAAGCACGTGCGCGCGCTCCCCGTCCCGGACACCGCCGGACAGTCCCGCAAGTTCTTCGACGGCCTCGGTGAGTACGCCGTCGAGCACGGCGCCAAGGGCCTCGCCTGGGTGCGCGTGGGTGAGGACGGCACGCTGGCCGGTCCGATCGCCAAGTTCCTCACCGAGACGGACGTCAAGACGCTCACCGAGCGCCTCTCGCTCGTTCCCGGCCACGCGATCTTCTTCGGCGCCGGAGAGTTCGACGAGGTCTCCAAGATCATGTCGGCCGTCCGCGTCGAGGCCGCCAAGCGCTCCGGCCACTTCGAGGAGGGCGTCTTCCGGTTCTGCTGGATCGTCGACTTCCCGATGTACGAGAAGGACGAGGAGACCGGCAAGATCGACTTCTCGCACAACCCCTTCTCGATGCCCCAGGGCGGCCTGGAGGACCTGGAGACGAAGGACCCGCTGGACATCCTGGCCTGGCAGTACGACATCGTCTGCAACGGCATCGAGCTGTCCTCCGGCGCGATCCGCAACCACGAGCCCGAGCTGATGCTCAGGGCCTTCGAGATCGCCGGTTACGACCGCGAGACCGTCGAGCAGGAGTTCGCGGGCATGCTGCGCGCCTTCCGCCTCGGTGCCCCGCCGCACGGCGGCATCGCCCCGGGCGTGGACCGCATCGTGATGCTGCTCGCCGACGAGCCGAACATCCGCGAGACGATCGCCTTCCCGCTCAACGGCAACGCCCAGGACCTGATGATGGGCGCCCCGACCGTGCTGGACGAGGCGCGTCTGCGCGAGCTCAACATCCAGCTCCGCAAGCCCGTCGCCACGTCGAAGGGCGAGGCTGCCAAGGCCGAGTCCTCCGCCGCGGAGAAGACGGAGAAGTAAGGGCGCCACGGCGCCCCCGAGGGCCGGTGCGGCTGCGGTTCCGGCTCGGGTCGCGTGGCGGGCGCCTCCGCCCGCGCCGCGCGGGGGCGTAGCCGCTCGGGCGGTACCGCACCCGGCGGAGCCGCTCGGGCGGTACCCCCGGCGGAGCAGCTCGGGCGGTACCGCGCCCGGCGGAGCAGCTCGCAAGGGCACCGCGTCGGCCGCTCGGGGCCCCGGCTCCGTACGTTTCACGTGAAACAGCCCCCGATCCGCCGATCGGGGGCTGTTGCGTCGTTACGGGGTGCCGGTGAAGCTCGCCGGACGGGACGCCGTGCCGCCGGCGGCCGACCGGCGGGCGGGTGTACCGCCGGATGGCCCCCGCCCGGATTCGGGAGCGGCGGAGGCGGCGAAGAGTGGCTCCTGAGAGGAAGTCAGTCAGAACCACTCAGGAGCCCGCCCCGTGTCCGTCTCCCACCGTCCGCGCGTCTCCCTCCCGCCGTCCGTCTCCTCCCACCGGCGCCTCGTCCGGGGCCCGGGCGCTCTCCGGCGCCGGGGTGGCGTCTCCGCCGCGACCGCCCCATCCGCTGGTCGTTGCCGACCGCACCTGCTCGTCGTGCCCCTCCTCGCGCCCTTTCTCGCTCTCTTCCTGGTGCTCACCGGCTGCGGCGCACCCGCCTCCTCCGGGCCCGTGCCGAAGGGAGCGGAGGTGGCCGGGTCGGACGGTGAAGGCGGCCAGGGCTCCGTCGGTGTCCTCGCCCGGTCCGCCGCGCCCGCCGCTCCTCCCGCTCCCTCCGCCCCGGCCGCCGCCCGGCCCGTCGTTCCCGGGTCGCCGGCCCCGTCCGCCCCGTCCGCCCCGTCCGCCCCGTCCGCCCCGTCCGCCCTGTCCGTTCCTTCCGTGCTCCCGACGGCGATCCCGGGGCTGGGGCCGGAGACCCTGGCGGAGATCCCGGCCGACACCCGGCAGGCGTTCGTCGTGACCGGCCGGAACGCGGACTCCAACGAGTCCACCGCCGTCCTGTACGTCCGCGAAGCCCCGGACCGGGGCTGGACACCCGCCACCGAGCCGTGGGCCGCCCACAACGGCATGGAGGGGTGGACCGCCGAGCACTCCACCGGCGATCTCCGGTCCCCGGTGGGCGTCTTCGGCCTCACCGACGCGGGCGGCAGACTGCCCGATCCCGGCAGCCGGCTCCCGTACGACGAGGAGGAGTACTTCGCGGTGGAGGGCGACGGGTTCTTCGGCGAACCCCTGGAGGGCTCCTTCGACTACGTCGTGGCCATCAACTACAACCGCGTCGAAGGCGTCAGCCCGATCGACCACGAGCGGCCGCTCGGCGAGGACCGGGGCGGCGGCATCTGGATCCACGTGGACCACGGCGGCCCGACCCAGGGGTGTGTCTCCGTCTCGGAGGAGCGGATGAAGGAGTTGCTGCGCACGCTCGACCCGGCGAAGAAGCCGGTCGTCGTGATGGGCGACAAGGCCTCGCTGGCGCGCTGACGGCCCCTGCGGACCTGCTGCCGCGAGGGCGGGTACGCCGGAAGGGCGGGGCCACGGGGGTCCCGCCCTTCCGGGTCGGTCCGCGGACTCCGGCCGGGGCCGGTCCGCGGGCGTACGACTACGCGGCCGGCTTCTCCTCCAGGCGCGGGAAGAGCACCGCGCCCTTGGTGACCGTGACGCCGGCGGGCAGCCGGCCCCAGGTGCCCGCGTCCTGAACGCGCTGGTCGGCGAGGGCGCCCAGCGAGGGCTCGGCACCGAGCGACTCCCACAGCTTCTGCGAGGTCTCCGGCATCACCGGGTTCAGCAGCACCGCGACACCCCGCAGCGCCTCGGACGCCGTGTACAGGATCGTCGCGAGACGGGCCTGCCCCTCGGGCGAGCCGTCCTTGGCCACCTTCCACGGCTCCTGCTCCGTGATGTAGCCGTTGACCTGCTTCACGAAGTCGAAGATGGCCAGGATGCCGGCCTGGAAGTCGAGCTCCTCGCCGATCTTCAGGTCCGCTGCGGCGACCGCCTTCGCCAGACCGTCCTGGACCGCCTGCTCGGCGTCCCCCGCGGCGGTGGCCCCGGGCAGCGTGCCGCCGAAGTACTTGCCGATCATCGCGGCGACGCGGGAGGCGAGGTTGCCGTAGTCGTTGGCCAGCTCGGAGGTGTAGCGCGCCGAGAAGTCCTCCCACGAGAAGGAGCCGTCGCTGCCGAAGGCGATGGCGCGCAGGAAGTACCAGCGGTAGGCGTCCACACCGAAGTGCGAGGTGAGGTCCTGCGGCTTGATGCCGGTCAGGTTCGACTTCGACATCTTCTCGCCGCCGACCATCAGCCAGCCGTTGGCCGCGATCCGGCCCGGCAGCGGGAGGCCCTGGGCCATCAGCATGGCGGGCCAGATCACCGCGTGGAAGCGGAGGATGTCCTTGCCGACCAGGTGGACGTCGGCCGGGAAGGTCCCGTCGAACTTCTCCTGGTTGGCGCCGTAACCGACCGCCGTCGCGTAGTTGAGCAGCGCGTCGACCCACACGTAGATGACGTGCTTCTCGTCCCACGGCACCGGGACGCCCCAGTCGAAGGTCGAGCGGGAGATCGAAAGGTCCTGGAGTCCCTGCTTGACGAAGTTGACGACCTCGTTGCGGGCGGACTCCGGCTGGATGAAGCCGGGGTTGGCCTCGTAGAACTCCAGCAGCTTCGGGCCGTACGCGCTCAGCTTGAAGAAGTAGTTCTCCTCCTTGAGGATCTCCACCGGCTTCTTGTGGATCGGGCACAGGGGCGTGCCGTCCTCGGCCTGGATGAGGTCCCCCGGGAGCTTGTACTCCTCGCAGCCCACGCAGTACGGGCCTTCGTACCCACCCTTGTAGATCTCGTCCTTGTCGTACAGGTCCTGGACGAACTCCTGCACCCGGTCGGTGTGGCGCTTCTCCGTGGTGCGGATGAAGTCGTCGTTCGCGATGTCGAGGTGCTCCCAGAGGGGCTTCCACGCCTCTTCGACGAGCTTGTCGCACCAGGCCTGCGGGGTGACGCCGTGCTGATCGGCCGTGCGCATGATCTTCTGACCGTGCTCGTCCGTGCCGGTGAGGTACCACACCTTCTCGCCGCGCTGGCGGTGCCAGCGCGTGAGCACGTCGCCTGCGACGGTCGTGTAGGCGTGGCCCAGGTGAGGAGCGTCGTTGACGTAGTAAATGGGGGTGGAGACGTAGAACGACGTCTCTCCCTGCTTCTCGGATCCAGTGGCCGCCATGGTCAAAATCCTAACGGTCCGCAGGAGGTTCCCCCGACTCCTGGTACCTCGCTCCCGCCCGGAACCCGCGCCGGTGACCGCCCCCGGGTCCGGGACGCGGACGGCGGGCCCGGTGACCCGGGCCCGCCGTGACGTGCGGTGGAGCGGTGGAGCGATGGAGCGCGGTGCGCGACGGTACGGAGGTCAGCCCGCCGAGCCGCCGGAGCGGCCCGCGATCCAGGCGGGCAGTCCGGTGAGGATCTCGCGGTAGAACGTGGCGTCCGGGATCGAGGCCGGCGCGGGGCCCGCGTGGAAGAAGCCGGCGTGGTCGGCGTCCAGCTTCCGCAGGAAGTCGAAGCCCTTGGCGTCGGGGTCGCCGAACGCGACGAACTGGAAGTAGAGCGGCAGCCGGGCGGCCTCGGTCAGCGCCTGCTTGGCCGCGACCTTGGCGTCCGGCGGGCCGTCCGTCTGGAAGACGACCAGCGCGGGGCCGGTGGCGCCGGACTTCTCGTAGTGGGCGACGACCTCTTCGACGGCACGGTGGTAGTGGGTCCGCCCGAGGCGGCCCAGTCCGGCGTGCAGCCCGTCGATACGGCCCTCGTGGCTGTCGAGCCCGAGGGTGCCGGTGCCGTCGACGTCGGTGGAGAAGAAGACCACGGAGACCGAGGCGTTCTCGTCCAGGTGCGCGGCGAGGGCCAGCGTGCGGTCACCGAGGTGCTGGGCGCTGCCGTCCTTGTAGTAAGGCCGCATGGAGCCGGAGCGGTCGAGCACCAGGTAGACGGAGGCCCGCAGCCCGGTCAGTCCCTGCGCCTTGAGGGCGGCCTGCGCGGACTTGTACGGGGCGACCAGGCCGGGGGCGCGGGACTTCACGCGGGCGAGCGAGGTGGCGGGCCTGGCCGTGGTGGCGGCGGCCGGGGCGGCTGCGATTCGCGGGGAGGACACCGGTGCCGGGACGGCCTCGGGGCCCGGGGCGGCTGCGGCTTCCGGGGACGCCTGCTCCGGGGCGGGCGTCCCGGCCGCCTCCGCCGCCTCCTCGGAACCCTCCGCAGCCTCCGCAGGCTCTTCGGAACCCTCCGCAGTCCCATCGGAGGGTTCGTAATCGATGATGATCGCGTCGAGGGCCGCCTCGGTGGCCTGCGCGGCGGCGTCGGCCTTCGGAGCGGTCCCGGGCTCGGCGGCTCCGGCCGCAGCGGTGTCCGGGGCCCCGGTGGTCTCCGGCTGCGAATCCGCGTCGCCTTCCGGCGCCTGCGGGGTGACGGTCGGTGCCGGGGCGGGTGCCGGTTCGGTCTCGGGCTCGGGCTCCGGGTCCAGGTCGATCGTGATGGCGGCCGCGAGGACCTCCGGCTCGACGACCGCGGGCTCCTCGGCCTTCGCCGGCGCGGGGGTCTCCTCGGCCGCAGGGGTCTCCTCGGCCGCGGGGTTCTTTTCGGCCTCGGTGGTCTCCGCGAGCGCGGTGGTCTCCGTGGCCTCGCGGCTCCCGGGCTTCTCCGCCCCGTCGACCGGCTCCGTCCCGATGACCGGTTCCGCTTCCGCTTCGGCGACCGGCTCCGCAGGGGCTTCGGAGGCCGCAGGGGCCTCGGGGGTGGGCGCGGGCTTCACCTCGGAGGCGGCCTTGGGACCGGTGTTCTGGGCCGGCACCGTCGGGTGCGGGGCGGCGGTGGGCTGGTCGAAGGCGGCGGCCACCAGCGCGGCGGCGGTTCCCTTGTCCGGCTCGGCCGGCCCGCCGGAGTCGCCCGTACCTGCGTCCGCCGAATGGCGGGAGGCGGAGGAGAGGGGGGAAGCGGCGGGCGCGGGAACGGTCACCTTCGGCTCGGCGGCGGACGTGCTCTCCGGCACTGCTTCCGATTCCGGTTCCGTCGATCGCGCGCGCTCACCCTGGGGCGGAACGGTGGCCGTGGTCGGCTCGTCCTGCTCCCGGCCGAACACCTTGCGCAGCAAGCTCCGAATGCCCATGGGCGAGGCCTTTCGCATGAGTTGGGTGCGAGAAATGTCCGACCGGTGGAAAATCATCCCTGGCCAGGACGGATACGTAAGGTTAGCGGCCGGATCAGGCCGTTCGGCGGTCCGGCCCGCACGCGGGTGAACCGACGCGCAACCGTTTCCTTTGCGAGAACCCAAGAGTTCGGCGGTCAGCGGGACTTCGCCGGGCGGGGGTGGGCGTGTATCTCAACACCCGGACGGACGTACCCCGTCACGGTGTGCGCACGGTTGACGTCTGCCGGGTGTCCGGGTGACCGGTCAGGCGACGGTGTCCCCGCGACCGGCTCCCCCGTTACAGTCGGAGAATGGTTTCCGGTGAGGCTCCGCAGGCGGCAGGCAGCGTCCGGGTCGATGTGTGGATCTGGTCGGTCCGGTTGACGAAGACCCGGGCGCAGGCGGCAGCCGCCTGCCGTGCTGGCCACGTCAAGGTCGCCGGGGAACGCGCCAAGCCCGCCCAAGCCGTGCGCGTGGGTGACGAGGTGCGTCTGAGGCACGAGGGCCGGGACCGGATCGTCACCGTGTCCAAGATCGTGAAGAAGCGTGTCGGCGCACCGGTCGCCGTGGAGTGCTTCGTCGACACCAGCCCGCCACCGCCCCCGCGCGACGTGGCTCTCCAGGTGCCGGTCCGCGACCGGGGCGCCGGGCGCCCCACCAAGCGGGACCGGCGCGAGATGGAGCGGCTCCAGGGCGGGCGGGACGCCGGTCCCGGCCGTACCTGACTTTTCCGTCGAGCCGGTGTGGCCGATGCGGTACCTCGTGGGCTTTCCACGGCTCGTACCCCCGGCGGCGAGGATCCTGGTGCCCGCACCGGATTCTCGCTCGTCGCTGCGGTGCGTCCTTTCTCGTGGATGCGGGTCGACCCGCATGACGTCCCGCGCACGTGCCGGGGACGGCCGACGGGGACTGCCGAGCCGTGCTCGGGGACGTCCTGACGAACGCCCGTCATCGGTGGATGACGGGCGTCGGGGTCGCGGGTGGTGTGCGGGGGAGTTGCGCCGGGGCGCGGCTGCGGCCCGCTCGTCCCCCCCCCGGAGCCGGGAGTTACGCCGTGCGGACCTTCGCGAGGGCCCGCAGGGTGAGTTCGACAGCCCAATCGATGGCCTCGTCCGAGGTGAGGGGGCAGTTGACGACGTACTGGTGGCCCGCCCGCACATCGCGGAACTGGATGTGGTCCGGGTCGACGTCCGCCACGTCCTCCCGGGTCAGGCGCAGGGTGAGGCCGCTGTTGGCGGGCTTCACATAGGCGACAGCGCCGAAGCGGCGCGGGCCGTCGTCGCGGACCATCAGGTAGTCGGTGTGCCCGTCCTTCGTCCGCGCGGACTGGCCGGTGACGATCTCGACGCCTGTACGCCCGAGCTTCTCGAAGTACTTCCTCACTCGGGCTTTGCCCGCGTCGGTCCGTCCCCGCTGGTCGATGAAGGCCTGGACCGAGGCCTCGTCCATGCCACCGCTCGCGGCCAGGACGTCGGCGGTCTCGGCGACATCGCCCTCGGCAGCCTGGTCGGTGAGACGCAGGAACTCCGCGATCTCTGCGGGCGTGCCTTCCAGAATGCGCATGACGGCCCCTCCCCGCGACGTGACACTCACGTTGCGATAGGTACAGTACGCGACTCCCGCGTGAGTGGATGACCGTGCATGCGAAAGCGTTCGACTCACGCATGAGTGTTTGTATTTCAGGCAGTCTTCTGCCGTGCGTGGGGCGGCGCGGACACTCCCGCGCTCATCGACTCCTCTGCTCACTCTCTGTGTTTCACGTGAAACGCCGTCATGGCTGCGGGGATGCGATGGCCCGGGCGGCCGCGACCTCCTGGCAGAGCGGACGGAGCACGCTCTCCTCGTCGCCGGAGAGGTCGGCCCGTACGCCCACCAGGGTCTCGCTGGAGCGGATTCCTTCGGCCAGCTCCCGCAACTGTCCCTCGATCATGATGGCTTCGCCGGGTTCCGGCGGAGGAGCTCCGTAGTTCAGCCGTACCCGGGCCGCTGTCGCCGCGTCGACGATGCGCTCGACCGCGACGACCAACGGCCACCACGCCGCCGCCCGGGCACCCACGGGCGGCGGCTCGGTCAGGGCGCGCTGGAATTCGGACCGCACGGCCGACAGGTCGCGGTACAGGCGCCGGCGGGCGCGGACCCGCTCGGCCCGGTCGTGCGCGCTGGTCAAGTCGAAGGCGTAGGCGACGTAATCAGCGGTGTCCTCCACCGCGTCCGCGAGCCGGGCGCCGACGCGGGTGTGCCAGCTCTCCGGCCAGAGCAGGTAGCCGGCCACCAGCACGATCGCGCAGCCGAGGAGGCTGTCGATGAGGCGTGGCTGCACCAGGTCCAGTCCCTGGTGGTTGAGGAGGTCGGAGAGGAGCAGGATCGGCGGGGTGATGGCCGCGGTCTGGAACGCGTACCCCTTCGCCGTCAGCGCCGGGATGAGCGCGGCGAGGACCACCATCACCGGGACGAACCACCAGCCGGTCGGGACCTCCGCCAGTACGGGAGCGGCGACGACCAGTCCGGCGGCGGTGCCCACGGCCCGCAGCACGGCCCGGGAGAACACCGAACCGTAGTCCGGCTTGAGGACGAAGGTGACGGTGAGCGCCACCCAGTAGGAGCGGTCCACCGGGATGAGCGAGGTGAGCGCCTGGGCCAGCCCGATGCAGAGGGCGAGGCGCAGTCCGTAGCGCCAGGACGCCTCGGAGAGCAGGACGGAGCGCAGGGAGCGCCGCACGCGGACGCGCAGGGCGGCGGGGCGGCCGAGCCGGTCGTCCACGTTGTAGGGATCGGGCTCGGCCCGGTGGACGACGGTCGCCGTGTGGCGGAGCGCGCTGTCCACCGCCTGGGTGGCGGGGGAGTCGGGCGGTGGCAGGTCGGGGACGGTGCGGCCGGTGCGGCCCTGTTCGATGTCCTCGGCCAGCGCGCGTACCGCTGCCGGGACGGCCGGGGGCAGCGGCCGGCCCTCCCCGTGCACGGCAGGTGCCGCCTCGACGAGGGGGATCACGACGTTGAGCTGGGAGAGCATCCGCACCATGGCGGGACTGCGGCCGTGGTAGCGGGCGCGGCGGGCAAGGACCAGGTCGTAGGAGGTGTTGAGGCTCTCGGTGACGTCCTGGCGGTGCATCTCGTACGCGGGGGTTCCGGCAGCGCGGAGGAGGGCGGCGACCGCCCGGTAGGTGCGGGCGACCGCAGCGCGTTCGGGGAGCCGGCGGCGGAACGGCCAGGAGAGCAGGGCGAGCGCCAGCACCACCAGACCGCCGAGCGCCAGCAGCAGCGGGGCGACCCACCAGGGGTCGGGCATCGGGAGTCCGGCGCCTACGACGGAGTTGAGCAGGAGCAGCAGGCCCGACACGGAGGCGACGGCGCCGATCGTCGACATCATCCCGGAGACCAGGGCGATGACGGTCAGTACGCCCACAGCGGCCCAGCCGGTGCCGTACACCAGCGATCCGAGGGCGACGCCGACCGCACCGAAGAGTTGGGGGACGGCGATATTGAAGATGCGCATCCGGTAGGCGTCGGCGGTGTCGCCGATGACACCGGAGAGCGCCCCCATGGAGACGAGCGCCCCGTAGGCGGGTCGGTCGAGGGCGAAGCCGACGGCGAGCGGGGCGGCCATGGCGAGGGATG
This sequence comes from Streptomyces sp. AM 2-1-1, assembly GCF_029167645.1. Taxonomy (NCBI): domain Bacteria; kingdom Bacillati; phylum Actinomycetota; class Actinomycetes; order Kitasatosporales; family Streptomycetaceae; genus Streptomyces; species Streptomyces sp. AM 2-1-1. The sequence continues at coordinate 3,434,403 of NZ_CP119147.1, read as the reverse complement.
CGCGCAGCACGGCAGCCCAGGGGACCGGGTTGGACTGCGGGCGGAGTCCGTTCAGCAGCCAGGGCGGCGGTGTCACGCGTCGCTTTGCGGGGTCGGCGCCGGCCGTGGCCACTGCTCACTCTCCTGTCGGGTCCGCCCGGCGTGCGGACCGGACCGTGTCGTGCGGTGGGTGCGGTTCGGCGGGTGCCGGGTGCCGGGCGGCGGGAGTGCCGCTCAGTTCTGGTACCCCTCCACCTCGTCGGCCGGTCGTACTCGGGCCTCCGAGGGGTCCTCGCCGTACTCGCTCAGCGCGCGTCGCTGCCGCAACAGGTCCCAGCACTGATCGAGTTGGACCTCCACCGTACGCAACCGGGCCTTCTCCTCGCCGGAAAGCCCTGAGGTGCCGGTGGACCGGTCGCGCAGGGACCGTTCCTCGGCGACGAGTTCGTCGATGTTCGCGAGGATGTCGTGGTCGGTCATGGGGTGCCTCTCGTCGGCATGAGCGGGGCGGGCGGGCACGGCGGGCGTCGGGGCGGGGCCGGTGTGGCGCGGAGTCAGAGGACGGAGACCGTCCTGTCCCGGGCGCCGCCCGCGCGGTTCTGCGCGAGCGACTGTGAGGTCTCCGGGGGTGGGGGCAACTCGACGTCGAGGTCCCGGCGGCCGCCTTGAGGGACAGCCGGGTCGGGACCGGGGCGATCACCGATCCGTGGTGCACCGGGGACGTACTCGCCGTAGGGCCCCGGCCGGGTGGTGGACCGGAGACCCGGCCGAACACCGCGTCGCCCACCCGGAACGGGGTGGGGCCGTGGTGGGTCTCGTCCACCCGCCGGCGAAGTCCACCCCGAGAACCCGTGGGAGACCGCCGGGCCCTGGCCCGCACTCGGCCCGCTGGTGCCGGGACGCACGGGAAGCATCGTTCTCCGGGCCGTTGGCCCGCTGCCGGTGGGAGGGGTCGAGCGCGGCGTACGCGATCCGTGCCCGCACCTCGCCCGGCGCGGGGTCGGGGACGGGGAGTCCGACGAGCGTGGGGTGCCCGCGGGGCGAGGTGACGGCGATGGCCCGCATGCGGCACCTCCCGGTCGCCCCCGGCGTTCACGCTCCCACTCTGGCGCGGCCCGTTCCGTGCCGCACGTCGGAGCCGGCCCGGCCGGTGCGCGCCCCGACGGCGTGGCGGACGGTCCGAGCGCCGCACGGAAGGTGCCGGACGACGGGGCACGACCACGTCCGCACGACCACGTCCGCACGACCACCTCCGCGCGGGCGTGTGCCGTGGACGGGTCGGCCGTCCCCGCTCGTCACCCCGCCCGGCGAGCGGTCAGGAGGTGGCGGCCCACCACCCCTACCACCAGCAGCGCGGCGCCCACCCCGAGGACCCACCAGACCGTGGTGCGCAGCGAGGCGGTCAGCGCCTCGGTGACGGCCGACGCCCCGTCCCGGTCGGTGGCCGGCACCGCGTCCCGTACCTGCGAGCGGCCGACGGCGATCAGCACCCGCAGCACGAGCGCGCCCAGGACGAGTCCGGCGCCCACGACCGCTGCGGCGAGGAGACCGGCTCGTCCACCGCCCCGGACCGTCGCGAGCCCCACCACCAGGACGAGGAGGACCAGGGTTCCCACGGCCGGCCAGACGCTGGCGTACCGGAGCCGGCCGAACCCCTCGCGGACGTGGTCGGCCCGCTCCCCGCTGAGGACGGTGAGTTCGGTGCGCTCGACGGGGATCTGGTCGGCGAACGGCACCCCGCTCTTCTCCAGCTCCTTCTTCACCTGCTCGATCACGGGTGCCAGGTCGATGGTCACCGCCTCACCGGAGTCCCCGTCGAGTGCGGCCGTGATCGAGGTGTGAGCGGTGCGGTTCGCCGCGTCCCACGCCGTGCGGAACGCGTCCGTGGTCGTGAACGACAGGACGCCCTGGTGGAGGAAGTCCCGCATGGTGTCCTGGAGCGCGCCGAGGTCGATCCGTCTCATCGCCTCGTCGGTGACGAGATCGGCGACGGTCTCCCGCACGGCGGGGTCCGAGGAGAGCGGGGAGACGGTGGCCACGTACCGGTCGGTGTCGTCGATCTCCAGATCGACCCAGGCGGAGAGCGCGCTCAGCGGTACCAGGACGGCGAGCAGGACGAGCAGCACGGCCGACAGGGTGACTGAGAGAGAGGTCCGCATCCCCCCAGGGAATCCCGGGGTGCGGTGAGGCGCGCCGAGCCGTCGTCCATTCGAGTTGCCGGGTGGCGCGGCCGGGTGTGATCTGGAGGAAAGAGGGGGCGACGGAAGGAGTTCTCCACCATGGCCACCCACGCAGCCATGCCCGCCCGGCAACGGCCCCGGGAGGCGCGGGCCCGGACGCCGGTCCGCCATCGGCACACCGCGATGGCATGGGCGGTGCCCCTGCTGCTCGGTGTGATCTACGGCTTCTACGCGGTGTTCATCCGGCGGGACGGCGGCCCGGTCACGGGCGGCCAAGTGGCGCTCGGCTTCGCCGCCGGTGTCGGCTTCGCCGCGCTCTGCTTCGCTCTGGCCCGGTTCGAGTACGCGGTTCCGCGCGGGGTGCGCGCGATGGCCTACGGGGCGCTGACGGCGTCCTCGATCGGGTTCCTCGTGAGTCTGACCGACACCAGCGTGCTGCGCTCGACCATTCTCGGCCTGGCCGTCGGTGTCCCGGTGGCGCTCGGCACCTTCTACTTCTTCTACGCACGGGAGGACTGGCCCGAGGACCGGACCACCGACCAGAACACCGGCACCGTCTACCGCGCCACCGACCGGAACGCCCACCGCATCACCGAAGGGCCCGTCCTCGGCGGCGGCGGCGCGGGAGAGCGACCGGCCACCGGGGTGAGCGTGACCGGTGACCGGGGTGAGCACGACCGGTGACCAGGACGGCGCACGCCGCCGGTGACGGACGTCTGCGGCGCAGGCCGTCCGAGAGGACGTCTCTCATGCGGCGAGTCGGTGGGAGCGGCTGACAGACAACCGGAGGACGGGACACCACCCTCACCCTGCTCGGCTCGCCGAGGCCCCGGTGTGCGGCCGGCCCGGGTCGGCCGGCCGCGGCGGCGGGTGGGTCCACGTCCTCCCCGACGTCGCGACGCACATGATCACCGCCGGCACCTCACGATCCCCGTACTGCCCCCGGACCGCCGCTGCGCTGCCGCGGCGTGGTGCCGAACCGCTCAGTCGCGCACGACCGTGACCGGGCAGGGGGAGTTCTGGGTGACGTGGAGGCTGACCGAGCCGAGCAGGGTCGCCTTGATGCCGCTGTAGCCGCGTGCGCCGACCACCAGCAGGCTGGCGCCCTGGGCCCGGTCGATGAGGCTCTGGGCCGGGTTGCCGATCACCACGATCTTGCTGATCGTGGCGGCGGTCTCCGCGCCGAGGGCCTCTTCGAGCGCCTCGGTGAGGGACACCTGTGCCAAGGCCTGGGGGTCGAAATCCTCCGGCAGGCCCGGCATCATCGACGCCCAGCTGGTGGCGGGGTACTCCCAGCTGTTGACGGCTTCCACGGTGTCGCCGGTCAGCTCGCCCTGGCGCACCGCCCAGTGCAGGGCCTTGATCGACGATGCCGAGCCGTCCACCCCTACGACGATCCTGCCCATGTTCTGCCTCCCGATCGTTCCTGCTCGATGCCGCTGTCCGGTCCACTCTAAGCAGACCGGACATTCGGGATGTAAGGGCCGGGTGGCCCCTTGCGCGTGTCCGTCGGACCTGGCCTCGGCCGGTCCGCCGGGATCAGTCGAGCCGCAGGTCGGCGAGTTGCTGGGCGAACGGCACGATGGCGTCGAGCCCGTCGTCGAGGCCCAGCGACCGGGAGGCGCCGGAGACCGTCCGTCCCAGCACGGCGGAGGCGAGTTCGCCGCCGGCCCGCCGGATGCGGGAGGGCAGGCCGTCGGTGTACTCGTCGCCGGACGAACCCCAGTCCTCCGACGCCGCGTAGACGGACGTCGGTACGGTCACGGCCCGCAGGTAGGCGAAGAGCGGGCGCATGGCGTGTTCCAGGACCAGGGAGTGCCGGGCCGAACCGCCGGTCGCGGCGATCACGACCGGCTTCCCGGTCAGCGCGGTGTTCTCGATCAGGTCGAAGAAGGACTTGAAGAGCCCGCTGAACGAGGCGCTGAAGACCGGGGTCACCGCGATCAGCCCGTCCGCCTCGGCCACCGCGTCGACGGCTTCCCGAAGGTCGGCCGGCGGGAAGCCGGTGACGAGGTTCTTCGCGATGTCGACGGCCAGGTCGCGCAGCTCGATCACGCGGACCTCGACCGGCCGGTCCTGACCGGTCTCCAGTTGCTCGCGGGCGGCCGACGCCAGCCGGTCGGCCAGCATCCGGGTGGACGACGGCCGGCTCAGTCCGGCCGACACGGCGACGATCCGGAGCGGTGCGGTGGTGGGGCCGAGGGGCGTGGTCATGACGGTCAGACCTCCTTGGAGGCGTTGCGGGCGGCGGTGACGGCCGGGTGGACCGGGGCGTCGGGGACGCCGGCGGGCCGCAGGGACGCGAACTCCTTGCGGAGCACCGGGACGACTTCCTCACCGAGGATGTCGAGCTGTTCCAGGACCGTCTTGAGCGGGAGACCCGCGTGGTCCATCAGGAACAGCTGGCGCTGGTAGTCGCCGACGGTGTCGCGGAACGACAGGGTGCGCTCGATGACCTCCTGCGGGGAGCCGACGGTCAGCGGCGTCTCGCGGGTGAAGTCCTCCAGCGTCGGGCCGTGGCCGTAGACCGGGGCGTTGTCGAAGTAGGGGCGGAACTGCTTGACGGCGTCCTGCGAGTTCTTGGCCATGAACACCTGGCCGCCGAGTCCGACGATGGCCTGGTCGGCGGTGCCGTGGCCGTAGTGCGCGTACCGCTGCCGGTAGAGGTCGACCATCTTCTTGGTGTGGGACATCGGCCAGAAGATGTTGTTGTGGAAGAAGCCGTCGCCGTAGTACGCGGCCTGCTCGGCGATCTCCGGCGAGCGGATCGAGCCGTGCCAGACGAACGGCGGTACGCCGTCGAGCGGGCGCGGGGTGGCGGTGAAGGACCGGAGCGGAGTGCGGAACTTCCCCTCCCAGTCCACCACGTCCTCCCGCCACAGCTTGTGCAGCAGGGCGTAGTTCTCGATGGCGAGCGGGATCCCCTGGCGGATGTCCTTGCCGAACCACGGGTAGACCGGGCCGGTGTTGCCGCGGCCCATCATCAGGTCGACGCGGCCGTCCGCGAGGTGCTGGAGGGTGGCGTAGTCCTCGGCGATCTTGACCGGGTCGTTGGTCGTGATCAGCGTGGTCGAGGTCGAGAGGATGAGCTTCTCGGTGCGGGCGGCGATGTAGGCGAGCGTCGTGGTCGGCGACGACGGGACGAAGGGGGGGTTGTGGTGCTCACCGGTCGCGAAGACGTCCAGACCGACTTCCTCGGCCTTCTGCGCGATGGCGAGGGTGGCCTTGATCCGCTCGTTCTCGGACGGAGTCCGGCCGGTCGTCGGATCGGTGGTGACGTCCCCGACGGTGAAGATCCCGAACTGCATGACGCCCGCCTCCTGTGCTGTGGCCGCTTCAATGTTGTTGAAGCTTGAACTAACTGGACTCACCCTACAACGGAGACCCCCCACCGCCTATTCCGCCCCGGAACGACCGGGCACGGGGTGGGCTCAGGAGACGGGGCGGCCGGGACCGTCCGGCCCTCCGGCCGGGGCCCGTCGAGTGCGTACGCTGGGGCGGGAACGGGGCGGAGACACCTCGGGGCGCGGTGTCCGGCGGCGTGCGAGGGCGTCCGGTCCGGCGAAGAACGAGGGAGAGCGGCCGTGAGCGAGAGCGAGAAGTGGAAGGAGCGCAACGTCGCGTTGCGCGTCTTCGTCTACGTCTTCGCCACCCACGCCTTCGCCGGCTTCGTCTACCTGCTGTTCTACGTGGGGGGACGCGCGCACGAGTAGGGAGCCGTCCGCCGGGATGGGCTCCGTCAGCCGGGCAGGCCCCCGATCGGGGCGCGGCCGTCCACCGCGGCGGGGGAGAGCTCTGTGTCCGCCGGACCGGCGGACGGCAGCCGGCGGACCTCGGCGGTGGAGCCACCGGTCTCGCGGACGGTGAGCTGCCCCCGAGCCGGCTCCACCGCGTGGAAGAGCGCGACGAGGCTCCGGTGCACCCCGAGCCGCTACGCCGTGTACGTCCGCGCGTCCAGGAGCCGGGAGCTGAGCAGTTCGGGCCCGGTCCCCTCGTACAGCTCACGGGCGAGGGCCGCCTGCGGCTGCTCTCCGGCGTCGATGCCGCCACCGGGCAGGTGCCAGAGGCCGGGGACGAAGACCGGGGACGCCTCGGAGAGACGGGTGAGCAGCATCCGCTCTCCGGAACGGGCGAGCGCGTACGCCGAGATCCGTGACCTCACCTCACCTCGTGCACCGGCGGTTCCGCCCCCGCCATGGCTCCCCCCGGGGCCTCTCCCCTTCGCCCGCCCCGCTCCTGTGGTGCGCCGTCTCGGCGACGGGCGACAGCGAGGCTGACCACATAGACCTCGTTGATCACCCGGTCGGGGAAAGCCCTGGTCAAGAGGGAGCGCTCGGCGGTGGCGAAGTCGTCCGTCGCCTCCCGGCCGAGCACACGGAAGTCGGAGTAGCTCGTGAGGTTGGCCAGATGCGTGTCGAGGGGGACGCTCCGCGACCACGTGAGCCGGCGGTGGGCGAAGTCGAGCCCAGCCGGAAGCCGGCGGAACCGGGCCGCGGGGTCGGGCGGGCCGTCGGCGGCGCCGAAGAGCTGGCGCATACGTGTGTCCTGGGCGGCGATCCAGGGGACGGTGCTGTCCGAGTCGTTCCACCAGAGGGCGAGCGCGCCGCCGGGGCGCAGGACGCGCAGAGCCTCCGGGACGGAGGCGCGTGGGTCGGTCCAGTGCCAGGACTGGGCGTAGGTGAGGAGGTCGCGGGACGCGGAGGCCAGGGGAAGGTGGTCGCCGTCCCCCCTCACCAGCGGGATGCCGGGCAGGCGGAGGCGGAACTCCGCGGCCATCCCGGCGCCGGGCTCCACCGCGACGACCCGGGCGCCCCGTTCCCCCAGCAACCCGGTCGCCAGCCCGGTACCGGCCCCGACATCGGCGACGTCCGCACCCGCGAGGGGCCGACCGCTCAACTCCTCGACCGCGTCCAGCAGCGCCCCGGGGTAGGAGGGGCGGCTCGCGGCGTACTGTGCGGCGGCGAGGTCGAACGAGCGCGCCTGTGACGTCCTGTTCATACGACCATGGTCGAAGCGCCGGACGGCCCGGCGCCACCGGTTTTCGGTGGCGCCGGGCCGCTCCGGAGGCCGCAATTCCCTTCCGGCGAGCGGATGGGTGCGCGGTACACTCGCTTCATGACCTCCGTACTGTGCCGGAACTGGTGGCGCTCCTCCTAGGAGCGGCACCCCTTCCGCACGGAACCAGGGCCGTTCGACACGGACGGCCCTTTCTCGTTCCCGCACACGGGCGTACGGCGTGCAGAGCGCGTACGCGTACGGCAGGGACGCGGATCAGCTCCCCCGGCGGGGCCGTCCTCCACGCAGCCGTACCTCGCGAGGAGAGATCCCATGACCACGACACCGCCGACCCCCACCTCCCCGACCCCCACCTCCCGGGCCACGACCGCGACGAGCCCGCGCCCGCGGGCCGGGACCTCGCAGGTCGCCGCCCCGCACACCGCGCCCACGCCGGACGCGGGGTCCGCCCCGGCCGCGGGACCGTCCCCGCTCTCCGGTGCTGCGGTGTCCGCCGCGCGCCGGCGCAGCGCCGAGCTGGAGCGGGAGATCGCCGCGGAGCCCGGCCGCTTCCGGGTGATGACCGGGGACCGGCCGACCGGTCCTCTCCATCTCGGCCACTACTTCGGCACCCTCCACAACCGGGTCCGGCTCCAGGACCTGGGGGTGGAGGTCTTCGTCCTGATCCCCGACTACCAGGCGCTGACCGACCGGGACGTGGTCGACCGGCTCGCCGAGACGATGGAAGGGCTGCTCCTCGACCACCTCGCCCTCGGGATCGACCCGTCACGCTCGACGATCTTCAACCACAGCGCCGTCCCCGCCCTGAACCAGCTGCTGCTGCCCTTCCTCAGCCTGGTCTCGGTGGCCGAACTGGGCCGCAACCCCACCGTCAAGGACGAGATCGCCCACTCCCGCCAGGCGGCCGTCAGCGGTCTGATGTACACCTACCCGGTTCATCAGGCCGCCGACATCCTCTTCTGCAAGGGCAACCTGGTCCCGGTCGGCCAGGATCAGCTGCCGCACCTGGAACTCACCCGGACCATCGCCCGGCGCTTCGCCGAGCGGTACGGGCCGGTCTTCCCGCAGCCCGAGGCCCTGCTCTCCGCCGCCCCGCTCCTGCTGGGCACCGACGGCGGCAAGATGAGCAAGAGCCGCGGCAACGCCATCGCCCTCGGTGCCTCCGCCGACGAGACCGCCCGGCTGATCAGGGGTGCGACGACCGACGGTGACCGGCACATCTCCTACGACCCCGAGAACCGGCCCGGCGTCTCCAACCTGGTGCTGCTCGCCGCGCTCTGCCAGGAGCGTGACCCGTACGAGGTCGCCGGGGAGATCGGTGACGGCGGGGCGGCCGTGCTCAAGCGGACCGTGACGGAGGCGGTCAACACCCGGCTCGCCCCCCTCCGGGCCCGGCGCGCGGAGTTCGCGCGGGACCTCGGGTACGTACGGTCGGTGCTGCGCGCGGGGAACGCGCGCGCGAACGAGATCGCCGAACGCACCCTGGACGAGGTCCGGGATGCCATGGGGACGCTGCGGTAGGGCGGCCGCGGGCACGGTGAGGACACGGTCCGTCCGCGGTGCGTGTGCGCCCCGGCTCAGGCGGGGCGGCGGGCCAGCGTGATGATCTCGCGGCTCGCCCCCGTGACCGGGGTGCGGTCCCAGTCCCCGTACCGGCCCTCGATCTGGAAGCCCGCCCCGGCGAGGAGGCGGTCGAGCGACGTTTTGTCGAGGAAGCGCAGGCGCGAGCGGTCGGTGCGCAGGACGGCGGCGTCGGGGCCGGTGCTCGACGTGGTGGTCGTGAAGGTGACCACGCCGCCCTCCGTCACCGAAGCGACCTCGTGCGCGACCCGGAGCCGGCGGCCGGACGGGTCCTCGACGGTGGTGGCACGGTCCGGGCCCCACTCCTCCCAGGCGCGGGCCCGCGGGTGCCGGGTCTCGAAGGCGAAGAGCCCGCCGGGACGGAGGGCGGCGCGGACCGCGATCAGCGAGGCCCGCACCTCCTCGTCGGTCACCAGGCACTGGAAGGCGTGGCTCACCATCGTCGCCAGTGCGAACCCGGGCCGCCGCCCCTCTCCGCCTCCTCGTACCTCCGGCCGGTCCACGTCCGCCGCCGTGCCCTCGAACCACTCGACGTCGGTACGCCGACGGGCGCGGGCGAGGGCCGCCGGGTCCGGGTCCACCCCGACGAGACGGCCGGTGTGGCCGTGTTCCCGGGCGCGGGTGAGCATGGCGCCGGTGCCGCAGCCCACGTCCAGGACGGAGTCCGCGTCGTCGACCAGCGCCGTGTAGAAGGCGTCGGCGGGCCAGGCCCCCGGATCCCAGGGGCTCAGCACGTCGTACAGGGCTGCGGCGTCCGCGTCCGAGAACATGGGCCCAGTGTGACGGGGCGGCACGGGACGGCAGCGGCCGAGGAGCGGGGGCGGGTACGCGGTCCCGGCGCCGCCCGCCCCGGCGTGGTCACTTCGCGAGGAAGTCCAGCAGGTCCCGGTTGAACTTCTCCTTGTCACCCGGCACCAGTGCGATGCCGTGCGAGCCGCCCTCGTAGACCTTGAGGGTGGCGTCCTTCACCAGTTTCGCGGTCTTGCGGCCGGTGGCGTCGATCGGGACGATCTGGTCGTCGTCGCCGTGGACGACGAGGGTGGGGATGTCGAACTTCCTCAGGTCCTCGTGGAAGTCGGTGGACGCGAAGGCGTCGACGCAGGCGACTCCGCCCTCGATGGCCTCCGCCATCGCCATGAACCAGAAGGCGTCCTGGTTGCCCTGGGTGGCCTTGCTGCCCTCGCGGTCGGCCGAGTGGAAGCCCACGGCGGTGTCCTTCCAGAACTGCGAACGTTCCGTCAGGATGCCCTTCTTGATGTCGTCGAAGACGTTCTGCGGGACGCCCTCCGGGTTGTCCGGTCCCTGGAGCATCAGTGGGGTGATCGCGGAGAGCAGGACGGCCGACCTGATCCGTCCGGTGCCGTGCCGGCCGATGTACCGGGCCAGCTCCCCGCCCCCCATGGAGTGCGCGACCAGGGTCACGTCCCGCAGGTCGAGCTGGGTGAGCAGGTCGTCGAGGTCGTCGGCGAAGGTGTCGAAGTCGTACCCGTCCCACACCGGGGTGGAGCGGCCGTGGCCCCGGCGATCGTGGGCGATGCCGCGGAAGCCGGCGTCCGCGACGGCCTTCAGCTGGTCCTGCCAGGCGTCGCCGTTCAGGGGCCAGCCGTGGATGAAGACCACGGGCCGCCCCTGCCCCCAGTCCTTGTAGAAGATCTCTACTCCGTCACGTGTGGTGCAGACGGGCATGGGCTTCTCCCTCTCCTGCGGTCGTGCCGTGTGGGGACAACACAGCCCATTACGCCACGGGGGGAAACCGACGGGGAGCCGATGTCCGCCAATCGGGTGACGGGCGGGGGAGCCGTCCGGGTGGGGCCGTGTGTGGGGCCGTGTGTGGGGCCGTGTTTCACGTGAAACACGGCCCCACCGGTTGAGGGCACCACCGCGTCCGCAGAGACACGGCCCCGATCAGGACACGGCCCCGATCGGGTTCGGACACCACCGCGTCCGGTGGAACCCGGCGGACCAGGGTCTGGCACCGCCCGCGTCCGCTCAGCGCCGTACGGTCGTGGCCCGCTCCCTGCGCAACAGCTCGGCCAGCCCCCGCCGGGTGGCGGCGATCACCACCCGGTCGTCGGCCTGGAGCACGTAACCGGGCGGCAGGTCCCAGATGAGTCCGGAGGTGCCCTGCCGGGCGCCGGCTTCGTAGAGGGGCGCGGCGGCCAGGTCCGGTACACGCTCGACGGGCGGGGTGGTGTCCAGGGCCAGCACCCGCCAGGCGCCGGCCCGGAACGCCTGCGCGACGGTGTGGCCCTCCAGTTGCGGATGTCCGCCCACCACGAGGGCGGCGAAGAGCATCACCTTCCGCTCGACCGGTACGGCTCCGAGGATCTGCCGGCCCATCATCGCGACGGCGAAGGAGGGGGCGGCGAGGTGGGTCACCGAGCGGGAGCGGGTGGTGGCCTGCGGGTGCGCGGTGCGCAGGGTGCGGTAGACGACGGTCGCGAAGTCGTCGTCGTAGAGGCGCAGCGCGACCCGCAGGTCCGGCTTGATCGACCGGGCGTAGAGCGTTGCTTCCAGGTTGGTGGTGTCGATGCTGGTCAGCGCGAGCAGGGCGCGGGCCCGCCCGATCTTCGCCGCCTCCAGGACCCCCTCCTGGGTGACGTCGCCGATGACGGTCGGCACGTGCAGGGAGCGGGCCAGCGGGATGCCCCGGGCGTTCGGGTCCTCCTCGACGACGACCACGGGGATGCCGAGCTCGCGGAGGCGTACGAGGACCCGCGTGCCGATCTTGCCCAGGCCGAGCAGGACCACGTGACCGGAGAGGCCGCGCGGCGGGCGGCGGAGCGAGGAAGCGGTGCGCAGGGTGCCGAAGGCCTCCAGCACCGCCGCGATCAGCAGCGGGAGCAGCAGCAGTCCGGCCACCCCCGAGAGCAGCTGGATGATCTTGCGGGCGGAGGGCGCCGCGTCGTCCGCCGGGTCGCCCATGCCGAAGAGGTCGAGCAGCGTCAGGTAGACCGCGTGGAGTGCGCTGTCGCCGGTGGTCCGCACCGAGGCCACGGCCAGGGCGACCACCGCCACCGCGACCCCCAGCGCCGACCAGCGCAGCCGCCGGGAGAAGACCTGGCTCAAGGGGGCGCCCCTGCCGCCCATCCGGACGGCGGGCCGGTCGGGGGCCGCTCGGCTGACGGTCTCCAGGACGACCGTGCCGCGCCCGGTCGCCGCCGCCACGGACCGTTCGTCGGGCAGCAGGCGGGGGCCTTCGTCGCCGCTGGTGTCGGACCCCTCGGCGCCGGCCGGGTCGACGCTGGTGGCGGAGAGGAGTGCGAGGGTGCAGAGGCCGGGGTCGGCCCGCTCTCCGGGGCCGGGTGGCGTGCGTTCGACGGCCCGCAGCAGCAGACCCTCCGCCTGGACGACCTTGCTGCTGCCGGTCAGCGCGGTGGCGGCCAGGGCCGGGGCGACGGTGTCGGCGTCGGAGAGGACCGTGGTGCTCGCGTCCAGCGTGGCCGGGTCGAGACCGGGTGCGGCGACGGCTGCGGCCTGGTCGAGCAGGGTCTCCAGGTGGATACCGAGCTTGCGGTTGTAGAGGCGGATCACCAGCCGCAGGCGCGGATTGAGGCGCCGGGCGGTGAGCGCGGCCCGGATGTTGCGTTCGTCGTCCTCGTAGACGAGGGCGAGGGCGGCGGCCCGGTCGATGCCCGCCTCCACCAGGACGTCGTCGGAGAGTTCGGCCGCCTCCAGGATGAGGACGGACTCCACTCCGGCGTTGGTGTCGCTGTCACCCGACCCGACACCGTTCAGCGTGGTGGCGCCGGCGCCGTTGCGGCTCATCGCCGCCGACATCCGGCCGAACAGGGCGGAGGCGCGGTCCCGTTGGGTCATCGGGAGTTCGGGCTGCGTGGTGTCCGGATCGGCCGGGAGGATCAGGGTGACGCGTTCCCCGTAGACGTACCGCAGCTCCACGGCGAGCCGCCGGGCGAGCGCGTCGTCACCGCAGACGAGCATGTGGCCGGTGACGGGGGGCCGTTGGGGGCGCTGCGACTGCTGGGGGAGAGGGGACACGAAACCCAGCATGCCTTGCTCCTGACGGGTCGGTGGGGGAGTCGGTGATCTTCGCGACGGGCGCGGGACCTGGGGCCGGGGTGCCTGGACCGCCTGTGGTTCACCGGGCGGGGCGGGCTGCCCGTGGGGAGCGAGTAGCCGGGTGGTGCGGGCCGGGGCGGTGGGGGTGCGGGGTGGGACGGGGCCGTGCGGCGGGTCCGGCGTCGCGGTAGGCGTCGTACGGGGAGAGGCGGAAGAGCCCGTCCGCGTCGTACGGCGGCAGCCGGTGCGGCCCCTCCGCCCCGCGCGGGGAGATCCGGAGCGGCCCGACCGCGTCGGCGGATCCGTGGAGGAGGCGGACCCGGGTCCGCGCGTGGGGCGCCACCGGAGCGGCGCCCACCTCTGCGGGTGCGGCCCGCGGAGACGGCGGGCCGACGGCGGACGCCGGGCAAGGGGCGGAGGCGGAAGGGGCGGGCCCCGGGCAGGGGGGGAGGCGCCTGGTTTCGTGGCGGGGGTGACGAGCGGCGAAGGGCGAGACGCGTGAGAGCCGCGCTCACCACGGCCCAGGGGACGAGGAGCGAGCCCGCGAGGACCGTGAGGGCGAGGACGGCGCGGAGGGCGCCGGTGGTGCCGCTGTGGTGCAGGAGCAGCCTGCCGACGAGGCTGGTGGTCCAGGCGACGACCACCAGCAGGGAGACGGAGACGCTGACGGGGACACCGGCGAAACGCGTGGACGAGGTGTCCAGGTCGGCGTCGAAATCCTCCGGCGCCGCGGCCCCTGCCAGCACGGCGAGCCAGAAGCAGAGGACGACCACCAGGGCGGCGCCGAACAGGACGGCGGGAAACCCCGTGGCCGCGTAGAGGAATGCGTGCGTCGTACCCACCCCCGGCGGATGCGCGCGCCGTGCCCGGAGCACGCCACTTCCTCGGACGCGGCGCTCCGCCGGTACGGCACGGTGTCGTGGTCAGGCTGGTGATCGCGTTCCGTGCTCACGGGGCGGCAAGAACCGCGGCGGGTGATCGAGCGACCGAGCGGTCGGATGGCGGGAGGGGCGGGGCGGACCCGGAGCCGCGCCCCGTCGCCGGAGCCCGACAGCCGGGCCGTTCCCCCCGATTCCCCCGTATCCCCCCGTTGTTCCCCCGTGTGGTGCTGAACGGATCGTGCCATCCGGGAGGGGTTCCGCGCACTGCCGGAGTCCGGCAGTGCTGGAGGGGAGGAGTTGCCGGGTACCGGCACGCACGGCTGTGCGATACATATACACGCGCAAACCAACGGGGAGTTCGGGGAGGGGAAACACCATGGCGGAGCCGCGGATACCCGTGGAGGCGCTGGGCGACTACGTCCGGGTCCTGGCCGAAGTGGCGGAGACGGGGCGGCGGTTGACGCGCGAGGAGCTGGAGGACCGTCGTGCCCTGGGCCGTGCGGCCGCGGAGGCCGGTCACCAGCTGCGTGCCCTGGTCACCCTCCACCTCGCGACGACCCGGGCGCAGTGGCCGCAGACGGCGGCCGGCGGCGGCGCGGGCACGACGGACGCCGTGCTCGCCGCGGTGGAGCAGGCCGTGGACGCCTTCGCCGAGGGCTTCGAGCGGGCGCAGAGGCTGACGGTGCGCCGGGAGGAGGCGGCGCGGCGCGAGTTCATCGACGACCTGCTGTACGGGCGGAGCGATCTCGGCCGGCTCGCCGAGCGGGCCACCCGCTTCGGGCTGCGGCTCGCGCGGGCGCACGCCGTCGCCGTGGCCTCGGGTCCGGAGGCGTACACCGAGACGGACGCGGCGCCGCGCAAGGTGGAGGCGGCGATGCTGGCCCGGTTCAGCGGGCGGAAGATCCTGCTGACGACGAAGGACGGCCGCCTGGTCTGCATCGCCCCGGGCAGCCAGCCGGACGTGCTGCTCTACTTCGCCAAGCAGTCCCACGCGGCCACCGGAGGCGGACAGGTCGCGATCGGCCGCCCGCACCACGGGCCGGGCGGCGTCGTCCACTCCTACGACGAGGCGCTCGACGCCCTCGAACTGGCCCAGCGGATGGCGCTCGACGATCCGGTGCTGCACGCGGCCGATCTGCTGGTCTATCCGGTGCTGACCAGGGACCGGCAGGCCATGGCGGACCTGGTCCGCAGCCAGTTGGGCCCGCTCCAGAAGGCCCGGGGCGGTGCCGAACCGCTGCTGCTGACCCTCTCGGTGTACTTCGACGCGGGGTGCGTGGCGGCGGAGACGGCCCGCCGTCTCTCCCTCAGCGTCCGGGCCCTGACGTACCGGCTGGAGCGCATCCACCAGCTGACCGGCTCCGACCCGGCCGACCCGACGCACCGCTACACCCTGCAGACGGCGGTCATCGGCGCCCGGTTGCTGGACTGGCCCGCGAACGAACTCTGATCCCGCCCGGGCGAAGGCGGCGCGGGGGTGGGGCGGGTGAGCGGGAGGGGCGAGGACGGTGACGCCCCGGCCGTGGCGGGCCGGGGCGTGTCGTGGCGGGCCCGGACTCAGCCCGGGGGCGCCGGGCCCGGACTCTGCCCGGGGGCCGGGCGCGGGCCGGACAGGGGGCCGGTCGCTCAGAGGTCGAACTCGTGCGGCGGCAGGTCGAGCGCGTAGCACGCCTCCCGGACCACGGCCTGCTCCGACTTGTCGAAGTCGCCGTCGGCGCCACCGATGACGATGCCGATCTGGATGACCGCACGCGCCTCGGCCGGCTTCTTCTTGGCCTTGGCGATCTCCTGGAGCACGCTGACCTTGCCGAAGGCGAAGTCGGCGGTGAGCTTGTCGACGTACGCGTTGAAGCGGCGCTGGAGGTCGTCCGCCGGGAAGTTCCGCAGGACGTCGTTGCTCATGATCAGCTGGGCGACCCGCTGGCGCTCCGACGGGTCGATGGAGCCGTCGGCCGCCGAGACCAGGGCGCACATCGCCATGCTCGCGTCCCGGAACGCCCCGCTCTTCAGGTCGTTCTTCTTCGCCTCCAGCTGCGTCTGCATCGTCGAGGCGGATTCCTTGAGCCGGTCCCACAGGGCCATGACGTCTCCATACGTTGCTTCGTGGTGCGTTGCCTGAACCGAAGGGAACTCTACAGACGTGTAGAAGACGGTGCTCGACCCGGCGGGCTTTGCCCCCGCAAGGCGGCTCAGTAGGATGCGGCGATCGTGAGCAGGGCCCGGGCCGCCCCGCCGTGACTGCGAGAGCTCGCGCGAAGGGCGGACACCGGATGGACAACGCCGGACAGCACGAGGAGGTTCCGCCGGGCGTCGGCGCCCGGCCGGAGGAAGCCCTGCCGCAGAAGTTCCGGCCGGAGGAAGCCCGGCCGGAGGAGTCCCGGCCGGAGGAGGCCCGGCCGCGCAGGCGGGGGCAGGGCGAACTGGAGGCCCAGGTGCTCGCCGCGGTGCGGGCGGGCGCGGGGCCGGTGACGGCGGGCTGGGTGCGGGACCGCCTCGGAGGCGGGCTCGCCTACACGACCGTCATCACGATCCTCTCCCGCCTCCACGCGAAGAACGCGGTCACCCGCACCCGCGAGGGCCGCTCCTACACCTGGGCGAACGCCTCCGACGAGGCGGGCCTCGCCGCCCTGCGGATGCGCCGGGTGCTCGACGCGGAACGGGACCGGGAGGCCGTCCTCGCCCGCTTCGTCTCGGCGCTCACCCCCGGCGACGAGGAGCGCCTGCGCGCCCTGCTCTCCCGGGCCGCGCGGACCGGCCCGGACGCGGGCGACGCCTCGGAAGACCGATGACGAAGAGGGAACGATGGGCGTCTTCGTCTACCTGCCACTCGTCCTGCCGCTGACCGCGCTTCCCGTCGCGCGGCTCGCCGCCCACCATCTCCACCCGCGCAGCGCGACCCGGCTGCTGACCGCCGTCGGTACGACGCTCGCCCTCTGCAGCACCCTCTGCCTCGCCCTGCTGATGGTGGTCGGCACGGCCCAGCTCCCGGGCAACCCGCTGCCCGACGGCTGGTCGGACCCCGAGGTGCGGGCCGCGCTGCCGTACGAGGACCGGACGGGCCTGCCGGCGATCGGCGTCCTGGGCGTGGTGGTGGCCGGCTGCGCGGCGACGCTCGTCCGCCATGTCCGTACCCGGGTCGCCGCGGCCCGGGCGCTGGAGGCGTCGGGGCCGGTGGACGAGCACGGGGTGAGCGTGGTCGACTCCCCCACCCCGTACGCGTACGCGCTGCCGGCCGGCCCCGGACGTGCCGGCCGGACGACCCGTCCGGGCGGTACGGACGGGCCGGGCCGGGCAGGTGGTACGGGCCGGGTGGTCGTCTCCACCGGCCTGCTCGGCCGTCTCGAACCGCCCGAGCAGCAGGCCCTCTTCGCCCACGAGCGGGCCCATCTGGCGGGGCGCCACCACCGCTCCCTGCTGCTGACCCAACTCGCCGCGCGCGCCAACCCGTTCCTGATCCCGCTCCGTACGGCGGTGGCGTACAGCACCGAGCGGTGGGCCGACGAGGAGGCCGCCCGGGCGGTCGGCAGCCGCCGGGTGGTGGCGCGGGCCGTGGGCAAGGCGGCGCTGGGCCCGGCCCGTCCACCCGTCGAGGGGCCGGCCGCCTTCGCGGCGGGAGGCCCGGTACCGCGCCGGGTCGCCGCCCTCCTCGACGCGGCCCCGCCCACCCGCTTCTGGCCCCCGGCCTCGGCCCATCTGCTGCTGGCCGCGCTGACGGCGACGGCGGGCACCACCGCCTCGGCCCTCTCGTCGGTGAACGCCACGGTCGCGCTGGTACGCATCCTGCACGCGGCGACCCCGCTCTAGGACTTGTCCGGGCGATCTCCGAGGCAACGGCGCCCCACACCCGTGAATCTCGTTGTCGAAGGTCTCGTCGAGTGATGTAGAAGGGCGGCATGGACACCGCCGTACTCGAGCAGATGCTGGACGAGACCTTCGATCACGCTGTCGTGCACCACGGATACACCAACTACATGCGCGACTACGAGGTCATCGTCTACGCGACGGCTGATCCCAGTACCGGCATCGTGCCGTCCCACCTGCGGTATCTCTTCCGGTACTGCGTTGAGGCCCGGTGTGAGACCTCAGTGCCGGCGGAGACCTGGCGGGTCTCCTTGGACGACCGGCTCATCGACCACCAGTCCGGTGCCGGCCTCGACGGATACGTCTGGGGCGTGAAGTGGCACGCCCTGTACCCGGGAGCCGAACTCCTTCCTGAGTCCAAGGCGACCCACCGCTGGTCGAAGGCTCTCGGAATCGATTTTCATGAGGTGCGCATGGAAACCAACGCGCACAAGGTGACCTTGCTCTTCTCGGACCTTCGGGTGAGCGAGGTCCCGGTCGGATACGCACCGTTCGTCACGGAGTAGGGATCAGGACTCGTGTGATCTTGGGACTGCCGTCTGTCCGGGTCGTTCTTCCGGTCATGGGGCGGGGTGGTCCGAGTGATGCTGCGTGGGAACGGCTGCGGCCGTTCCTGCCGGTCAGCAACAGGCGGTGTGGCCGGTGGCGCGACCACCGGCAGGTGATCGACGGGACTCCGCACCGCGTGCGGACCGGCGCGCAGTGGCGTGAGCCGCCCGAACGGTTCGGGCCTTGGAAGCGGGCCGTCAACCGGCTCGAGCAGCACCGAGCGGTGGCCACCCGCTGTGACAAGCGCCGGTACGTCCACCTCGGAACCGCAACCGTCGCAGCCCTCACGATCTGGCTCCGCACGTGATCGCCCGGACAAGTCCTGGGCGGCGGTCCGTGCGCCGGTTCACGCCGGACGACCCGCGGGTCGGGTGAAGGCGGCGCGCCGTGTGCGGTACACAACTGTTGCTCTGTACGGGAACGATGACGGCGGTGTCGTGGGTCCAGGACTTCCGGGCGAGCGGGCCTCCTGCGGGTTCATAGTGATCACACAGCGAGCCCCACGCAGGTCCCGCGGCCTGTCGCACGGGGGTCCCGCAGCAGGCTCCGCAACTTGCCGCACCGCACGGCGCACCGCATGTCCCACGCAGGTCCCACCGCAGATCACCGGCTTACCGAGGAGACGTCTCTCCGCGGACGCCCTTCCCACGGGAGCACTCACATGGCCTCGGCCCTCCGTACCAAGACCGCCGTCCTCGTCGCCGCCGCTGTCGCGAGCACCCTGCTCCTCACCGCCTGTCAGGGCAGCGACTCGGACGACGCGGCCTCGGACACCGGCGCCAAGGACGCGGGCAGCAGCGCCCCGGCGGCTCCCTCGGCGTCGGCCCCGGCCGAGCAGGACGCCCCGTCCGCCACCCCGGCCGCTTCCGACGGCGGCAGCACCAGCGGCAGTGGCAGCGGCGGCGGCAGCACCAGCGGTGGCAGCGCCACCTCGGGCGGGGACACGGCCTCGGACGAACCGGAGACGGTGATCGAGGGCATCGACCAGGGCAAGGGCGTCAACGGCACCTGGAACGGGAAGGTGCGCTTCCTCGCCCCCGGCAAGTACACCGTGGTCCGCCCGGACGGCGTCGAGCAGCAGTTCTTCGTCTCCGAGGACACGGACATCGAGGGCACCGGAGACATCTGCGGCGTGGAGGGCGGCCAGGCGGCGATGCCGTGCAGCGAGGAGATGCTGGAGGCCGCGACCAAGGGCGACGGCGTCGCTGCCGAGGTCGTCGTCGCGAACGGCATCGCCAAGAGCATCGTCGACAACCGCTGACGCACACGGCGCACGGCGCCCGCCACAACGCACCGCGCACCGGGCACCGCGCACCACGCCACGAGGTCTCCCGCTCTCCCGTCCTGGCAGCCGTCGGCCGCTCCGGGACGAGGAGGAAAGGGAGACCTCGTGGTGTTACGGGGTGGCGCCGCAGGGCGTCAGTCGCGGCCCTCGCCGACGTGCTCGGGCGTGAGGTCGTCGTGGGTGGGCCGCACGGCCGCCGCGGTGGCCGTCCTGGACTCCCGCACAGGACCGGTGCCGCTCCCGCTGCTGCCGGCACCGGCGCCGCCACCGCGCATCGCCTTGAGCCGGGTGACGACCGGTTCGGTCCAGCGGGCGGTGAGCGGGCCGAGGATGACCAGGATCAGCACGTAAGCGGTGGCGATGGGCCCGATGCGCGGCTCGGTCGCCACGGCCAGGCCCGCGATGACGATGGAGAACTCGCCGCGTGCCACGAGCGTGCCACCGGCACGCCACCGGCCGCGCGACTTGATGCCGGCGCGACGGGCCGCGTACCAGCCGGTGAAGACCTTGGTCAGCAGGGTGACGATGGCGAGCAGCGCGGCCGGGAGCAGGACCGGCGGGATGTCGGCCGGGTTGGTCGAGAGACCGAAGAAGACGAAGAAGACCGCGGCGAAGAGGTCCCGCAACGGTGTCAGCAGCTTGCGTGCCCCTTCGGCGACCTCGCCGGAGAGCGCGATGCCGACGAGGAACGCGCCCACGGCAGCCGAGACCTGGAGTTCCTGCGCCAGCCCGGCGACGAGCACGGTCAGGCCGAGGACGACGAGGAGCAGCATTTCCGGGTTGTCGGAGGAGACGGCCCGGCTGATGAGGCGGCCGTGGCGCAGGGCCAGGTAGAGGACGAAGCCGACGGTCCCGAGCGCGATCAGCAGCGCGATGCTGCCGCCGGCGAGGCCGACCCCGGCGACCATGGCGGTCAGCAGCGGCAGGTAGACCGCCATCGCCAGGTCCTCGATGACGAGGACGCCGAGGATGACCGGCGTCTCGCGGTTGCCGAGACGGCCGAGGTCCGTCATCACCTTGGCGATCACGCCGGACGAGGAGATCCAGGTGACCCCGGCCAGTGCGACGGCCCCGGCGGGACCCCAGCCGAGGATCAGCGCGGCGACCGCACCGGGGGTGGCGTTGAGGACGAAGTCGACGAGGCCGGAGGGGTACTGCGTCTTGAGGCTCGTGACCAGTTCGGAGGCGCTGTACTCGAGTCCGAGGAGGAGCAGCAGCAGGATCACGCCTATTTCGGCGCCGACCGCGGTGAACTCCTCACTGGCCCCCAGCGGCAGCAGCCCGCCCTCGCCGAACGCCAGACCTGCCAGGAGGTAGAGGGGGATCGGCGAGAGACCTATCCGGCCGGCGAACCGCCCGATGATCCCCAGCCCGAGAATGACGGAGCCCAGCTCCACCAGCAGTGCGGTCATGTCGTGCACGATCAGCCCTCCGCAATGATCTCGGAGAGCGCGTCGACGCCCTCACGCGTACCCACCGCGACGAGCGTGTCGCCGATGGCCAGCCGGAAGTCGGGCCCCGGCGAAGGGTGCGCACTGTGGGTCCGCAGCACCGCCACGATCGACGCCCCCGTACGGGTCCTCGCCTGCGTGTCCCCCAACACCCTTCCCCCGTACGGCGAACGCGCCCCGAGCGGAATGTGCTCGGTGACGAGGTCGATGCCCTCCGTCCGTACGGCGTCGATGGGCGCGGCATCGATGAGATGGGCCAGCGCGGTCGCCTCGTGGGTCGTCAGGGGTACGGAGAGCCGG
Organism: Streptomyces sp. AM 2-1-1; assembly: GCF_029167645.1. Taxonomy (NCBI): domain Bacteria; kingdom Bacillati; phylum Actinomycetota; class Actinomycetes; order Kitasatosporales; family Streptomycetaceae; genus Streptomyces; species Streptomyces sp. AM 2-1-1. Next base: position 3,413,300 of record NZ_CP119147.1, on the reverse strand, counting down.
CACGAATCTGGGTCGTCCTGCTCGTAGAACCCGATGAACCGGCGCCCGTCGTGGTGGACGACGACGGAGATGTGCTGGCCCGTCGCGGTGGTGAAGTCGTACTGAGCCCCTACTCCGGGCAGCGTGGTGCGGCGGGTTCCCATGACTTCCTCCCGAGTGGGACGCCGACGCGCGGACGCCCATGACAGCTCTTGGTGATCTCTTTACCTTTCCTTACCTTAACGCGATCCATACGCGTGACCGGGAACCGGGGGAAGGGCCCGGGCGTACGGGGCAGGATCAATCCGCTGTCTCGGGCGGGGGAACGAGCCGCAGACTGCGGACATGAAGGACGACAACCGCACTTCCCGGGCCGCCGTGGACGCGGCCACCACCCGTGGCGCCGGTGCGGCCCGTGTCACCGACGCCGGTACCGGGGCGGCCGCGCGGTCGCCCCGGCCGGGAGCCATGCTCGGACACCCCTCACAGGCCCGCCTGTTGCTCGTCAACTGCGACGACTTCGGCATGTATCCAGCGATCAACGAGGCGGTGATCGAATCGGTCGAGCAGGGCATCGCGGGATCGTGCAGTCTGATGGTGCCGTGTGCGGCCGCACCCGACGCGATGCGACGGCTGGAAAGGCGGCCGGAGATCTCGTTCGGGGTGCACCTCACGATGGTCTGCGAAATGCCGGACCGTCCGTGGGGCCCGGTGGCGGCGAAGGAGAGCGTGCCGTCCCTGCTCGACCCGGCGGGCAGGCTCTTCGCTCCCACCCCCGCCGGTCGCGCGGCCCTCCTCGCCCAGGCGCGGATCGAGGAGGTCGAGCGGGAGTTCCGGGCCCAGATCGACACCGTCGCCGACGCCGGGCTCGCCCCCACCCACCTGGACTTCCACTGCCTGGCGGACGGCGGGCGCGACGACGTCTTCGACCTCACCGTGTCACTGGGCGCCGAGTACGGGCTCGCCGTACGCGCCTGGCTCGCGCCCGCTCGCCGGATGCTGGCGGAGCGCCGACTCCCCTGCAGCGAGAACGACTTCCTGGACAGCTACCGCCTCCCCCTCGACGAGAAGCCCGCCCGGTACGCCCAGCTCCTGCGCGACCTGCCACCCGGCCTCAACGAGTGGGCGATCCACCCGAGCACCGGGGCCCCGGAGTCCCGGGCGATCGACGACGGCTGGCGCGTACGGCGCACGGACTACGAGTTCCTGGTCTCGCCGGAGGCCCGGACGGTGCTGGCCGAGGAGGGCATCCGGCTGGTCGGCTACGCGGAGGTGCAGCGGGTCTGGCGGAGGGGGGTCCCGGCGGTCGCCTCAGGTGTCGGGGCGCGGCCGCGGGTGTGAGGAGCGCGGGCGTACGCGGCGGGGGCGCGGGCGCATGCGGCGCGCACCCGCTCCTGAGCGGGTGCCGATGAGGGCCTCGGGGGCCCGTTCCCGCCCGCCGGACGCGACCGCGCACCGGCCTTCCGGCTGCCCCTGACGCCGTGCCCGCACTCCGCCCCACCCGTCACCCGCTCGCGGAAGCACCCGCGGCCGCGCCCACCCCTGTCGCCAGGCGGCTCTCCGCCCGGGTGCGCAGCTCCTCGACGCCCGGGATCTTGCGGTACTTGTCCAGCCGGGTGCGCATGTCCTCGGCGGCCTCGGTGACCTTGACGGAGCGGATGCCGTCCGCGCAGTCGAGGAAATCGGTCCAGGTGGCGAGGGCGGCGTCGAGGTGGCCCCGGCGGAGGTGGATCTGGCCGAGGTCGGCGAGGACGATGGCGCGGCTGCGGCGGCGGTCGATGCCGTGGATCTCCAGGGATTCGCGGAGGTGGCCGGAGGCGCTGTCGAGGTCGCCGAGGCGGGCGAGGATCATCCCGGAGTGGTGGGCCCAGCGGCCGATGCTGAAGTGCGAGGCCCAGGATTCGCCGGGGGTCGGGTCGGGGTTCTTCTCGATCGCGGACTGGGCGGCGGTGAGGGCCCGGGTGGCGAGGCGGTGGTCACCGTCGAGGGCGGCGGCGTCCGCCAGGGTGGTCTGGTAGTACGAGATCGCGCGCGGGTCGTCCAGGGCCTTCGCGGTGTCGACACAGCGTTCGGAGAGGCGCAGCGCCACGGCGCCGTACTTCGGCCCGAGGTCGATCGCCTGAACGGCCAGTCCCCGTAGCGCTGTCGCGGAGAGTTCGGGTTCGCCGGCGGCGACGGCGAGGGCGTGCGCGTGGGCGTAGTACTGCTGGGCCATGCCCTGGTTGCCCTCGTCCTGGGCCATCCAACCCGCCAGGTGCACGAGTTGGGAGGTCGCGGCGAACAACTCGACGCCGATCGCCTCGGTGTAGGTGCCGTCGAGCCAGGGGGCGACGTCCTCGGTGAGGTAGCGGACGGCGAGGTGGCGGGCGTGGCCACCGCCGAGTTCGGCGGCGCTGTCGCCGAGGGCACGGGTCATCTGCCGTACGGCGGCCACCTCGCCGGAGCCGACCCGTACGCCGCCGGCGCGGTTGGTCCGGCGGGTGACGCTCTCGGGGTCGGGCAGGTTCAGAGCGCCCAGAGCGTGGGCGCCCGAGGCGGCCAGGAAGTTTCGCCGAAGCACGTCGTTCCTCCCCAACTCGACTACTGACGCCACGGTATCGAGGCCCGCAAGGGAGCGAGAGGCACTTCGTTGAGCGGGTACGGAGGGCACCGGCGCGGTGTCCAGGCCGAGTACTTCGGCGATGTAGGGGAGCCAGTAGTCGGGCTTCCGGCGGCCGGCCATCCAGCGCCGGACCGACTGGCGGTCGAGGCCGTTGGGTCCCCGTCCCTCGGCGATTCCCAGCTCACGGGCGAGTTTGGTCGGCCCCCAGCCACGTGCCGCGCACGCCTGGCGGATCAACTCGCCGATCTCCGGGGATTCGGGCACCTTGCGCTCACTCCTTCACCAGGGCGGTCCGCCCGGCCTGGCCTACGCGGGACTACAGGGGGCCCACAGCCTGGCATCTCCTCACTGTGTGTGTTCACACGTTCACTGAAAGGCATCCCTCCGGGAGTTCAGATCCACCCTTCACGATGAAAGAGGTGAGTCCGCAATGAGCTCAGCCAGCGGCACCGACGGAACCAGTGGGACGAGCGGAACGGGCGCGACGAGCAGGACGGGCAGAACGAGCGGGACCAGTGGGACGAGTGGAACGGGCGGGTCGGGCAGGTCCGGCAGGTCGGTCGGAGTGAACCGGACGGGCGGGGCCGGCGAGGACGGCGAGGGGGCGTACGGGGCGGCCTGCGGCAGTGCGGTGTACGGCGGCCCGGCACCCTACGGCGGCCCGGTGTACACCGCCGCGCCGGCGTACACCGCCGGCCCGGGGACGTACGGCGTCGCTCCGTACGACGGCGGGACGGCCGGTGGTCCGGGTGGCGGCGGGGTGCCGATGAGCCGGGCGGAGCTGGCCGCCGATGTGCGGCTGGCGCTCGACCTGGCCCGGGGGCGGGCGACGGGTGAGGCGGCGGACGCCCTGCGGGCCCGGCTCCGCCGTGCGATCGTCGCCTTCGCGCCGCAGGCCGACGCGTACGCCGCTCAACTCGCCGACTCGCGGGCGCGGGAGATCGTCACGCACATGGTCTGCCACGCCTGGGCCGTCGCGCAGGATCCGGGGCAGGACCCGGCCGTCAACCTGAGGCTGTTGGCGAAGGCCGTGGACCATCTCGCCCGGTACGCGGCGGCCGCGCGCCACATGGCTCCGGTGGACGGCGAGCAGTCGGGGGCCTGTTGAGCACCTGTCGCCGTCGCTGCGGCGGGTGTGAGCCGACCGCGACGCGACTTTGCCATTCCTTTACAACCTGAGGTGCTGCTGCCTCGTCTCTCCGCACGTTCCGTATCCCGGCCCGCCCCTGCGGCGGGCCGACGACGAAGGAGAGCCGATCATGCGCCGATTCAACAGAAGTGCGCTGGCCACGCTGGGAGTTGCCTGCGTCGCCGTGCTCGCGGTGGGTGCCGGACCGGCCCTCGCGGACGACCCGCAGCCGGCCACGACCGCCTCCCGGACCCCGTCCGCCGCCCCCACCAGGGAAGCGACCGAGGCCCCCGCCCAGGAACCTGCCGCGACGCCGGCCGCCACCGAGCCGCCGAGCACGGCACCGACCTCGGCGCCGCGCCCCGTGCCCACCTCGGACGACCAGGTGTCCGTAGTGCCGTCCGGTGCTCCCGACACCGGTTCGTCCGCGGCGGAGCAGGGGGAGGGGAGCAGCGGAGTGCTGCTCGGCGGGGGTGGTGCCGCCGTGGTGCTGGCGGGTGGCCTGGCGGTGTACGTCGTACGGCGTCGGCGGGCGACCGGGGCGTGACCTCGTACTCCAGGCGGGCCTTCGGGGCGGCCGCCGCGGCCGCCCTGCTGGCCGGCTGCCGCCCCGGGGCCGGGACCGGCGACGGGGCCGGGGGGCGGCCCGACGGCGGGAGCACCGCCACCACCGCGCCTCCCCGCCCCGGGGTGACGCCGACGGCGGCTCCCGCGGGGGAGGTGGCCCGGTCGGTGCCGCTCCGGCTGGAGATCCCGGCGATCGGGGTGGACACTCCGCTCGTACGGCTGGGACTTGAGGCGGACGGCACGGTGGAGGTGCCCGCGATCACGGCACACGACCGGGCGGGCTGGTACGTGCACGGGCCCGCTCCGGGCCAGGCCGGTCCGGCGGTGATCCTGGGGCATGTGACGGTCGGGCCGTACGGTGACGGGGTGTTCCGGCACCTCGGCCGGCTGCGCACGGGGGACCGGGTCGTGACGCGCCTGAAAGACGGTACGACGGTGGAGTTCGCGGTCTCGGCCACCCGGACGGTGGCGAAGGCCCACTTCCCGACCGAGGAGGTCTACGGCAACGTGGAGCGGCCGGAGTTGCGGCTCATCACCTGCGGCGGAGCCCGTACCGGTGACGGCGGCTACCAGGACAACGTGATCGTCTTCGCCACCCTGGCAGAGTCGTCCCCGGCGGGGCCGGATGCGGCGCACCCGAACCCGGGAGACCGGTGAAGCGGGCGCGCGCGGGGGGCGACCGGCGCGGCGGGCAGGACCAGGCTGCCTCGGAACTCTTCGCCGTCCTCTATCCGCGCCTCGCCGGGTGGTGCCGTCGGCTGGTCGACGACGACGGGACGGCGCACGAGATCGCCTCGGAGGCGTTCACCCGGCTCTGGGCGCGGTGGACCTCGGTGGAGGAGCCGGGCGGGTTCCTCTACGTCACCGCCGCCAATCTCGTACGCGACCACTGGCGCAAGCTGGAGCGTGAACGCCGGGCCGTCCGCCGGGTGGTGACCGAGACGGCCGTCGTCGGCCACGCCGAGCAGGCCGATCCGTCGGTGCGGATGCTGGTGCAGTCGTTGCCCGAACGGTTGCGGGTGCCGATCCTGTTGCATTACTACGCGGACATGCCGATCCGGGAGGTGTCCGCGCTGACCGGGCGGAAGGAAGGGACCGTCAAGGCCGACCTCCACGCGGCCCGCGAACTGCTCCGCGCCCATCTGAGGAGAAGCCTTGATCACACGCGTTGACGAGGAGCCGGAGTTCGAACCCGACGACCCTCTCGCCGTCATCCTGCGCCCCACCCACGACCGTCTCGGGCCGCCCCCGGGCCGGTACGAGGAGATCCGCCGCAGCGCGGCCGGCCGGAGGTACCGCCGGACCGCCGCCGGGGTCGGCCTCGCGTGTGCGGTGGTGGGGCTGGCCGTGCTGCCGTTCCGCCTGGCGGCGGGACCGGACTCGCCGGGCACACCGGTGCTGCCCGCCTCCCCGGCCTCTCCCGTCCCCCCCACCCCGCCGACGACACCCCCGGCCACCCCCGCGCCGACCCCGCCGCCGTCGGCGACCGTGTCGCCCGGGGAGGAACCCACGACCGCGCGGGCGCCCACAGCGGAACCCATTCCTACGCGCTCCGATCCGGTGGCCGACCCGAGGGCGACCCGCGCTCCGTCCCCGTCCGCCGCCCGGACGGAGGACCCGGTCGGCTCCCCGTCCTCGGCCGTGCCGTCCCCGTCCCCCACCAGCCCTCGCCGTCAGGTTCCCGCCGACGCGGCCACGGTCGTCCCGAGCACCACTCCCACCCGCCGGTAGGGCGGGACAACCCTGAATGGTCGAGGCGGCAGCGGGCGGTCAGGCGTCAGGGTCGACTTCGGGGTGGCAGAACCGCATCGGCTTGCCCAACGACCGGGCATAGGCGATTTCGGCTCGGGTGCTGTCTCCGATGTAGTCGCCCACCACGAGCACCTCGTCGGCGAGCCGGATCTTCGCCCGGTGCAGATCGTCGAGCCGCACCTTCAGCGCCCCCGCCTCGGCAGGGTCGGCCCAGAGTGGGTGCGGCGACTTCAGGTCGCAGCCCGGCTTGACGACGATCTTCCCGGCCCCGGTCTCCCGCACATCGGCCTCGTTCATCTCGTGCATGAAGCGGGTGGAGCCGCAGATCACGACGATGCGCGGGAGGCTCAGCAACTGCTTCGCGTCGGCGAGCCTCTCCTCGGGGGTGGGCGGCTGCGGGTGTGACACGGGTTCCTCCGGGGGAGCGGGCCAAAGGGTGTTCGCTGACAGCAGGCGGGTGTGCGGCCCCATAGGGATGTGGCGTCAGACCCCGAGAAGCCGAGCTTTCCGCTGATCGAACTCCTGCGGACTCGGCACTCCTTGATCGCGCAGAACTGCCGGTGTGCCGAGCCGGTCCGCAACCGACGACCCACCCGGAGACCCTGTCCGGTGCGGGTCGTGCTGCTGCGCGACGGCTGTGTCGGGGGCTCCGCGCAGTTTCTCAGATCCGGGCTGCTGCTTCGAGGGAGTGGCGCTTCCGGCGCGTACGCACCCCACTCCGCGCACCCCGCACCCCCGCCCGCCCTCCGCGCACCGCACGGAAACGAGAGCCTCCAGGACTCGTGGCCATGGCCGAGGCAAGCAGCCCGCCGACGAACTGAGCACCGGCCGATCACCGTCGTCTCCACCCCTCCCCTGCCGTCAAGACCCCCGCGGCCCGCTTCACCGGCGACGTCCACCTCAATCTCGTCGAGGCGCCCACCGAGCCCGCCCGCCTCGCGGTCGGCCTGGTGCGCCTCACCCCCGGCGCGCGCACCCACGGGCACTCCCACGTGCTCGGTCAGGTCCGGTACGTCACCGACGGCGTCGGCCTCGTCGGTACGCGGGACGGGAGCGTCGTTGGCGTGAGCGCTGGTGAGACGGTCAAGTGCCCCACGAGGGAGGAGCATTGGCACGGCGCGACCGGCACCGCGTTGATGGCGCACCTCGCGTGGGTGATCGGCGGCAGCAACGGCGACGGAACCACTTGGCGGGAGCCCGTCGGCGAGGCGCAGTACGCCGCCACCCCCTCGAACTGATGACCCGTCGGCCCCCGTGACCCAAGCGGCAGTTGGGGTGTCTGCGTGCGTCTGTCCGGTGGCGTGCCGTTCGTGTGGTGAGGGGGGTTACGGGTGTTGTACGGTGATCGCGTCAGCACGCTCTGTGCGCACCCGTGCACATAGCGCGGCCCCCGGAGGTGTACTCAGCACCGTTCCGAGGGCCTTCACCGCTATGGACTAGACAGAGAAGGGTCCACAGGGATGCTTTGGCATGCTATCTCGCCGGTGTCGGACGCTGGTGGGCGTTCGAGGTCGTTGGTGGGTTCGCGTCGGATGAACAGTGACGCGAAGATCATTGTGTTGTACATGGAGGGGCTTCCGGAGGCTGAGCGTCTGGGGTGGTTGAAGCCGTTGTGGGATTACGCGCGGGCGGCGGGTATCGAGCCTGGTCCGTACAAGAAGGCCAAGCGGTTTCTGATGCGTGAGGGGTATCTCCACGCGTGGAGGTATGCGTATGCGGGGGGTCGGTGGGCGACGGCGCAGATTTTGTCGAACGGGCCGTCGACGCGGCAGGAGGCGGTGGCGTTCTGGGATGCGCGGGAGCAGCGGGCGGGGTGGCGGGGCGAGGCGCCGGAGGAGGGTCCGGGTGAGGGCCTGGGCTTTGCTTCGGTGCGGGCCCGGGTGTGGGGACGGGGTGGGTCGGAGGGTGGATCGTCGCAGGTGGGACCGAGTGATGTGGTTCCGGCGGTCGGTGGTCCGGGTCGTTGGACGGGCGGCGGTTACCCACCTGACGGACAACTGATGGCGAGCACGACCCACCTACCTACCTGCGGGCGGGCTGAGTCGAAAGCTGAACGATTTCCGGGCGGAAGCCAGTTCGGGCCGGGGCCGTTGCGGGCGGACGAGTGGGACCGTGGTTTCTGGTCGGAGCCGCCGGAGTGGATGGCCGACCAGGACCCGGCAGGCACCCCGGAGCCGGTGCGGCGCGGGGCGTCGGTGGAGCCGGTGCAGCCGGTGGGGATCCCTTGGCCGAGGACCGCTCCGGTCCCTGAGCCCCTGCCCGTAGCGGCTTCCGTACCGGAGCCGGCGCCCGGTCCGGTGCCGGTGGCGGTTGTCGCTCCTGCACCCGAATGCGTCCCGGCGCCCGAACGCGTTCCCGTGCCCGTTCCCGTAGCCGTAGGTGCTCCCCTGGCCGCACCCGCAGGCGAGTCCGCTCCGGTAGGCGAGCCCGTTCCCGCAGCCGTACCAGTTATCGCTCCTGCTCCTGCTCCCGTGGCTGTCGTGTCCGGTGGGGAGGTGGAGGAGACCGTGAAGGAGCAGGAGGCGCGGGGGAAGGGGTGGACGAAGGAGATGGTCGCGGCGGAGAGGGTGTTGTTGTCGCTCGGGAGCGTGTCGCGGAAGTTGCGCATGGGGGAGTACGAGGTGCGCAGGCTGGTGGACAGGGGTGCGGAGTGGTTGCGGCGCGGTATGACGGCGTCGGAGATGCAGTACGTGCTGAGTGCGTCGTTGCCGGATGTCGTGCGGTCGGCGCCGGGGTTCGTCGCGAACCGGCTGATCACGAAGATGCCGCCGGAGCCGGGTTTCCGGCGTGAAGCGACCGTGGGTGTGGTGGCGCCGGGGGCGTCGTGTCCCCAGGGTGTGGACGGGGTCGGGGAGCGGGTGGATGATCCGGTGCCGGTGGTGGTTCCGCTGGTGCTGTGTGAGGGGCCGGGCAACGATCACATGTTCCGGGCGTACGGCGGTGAGACGAAGTGCGGGCAGTGTCAGCGCGACGAGGCGTACGCGCGGTGGGCGGCCTCCAGAGCGGCCGCGGCACGGGCACGGGGCGAGGACGGGCTGACCGGCGACGGCAAGGGCGGCTGGCGCGACCACCTCGCCGAACTCGCCACCCCGGCAGACAGCAGCAAGGACACCAGCACGGACGGCAGCACCCCCACCAGCACGGAGAGCAGCACGGACACGGACGCCTGCACTATCGAGGACACGGGCACAGACATGGCCGCGCACACCCGCCGGCCCGTCCACTCCGGTGACGGCTGAGGCCGCCCACGCGTCTCGCGCGGACGGCCTCTCGTGCACCGGTTCACCGGTCCACCGCATCGGAAGCGGAAACGGAACCTCGGAACCTCAGTCCGTGACCTCGATCCGCCCGTCACCCGTGCCGCTGCCCTGGCCGCCGCTCTTGCCGCCGCTCGCGGAGGCCGACTGCTCGGCGGTTCCGGACGTCCCGGCGGTCCCGGTGACGGCGGGAGCGCCGGTCCGGGAGGCGGTGAGGTTCTGGAGGAGTGCGGACAGGTCCACACCGGTGGTGGAGGTGAGCAGCTCCATCCCCTGGGCGACGTTGTCGCTGACCGTACGGGTCAACCGGCTCGCACCGTCCGTGGAGATGACCGTGAGCTTGTCGATGGCGCTGAGCGGCTCGGCCGCCTTCGCGACGACCTGGGGCAGCACCTCCACCAGCATCTGGAGGACGGCCGCGTCACCGTACTGTGCGAAGGCGTCGGCCTTCTTCTGCATGGCCTCGGCCTCCGCCGCACCCCGCGCGGCGATGGCGGCGGCCTGGGCCTCGCCCTCGATCCGTACCGCCGCAGCCAGGGCGGAACGCTGGAGCTTCTCGCCCTCACCGGTCAGCCGGGCGCGGTCGGCGATGGCTTCCGCCTCCTTGACCTGGGCGATGCGGCGGGCCTCGGCCTCCTGCTCGGCCTGGTACCGGGCCGCGTCGGCGGGCTTGCGGACGCGGGTGTCCAGTTCGCGGTCGGTCAGAGCCGCCTGACGCTGGGCCACCTTCTCCTGCTCCTGGAGTACCTCCTGCTGGCGGGCGGCCTCGGCGAGCGGACCCGCAGCGTTGGCCTGGGCGGCCGCCGCCTCGGTCTCCACCCGGATCTCCGCCTGCTTCAGGTAGAACGTCCGCTCGGCGATGGCGATCTCCTCCGCCGCCTTCAACCGGGCCTGCTCCGAGATCCGCCTGGAGTTGGCCTCGGCGATGTCCGCCTCCTGCTTGGCGCGGGCGGCCTCCGGGCGGCCGAGGTCCTCCAGGTAGGTGCCCTCGGTGGTGATGTCGTGGATCTGGAAGGCGTCCAGGATCAGCCCCTGGCCGGAGAGGCTGGCCTCCGCCTCCTCCGCGACCTGACTGGCGAACGCGGCACGGTCGCGGATGATGTCCTCGACCGACATCCGGCCGACGATCGCGCGCAGCGAACCCGAGAGCACCTCCTGGGTGAACCCCGCGATGCCCGTCTGCTGGCGCAGGAAGCGCTGCGCGGAGGCGCGGATCGCGTCCTCGCTGCCGCCGACCTTGACGATCGCGACCCCTTCGAGGTTCGCCTTCACCCCGCGCAGGGTGACCGCCCCGCGCACCTTGACGGGGATCTGCCGGCTGGAGAGGTCGAGGGTGAACCGCTGCTGCACGAACGGCACCACGAAGACCCCGCCACCGACGACGACCTTCTGGCCGCTGTTGTCGATGCTGGTGTGGCCGGTCACCGGGTCCGTGTGCTTCTTGCCCCGGCGGCCGGTGATGATGAACGCCTCGCTGGGACCCGCGACCTTGTAGCGGGTGACGACGGCGAGGGCGAGAAAGACGACGAGGACGACGACGCCGACGACGGCGAGGACGACTGGACTCAGATCCATACGGTGATGACCCCCTGGCCCGCCGTCCATCCGGGCGGCGGAGTTGTTCAACGGCCGTATTCCTTACGGCCGTTCGACCGGTCGCACGGTGACCGAGGTGGTGGAGAGGGTGCCCTCCACCCAGATCTCGGTGCCCCGTGCCACGGGCGCGGCGCTTTTTGCCGCGTACTTCACGGTGTGGCCGGCGAGGCGCAGCAGGACCTCGCCGTATCCGTTCGCCGGGATCGGGGTGACGACGGAACCGGTGGTCCCGATCAGGTCGTCGCCGCGCGGCGCCGGGTCCCCGCGGTCCTGCATCAGGACCCGGCCGAACCTCCAGGTCAGCCAGGCCACGACCAGCCCGGCCAGCCCTCCGCCCGCCAGCGCGACGGCGAGCCCCGCGCCGGTGGTCCCCTGCACGATCGCTCCGCCGAAGCCGAGCATCGAGAGGAACCCGGCGAGCACCGGAAGGGACAGCAGGCCGTCGAAGAATCCGTTCAGCAGGCCACCGAAGAGGCCGCCGAAGATCCCTTCCAGGATGCCGTCGAAGAGCAACGACAGGGCGAGCAGGGCGAGTCCCGCCACACCCAGCGCGAGGAGAATCGTCACGTCGTACCCCCCTTTGAGCCCATCGGGCCCACCATGCCCCGCTCCGTGGCGAACCGAGCGGAGCGTCTCACGCCCCGCGGCCCACCGTCACTGCCGGAACCCGGCAGTCTTCGGACGACCTCGATGCCGGAGAACTGCCCAGCCGAAGAGGGGGACGAACCCCGTCGGGCGGATGGTTCCGGCGGGCGCCGGTCAGCCCCGCACGTGGAGCCCGAAGCCGCTGCGGCCCCCGGGCTCCAGCCCTTCCCTCAGGTGCAGCGACGGGATCTCGTAGTCGCCGGAGTTCTGCCGCCGGAAGGCGATCGGTTCGGTCGACTCCAGGGTGAGCAGGCGCTGTTCCCAGGCCTTGGCGACGTCCGCGTACTCCTCGGCGGTCAGCCGGTCGGTGCCGTGCACCACGAACGGCGGCAGGACCTCGATGCCGGGGTAGTAGAGGATGCCGTGGTGGATCGGGAAGAGCAGGTCCTCGATGGGGCCGTTGATCCCGCGGGCGGCGTAATGCGACTCCGGGCCGCCGACGGTCACCGAGAGCAGCGCCCTGCGGCCCGCGAGCGTGCCCTCGCCGAAGCGGTCGCCGTACCGGGTGGCGCTGTGCTCCCCGACCCCGTACGCGAAGTGGAAGGTGAACACCCGGTCCACCCACCCCTTGAGGATCGCGGGCATCGAGTACCACCACAGCGGGAACTGGAGGATGACCGTGTCCGCCCAGAGCAGCTTCTCCTGCTCCGCCCGGACGTCCGGGGTCAGGTCCCCGGCGTCGAAGGCCCGGCCCGAGTCGCGGGCGACCAGCAGCGGGCTCGACGCGTGGGGTCCGTAGTCCGCGGCGTCCACGACCGCCTTCCACCCCATCGCGTACAGGTCGCTCACCCGCACCTCGTGCCCGGCGCTCTCCAGGGTGGCCACCGCGAGGCCGGTCAACGAGCCGTTGAGCGACTGCGGCTCGGGGTGGGCGTGGACGATCAGTGTCTTCACGGGAACTCCTTCGGGTCGGTGCCCCGGATTCTGGGCGCCACCCGGGCCCGGCGTTCAGGGGCGCCGTTTCCGTCGGACCGGGGTTCCTGGTACCGGCAGGGCCACCCTCCCGGGCGGCCTCCGCACCCATACTCGGAGCCATGGACGATCTCGCGGGCTTCTTGCGGACCCGGCGCTCCCGGGTCGATCCGGCGTCCGTGGGCATCCCCACCGACAGCAGGCGCCGGGTCGAGGGACTGCGCCGCGAGGAGGTCGCGCACCTCTCCGGAGTCAGCGTCGACTACTACGTACGCCTGGAGCAGGGCCGCGCCACCCAGCCCTCCGAACAGGTCCTCGACGCCCTCGCCCGGGTCCTCGGCCTCGACGGGACCGAACGCGAACACCTCTCCCGGCTCGCCTGCCAGCGCCGCCGACGCGGGACGGCGCCCTCCGGCCGGGTCCGGCCGGAGCTGCTGCGCGTCCTCGACCTGGTCACCGACGCGCCCGCGCTGATCATGAACCACCGGCTGGACGTGCTCGCCGGGAACCGCCTCGCCGGGCTCCTCTTCGGCCGGCCGATACCGGGTCTCAACACCGCCCGGCACATCTTCCTGGAGGAGGCCGAGCGCGGTCTCTACGCGGAGTGGGAGCAGTGCACCCTCGACGTGGTCGGGCACCTGCGGCTGGCGGCCGGCCACCACCCCGACGATCCCCGCCTCGCCTCGCTCATCGGCGAACTCGCCATGGGCAGCGAGCGGTTCCGCCGCCTCTGGGCCCGCGCCGACGTGCGTGCCCGCACCCACGGCCGCAAGGCGTACCGTCACCCGCTGGTCGGACTGCTGGAGCTGCACCAGGAGAACTTCGCCCTGCCCGGCGAAGCGGGCCGGGAGCTGCTGATCCTCTCCCCCGCTCCCGGCAGCCCCGCCGAGGACGGAGTGCGCCTGCTCGCCCGCCTCGGCGCGGACGGCGCACGCCCTGGGGAGAACGCACGGGCCCGTGGCTCCCACCCCTCCACCGGCGGATCGGTGCCGGCCGACCCGGTGTCGTGAGCCCCGCGGCCTCGACCGCCCACGGCGCGGCGCACCGCATCCGGGGCCGCCCGGCACTCACCGCCGTACCCACGCCACCAGGCTCAGCCCGAACATCGCGACGCCCAGCGGGAGATGGACCGAGGGTACGTGGGCGATGCCCAGCACGACCTGGACCGAGGCGAGGACCAGGAAGCCGCCCGCCTGCCCGATCGGCCGGGGCGAACCGCCGCCCGGCTTCCACGCCAGCACCGCCGCCAGGACGTACACCATCGACGCCGCGTACATCACGCGCGCTCCGACGCCGTGCAGCGTCTCCCCGTACGAAGCGGTCAACAGCAGCCCGGCGGAGACGGCTTGGAGGAAAATGGTCAGTGTCTGCAGACCGATCGCGATCCGCAGGAACGAGAAGCGGTGGTGCGCCGTCATCCGGATGGCCATGGCCACGGTCCCCCTTGTGTCCGCCCGGTGGGCGGTCGGTCGATAGGCTCTCGACAGCCCGACGACGTGGGCCCGCGGAAGGTAAGGCGAGGGGGCGGCCGGAATGGCGACGGCGCAGGCGCACGACGACGGGACGGCAGTGGAACGGCGTCAACTGCTCAACGTGGCCTATCGGTTGCTCGGGTCACTCGCCGAAGCCGAGGACGCCGTGCAGGAGGCGTACGCGCGCTGGTACGCCCTCCCGCCGGCCCGGCGGGAGGAGATCCTCGCCCCCGGCGCCTGGCTGACGACCGTGACCGGACGCATCTGTCTGGACGTGCTCGGCTCCGCACGGGCGCGGCGCGAACGCTATGTCGGCTCCTGGCTGCCCGAGCCGCTGCCCGACGGTACCGAGTGGGGCCGCACCGGCGGCACCGACCCCGCCGATCTGATGGTCCTGGACGAATCCGTGACCATGGCCTTCCTCGTCGTGCTGGAGGTGATGACCCCCGCCGAGCGGGTCGCGCTGGTGCTGCACGACGTGTTCCGCTACCCGTTCGCCGAGATCGCGGGCATCCTCGGCCGGACCCCCGCCGCCTGCAAGCAGCTCGCGGCCTCCGGACGGCGGCGGCTGCGGACCGGGCGCGCGCCGGTGGCGGCGGCCGGGCAGGCCGACGCGGTGCGGCGGGTCAAGGAGGCGTGGGAGACGAGGGACATCGCCGCCCTCGTCGACCTCCTCGACCCGGCCGCCGTGATGACCGCCGACGGGGGCGGCCTCGCGCAGGCCGTCCTCCGCCCGGTCGAGGGCGGAGCCCGCATCGCCGCGTACCTGATGGCCCTCGCCGGTGCGGCCCCGGGCCCGGAACTCCTGGTGCGGTCGGTCAACGGGGCCCCGGGTCTGGTGGCCCGGAGCGGCGGCACCGTCCTGACGGTCGCCTCCTTCGAGGTCGCCGACGGCCGCGTCACCCGGATCTGGGTGGTCCGCAACCCGGAGAAGCTGCGGAGCTGGGCCGCCTGAGCCTCCCTGGGCCGGCCTTCCCGGAGCCGGGTTCCCGGGGTCCGTCAGGCGGCCGCGAGGGCGGCCACCTGCTCCGCCAGCTTGTCCACCGACTGGAAGGTCGCGCCGATCAACGCCACGTGCTTCCAGCGCAGTACGCCGTCCGGGCCGATCAGGAAGACCGAGCGGCGCACCCCGATACCCGGGGCGGCGACCCCGTACTTCCGGGCGACCCGGCGGTCCTCGTCGACGAGGAGCGGCATCCGCAGCCCACGGACGCGGGCGAAGTTCTCGTGACTGTCCACACCCTGTGGACTGATTCCCCACACGTCCGCGCCGAGCCCCTCGAAGACCTCCAGACCCGAGGAGTACGAGCACAGCTGCCGGGTGCAGACCGCCGTGTTGTCCCCGGGGTAGAACGCCAGGATCAGCGCGCGGCCGGGTGCGCCGTCCCGGACGTAGTCGCGCCGCACGAACTCCTCCCCCACGAGAGCTCCGCCGGGGAGGGTGAACTCCGGTGCCGGAGCGCCGATCTGCGGGCCTGATGCCATGATGACTCCTTCGTTCCAGGGGTGTTCGCGGCCGAAGTGCCCGCCGCGCGGCGGTTCCTACGAGAATGTGCCCAGTGGCTCCGCACGAGCATGCTCCTCGTACGGGCGAACCCTGGCGGCGCCGGGGTGCTTCAGGAACCAGGAGGTGCGCATGGCGTCACGAATGCCCCCGCGGATGTCCCCGCGGACACCCCCGCAACCGCCCTCCGCGGCGGTGCTCGTCCTGCACGGCGGCCGGGCCCAGGGGACCGGACCCCCGCCGCCCGGACTCCTCAACCTGCCCGGCCTGCGGATGTGGCCCTTCATCCGGTCCCTCGTACGGGCGACCGGCGGGCCGCGGGGTGACGGTACCGGCCCGGTGTGGGTCCGGGGAGTGCGGTACGGCCACCGGGGGTGGAACGGCGAGCGCGACGACGCCTTCCACGACGCGGTGCACGCCCTGGACAGGCTCCAGGACGAGGCCGGGGACCTGCCGGTGATCCTGCTCGGCCACTCCATGGGCGCCCGCGCCGCGCTGCGCGCCGGCGGACACCCGCTGGTGCGCGGGGTCGTCGGGCTCGCCCCGTGGTGCCCGCCCGGGGACCCGGTCACCCAGCTCGCCGGCCGGGACGTCGTCCTGCTGCACAGCACCCGCGACCGGGTCACCAGCCCCCAGGCCACCCAGTCCCTCGTCACCCGCGCCCGCCGCGCCGGGGCCCGTACCTGCCTGATCACCGTGCGGGGCAGCGACCACGCGATGCTGCGCCGCGCCCCCGCCTGGCACCGCACGACGACCACGCTGGTCACCGGACTGCTGGGGCTGAACCCGGTGCCGGGGCCGGTCGACGAGGTGCTGCGGCTCCCGGTGAACGCGGAGGCGACCGCCGGAACGCTCGACTTCGACGGGCTCCCCACCGGCTAGAGCGGGCCGCAGTCTCCGGCCGGGTCTCCCGGATGCGGGGCACCGGGGAGCGGCAGAGGATGGGAGGGGAACCCCGCGGGTGACGAGCGGGCGGGCCGAGCGACGGCGGGAGACTCCGGTGGAGGGCAGATCCGGCGCACAGCCGCCCGCGACGGTCCCCGAGGCCGAGCTGGCCGCGCTCGCCGCGTTCGCCGAGGGCAGCCCCGCCGGAGTGGCCGTCTTCGACACCCGCCTGCGCTACGCCTACGTGAACCCGGCCCTCGCCGGGTTCAACGGCCTCTCCGCCGACGCCCACCTCGGCCGCACGGTCCGCGAGGTGCTGCCCCACCTCGACGCCCGCACCCACGTCATGCGGCTCGTCCTGCGCGACGGGAGACCACGCGAGACCGTGACCCGGGGCCAGACCTGGAGCGTCTCGCGCCACGAGGAGCGCTACTGGCAGGCCGCCTACCACCGGCTGGAGCGCGACGGCGTGCCGCTCGGAATCGTCGCCGTCCTGGTGGAGATGAGCGAGGTCAAGAACGAGGAGCGGGAGCTGGTGCGCGCCCGCCGGCACCTGGCCCTCCTCGCCACCGCAGCCGTCCACATCGGCACCACCCTCGACATGGACACCACCTGCCGGGAGCTCGCCGAGTTCGTCGTCCCCGCCCTCGCCGACTTCGCCGCGGTGGAGGTCTTCCCGCCCGAGATCGGGCACACCGTCCGCCGCGCCCCGCCGGGCATCCTGCGGATGCGCCGGGCCGGGTTCGCCGCCGCCCCCGAGTACCGGGCGGGAGCGGAGCTCTTCACCCACACGGGCGACTACATCGATTTCGAGGAGGACGCGGTCGTCGCCCAGTGCATCGCGGCCGGTGAACCCGTCGTCAAGGATCTGGGCGAGGGGAGCGAGTTCGGCCGCTCCGGCGCCACCGCCGAACTGATCGCCGCCTACCGGGCCTCCGGTCTGCGCTCCGCCCTCGTCGTGCCGCTCGCCGCACGCGGGGCGTCCCTCGGAGTGCTGAGCCTGGTCCGCTCGGAACACTCGGAGCCCTTCGACGACGAGGACGTCCTCGTCGCGGGGCAGCTCGCCGGCCGGGCCGCGGTCGACCTCGACCACGCCCGCCGCTACGCCAGCGAACACACCATCGCCCGCGAACTCCAGGCGTCGCTGCTCTCCGAACCCCGCGGATCCCACCCGCACGTGGAGGTCGCCACCCGCTACCTGCCCGCCGACCGGGGGGCGGTGGTGGGCGGCGACTGGTTCGACGTGGTCCCGCTGCACGACGGGCGCCACCTCAAGGCGATGGGGGACGTCATGGGGCACGGCGTCGACGCGGCGGTGGCCATGAGCCACTACCGCTCGCTGCTGCGGCTGCTGGCCGGCGAGGACCTGCCCCCGCACCGCATCCTGGAACAGCTCGACGCGATGGTGCAGCGATCGGGTCTGGACCGGGCCGCCACCTGCCTGCTCGCCGTCGTCGACCGCTTCGCCGGTACCTGCGAGGTGGCGAGCGCGGGACACCTGCCGCCCGTCTTCATCGATCCGGGACAGCCCCGCTCCCGGGTGATACCGGTGAACCCCGGGCCCCCGCTCGGCATGGGCTTCGGCGGCTACCGCACCGAGGTCGTGCCCTGCCCGCCCGGCACCGTCCTCTTCATGTACACCGACGGGCTGGTGGAACGCCGGGGCGAGGACATCGACGTCTCCCTGCGGCGGCTCTCCACGCTCACCATGCCGGAGAGCGGCGACCTGGAAGACCTGCTGGACGCGGCGCTGGACCGGTTCGGCGAGGGCGCCGACGACGACATCGCCGTCCTCGCCTCGCGCATCCGGGAGGACGTCGGTCTCGACGGCCCGGTGGCCGGCTCCACCCGGAGGGGCAGGCCCTTCCGCCCCACCGGACCGGAGCTGATCGACGGCCCCCGCCCCGTCACCGGACCCCGGCTCGCGGCGGGCCCGGGACCGCATCCCCACCCCCGCCCACGCCGCTGACCGTCCGGGGCGCCGGTGACCCGTGCGTCAGCCCAGCTCCAGACTGGTGAGGCCGTAGACGCCGGAGCGGTCGAACTCCGGCACCGGCCCCGCGTACATCCGGGCCGTCCCGAACGACGGGGTCAGCCCCAGCTGCTCCGCCAGCCGCACCGCCACCGGGTTGATGTCGGGCACGTCCATCGCCACCGGGACCCCCGGCGCGGTGGCCGCGAGTGCGCCGAGCAGCGCCGCCGCCACCTCCGGCGAACCCGCGAACAGCGGGCCGACCCGGGAGGCCGCGCGGCAGGCGCGCAACACCCCGAACCCCTCGACCGCGCCGTCCTCCTCCCGCACCACCGCGAGCGCGGCCCGCCGCGGGGCGGTGATCCACGCCGCGAGGAAGGCGTCGCGCGGCGCGGGGAAGAACCGGCGGTCGTACGCGGCCAGCCGCTCGAACGGCACCGTCCGGGCGTCGACCAGGCGCAGGCCCGGCGGCAGCGCGGTCCCTGCCGCCACGAAACCCTCGTAGCGGGCGTTCCGCCACTCCGTACGGAAACCCGACCTGCGGTAGTTGTCCTGCTGGTCGGGTACGCCGTCGAGCCCGATGGTGCGCCCGCTCAGGCGCGCGGTGCCCGCCCGCCAGGTCGACAGCCCGTATCCCCGGCCGCGCAGATGGGGACGGGTGAGGTAGAAGCCGAGGAAGGCGTAGCCGGAGCCGTAGCGCACGACCGACACCGAGGTGACGGGCTCACCGTCGAGCCGGCCGAAGAGGAACCCGCACGGGTCGGCGGCGAAGAAGGGCCCCTCGTCGGCGAGGCCCGGGTTCCACCCCTCCTCGTGGGCCCAGGCGGCGAGAAGGGGCATGTCGTCGGCGCTCGCGGTGGTGATCTCGAAGGTGGACACGGACCAGTCGTACCCGGCCGGACGGGCTCACCGGGGCGGTTTCGCCGGATCCCGTGCCCGACGGCCCTCCCTGCCCGGGAAACTGCCCTAATGAGTGGCGTGGGCGGCGTGCGGTTTACGCCGGAGCTGACGCACGACGATCGCGACGGCGGTGATCATCGGCAGCAGGCCCGCCACGGCGTCGGCCGCGATCAGCTTGTCGGCCCGGCCGGTGACGTGGCGCACCCGCTTCACCGCGCGGACGACGGCGAGAGTGCTGGTACCGATCTTCAGCAGCAGGCGCGCCTTGGACGGGCCCGCCGCCCCGGCCGTGCCGGACGTCCCGGCCTCCGGGGACTTCCGGGAGCTCTTTCCGGACATCTGCCTGTCCCTCCTGGTGGCGCCGGCCGGACCCGTGCGCGCGGCCCGGACTCGTGACGCTTCCACGTAACCGGCTGGGCGTACGGCCCGCAAACGCAGCGGGAGCCGGTGGAGGGAGGAGGGACGGCGGCGGCCGGTCCGGCGCGAGCTCCGCCGGGCGGCCCGGCACCGGGGCGGTCGCGCGAAGTCGCCCCGGGCGCGGCCGGATTCGGGCCGGAGACATGACGTAGCCCTTCACGACGGGGGATGCGCGAAGGGCTACGCGTGCATTATGGACCGCCCCCGGCTCCGGCGACAACTGACCGGTAGCCCGGATCAGTTCGCACGAACGGTCGGTCGCCGGGGTGCGCGCGGGCCGGCGGTGGGCGCCCCTCCCACAGGGCCGGCCTCCGGCCCGGGCCACGCCGCGTGGCGCGCCCGGGCAGCTGCCCGATCCGTGCGGGAGGGGCAGAAAGCCTCGCTCCACGAGACGGGAAAAACTGTCGCGGCTACGATAGACGTGACTGATCTGGACACAAGTGTTCTGGGACTCGCCAGCGTCCCCGGGGAGCGGACAGGCCGCCCCCCGGTCCCGCTCCCTCGCGGTCCCGGAAGAGGTGCTATGCCCCCGGAAGCCACACCGCACGTCGTCGACCGCCTCGACGACGACGACTACCCCGCGTACACGATGGGGAGGGCGGCGGAGATGATCGGCGCGACGCCCGCTTTCCTCCGGGCGCTCGGAGACGCCCGGCTGATCACCCCCCTGCGGTCCGGCGGCGGCCACCGCCGTTACTCCCGCTACCAGCTCCGCATCGCGGCCCGCGCCCGCGAGCTGGTCGACAGCGGGACGCCGGTGGAGGCCGCCTGCCGGATCGTGATCCTGGAGGACCAGCTCGAAGAGGCGCTCCGGCTCAACGAGGAGCTGCGCACCTCCCCGGGCGGCGGGCGGCCCGACGGGGCCGGCCGGTCCGACTCGTCCGTTGGGTCCGCGGGGTCCGTTCGGTCCGGCGGGTCCGTTCGGTCCGGTGGATCCTGAATATCTGCTTCCGTCGAAGCAGATTTGCGGACAATGCGCGAGGAGAATTTATGACACCCCGGGCGGAGCGTAATTACGTACCGCCCCCTTTCGCTTGCATCGTGCTACGGTTGATCCAGTTGCAGTTGTGGTTCCCAAGAACTTCACGCGCTCTTGCCAGTTGTATGCCGGCGGGGTGCGGTTTGTATTTCCGGTATTCATCCCGGACGGGGTAATCATCGCGGCGACGTTGGATGCGCACAGTGCGCATCCGCGGGTTATGCCCCCAAGGAGACTGACATGGCTACTGGAACCGTGAAGTGGTTCAACTCGGAAAAGGGCTTCGGCTTCATCGAGCAGGAGGGTGGCGGCCCGGACGTGTTCGCCCACTACTCGAACATCGCCGCCCAGGGCTTCCGTGAGCTGCAGGAGGGCCAGAAGGTGAACTTCGACATCACGCAGGGCCAGAAGGGCCCGCAGGCCGAGAACATCGTTCCCGCCTGATCTCGCACAGTCGTTCCACGCAGCTGGGGCCCGCACCTAGGGGTGCGGGCCCCGGCTCGTTGGCGTTCCCGGCCGACGCTGCGGGATGATGTCGGCGGACCGGATTGTCAGCACGTCCGTCCGCCCGTTGTTTCCCGTTCTTCAACAGGAGTTCCGATTCCGGTTCTCCTGTTTCCGTTTGTGTTTCATTCATCGGCTCGTTCTTGCGATTCTGGGCGCCCTGTCGGTCGTCGCTCTGCACAGAGAATCCCTCGATACGTGCCCATCGAGGAAAGGTTCTGCATGAACCGCGATCGCACGCCCCGCTCGAACGACAGGTTTTCCCGCACCCGCTCCGGTGGCCCCGGTTCCGGTGGCTCCGGCTTCGGCGGCGGTTCCGGATCCGGCTTCGGCGGTGGCTCGAGGTACTCCGGCGGGGGCCGCCCCGCCGGCTCCGGCGGCGGACCGCGCCGCTCCGGTGGCCAGGGCAGCCGCAGGCCGTCCGCGGGCCGGAGCGAGTTCGCCCTGCCGGTCACGATCAACCCGGGTCTCCCGGCGATCGAGACCTTCGAGGCCATGGAGCTGCCCGCGCCCCTGAAGGCGACGCTCGTCGCCGAGGGCGTCACCGTGCCGTTCCCGATCCAGGCGGCCACCCTCCCCAACTCGCTCGCCGGACGCGACGTCCTCGGGCGCGGCCGTACCGGCTCCGGCAAGACGCTGGCCTTCGGCCTCGCGCTGCTGGCCCGTACCGAAGGCCGCCGTGCGGACGCCCGCCGCCCGCTCGCCCTGGTCCTCGTGCCCACCCGTGAGCTGGCCCAGCAGGTGACCGACGCGCTCACCCCGTACGCCCGGTCGCTGAAGCTGCGGCTCGCCACCGTCGTCGGCGGCATGTCGATCGGCCGGCAGGCCAGCGCGCTGCGGGGCGGTGCCGAGGTCGTCGTCGCCACGCCGGGCCGGCTCAAGGACCTCATCGAGCGCGGTGACTGCAAGCTGGACCGGGTCACCATCACGGTGCTCGACGAGGCCGACCAGATGGCCGACATGGGCTTCATGCCGCAGGTCACCGAGTTGCTGGACCAGGTCAACCCGGAGGGGCAGCGGATGCTCTTCTCGGCCACCCTCGACAAGAACGTCGACCTGCTGGTCCGGCGCTACCTGCACGACCCGGTCGTGCACTCCGTCGACCCGGCCGCCGGTGCCGTCACCACGATGGAGCACCACGTGCTCTACGTGCAGGGCGCCGACAAGTACGCGACCACCACGGAGATCGCCGCCCGCGAGGGACGGGTGATCATGTTCCTGGACACCAAGCACGCGGTGGACCGGCTCACCGACCACCTGCTGGCCAGCGGCGTCCGGGCCGCCGCGCTGCACGGCGGCAAGTCGCAGCCGCAGCGCACCCGCACCCTGGACCGCTTCAAGACCGGGCACGTCACCGTGCTGGTCGCCACCAACGTCGCGGCGCGCGGCATCCACGTCGACAACCTCGACCTCGTGGTGAACGTCGACCCGCCGAGCGACCACAAGGACTACCTCCACCGGGGCGGGCGCACCGCGCGGGCCGGCGAGTCCGGCAGCGTGGTCACGCTGGTGCTGCCCAACCAGCGACGCGAGATGTCCCGCCTGATGATGGACGCGGGCATCACCCCGCAGATCGCCCAGGTCCGGTCCGGCGAGGCCGAGCTGAGCCGGATCACCGGCGCCCGGACCCCGTCCGGCGTCCCCGTCGTCATCAGCAGCCCGCCGTCCGAGCGCGCCAAGTCCTCCGGCAAGTCGCGGGGCGGGGCCTTCATGGGCCGTGGCCGCGGTCCTGGCGCGGGTGCCCGCTCGGGTGCCGGCCGGCCCCGCCGCACCGACCTGGCGACGCCGGAGGCCCGCGCCGCCGCCGCGGTGCGCCGCGCCAACCGCGCGGCGTAAGCGCTCCGGCACGACCCGCCACGCACGACAGCGCCCCCGCCCTCCGGTCCGCGCGACCGGTGGGCGGGGGTTTCGTCGTTCTCCGGGCGGCTCCCGCGACAGGTGTCAGGGCTTCCGGCCGGCGGTTCCCTCCGTGCCCGGGCGCGGCAGCGCGCGGTCCAGCCACCGGGGGGTCCACCAGGCGGCCCGGCCGAGCAGGGTCATGACGGCAGGCACCAGGAGCAGGCGGACGACCGACGCGTCGATGAGCACGCCGGCGGCGAGGCCGAGGCCCAGCATCTTCACCACGATGCTGTCGCTGATCAGGAACGCCGCGAAGACGCTGACCATGATCAGTGCCGCGCAGGTGATGACCCGGGCGGTGATTCCCAGCGCGTGCGCGACGCTCCCCCGGGGGTCACCGGTGCGCAGCCACGCCTCGTGGATGCGGGAGAGCAGGAAGATCTCGTGGTCCATGCCCCACCCGAAGACGATCGCGAACATCATCACCGGGACGTAGCTCTCGATCGGCACGTCCCCCGGGACACCGAGCGCCGGTCCGCCCCAGCCCCACTGGAAGACGGCGACCACGACCCCGTACGAGGCGGAGATCGAGAGCACGCCGAGAACCGCGGCCTTCACGGCGACGAGCGGACCCCGGAAGACGACCAGGACCACCAGGAACGCGAGGGCCACCACCACCGCGACGACCAGCGGCAGCCGGCCGGCGACGACGCCGAGGAAGTCGACCTGGGCGGCGGTGGTGCCGGTGACGTACGTCCGGGCCTCGTAGCCTTCCACCGCCTTCGGGAGCACGGTGTCGGTCAGGTCGTCGGTGAGCGCGGTGGTCCGCTCGTCCTGCGGGCCCGCGACCGAGTAGGCGGTCGCGGTCAGCACGTCGCCGTCCGAGGTGGCGGTGAGCGGCGTGATCGTCGCCGCGTCGGGCACCCCGGTGAGGGCCTTGCCCGCCTGGGAGGCGAGTGCCGGCCGGTCCGCCTGCGGCACGTCGCTCCGGTCGATCACCAGCGTCAGCGGGCCGTTGGAACCGGGCCCGAAGGCGGACGACATCAGGTCGTAGGCCCGCCGGTCGGTGAACGACTCCGGGTCCGCCCCGTCGCCGATGTGCCCCGACCGGAGGGAGAGGAGCGGGAAGGCGAGCACCGCCAGCACCACCACCCCGCCCGCCAGGAACCACCAGGGACGCCGCTCCACCCGCCGGGCGTACCGGTGCCAACCGCTGTGCGTGCTCCCGCCGGACATGTTCCCGCCGCGCGTGTTCCCGCCGGGCGTGGCGTCCGTCTCGGCGACCGGGGTACGGACCCGGAGGCGGTCGATGCGGCGGCCGATCAGCCCCAGGAGCGCGGGGACCAGGGTGAGGGCGCCGATCACCGCCGTGACGACGGTGACGGCAGCGGCCAGTCCGAGCCTGCCGATGAAGCCGATACCGCAGACCCAGAGGCCGGAGAGCGCGAGGACCACCGTGCAGCCGGAGAGCAGGACCGCGCGCCCGCTGGTCGCGGCGGCGTTCCCGGCGACGGTGGCCGGATCCCGGCCGTCCAGAAGGTTCTGCCGGTGCCGGGTCACCAGGAAGAGCGCGTAGTCGATGCCGACGCCGGTACCGATCATCGTGGCGAGCGTCGGGGAGACCGTGGCGAAGGTCCACACCGAGGCGAGCAGCCCCAGCAGCGCCACGCCGACCACCGCGCAGAACACCGCCGTGACCAGGGGCAACAGGGCGGCGAGCAGGCTGCCGAAGCCGATCAGCAGCACCAGGAACGCCACCCCGAAACCGATCGCCTCGCCGGTGCGGTCGCCGGCCCCCGGCCGCGCGAGTTCGCCCAGCGGGCCCCCGTACTCCACGCGCACCCCCGCCGCACGCAGCGGCTGAACCGCCCGGTCCACCCCGTGCAGGTACTCGGCGCCGAGCGTCGAGGGCCGCACGTCGAAACGGACCGTGACGTACGCCGTCCTCCCGTCCGCGGAGAGCGGGCCGGTGTCCGGGGTACCGGTCGGCGGCGGGGGAGGGGTGCTGCCCGGCGGTGGCAGCGGGTTCTGGACCACGAGGACGTCGGGCAGCTTCCGGAGGCCGGTGACCGCCGAGGAGACCTGGTCGGAGAGGTCGGTGAGGGGCTCGCCGTCGTGCAGGACGATCTGGGCGCTGTGACCGCCGGCGGACGGCGCGTGGGCGCGCAGGACGTCCAGCCCGTCCTGGGACTGGGTGCCGGGGAGCGAGAAGTCGTCCGAGTAGTCACCGCCGTACGCGTGGACCAGCCCCTGGAGCCCCGCGAGCGCCACCGCCCAGAGCAGGAGCACGCCCACGGAGTGCCGTGCGCACCACCCGCCGAGGCGGCGCGGCCGGCCCGTGGGGTGCGGCGCCCGCTCACGACGCGGGGACGGGACGAACGGCGGGGCAGGCGACGACGGCATGGGGCCTCCTGGACACCTCCGGGACGACATGTCATTGAAAGCGGGGCGGGGTGGTGGCGGCACGCGGGGGCGGGGGAACGGGTGATGTCCGCCGGAGCGGCCGCCCGACGGACCGCGCCGGGATGCCTGTCCTGGACCTCGCCTCCCGACTCGACCGCGCGCCCGGGGAGTCGAGCGTCCCGGGCGCCCCGCTCACCGGGAACGGCCTGCGCCAGGCGCTCCGGAACGCCCTCTACTGCGATGACGCGTTCGCCGGGTTCGCCGCGCTGGTGCGGGCCGTGCGGGACCCGGACGCCGTGCCCGTCCTGCCGCCGGAGCCGGCGCACCCGCTGCCGGACCAGGACGCGGCGCTGATGGTCGCGGTGATCCGCAACGACGTGCGGTGGCCCGCGGACGTGGCGGGGTACCGGGCGGAGGTCGCCGCCGACCGGGAGCGGTACCCGCTGACCGCGGGGATGCCCGCCAACATCACGCCCTGCGCGTTCTGGCCGCACCCGCCCGCCGACCGGCCGGTGACGCTCACCGGCGACGGCCCTTCGAACATCCTGATGATCCAGAGCCTCCGCGACCCCGCCACCCCCTACGGCGGCGCCCTGCGGATGCGCGCGGCGCTCGGTGCGAAGGCCCGCACGGTCACCGTCGGACAGGGCGGCCACGGGATGTACCTGGGCAACGGCAACGCCTGCGGCGACCGGACCGTGACCACCTTCCTCACCACGGGACGGCGTCCGGCGAAGGACGCCTTCTGCCCGAACCAGGTGGACCGACCCGCCGGGCCGTGTCCGACCGTTCCCGTCCGGGGCGTGTTCGTCCCGGGCTCGGGCGGCCAGCTCTTGCAGGATGCGAACGGTGGAGAACCCCGGCACCCTCGTCCTGATCATGGCCATGGCCGCCCTGGCGCCGCTGCTCACCGCCTCCGTCTCACGGCTGCTCTCCGTGCCCGTGGTGATCTTCGAAATCCTGCTGGGGATCGTGGTCGGCCCGGACGTCCTCGGCCTGGCCCACCACGACCAGGTGATCGACGCCCTCTCCGACCTGGGCCTGTCGATGCTGATCTTCCTCGCCGGATACGAGATCCGGTTCGGCGACGTCGGCGTCCCGGTGCTGCGCCGGGCCGGCGGCGCCTGGCTGATCTCCCTCGCCCTCGGGCTGGGCGTCTCCCTGGCGGTCGACGGAGGGGACCTGGCCCGGAGCCTGGTCATCGGCACCGCCCTGACGAGCACCGCGCTCGGCGCCGTCCTGCCGATCCTGCGGGACTCGGGGCGACTGGAGGGCCGCTTCGGGACGGTGGTCACCGGGTTCTGCGCCGTCGGCGAGTTCGGCCCGATCATCGCGATGGCCCTGCTGTTCAGCGGGCGGAGCCCCGGGGCGGCGGGCGTGGTGCTGATCCTGTTCGCGGTGGTGACGGCCGGTGCCGTGTGGTGGGCGTCCCGGCCCCGGCCCCCCTGGTTCGGCCGGATCGTCGCCCGGACCCTGCACAGCAGCGCCCAGTTCGCGGTGCGTTTCGTGATGCTGCTGCTCGCCGCGATGCTGGGCCTGTCCGACCTCTTCGGCCTGGACACCCTCCTCGGCGCGTTCGCCGCCGGCATGCTGACCCGACTCGTCCTGACGGGCTCGGTGCCGGAGAGCAGCGAGGTGATCCTCTCCAAGGCGGAAGCCATCGGTTTCGGCTTCCTCGTGCCCTTTTTCTACGTGGTCACCGGCATCGACTTCGACCTGGCGGCCCTGCTCGACGGCGGACGGTCCCTCGCGCTGCTCCCGGTCTTCCTGCTCCTCTTCCTGCTGGTGCGCGGCGGCCCGGTGTACCTCCTCGCGCCTCGCGACCTGCCCTCGGGCGCGGAGCGCGGGGCTCTGGCCCTGTACGCGGCCACCTGCCTGCCGCTCGTCGTCGCGATCACCACCATCGGACTCGACGAGAAGGTGATCGGCAGCGGGGAGGGCGCCGCCCTGGTCGGCGCCGCGATGGTCTCCGTCCTGGTGTTCCCGCTGCTGGCGCCGTGGCTGCTGGGGCGGCGCGAAGGCCCGGGGGCGGGAGCCGGGGGAGCACGGGCGGACCGGGGCGGCGAGACCTGGTGAAGCCGGGCCCGGGGCGGACGTGGCGGCCCTGGTCCGTACGACCCCGCAGGTCAGCGGGGGTGCGGTGGCCTCCGGGTCCGGCCCTCGCGTCACCCGGTTGCCCGGCCCCCCTGCGAAGTGCGGCGGGGCGACGCAGGGTGGACCTCATGTGGTCCCGCCGCTTGGCCATAGGAGCCGTACTCCTGTCGCTGGCCTTCCTGATATTCCGGGACGGTCCGACAGGGCACCCCCCTCCGGTGCGCGCCGCCGTCGCCCCGGAGCGGATACGGGTGCCCGCCCAGCCCGCGATCGTCAGCCGCGCCGCCTGGCACGCCGACGAGTCGATCGTGAAGGAGGAGGCGCAGTACACCGGAGCCGCCCGCGCCGTCTTCATCCACCACACGAACAACGGCAACCGGTACGACTGCGACGACGCCCCCGAGATGCTGCGGGCCGTCCAGTCCGACCACGTCAACGACGAGGGCTGGGACGACATCGGCTACAACTTCGTCGTCGACCGCTGCGGCACCATCTACGAAGGCCGCGCCGGCGGAACCACCCGCCCGGTGCGCGGTGCCCACACCAAGGGCTTCAACGCGGACACCGTCGGGATAGCCGCCCTCGGCACCTTCACCGACCCGGCCACCCCCGTACCGCAGCCCATGCTCGACGCCATCGAGCGCATCGCCGCGTGGAAGCTGCGCCCCGGTACCGACCCGCGCGGTGAGGTGGTCCTCGTCTCCACCAACAGCGAGAGCCTCTACCCCAAGGGCAACTCCGCGGACCTGCAGGTCATTTCGGGCCACCGTGACAGTTACGGCACCGACTGCCCCGGCGACGCGCTGTACGCCAAGCTCCCCGAGATCCGCGAGAGGACCGCCGCCCTGCGCAGGGCCGTCAGCGGCAGCCCGGACCTCCTCCCGGCCACGACGGTGGCGCGGAAACACCCCGCGGGGCGGTGAGGAGCCCGCCGTCAGCCCGCCGCGCGTTCGGCCGCGCCGCGCTCGACGCAGAACGCGTGGCCCCCGGGGTCGAGCAGAGTGACCCAGCCGGTGCCGTCGGGGTTGCGGTGGTCCTCGTGGAGTGTGGCGTCGAGGGCGATCAGCCGGTCCACCTCCTCGTCCCGGGTGCGGTCCTGGGGCTGGAGGTCGAGGTGCAGTCCGTTCTTCACGGCTCTCTCCTCCTCGACCGCGACGAAGAGCAGCGCGTGCGCGCCGGCCGTGACCGTCGCCTCCGGGTCCCCCGGAAAGTCGTCCTCGGCGAGCGAGCCGCCCAACGCGGCGGCCCAGAAGCCGGCGAGGACGTACGGATCGGCGCAGCCGACGGTGAGGTGGCGTATCACGGAGGTCATGGGAGTACCCGACTACGGTGGGCGCGGAAGCGCAAGGGACGCTCGGGACAGGGTCCTCGCCCGCTCACCCCGGGCGCGCGTTCACCGCGGCCGGGTCCCGCGTTCGCCGGTGCCGCGGCTGCGGGCGTGGTGGTGGGCTGCGGCGACCGAGGCCAGGAGTTCG
Source organism: Streptomyces sp. AM 2-1-1 (assembly GCF_029167645.1). NCBI lineage: Bacteria > Bacillati > Actinomycetota > Actinomycetes > Kitasatosporales > Streptomycetaceae > Streptomyces > Streptomyces sp. AM 2-1-1. Next base: position 3,384,417 of record NZ_CP119147.1, on the reverse strand, counting down.
GCGTCCAGGAGAGACGGGTCGGCGAGGCGGGTCGGGGCCGCGTACGAGGCGAAGAGGGCCTTGGTCACGCGCAGGGCGGCCTCGGGGCGGCGGACGATCGGCCGGGTCCAGTCGCTCACGGCCCGGTCGAGTTCGGCCTCGGGCACGACCTTCTGGAGGACGGAGAGCCCGTACGCCTCCTGGGCGTCGAAGACGCGGCCGGTGAGGATGAGTTCACGGGCGCGGGCGGCGCCTGTCTCGTTGATCAGTCTGGGGAGCACACCGCCCCAGGCGGTGGGCAGGCCGAGGGCCAGCTCGGGGAGGCGGAAGGTCGTGGTGTCCGCGCCGACCCGCAGGTCGCAGGCGAGGGCGAGCGCGAGGCCGGCGCCGATGACCTTGCCCTGGACGCGGGCGACGGTGACCGCGGGGTGGGAGCTGAGGGCGTCGCAGACGCGGCGGGCCTTGTCCGCGGCGATCCGGATGCCGCGCCCGGTGGGGTCCTCGTCGAGCCAGTCGCCGAACTCGTTGCGGTCGCCGCCGAGGCTGAAGTCGGGCCCGGCACCGCCGAGGACGAGGACGCGTACCTCCGGGTCCGGGACCGCGAGGACGCCCAGCAGGTCGTCGAGCATCGTCTCGTTGACCGCGTTCCCCTCCTCGGGCCGGTCCAGCTCCACCCGGAGGACGGGGCCGTCGCGGTGCGTGCGGACCGTGCCGGTGCGCCGCCCGTAGGGGGCGAGGAAGTCGGAGAGGGGGAGTTTCATGCCGTCACATTCATGTGGTCACGCCGAGGGAGGTCACGCGCCGGAAGACCATCCGGGACGCGTACGTGGCGGGGGTGGTGACCCGGAGGTCCGGGAAGCGGTCGAGGAGCCGGACGAGGAGCGAACGGGCCTCCAGGCGGGCGAGGGCCGCGCCCAGGCAGTAGTGGACTCCGCCGCCGAAGGTGAGGTGGGTGCCCCGGCGGCCGATGTCGAAGGTGAAGGGGTCCTCGTTGCGGCGCGGGTCGTGGTTGGCCGCCCCGTACATGACGTGGACCATGGCGTCCTTCGGGACGGTGACGCCCGCGAGCTCGGTCTCCCCGGCGGCGACCCGGGTGTTGATGTGGATCGGCGGGTCGTAGCGGAGCACCTCTTCCAGCGCGTCGTCGATCCGCTCGGGGTGGGCGCGCAGCGTCGCCCAGCGCTCGGGGTCGCCGGCCAGCAGGGACACGAGGGAGGAGAGCAGCGTGGCGGTGGTCTCCAGGGAGGCGAGGGTGACGAACATGGTGAGCCGGTAGAGGATCTCGTCGGCCGTCTCCCGGTCCGGTTCGCGCGCGTCCCAGGTGTGGATCCAGCCGGTGAGGACGTCGTTGCGGGGCCGGTCGCGGCGCTCCCGCACCATCTGCGTGAAGTACGTGCGCAGATGGGAGGTGGCGTCGGCGGAGATGGCCAGCTCGCTGCGGTTGGGCAGCAACTCCTGTGCGTGCACCTGGTTGTGGGTGATCTCCAGGATGTGGTCGTAGTCCTCGGCGGGTATGCCGAGCCACCCGCCGATGGTGGAGATGGGGAGCCGGTCGCCGACCAGGGAGACGAAGTCGGCCTCGCGGCCCCCTTCGAGCGCCCGGGCGAGGTCGTCGAGGAGCCGTCCGGTGTGCTCCTCGACCTGCGGGGTGAGGCGCTCGATCGTCGACCGGTCGAAGAGGTTGCCGAGGCTGCGCCGCTGGCAGGTGTGCTCGGGAGCGTTGAGGCGGGCGAGGGTCTTGGTCATCTCCTGGGTGGCGACGGCGTCCCAGCGCCCGGCGTCCTCCTGTCGTTCCTGCCAGGCGAAGTCGGGGGCCAGCCAGCCGCGGCCCTTGAGCACCTGGTTCGCCGCGTCGAAACCGGTGACGAAGTACCCGCCCCACGGAGCGGGGACGACGTCGCCCATGGCTCTCAACTCGGCGAGCAGGGGATAGGGGTCCCCCTGCCCGTCCGGTGATTTGAGTTTCCTCAGGAGCGAGATCAAGGCCCGGCGATCGACGACGGGCTTGGATATGCCACTGCTCGCGCTCACGGAGAGTTCCTTGTCCTGGGCTCATGGTTACCGCCCGGAACCTACCCATGTGCATGTCCCACGCATGCGACCATCCGTGTTGTCCATGTCACAGGTATATGCCTCAGGAATGGTCAATTCGTGCGCCTCACACGCGGAAGACGTCGAGGAAGGAACTCCACCACCCCTTGCTCTTCTTCGGCGTGTCGGCCGCGTGGTGACGTGGCGTCACCTGGACCGCCTCCTGGGCGGTGCGGGGGGCGGCAGTCGCCTGGTGGTGCGTCACCGCGTGACGGGCGGCCGTCGGGGTGAAGACCACCGGGAGGGAGGTGAGCGCGCGGTGGAACGGCCCCGGCCGCCACTCGACGGCCGAGGGGTGCACCGCCAGAGCGATGTCCGGCACGGAGTTGAGGACCTTCTCGATCGCGGTGAGGGCGATCAGCTGGGCCGGGGACTTCGCCGGGCAGACGTGCGGTCCGGCACCCCAGGCGAGGTGGGCGCCCTTGGCCATGGTCTCGCGCGCGGCGCTCAGGTCGGGGTCGGTGTTGGCCGCGGCGAAGCTGATCAGCACGGGCGTACCGGCGCGCAGGATCATGCCGTTCAGGTCGACGTCCTGGACGGGGAAGTGCGTCGCGTAGTTGGCGATCGGCGGGTTGTTCCAGAGCACCCCGTCGATGGCGTCCTCGACGAGGAGCCCGCCACCGCGATGACCGTTCTGGCCCGGGTCGCCGGAGAGCATGGCGAGGAGGGCGTTGGCGATCAGGTTGCGTTCCGGCTCGACGCCCGCGCCCATCAACATGACGAGCTGGTCCTTCAGCTCCTCGTCGGTGAGACCGGCCGGGTGCTGGATGAGCCAGGAGGTGATGTCCTCGCCGGGCTGGCGCCGCTTGAGCGAGACGAGCTCCATCAGGCACTCGGTGAGCCGGGCGTTGGCCCGCAGCACGTCGTGGCCGTCGAAGATGGCGGACATGTCGCGGGTCAGCCGGTCGCCGATGTCGCCGGGGCAGCCGAAGAGCTGGTTGAAGAGGAGCAGCGGCAGCAGCTTCGCGTAGTCGCCGAGGAGGTCGGCGCTGCCCCGCTCGATGAACTGGTCGACGAGGTAGTCACCGATGCGCTCCACGTCCCGCCGCAGCCGGCTGGGGTTGAGGCGGGCGAGGCTCTCGGTGACCGCCTTGCGCAGCCGCAGATGCTCGGTGCCGTCCGTGAAGAGGCAGTTGGGGCGGTACGCCATCATCGGCAGGACCGGGCTGTCGAGCGGCACCTGGCCCTCGCGCAGCGCGACCCAGCGCCGGGAGTCCCGCGCGAAGAGCGACGGGTTCTGCAGGACCCGGAGCGCCGCCTCGTGCTGGACCACCAGGGTGGCCTCCACACCGGGGGAGAGCTCGATCGGTGCCGCGGCCCCGTGGGCGCGCAGCGCCTCGTACACGCGGTGCGGATCGGCCGCGAACTCCGGGCCGTAGAGCGACGTCTGCTGGCCCTGGTGCATCGGGCACCCGGAGGGGGCGCCGTGCGGGTGGGATCCCGGCGACGGGTCCATGTCTCTTCCTCGGTGTGAGTGCGGGCCGGGGTCGGCCCGTCAAAGGGTGGGGCTCGAAGGGGCGGGGAGGGTCAGGCGACGCGGGTGAGGAGGTGCTGGACCAGCGTGATCAGGGCCTTCGCGGACGACTTCTGGTCACGGGCGTCGCAGTGGATCACCGGGGTGTCCGGCAGCAGGTCGAGCGCCTCGCGGAGCTCGTCCTCGGCGTGCTGCGTCGCCGGGTCGAAGCTGTTCACCGCGACCGCGTACTCGAGGCCGTACCGTTCGACCAGGTCGATGACCGGGAAGGTGTCGGCCAGCCGGCCCGGGTCGACCAGCAGCAGCGCGCCGAGCGACCCGCGGGCCATGTCCTCCCACAACTGGACGAACCGCTGCTGCCCCGGGGTCCCGAAGAGGTACAGCACCAGCTCGTCGCTGAGGGTCAGACGGCCGAAGTCCAGGGCGACCGTCGTGGTCTCCTTGCCGGGAGCGCTCCGCAGGTCGTCGAGGTGGGCGGCGGCCTGCGTCATCCGCTCCTCGGTCCGCAGCGGGGCGATCTCGGAGAGCGTGCCGATGAGCGTGGTCTTGCCCACGGCGAAGTGTCCGACGACGAGGATCTTCGCCGCACGCTGCACCGCGTCCGGCACATAGATGTTCTCAGCCGAAGCGGACGTGGAGTCCATGCAACACCTCTTCGAGGATCTTCCGGTCGACGAGCTGGGCGGCCGGCGGTGCCTTGCGCCGGATCAGGTGACCCTGTTCCGCTAAATCCTGGAGCAGCAGCCGGGCCACCCCCACGGGCTGCCGGAGATGGCCGGCCACCTCCGCGACCGAGAGGTAGCCGCCGGAACACAGCTCCCAGATCGCCCGGACCTCGGGGCCCGCGTGGGCGGGCATCTCCCGGTCCGGCGCGATGGTGACGAGCGTGACGAGGGAGAGCGCATCCGCGTCGGGCAGACCGCGCCCGCCGGTGATGACGTACGAGCGGACGAATCCGCTGGAGACGGCCTCTTCCTCGCCCCGGGCCGTCATGCGTCGCTTCCCGCCGTCTGGCGAGGAGGTGTGGTCATCGCCTTTCCGACCGCGCCGACCTGCTGCTGCATGCGGAACGACATGGCTTCCATGTCCACGTCCGCGGCCGCCGCGGCGGCCAGGTAGGCACCGCTGCCGGCCGCTATGAGGAAGATCCAGCCGTCCTCGTACTCCAGCAGCGTCTGCCGCCACTGGCCGGGCGTCCGGGTGCCGATGAAGGGAGCGACGGCCCGGCTCAGCGACTGCATCGAGCTCATGGCCGCGGCGACGGTCTCGGCGTCGTCACGGCCGATGTCGGCCGAACTGGCCAGCAGCAGGCCGTCGGCGGACACGAGGATCGCGTGTCGGGCGCCGGGTACCTGGAGCACGTCGTCGAGTACCCACGACAGGTCGGGGTTCACTGGTTCTCGGGTCCTTCCATCGTCGTCGTGTCACGTCCGGACCTGGTGCCCCGCTGGAACGCGCCCAGCCGGGAGGCCGTCTCCTGGTTGCTGCGCACCGGCGGCACTTCGGCCGGGGCCGCTTCCGCCGTCGCCGTGGGCAGGACGGAGACCGGGCTCTGGCGGCGGCGCTTGGGCAGGCCGCCCGCCGTGGTGGTGGGCTGCGTCGCGGCGGGGGCGACGGGCTCGTGCCGTACGGCGTCGGGGAACAGGGGGGTCGGCGCGGTCCGGGCCGACCGGCCGGGGAGCGGCGGCGCGGCCGCCGGCACCGCGGTGTCCCGGGTGACCGGCACCGGGGCCGGCGGCACGTCGCCGGTCAGCAGCTCGTCGGGGAGCAGGATCACCGCGCGTACACCTCCGTAGGGGGATACGGAGTCCACCGACACCTTGAACCCGTACCGGGCGGCCAGGAGGCCGGAGACGGCGAACCCGAATTGAGGGGGAATGCCCAGGCTCGAGACGCTGATCTCGGCCCGGGGGTCGAGGAGGGCGCCCGCGCGGTCCTTCTCCTCCTGGCCCATGCCGAGACCGGCGTCGTCGACGATGAGGCAGACGCCCGAGGGCACGGCCTGGATGTTGATCTCGACCGGGGTGCCGGGGGCGGAGTAGTTGGTGGCGTTGGCCATCAGTTCGGCGAGGACCACGGCGACCGGCTCCACGGCCTTGCTGACCACGGAGAAGTTCACCTGCCCGTTGATCCGGACCCGGTCGAAGTGCCGGATGCGGCCCTGGGCGCTGCGGGCCACGTCGAAGACGGAGGCGACGGTCTCGCGGCGGCCGAGCCAGCCACCGCAGAGCACGGCGATGCCCTGCGCGCGGCGTCCGAACTGGCTGTTGGCGTGGTCGATCGCCATGAGGTCGGCGAGGATCTGCGGGTCGTCGCCGTACTTCGTCTGGGCCTTCTCGATGACGACCTGCTGCTGGTCGGCGAGACCCTGAAGGGTACGCACGGCCGCCTTGAGGACGGCCTTGGTCTCCTCCTCGGCGTCCCTGCGGACGTCGGCCAGCTCCGCGGCGTGCCGGTGCAGGAGGCCGGTCTGCGCCGCCTGCCACTCGTCACGCTGCCGCCAGAGCCCTTCACGCTCGGCTCTGAGTTCGGAGGCCTGCCTGCGCAGCCTGATATTGGTTTTACGAGCCCGCAGCACCGCGCCGACGGCGACCAGTGCTACGACCAACAGTGCCCAGAGGACAGCGTCCTGTGGAAATGTCATGAGACTCACTTCAAGTGCCATGGCTACGGATACGGCTTGACGTTCCCGTGCCGGTCGCATCCCCTGGCTCGACGAGCCCTGGACCGCGCCATGCAGGGAATGCCCCTCCGAAGTCGGGGCCGAGGATGCCGCCCCTCACGGGACGCCCCCCATACGCCATCAGCCCACTGGAAGTCAGTTGATCTTACATGGGGCGGATAAGTAAGTGTGAATTCGGGAACGGCAGTTGCACACTCTCGACCATGTATGCGCGTTTATGATCCTCCGTCATATGCGGGTGGCGTACGGAGGGCGTACGGGTGGTGTCGACGCACGGCGGAGCGGCGAGGCGGTGGTGACACGTGCCGACGAGACCTCCGGGTGACCGGAGGGGTACGGGGCGTGGTGAACCGGGGCCTGCGGGGGGCTTTTTCGGAGTGAGGAAAATTTTATTTTCCTCACTCGAACGGCGCGGCGCCCTTCCGGTGCGGGAAGGCCGTCCGCCGCGCGGGGAGCGCCGTTCCGCGGTGGGCGGCGCCCGGTTCAGACGGCGAGGACGGTGACGCCCGCTTCGCGGAAGGCGGCCGCGTCCTCGTCCGAGATGCCGGTGTCGGTCACCAGTACGTCGATCCGGTGCGGGGGGCAGACCCGGGCGAAGGCCCGGCGGCCGATCTTCGAGGAGTCGGCGGCCACGACCACCCGCTGCGCCCGTTCGGCCAGCAGCCGGTTGACGGCCGCCTCGCCCTCGTGGTGGACGTAGGCACCGTCCCGCACGTCGATCGCGTTGACGCCCAGGACGGCGACGTCGAGCGTGATCTCCTCCAGCACCCCGTGGGCCAGCGGTCCCGTCAGCTCGTACGACTGGGGGCGGGCGACTCCTCCGGTCACCACGGTCTTGATCTGCGGCCGGATCACCAGCTCGTTCGCGATGTTCAGGGCGTTGGTGACCACGGTCAGCGCGGGCGGAGCACCGCCGCCGGCCGTGCCGTCGCCGCCGATGTCCGCCCGTACGGCGAGCCCGCGCGCGACCTCGGTGACCGTCGTGCCGCCGGTCAGGCCCACCACGCCGCCCACCGGCACCAGATCGGCGACGGCGCGGCCGATGCGCTGCTTCTCCGGGGCGTGGCGGGCCGTCTTGTAGCGCAGCGGGAGTTCGTAGGAGACCCCGTGGGCGACCGCGCCGCCCCGCGTCCGGGTGAGCATCTGCTGCTCGGCGAGCTGGTCCAGGTCCCGGCGGATGGTCGCGGCCGACACCTCCAGCGCCGTCGCGGCCTCCTCCACCTCCACCCGGCCGTGGGCGGCGAGCAGTTCCAGCAGGGCGTTCCACCGGGCGTCCCTGGACACAGGCGCTCTCCTCGGATGTGGGGGTGTGCGGGGGTGGCGGCCGGGCTCCCCCGGGGAAGGGCCGGACGAGCCCACCGGACGGGGACCAGCGTGTCACGAGGGAGAAGAGATGCTCGAACGGTGAAAGAAAGGCATCCCCGCATGCTTGAAGATGCTCGCTGAGAGCCGCTAACGTGCAGAAAAGAGCACGCGTCTCCTCGTGTCGGCCCGAGGGCCGTGCGCGCGGGACCGGCCGGCCGAGCATCCCCCGTCACCCAGGAGCGCACCCCCGTGACCTTCGTCGAAGCCGAGATCGCCAGTCAGCCCGACTGCTGGCGGCGTGCCGCCGAGCTGGCGACCGTACGGGCCGATGCCCTCCCCGCCCACGGCGAGCGCATCGCCGTCGTGGGCTGCGGCACCTCCTTCTACATGGCGCAGGCCTACGCGGCGCTGCGCGAGAGCAACGGCCTCGGGGAGTCCGACGCCTTCGCCGCCTCCGAGTTCCCGACAGGACGCCGCTACGACCGGGTCGTCGCGCTCACCCGTTCCGGTACCACCACCGAGGTGCTGGAACTGCTCGGACGGTCGCACGGCACCACCCGTACCGTCACCGTCACCGCCGTGCCCGGCGCCGCCGTGCGCGCCGTCACCGACGACCTCGTCGAACTCGGCTTCGCGGACGAGGAGTCGGTGGTGCAGACCCGGTTCGCCACCACCGCGCTCACCCTCTTCCGTGCCCACCTGGGACTGCACACCGACGCCGCGGTGAGCGACGCCGAGAGCGCCTTGGCCGAACCGCTGCCCGAAGGCCTGACCGACGCCACCCAGCTCTCCTTCCTGGGACGCGGCTGGACGGTGGGCCTCGCCAACGAGGCGGCGCTCAAGATGAAGGAGGCCTCGCTGGCCTGGACCGAGTCCTACCCGGCGATGGAGTACCGCCACGGCCCGATCAGCATCGCCACCGACACCACCGCGACCTGGATGTTCGGCCCGGCCCCCACCGGCCTGGCGGAGCAGGTGCGCGCCACCGGGGCGCGCTGGGTGGAGAGCGGGCTGGACCCGCTCGCGGATCTGATCCGGGTCCAGCGCCTCGCCGTCGCCCGCGCGGTCGCCGCCGGCCTCGACCCCGACCGGCCGCGTCACCTGACGCGCTCGGTGGTCCTCCACGACGCCTGAGCGCCTGAGCGCCTGACACGAGGTCCACGCGCGGGCCGGGGCACCGTCCACGACGGCGACCGGGACCGGCACCACACCGTTCTGGAGACACGCCCATGCCCCTCGCAGCCACCGGCGACCTGGTCGCCACCGCAGCCGCCGAGCGCCGCGCCGTCGCGGCCTTCAACGTCATCACCCTGGAGCACGCCGAAGCGATCGTCGAGGGCGCCGAGCGGGCCGGATCACCGGTGATCCTCCAGATCAGCGAGAACGCGGTGGCGTTCCACCACGGCCGCCCCGGACCGCTGGCCCGCGCCGCGCTGGAAACGGCCCGTGCCGCCGGCGTCCCCGTGGCGCTCCACCTCGACCACGTGCACAGCACGTCGCTGCTCCACCAGGCCGCCGACTGCGGGTTCGGCTCGGTGATGTTCGACGCGTCCCGGCTGCCGTACGAGGAGAACGTGGCGGCCACCCGGGCCGCCGTGCTCTGGGCCCATCAGCACGGCCTGTGGGTGGAGGCGGAACTCGGACAGGTGGGCGGCAAGGACGGGGCCGCGCCGCTGGACGCGCACGCCCCCGGCGCCCGTACCGACCCGGACGAGGCACGCGCCTACGTGGCCGCCACCGGTGTCGACGCCCTCGCGGTGGCGGTCGGCAGCTCCCACGCCATGACCACCCGCACCGCCCGCCTCGACCACGCCCTGCTGGGCCGGTTGAGCGAGGCCCTGGACCTCCCCCTGGTGCTGCACGGCTCCTCGGGCGTACCCGACGAGGAGCTGCGGCAGGCCGTCACCGGCGGTCTCTCGAAGATCAACATCGGTACGGCGCTCAACACCGCCATGACCGGCGCGGTGCGGGCCCACCTCGCCGAGAACCCCCGGGCCGTGGACCCGCGCGGCTACCTCGGCCCCGGCCGCACGGCGATGAGCCGTACCGTCACGGCCTTCCTCGGCGTCCTGGACGCTGCCGCCGCCCCGGTCGCCGCACCGGCTCCCGCGCGCTGACCGGGGCGGGGCGACGGGGCGGGGTCAGCCGGACCGGATCAGCGGGGCCGGGCCGGCCCGCCCGGCCGCCCACGCCGGGATCACAGGGCGTCCGGGCCCCGCTCGCCCGTCCGGACCCGTACGACGCTCTCCACCGGGACCATCCACACCTTGCCGTCGCCGACCCGGCCGGTCCGGGCCGCGCGGACGACGGCGTCGACGACCGCGTCCGCGTCGGCGTCCTCCACCACGACCTCGATACGGATCTTGGGCACCAGATCCACGCGGTACTCGGCGCCCCGGTACACCTCGGTGTGGCCGCGCTGACGCCCGTAACCGCTGGCCTCCGTCACGGTCAGACCGCGCACACCGAGCTCCTCCAGCACGGTCTTCACCTCGTCGAGGCGGTGCGGCTTCACGACCGCGGTGATGAGCTTCATGAGGGCGGAGTCCTGTCCTTGGTGTGCGGAACGGAGTGCGGTGCCGAGTGGTGCGCCTGGGAGTGGGGCTGGGGCGAGGCGTGGGCCTGGACGCCGTGATCGTAGGCGCTCTCCGCGTGCACCGTCCGGTCCAGGCCGGCGAGTTCGTCGTCACCGGAGGCGCGCAGCCCCATCAGCCGGTCGATCACCTTGCCGATCCCGTACGTCATCAGGAAGGTGTACGCGGCCACCACGAGCACCGCCACCGCCTGCTCGACGAGCAGGGCGACCCCGCCGCCGTAGAGGAGGCCCTCCCGACCGCCGGTCATGGTGGCGGTGGCGAACACGCCGATGAGCAGGGTGCCGACGACGCCCCCGACGAAGTGGACCCCCACCACGTCCAGCGAGTCGTCGATGCCGAACCGGAATTTCCAGGCCACCGCGTACGAACAGACCACCCCCGCCGCCAGACCGACCGCCGCACCGCCGATCACCCCGACCGTGCCGCAGGCGGGCGTGATCGCCACCAGGCCGGCGACCGCCCCGGAGGCCGCACCGAAGGTGGTCGGGTGGCCGTCGCGCTTCTGCTCGACGAAGAGCCAGCCGAGCAGCCCGGTGGACCCGGCGACCAGCGTGTTCAGCACCGAGGCCGCCGCCAGACCGTCCGCGTGCAGCGCCGAGCCGCCGTTGAACCCCAGCCAGCCGAACCAGAGCAGCCCCGCACCGAGCATCACCATCGGCAGGTTGTGCGGGCGCATGGCCTCCTTCTTGAAGCCGAGGCGCGGTCCCAGCAGCAGCGCCAGCGCCAGCCCCGAGGCCCCGCAGGCGATCTCCACCACGAGGCCCCCGGCGAAGTCCAGCGCGCCGAGCGTCCGGGTGATCCACCCGCCCGGGCCCCAGACCCAGTGCGCGACCGGAACGTATACGAGAAGGGCCCACACCGGTACGAACGCCACCCAGGCCGCGAACCGCATGCGGTCCGCCACCGCCCCGCTGATCAGCGACGCCGCGAGGATCGCGAAGGTCAGGTGGAAGGTGGCGAAGAGCAGCGTGGGGACGCCGCCGGTCAGGTCGCCGGGGCCGATGTCCGCGAGCCCCAGGTGGCCGAGACCGCCGATGAGCCCGCCGAAGGAGTCCTCGCCGAAGACGAGCGAGTAGCCGGCGACCAGCCAGACGACGGTGACCAGGGCGATCGCCACGAAGCTCATCATCAGCATGTTCAGGACGCTCTTGGCGCGGACCATGCCGCCGTAGAACAGGGCGAGTCCCGGAGTCATCAGCAGGACGAGCGCGGCGGCCACGAGCAGCCAGGCGGTGTCGCCCGTGTCGAGGACTGCCGCGGCAGCGGAAGCGGGGGTCACGAGGGGGGTCCTTCCTCGGGGCGGCGCGGGGTTCCGGCGAAGGAGAGGGTCGCGGGCGTGCGTTACGTACGCGGTACCGGTTAGGTTTCCGGCGCATTTCCTTGCCGGAGGGTGACCGACGGCACAACGCGCGGTGGCCGGTGCGGAGCTGCCCGCTCCGCGCGGTACGCGGCGCGCCGACCGCGCCGGGGGCGGTCGTCGGCCAGGTGGCGGGAGGCCAGGTGGCCGGAGGGGTTCAAGTCCGTCCGGGCCGGGAGCCGATGTACCGGGAAGGCCGTTCCCCGAGGCTCGCGCGCGGGCGGGGACGCGCCGCCCGTCCCCGTGTCCCGCCCAGTCCGAGGAGCCGTCCCCATGCGCATGCCCGTCCGTCTGGCCGTCGCCGCCGTCGCCGCCGTCCTCGTGGCCGTCCCGGCCCTGGCCGGTGGCGCCGCCGTCGCCGACACCCCGCCGCCCACCCCGGCCCCGCTCCGCACCGCCGGGGCCAACGCCCTGCCCGGCCGCTACATCGTCACCCTGGACGGGGGGACCGACGCGGCACCCCTGGCGCGCACGCTGGGGCTGACGCCGTCCCACGTGTACTCCGAGGCCCTCAACGGCTTCGCCGCCCCGCTGACCGCGCTCCAGCTGGACGCCCTCAGGGTCTCGCCCGGGGTGAGGGCGGTCGAGGAGGACGCGACGGTGTCCGCGACCCCGGCTCCGGCGTCCTGGGCGGCGGCCGACCTGGCTCCGGCGTCTTCGGCGGCGGCCGACCTGGCTCCGGCGTTTTCGGCGGCGGCCCCGGCCGTGCGGGCACCGTCCAGCTCGTGGGGGCTGGACCGCATCGACCAGCGCGACCTGCCGCTGGACAACGACTTCACCGTCGCGAGCAGCGGCGCGGGCGTGACCGCCTACATCCTCGACACCGGCATCGACTACACCCACGACGAGTTCGGCGGACGGGCCACCTTCGGCTTCGACGCGATGGGCGACGGCCGCCGGGGTGCGGACTGCAACGGCCACGGCACGCACGTGGCGGGCACCGTCGCCGGCCGCACCTACGGCGTCGCGACCAAGGCGAGCCTGGTCAGCGTCCGCGTCCTCGGCTGCGACAGCAAGGGCGCCTACTCCGGACTCGTCGCGGGCCTCGACTGGGTGGCCCGCAACGCCCGGCAGCCGGCCGTCCTGAACGGCTCGCTCGGCGGCGGGTTCTCCCAGGCGGTGAACGACGCCGCGAACAGCCTCTCCCTCGCGGGCGTGCTGCCGGTCATCGCGGCGGGCAACGACAACCGTGACGCCTGCCAGGTCTCGCCGGCCTCGGCGGGGCGCGTCCTGGCCGTCGCAGCGAGCGACCGCTACGACGGCGAGACCGGCTTCTCCAACTACGGCAGCTGTGTCGACGTCTACGCCCCCGGGCAGGGCATCGTCTCGGCCCGCATCGGCGGCGGCACGGTCGCGGCGGACGGGACGTCGATGGCCGCCCCGCACGTCGCGGGGGCCGCCGTGCTGTACAAGCAGACGCACCCGACGGCCGACCCGCAGGAGATCTACTCGGCCCTGCTGACCGGGTCGAGCAAGGACCGCCTCTCCTCCCTGAGCACCGGCAGCCCCAACCGCCTTCTCTTCACCGGCGGCCTCTGAGCAGCCACCGACACGTCCCCGGAGAACACGCGTCACGGAACGGGCGCTACGGAACACACGTCACGGAACACGCCCCCGCGGCACCGGCCGTCCGGTGCCGCGGGGGCGTGTTCCCGCGAGGGCGCTCCGGGCCCGTCCCGCCGTCGTGCCGGGTCCGGACCGGTCGGTCAGCGCAGCGACTTGAGCATCTCCGCGCTGAACGGGTCGATGTCCCTCGTCCGCCCGGCGAGCGTCTTCGCCGCCCACTCGGGGTCGGCGATCAGGGCGCGGCCGACGGCCACCATGTCGAACTCGTCGCGCTCGATCCGCTCCAGCAACTGCTCGATGCCGGCGACGGGGGATCCCTTGCCCTGGAACGCCTGGAAGAACTCCCCGTCCAGGCCGACCGAACCGACGGTGACGGCGGGGCGGCCGCTGATCTTCTTCACCCAGCCGGCGAGGTTCAGGTCGGAGTCGTCGAACTCCGGCAGCCAGTAACGGCGGGTGGACGCGTGGAAGACGTCGACACCGGCCTCGGCGAGCGGGGTGAGCAGGGTGTCCAGCTCCTCGGGCGACTGCGCGAGCTTCGCGTCGTACGCCCCCATCTTCCACTGCGACATGCGGAAGAAGAGGGGGAAGGAGTTGGACACGGCCGCACGGCAGGCCGCGACGATCTCGGCCGCGAAGCGGGTGCGCGCGGCGATGTCGCCCCCGTAGGCGTCCGTACGGTGGTTGGTGCCGGCCCAGAGGAACTGGTCGACGAGGTAGCCGTGGGCGCCGTGCAGCTCGACACCGTCGAAGCCGAGGCGTTCGGCCGCGGCGGCCGCGTCGGCGAAGGCCGCGATCACGTCGTCGAGGTCCTGCTGCGTCATGGGCCGCCCCTTGGGCTCGCCCGTGAGGGAGACGCCGGAAGGGCCGACCGGCTCCGCACCGGTGACCGGCGGAGCGCCTTCGGCGCGGGTCACGCCCACGTGCCACAGCTGGGGAATGATCGCGCCGCCCTCGCGGTGCACGGAGTCCACGACACCGGCCCAGCCGGCGAGGGCGTCCGCGCCGTGGAAGCGCGGCACCCGGTCGCTGGTCCCGGCGGAGTCGTGGTCGACGTAGGTGCCCTCGGTGATGATCAGCCCCACCCCGCCGGCGGCCCGGCGGGCGTAGTACTCCGCCACGTCCTGGCCGGGAATCCCGCCCGGCGAGAACTCCCGTGTCATGGGCGCCATCGCGATCCGGTTGCGCGAGGTCAGCCCGCGCACGGAGAACGGGCGGGAGAGTGCTTCCGTCGCGCGGACTGCATCGGGGCGGGCGGCGGCCACGTCGGTCACGTCGGTCACGTCGGTCACGTCATGTCCTCTTCGTCGGCTGATCAGGTCCTCCTGACGCCAACGCGCGCACCGGACCGCGGCTTCCCGGGTCCGGCCGGATGTGGCCAAGACCTCTCCGGCGGCCCCGCCCCGACCGGGAGCCGCCCGCTTCCGTTCCGTGCCCGGCGCCCCGACCGGGAGCCGCCCGTTTCCGTTCCGTGCCCGGCGCTCCGTCCGGGAGCCGCCCGGCTCCGGTCAGTGCCCGGGTCAGACGCGTACGAGCTTCTCCGTCTTCTCGCTCTTCCAGAAGCCGGAGAAGGTGATCCGGTCCTTCGGGAGGCCCGCGCGGACCAGGTGGCGGCGGCCCTCGGTGGCGAGCGTCGACTCGCCGACGACGAAGGCGTACCCCGCCGGGTCGACGGTGTCGTGGCGGCGCAGCTCTTCCAGGGCTGCGGCCCCGGGTACGGCGGCCGGGTCGTCCCGGACCACCCAGGTCACCGACACGCCCTCCGGCGCGTCGAGGGGGCGGCGGTCACCGGCGGCCGGGATCTCCTGGACGACCCGCCCCACCGTGTCGCGCGGGAGTGAGCGGAGGATGCCGGCCGTCGAGGGCAGCCCGCTCTCGTCGGCGACCACCAGCACCTCGGTGGCGTCGTCGGGCCGGTCGAAGATGAGTCCCTGGTCGAGCAGGGCCAGCGGGTCGCCGGGACGGGTCGTGCACGCCCAGATCGCCGCGGCGCCCTCGGGCTCGCCCTGCGGGCCGCAGTGCACCACGAAGTCGATGTCCATCTCGGACGCCTCGCGACGGAAGCCGGCGACGGTGTAGTTGGCGCAGTGCGGCCGTACGTCCTCGGGCAGGGCGTAGTAGGGGTCCCACCACCGCTTGGCACCGGCGAGCTCCGGGAGGACGAACTCCGTCTGGTGCGGCTGCCGCAGGAAGAGGCGGAACCAGTGGTCGTACCCCAGCCACGGGAAGTCGTCGAGGTTGGCACCGGTGATCGTCACCCGCTGCATCGACGGGGAGAAGCGCTCGCTGCGGAGCACTTCACCGCGGAAGAGGACGGGGTGCTTGGGCATCAGCCTGGGGGTTTTCGCCACAAAGGGAAGGCTAACCTAAGTGGGGCGCCGTGGACAGGGGGCGGTGGGGCGGGATCCGGATCGGCCCACCGCGCCCCTACCGCCCGGGGCCGTGTCCGGCCGTGCGCGTCGGATCGGCGGGCGCCGCCCCCGGCGCGCACGGCTCAGCGCCCGGAGAGCGGGGCGCCATCCGGAAAAGAGCCGGGCGAGCTTGTCGGAGGCGTGGTGGCCGTCGGACACCCCCTCCACCAGCACGACCGTCGAGGCCGCGTGCCCGGTCCGGAGCGGCAGGATCGCCTGGTACCCGGGCGACCGGTACCACTCCTCGGCGCGAGCCAGGTCCGGGAACTCCAGCATCACGAGGTCACCGCCCCAGGCCCCCTCCACGGGGACGAGCCGCCCTCCGTGCACGAGGAAGCGTCCACCGAACGGTGTCATCGTCTCCTCGATCCGCCCGATGTACTCCGCGATCTCCGGGCCGAGTTCGACGCCCTCCAGGCGGGCGATCGCATACCCGCGCGGCGCCGTCACGCCGGCACCTCGTCCAGGAAGCCGCGCACGTCCTGGATCCGGCCCGACTCGTCCAGCACCAGGACGTCGAAGCCGATCACCGGCGGCTCGGCACCCTGGGGCCCGAGGCCCCAGCGGAACCGCGTCTGACGGTGGTGCACGTCCGCCTCACCGACCTGGGTGAACACGTGCCCGGGGAACTGGGCGCGGACGCCGTCGACGAGCGCCGCGATTCCGTCGTGACCGGTCGTCTCCGCCATCGGGTCGGTGTACGTCACTCCGGGCGACCAGTGCGCGCGGAGCAGGGCGGCGCGCTCCTCGCCGGTCGCGTTCCAGGTGGCGAGGTACTGCTGGACGATGTCCTTCACTTCTCTGCTCCCTCGTGCGGGCGCCGGGTCGGCCGGCGGGACGTCCGGCCGGGGTGCCGGCCGGTTCGTGCGAGAAGCCTGGCCCGGGACGGGCGCCCGGGCCATGACCCATGAGGTCATGGCGCCCGGGCGCGGAGCCGTGCGCGGTGCCGCGCGGTGCCGCCGGAGCGCCGCGTCTAGAGTTTTTGCATGAGCGCCGTCGCGGAAGTGCCGCCCGTGGGAATCCTGTTGAGGTCCTGGCGGACGCGGCGCCGTTTCAGTCAGCAGGAGTTGTCCAACCGGTCGCTGGTCTCCACCCGGCACCTCAGCCGGGTGGAGACAGGACGGGCGTCCCCGACCCCCGAGATGCTCATGCACCTCTCCGAGGTCCTGGAGGTGCCGCTGCGGGACCGCAACCGGCTCCTGCTGGCGGCGGGTTACGCACCGCGTTACCAGGAGCGCCCCTGGGGCGACGCGTCGCTCGCCCTGGTGATGGAGGGCCTGCGCCATCTGCTGGATGCCCATCTCCCGTACCCCGCACTGCTGTTGGACGACCACTGGGACGTGGTGGACGCCAACGCCGCCGTCGCTCCGCTGCTGGCCGGCTGCGCACCGGAGCTGCTGGAGCCGCCGGTCAACGTGGTCCGGATCTCGCTCCACCCGGAGGGCCTGGCCGGACGGATCCGCAACCGGGCCGAGTGGGGCGGTCACCTCCTGCGGCAGGTGACGCACCGCGCCGAGCGCACCCACGACCGGCGCCACCGCCAACTCGCCGAGGAGGCTGCCGGACACTGCGGCCCCCTCGACCCCGCCGCCCCCCTCGTCGGGCCGGTGATCACCCTCGACATCGACGTGGACGGCGCGCCGCTCCGGTTCTTCAGCGTCTCCGCCACGCTCAGCACCACCACCGATGCCGCCCTGGAAGGGCTGCACCTGGAGACCTTCCTGCCGGCCGACGACGCGACCAGGCGCCGCTTCGACCCGCGGTAGGCCGGTGCTCCGCCAGGTCCGGGGGTGTCCACCCGTCCCGGCGGCCTCCGCGTGCCCGAGCGTGCCCTCTCCGCAACGAAGGATCCTGCCCCTCGCAATCAGCGATGATTGCTGCGCAAAAAATCAATGATGATCCGTCAATAACGCGTGGCATCACAGAAAAACTCCTCGCGCGAGCCTTGTGGAGCCTCCCGCCCGGTCCTTACTGTCGCCTCACTCACGACACCGCTCCGTACGCGGCGGTCCGACGACCGGGATGGTTCGCGCCCGACACGAGAATCGAGCTGGGGATGGCACGCATGGCACGGACAGCACGGAGCGGCAGGGGAACGGTGGGGCGGAGAACCGTGGCGGCGGTCGTCGCCGCGGGGATCTGCCTCGGACTCGCCGGCGGCACGGCTCGGGCGGACACCGCCGGCGCGGCCCTCACCGGCGGGGCCCACGCGGGTGCGGGAGGAGCCGCCCCCGTGGTGACCCGCGCCGGACTCGATCCCGCGCTGGTCGCCGGAGCGGGCGCGGAGCTCGGGTTCGACGAGCAGGAAGCGGAGAACGCCGTCACCGACGGCACCGTCATCGGTCCCGACCGGAACGCGTACACCCTCCCCGCGGAGGCGTCCGGGCGGCGGGCGGTGACCCTGGAGCCGGGCCAGTACGTCGAGTTCACGCTGCCGAGCGCCGCCAACGCGATCACCGTGCGGTACAGCATTCCCGACGCGCCGGGCGGGGGCGGCATCACCGCCCCGCTCGACGTGACGGCGGGCGCCCGGGGCCGTACGCCCGCCGTGAAGAAGACGCTCACGCTCACGTCGCGGTACTCCTGGCTGTACAACCAGTACCCGTTCTCCAACGACCCCGGCGCCGGTCTGCTGCACGACGACTGGTGGATCACCGAGTGCGGCTGCGTGCCCGCCGCCACCAGCCCGGCCCCGGTGATCGCCCGACCGTTCCGGCCGAGCCACTTCTACGACGAACAGCGCCTCGCGCTGGGCCGTACGTACCGGGCCGGCGACACCGTCCGGCTGACCGTTCCCGTGCGGACCGGGGCCGTGGCGACCACCGTCGACGTCCTCGACTCCCAACTGGTGGCACCGCCGCGGATCGTGCCCGTCGCCGCGAACGTACTCGCCTTCGGCGCCGACCCGACCGGGCGCCGCGACTCGGCGGCCGCCCTCGACCGGGCCATCGCCTTCGCCCGCCGCGCCCACCTCACCGTCTACGTCCCGCCGGGCACGTACCAGGTGAACCGCCACATCGTCGTGGACGACGTCACGATCGAGGGCGCCGGGAACTGGTACACGGTCTTCCGGGGGCGCCAGATCACCCTGGACACCCCCGCCGACGACGGCTCCGTGCACACCGGGGTCGGCTTCTACGGCAGACCCGCATCCGAGGGCGGCAGCCGCAACGTCCGCCTCTCCGGCTTCACCATCGAGGGCGACGTGCGCGAGCGCATCGACACCGACCAGGTGAACGGCGTCGGCGGGGCACTCTCCGACTCCGTGATCGAAGGACTCCACGTCCACCACACCAAGGTGGGCATGTGGTTCGACGGCCCGATGGCGAACCTGCGCATCACCGGCAACGTCATCACCGACCAGATCGCGGACGGCCTCAACTTCCACACCGGCGTGGTGGATTCGGTCGTACGGAACAACTTCGTGCGCAACTCCGGCGACGACGCCCTCGCCCTGTGGTCGGAGAAGAGCGCCAACGCCCGCAACACCGTCGACCACAACACCGTGCAGTCGCCCGTGCTCGCCAACGGCATCGCGGTCTACGGCGGCGCCGACACCACCGTCTCCCACAACCTCGTCGCCGACCCCGTCCGAGAGGGCAGCGCCCTGCACGTCGGCTCCCGCTTCGGCTCCGAGCCCTTCACCGGACACCTGCGGATCACCGGCAACACCACCGTCCGCGCCGGTACGTACGAGCTGAACTGGAACATCGGGCTCGGCGCCCTCTGGTTCTACGCGCTGGAGCGGGACATCGACGCGGACGTCCGGGTCACCGGCGACACCTATCTCGACAGCACCTACAACGCGGTGATGCTGGTCGCCGACTGGCCGGTGAAGGACCTTTACGCCATCAACGGCGTGCACTTCAAGGACATCCGGGTCGACGGCACCGGCACCTCGGTGGTCAGCGCCCGCGCCGCCGGCTCCGCCTCCTTCGAGAACGTGGACGCCCGCAACGTCGGCGCGGTCGGCATCAACAACTGCGGGGCGTTCAACTTCCCCGCCACCGGGTCGGAGTTCGCGCTGGACGATCTCGGCGGCAACGACGGAGGCGGCACCACCGGCCCCTGGTTCGGCGCCTGGCAGCTCCCGAACACGCTCACCTGCGACGACCGCCCCCCGGTCGTCGCACCTCCGGCACCGTCCACCTGGTGAACGACGCGGGGTGACCGCCTGACGCTCCGACGCACCGCGACGTCAGGACGGCGTGGTCCGGACCGGCTGCCCCACCCGCTGCCACAGGGGGGCGTCAGTCGGACCGGACCAGGCGCACCCGCCACTCCGAGGCCGAGTGGACATGGAGGAGCCCCGGCCCGTGAAGCCGGCACTCTTCGGTGAACGAGCCCTTGCCCGTGACCAGTCGGCGTCCGGGAATTCCCTCCTCCGACAACTCGTCGAGCCAGAAGGCGCCTCCGTCGTGCTGGTCGACCCGGACGGTGGCCGGGCCGCCGTCATGACGGAAGACGTACGAACCCCGGTTGTGCAACCCGTCGGCCAGCGGAGCGACATGTTCGTCGAAGGGGGCGAGCCACATGCGCCATGTGCCGTGCGTCTGCACCGCGACGCGGACCGAACCGGCGCCGTCCGGAGGGAGCGGCACGACGGTCCGCCGCAGACTACCGCCCTGCTTGAGCAGCGGCCGTCCACCCGAGCGGCCGCCCCGGGAGGGGAGGTGCACCGCCCCGCTCGTCGAGAGCCGGACCACGAGGATCACCGGTCGCGAGGCGTCGGGCCGGATCAGGTCGACGATCCGGTCCCGGGCCCCCTCCGCACGTTGCCCGGGGAGGTTTCCGGGAGGCCAGTTCCGGTACGGCCGCCAGTTCGCCCCCCGGCCGGCCGCGGGCGGCGGGCCCGGTACGGGGCGTGGATCCACCCGGTCAACGGCCCGTACATCGCGGGGCACGGCGGCCCGTCCCCCGCGGGCTCCCCCCGCCGCGGGGCGGACCGCGGGCACCGGTTCCCGGGTGCGGCCGGTGGCGATCGGCGCCTCCCCTTCGCCGATGCGCACCGCGTCCGCCGCGCACACCGCGACCCGCCGGGGCGCGCCCCCGGGCGGCGCCCAGCTCACGTCGGTGGTGGAGGGGCCATGGCGCGGATCGAAGAAGCACGGCGGTCGGCCAACCGGCAGCGGGAGGGCCGCCGCCCGTGCCGAGGCGCACGCCAGCGCGTGCCGGCCCTCCGCCAGGGTGCGGATCACGTCCGCCGCGTCC
This sequence comes from Streptomyces sp. AM 2-1-1, assembly GCF_029167645.1. Classification (NCBI taxonomy): domain Bacteria; kingdom Bacillati; phylum Actinomycetota; class Actinomycetes; order Kitasatosporales; family Streptomycetaceae; genus Streptomyces; species Streptomyces sp. AM 2-1-1. The sequence goes on along the minus strand of NZ_CP119147.1, from coordinate 3,363,743 downwards.
TCGAGGTCCCGGTCACCGGTGAACTCGCGCTTCGCCCGCTCGTACGCCTCCAGCGCGCGCTCGTAGTCCTGGAGCGCGAGCGCCGCCACCTGGGGCTCGAGTCCCGCCACGGCCAGTACATGACGGCCGAGTTCCTCACCGAACGCGGTGATGTCCGCGTCGATGCCGAGGAGCGCCGACGCGTCCGTCCGGCTCCGTCGCAACCGCCCCAGCCACCTCGTCCTGCCCACCGGCCACCTCCGTTCCACCGCCGGCCCGTCACCGGTTCTTCCGTACGGACCGCGGACCGCGATCGTAGCCAGGGCGCCTCGGCCGCCTCCGCGGACGGTGGCCGGACCGGGGACGGTGGCCGGGCCGCGGACGGTGACCGGACCGGGGACGGTGGCCTGTCGGAGACTTCCTCCGACAGGGACGGGTCGCCGTCGCGTTGGGCGTACGTTCACGTGGCCGCCGCCTCCCGCTCGCCCGCGGCTGGGACCATCGCGGCCGTCACTGCCGCACACCACCCCGCCCCGTCGTGCGTCCCCCCGCACGGTCGCGCGCGGTCGTGCACTACCGCGCACAGTCGCGCAACGGAGGACCGATGCCCCCGAAGAGAACGTACGCCGCACTCGCGGCCCTGGTCGTGGTCGTCGGCCTGCCGGCCCATACCGGCGCGGCGGACGCGCACCAGCAGCCGCGGGGGCCGGTCGCCTTCCAGCGCACCGCGACCTACCCGGTGTTCCAGAACCGCCCGGCCGGGGAGGACCCCGCCACCGCCACCGTCGCCGAGATCTCCGCGACGAGCGAGGACGGCCGGACCCTGGTGTACACCGACGCCCTGGCGCACCGCATCGGCTTCCTCGACATCAGCGACCCCGGCGCGCCGCGCGGACTCGGCACGCTCTCCCTGACCGAGCTCGGCGACACCGAGGACGAACCGACCTCGGTGGCCGTGGTCGGCGGTCACGTCCTCGTCGTCGTCAACACCAGCGCCGATCACGCGCACCCCTCCGGCCGCCTCGACGTCGTCTCGCTGCGCGACCGCCGCCGGGTGAACAGCTTCGACCTGGGTGGGCAGCCCGACTCCGTCGCGGTCACCGCCGACGGGCGGTACGCCGCCGTCGCGATCGAGAACGAGCGCGACGAGGAGGCGACCCCGCCCGGCGGTGAGGAGGGCGACCTGCCGCAGGCCCCGGCCGGATTCGTGCAGATCGTCGACCTCGGGGGCGGCTCGCCGCAGCAGTGGCGCACCCGCGCCGTACCGTTCACCCGGCCCGACGGCAGCGCCCTCCCCGTGCTGGCCGACGCCGGTGTCACCGAGCCCACCGACCCGGAGCCCGAGTACGTCTCCGTCAACAGCCGCGACCAGCTCGCCGTCACCCTGCAGGAGAACAACGGCGTCGTCCTCGTCGATCTGCCCACGGGCCGGATCACCCGGGCCTTCAGCGCCGGTACCGACACGGTCCACGGCATCGACACCGCCAAGGACGGGGTGATCGACCAGACCGGCTCCCTCACCGACGTGCCGCGCGAGCCCGACGCGATCAGCTGGATCGACGACCGCTACCTGGCGACCGCCAACGAGGGCGACTGGACGGGCGGCACCCGGGGCTGGTCCGTCTTCGACAGCCGCACCGGGAAGGTCGCCTGGGACGCGGGCAACAGCTTCGAACGCCTCGCCGTCCGCCACGGCCTCCACGACGACGACCGCTCGGCGAAGAAGGGCAGCGAGCCCGAGGGCGTGGCCGTCGCCACCTACCACGGGGTGCGGTACGCCTTCGTCGGCTCGGAGCGGAGCAACTTCGTCGCCGTCTACGACCTGAGCCGACCGACCCGGCCGGTCTTCCGCCAGATCCTCCCCACCACCAACGGCCCCGAGGGACTGCTGCCGATCCCGTCACGGGACCTGCTCGCCGTCTCCAGCGAGGAGGACGACGCCTCGGTCCACGTACGGGCCTCGGTGAGCCTCTTCCGGCTGGGTACCGGCACCCCCGCCTTCCCCGGCATCGTCTCGGCCCCGGACTCCACCGGCGCGCCGATCGGCTGGGGCGCGCTCGGCGCCCTGTCCGCCGTCCCCGGCGAGCCGCACGCGCTGTACACCGTGACCGACGCGGCCTATTCCGTCACCCGGATCATGACCATCGACACGGCCCGCCGCCCGGCCGTCATCACCCGGTCCCTCACCGTGAAGGACGCGGCGGGCAAGCCGGCCGGCTACGACGCCGAAGGCCTCTACGCCCGCCCCCGGGGCGGCTTCTGGCTCGCGGTGGAGGGTACGACGGGCGCCGGCAACCAGCTCGTCCGGCTCGACCGCGACGGCGTCACCCGGCAGGTCGTCCCGCTCCCGTCGGACGTCGCCGCGGGGCTCACGAAGCAGGGCTTCGAAGGCGTCACCGCCACCACCGACCGCCAGGGCCACGAGATCCTCTGGGCCACCCTGCAGCGCGAGGTCAAGGGCGACCCCACCGGAGTCGTCCGTCTCGGCCGGTACGACGTCCAGGCCGGCACCTGGAGCTGGTACGGCTACCGGATCGCCACCACGACCACCCCGGGCGACTGGGTCGGTCTCTCCGAAATCACCGTGGTCGGCGACCGGTTGGCCCTGATCGAGCGCGACAAGCTCAACGGGCCGGCGGCCAGGATCAAGCGGGTGTACACCGTGGACCTGCCCTCGTCGGCCGCCCCGGTCGGGGCGCTGCGGGTCCTGCCCAAGACGCTCGCCAGGGACGTCCTGCCCGACCTGCGGGCCTCCCGCGGCTGGACCCAGGAGAAGCTCGAAGGACTGACCGTGGGCGGTGACGGCCAGGTCTACGCCGTCACCGACAACGACGGCCTCGCGGACGCCACCGGCGAGACGGTGTTCCTGCGGCTCGGTTCGAGCCGGGGGGTGTTCGGCCGGGGCTGACCCCGGGCGGGGCCGATGCCCCGTCCCGCTCCGGCCTCTTCCGTCCCGGAGCCGCTCCGTCCCGGAGCCGCTCCGTCCCGGAGCCGCTCCGTCCCGGAGCCGCTCCGTCCCGGAGCCGCTCCGTCCCGGAGCTTCTTCCGTCCCCGCGGCCGTTCCCTCCCGGAGCCGTTCCGCCCTCCAGCCGTTCCAGGAGCCGAAGTTCGGGTACCCGAACGGAACGACCGATCCGACGGACCAGCAGGGAGAGCGCCATGGCGAAGACGAGGGCATCCGGCACCACGCATCCGAAGGCCGCCTCCGCGGCGGGCCGGGCCGCCAAGGGCGGTAAGTCGAAGAGCAGCCGGACGGCCGCGGCGAGCGCGCTGTCGCAGACCTCCGGCAAGGCGGGTTCGGCCGGCGCCAAGACGACCAAGTCGGCGCCGGCCTCCGCGGCCGGCAAGACCGTGCGGGCCGGTAAGCGGTCGAAGACCGAGAAGAGCGCAGCGGCCAGCGCGCTGGCCCAGACTCCGGCCGCGTCGTCGAAGCGCAGGCCCGGCAAGAAGATCCTCACCGCCGCGGCCAAGGTGCTGGCGGACAAGAAGTCGACCAAGGCGGAGCGCTCCGAAGCGGCGAGCACCCTCGCCCAGGCCGCGGCCCACGCACTGAAGTGAGCCCCGGCGGCCGCGCCCCCGGCGTACGGCCGTCACGAGCCCCGCCGCACCGACCGGACCCGATCCGGCGGTGCGGCGGGGCTCCTGCGTGTGGGGTGCGGGCCGTGGTCCGGGAGCCCGGCCGGTCTTCAGCGGCAGGAGATGACCGTCCGGGCCGCGTCCTGCGCCGCTGCGCCGCCCGCTCCTGTCGCGGAATCCCTGCGTTTGTCGCCGGCCACCTGCAGCTGTGTCCTCGATCGGTAACCGCGCTGTCTCGCGCGGGTGTTCGTATGCCTTGATGAGTGCACGGCAGCGGGCACCGTATCGGTGGAGACGGCAAAGGGGCGGGCGGACATGGCGAAGCACAAGGGAAAGGGATGGCACGGCAAGGTCCTGGCCGTGTCCCTGGGGGTGACGGCGGTGGCCGCCGCCGCCTCGGTCTGGACCGCGCAGGCCGACACCACCGTGGAGCGGAAGCCGGCGGCCCACGCCTCTGCGCCGGCCGTCCACCCCGTGGCGGTGGGCATCGTGCACGCCTCGGACCAGGGTGCCCGGGGCGTCAACATCACCATCGACGACGGACCGGACCCGGTCTGGACGCCGAAGGTGCTGCAGCTGCTCAAGGAGAACGGCGTGAAGGCGACGTTCTGCATGGTGGGCACGCAGGCCCAGGCATACCCCGACCTGGTCAAGGCGGTCGTCGCGGACGGACACCGGCTCTGCGACCACACGGTCTCCCACGACACCACCATGGACAAGAAGCCCGAGTCCTTCCAGTCCCAGCAGATCCTGGACGCCGAGCGCATGATCACCGAGGCGTCCGGGGGCGTACGGCCGCAGTACTACCGAGCCCCGGGAGGAGCGTTCACCCCGTACAGCCGTCAGCTCGCCGCGTCCCGGGGGATGCGGCCCCTCGGCTGGAACGTCGACACCAAGGACTTCGAACACCCCGGCGTCGAGGCCATCGTCGCGACCGTCAAGAGCGAGATCAGCAGCGGGCCGACCATCCTCTTCCACGACGCGGGGGGCGACCGCGCCCAGACCCTGGACGCCCTGCGCGAGGTGCTGCCCTGGCTGGAGGAGCAGGGGTACTCCTTCGGCTTCCCGGTGCGCTGAGCGGGGGAGCGGGGACCGGCAGCTGATCCGGCACACACCCGACCGGGGAGCGATCCACCGGCAGGCAACCGGGGCCGGTATCGGTCCGGGAAACATTTCCCGGCAGTACGGGCCGGTCGCCAGGAAGCGGGCCATACCTTCCGTATCGAAAAGGGGCCTTGACCGCAATCATCTGACGGAAAGTCCGTTCGCCATTGCACCCACGGCTAAATCCCCCTTTGTGCAGGCCAGTTGATGCCTCCGTGATAGAATTCCCGTGAATTCGCAGGACGGCACGATCAAAAGGGGAATGGCGTGAACACCGAGAAGGTCACTGCTCGACGTCTTACGGCCGAGGAGATCACAGGCTTGGGGCCCCAGGACGCCGTCTTCGTCCCGGCGGGAGTGGAAGGCCTTTCCCTCGACAGCTACGCCCCGGCTTTCCTCACCGCGCCGGGCAAGAGCTTCGAAGGCGGTTCCTTCGTCGCGCGGACGGTCTTCGGCGAGGAAGTCCACGTCCTCCCCGAGAACACCGAAGAGGGCGGCATCTGGGTCGCCGACAAGGCGGGCGAGGTGATCGAGGTCCTGCAGAGCGCCGGCGTCCTCCTCAACCTCGCTCTCTTCGTTCCCCAGGGGAACAAGGATTCCCTGGACGCCCTCTACGCCGCCGCCCGGGAGGCGTTCGGCGCGGGAGTGGTCCAGCGCTGGAGCGAGGAAGCCGTCGCGGTACCGGACGTCAAGGTCGACCTCTACGAGGAGCCGGCCCGGGCGCGGAAGAACACGAACGGCCAGAACCGCGACCGCCGGGCCCTGGACATCTACCCCACCCGCGTGCGGTTCTTGGAGCCCAGCGAGGGCTGGAAGTTCGTCGTCGAGCCGCATCAGGAGATCGTGGACGACACCCCGACGATCTGATCCGTCGGTTCCGGTCCGGCTGACCCACCCGGCCGACCCACTCGTCTCTCCGGTCCGACGGTCCGGTCCGACGGTCGGCGGTCCGGTCCGACGGTCCGGTCCGGTTGTCGGTCCGGTCCGGTCCGGTTGTCGGTCCGGCTGTCCGGCCCGGAGCCGGTGCCGGGCGCTGACCGCAGAGGGAGTCGTGTCCGCACGCGCACGGCTCCCTCCGGGCCCGGGTCCGGGGCCGCGTTCCGCCCGACCCCGCCTCGCACCCCGTCGCGCGGGGGCGGATCACTCCGCGCCACCCTGCGCGCCCCGTCCCGTGCGGGACGATTCGTCTCCCGCCCGCGAAAAACCACCTGACAGCTCATCACGGTGCTGCCCAGTCGAGTGCGGAATGCCGCCCGCACAGTGCTTTCGCCGGCCGGCGTGGTACGCGGAGCCGGCCCGTGCTCGAACTCGTCGCCCTCGACGGCAACCATGTTCCGACGTTCAGGCCGCGAAGAGGCACACGTACGCGGCGGGTGCAGGGAAATGCGGCGGACCGATGGCGTGACCCGGGCGGCTTCCCGCACGAGGGGCCCGTGAGGGCGGGCGCCGCTCGGTGCTCGTACGTCACGCTCCCGCGAAAACCACTGTGCCGATCCCCTGCGGAGTGCTGGGATAGGAGCATGAGTCTCTTATCCGCGCGGCGGGAGGCGCCCCACGTCGTCGTCCCGGTCCGCGTCCGTGACCTGACAGCCGCTGATCTGCCGTCCTGCGGATGGGCCGGCTCGGCGACCCACATGCGCCACGTGGAAGCCGAGTTGGCACGCGCGGCGGCCGGAGAAGTGGAGTACCTGGCGGTCTGCGCCTCCGCGGACCTGCCGGTGGCGATCGGCGGCATCGACTACCAGGCCGCCCCCGGCGCCGGCACGCTGTGGCAGCTCGCGGTCCTTCCGGCCCTCCAGTCGTGCGGCCTGGGCACCGCGCTCGTCCGCGCCGCGGAGGACCGCATCACGTCACGCGGTCTGCGCCGTGCGGAGCTCGGCGTGGAGGAGAGCAACCCCCGCGCCCGCGCACTGTACGAACGCCTGGGGTACGTGGCCTACGACAGCCAGCCGGACGGCTGGGACGTGGAGGCCGCGGACGGCTCGCTGAGCCGGTACGAAACCATGTGCACGCTGATGCGCAAGACCCTCCCCTGAAACCACCCCGAGGAGTCGGCATGGCCGTGGACGTGTGGACTTCCGTCCTCTCGCTCACGGGCGTCGCACTGGGTGGCGGGCTGACGACCCTCTCCCAGCGCGCCACCCAACGATCCGCCGAACGGGCCGAGGAACGCCGGCTTAAAACGGCCACCGGTGAGGCCCGCCGGGCCGAACAACTGCAGGCGATCAAGGAATTCATCGCCTGCGCCCAGGAAGCCGAGCGGGCGGCCTACCGCCGCCCCGAGCCGTGGGGCGGCGACGACGACGGGTGGAGCGGATCCGCGTCCGCGGCCATGACCGCACTCTGGATCGCCGAACGACACCTCGTGCTGCTCTGCGATCCGGGCCTGCACGGCCCCGTCCACACCTACGCCCGCGCGCTCAACCAGGCGGTGTGGCGCGAGATCGGCGACATCGAGGTCAACGAGCACGTCGAGGAGCACAAGACCGCCTTCATGACCGCAGCCCGCGCCGGCCTCGCGCCGCCGCCGGACCGAACGCCCTGAGCCCGAGCCGAGCACCCTGAGCCCGAGCCGAACGCCTTGAGCCCGAGCCGAGCACCCTGAGCCCGAGCCGACGGTCCGGGGCGGAGCCGACGGTCCGGGGGCGGGGGCCCGGCGGGTACGAGCCGGCCGCTCTGGAGGGTCAGCGCAGCCCGGCGAAGAGATCGTTCTCGGGTACGGCCGCGCCGGTGGTGTCCTTGACCCGTACGAAGGTCTCCATGCCCATGATGTCGGCGAACCGCTCCTTGCCCATCTTGAGGAAGAAGATGTTCTCGCCCTGACTGGCGTGCGCGGCCAGTGAGTCGAACTTCTGACCGCTGAAGGCCGTGGTGTCCACCCAGGTGGTGATCTCCTCGTCGGGGAGGCCGATCTCGGCCATCGCGGCGACCTCGGCGGGATCCGGCTCCGGCATGTCCTCCTGGAACTCGCGCATGGTCTCCCCGAACTGCTGCATCCTGGAGCGGGGCATGGTCGTCCAGTACACCTTCGGTGTCAGCTCGGTCATCTCCAGCGCCGCCATGGTGATGCGGTGGGCCTGGATGTGGTCGGGGTGACCGTAGAAGCCGTTCTCGTCGTAGGTGACCACCACATCGGGGCGGTACTCGCGCATCAGCTCCGCGAGGCGGGCGGCGCTCTCCGCCACCGGGGTCTTCCAGAAGGACCCGGGGGCGTCGTTGGTCGGCCACCCGACCATCCCGGAGTCGGCGTAGTCCAGCATCTCCAGATCGCTGATCTTCAGGACGTCGCAGCTCGCCCCCAATTCCTGGCGGCGCATCGCGGCGACGGCCGCCGGATCGTGACCGGGATCCCCCGGCTTGACGCCTCCCGGACCGTCACCACAACCGCCGTCGGTACACGTCACGAGCACCGTACGGATTCCTTCCGCCGCGTACCGCGCGAGCACGCCTCCGGTACTGGTGGCCTCGTCGTCGGGGTGGGCGTGCACTGCCATGAGCGTCAGGGGGCGGTCGTTCATGAGAAACAGTCCTCCAGCAGAAGTACGTCGTGGTCGGAAGAGACGGCCGGCGCCCCGTGATCCCCGGGGGACCGAATCCTGGCAGGGCCGATTCGTGGCAGGGCCGAATCCGGGCAGAGCCGAAGCCCCGGGGACTCAGGTCTCCGGGTGCCCAGCCGGTGGGGTGCCGGTCCTTCGTTCGATGCAACCGTTTCGGCCGGTCCGACTGTTCCCGGCGCGACCGCTCGGCCTTCGGGACGTCCCCGATACAACGCGAACGACCTACACGCGCGACCGCCCCGAGACCTACCTCCGGGACACCGAGCGGGAACAGGCGGAGGACGCACCGAGGACGAGCCGCGCCGCGCCGCAGGGCCCGACGGCGTCCCGGTCCGGGGGAGGGGCGGGACGAACGGCCGGGCCACCGGGTCAGGGGTTCGCGAGGCCGGGGGGCTGTACACCGCATGGACCAGCCGTCAGTGCGCCGACTTCCCCCGTCCCGTCGAGGCGATTACCGCACGGCGCCGACAGCTCGTCGGTGGGCTGCTCGGCACGTTGCCGCCGGGCGATCGCAGGGGCGGGAGCGGGACGACACTCGGGCCGGCCGAGCCGATTGTTCGCGGCGACGCGTCACACCGAGACGGCGGCCCCCGCGACCGCAGCCGTCGTCGCAGCGCTGGGACCAGCCGTGTCGCGGGACCGCACCCCCGCTTCCCGCCGCCTCAGGAGAGGTCGTCCAGCGGCCTCAGAAAGCGACGCTCGTAGCGCTTGATGCAGCGGGTCTCACGGGCCAGTGCGAACGCCGCCTGGCACTCCGGGTCGGAGAAGCTGTCCGTGCGGTACTGCTCGTACACGGCCAGACTGGGGAAGGAGAACAGGGCGTACGCGATGTCGCTGTCTCCTTCGCTCGGCAGGAAGTAACCGTGGTGCGTCCCGCCGAACCGGTTGACGAGCCGGACCCAGCGGCGCCCGTACTCCTCGAAATCCTCGAGCTTGTCGGCGTCGATCTCGTACTTCAGGTGAATGGTGACCATGCCTGCATGATGCCGTGCCGCGAACGCCTGCCCGTACGGCGACGGACGTTGTTGCCTTCTCCGCCGGGCACGGATGGAACACAACGCCGGCAGGGCGACGGGAATCTGCCGGGGTGCACCCGTGTTCAGGGTTGGCGGGCGGGTCGGAGAGGGATGGTGCGGACCTGGTTGCCGCCGAGCGGGGCCATGTCGTCGCTGTCGGACGTCAGGAGAGCGATCAGTTTCGGCTGACGCCGCGCGACCTGGGCGACCGTGCGTCGATGGCGCGCTCGTGCCCGTGCAGCTCAGGGACTTTGAGTAACTCCGCCGCTGCTTCGGCGGCTTGCTCGGTGACTTGCTCCACCTTGATCCGGGACAGGACCCAGTTCACACGATGCATGTGGGTACCCCACAACCGATCCGGTGGACGAGGGCGACGAAGACTGACCGCCGCACCCGAGGGGGTTTTCGAGGGCGGGTCGAGACAGCCCGCGCCTACAGCCAGCCAGGCCGTCTCGACAAGAAGCCCTTTCTCTACGTTGTGGTGTGTGGGTCGGGCGTCTCCGACCCACACACCGCGCTCGGCATCCTCTGCGAGTCGTACTGCCTCGGTATTCCGACCGCCGCTCTGCCCTACGTGAACTCCGCGCAGGCGGCCCGCCTCGCGTACGCCGAGAGCCTGCGGAAGCTGCGCGCCATGGGCATCCTCATCGGCTCCTACGAGCCTCGCCGCCCCGAGGCGGGTGGCGAGGCGGACCGCTTCCACTGGGAGGAAGCACTCGACCTGCTCACGCCGAGGGTGGCGGCCACGCCGTGAACGCTGTGGCCCGAGCAGCGAAAAAGCCCCTGGCTGATCGGCCTGGGGCTCTCGTGTGACGTGAATGGAGCGGGTGACGAGAATCGAACTCGCGCTCTGAGCTTGGGAATCTGCGCCCCTCAGCCTCCAACCACCTACTCTGGCCTGCGCTGACGGTCCTCTAGCGGAAACACGGGCAGCCTATGGGCAGCCCTTTGATTGACCCTGGCTGTCCGCCCTAGGTGGTGCGTAGGTGGTGCGCGCCCGGTCCGTGAGGGTCAGGCTCTCTATGGCGCTTTCGCTGTCTGGGCACCGGCTTCTTACTAGGCTGTACAGCATGAGCAGCCGCCCGTTCCCCTCCCCTGCAAGTGACGAAGTGATCGGAGCCCTTGAGCGGACCGGATACCTCCTCGAGCAACGTGTGGCCAGCAAAGTTCGATCCGCAGGATTTACAACTATCACAGGCAAAGCTTTTATGGACCCCGACGAGGGGAAGTCACGAGAGATCGATATTTTCGCCGTAAAGAAGTTGTGGGAAGACTCTGCACAGCGCATCGTCGTATCCCTCCAGCTGGTGATCGAATGCAAACGTTCCGATGGACCCTACGTTGCACTTGGGAGAGACCCGGAAGCTGTAGATAAGTACCGCCAGCCGCACTCGCACACGATGCCAGTAGAATTCATTCGCTGGTTAGAATTCCTGCCAGATGGCGCAGCTCGTCAGCGGGGGATGCAATCGTGGGGCTGGCTGGGTTTCCATGAATTGCCGGGAAGTCCGAATCTTGATATTCGGAAAGGCCTTCAACTGATCCGGATGAACCTAAGGGGAAAGGAATGGGTTGCGGATAACTCTTCTATATTCGAGTCACTGACTCTGCCCCTCATGAAGGCAGTCGAGGCCTTCCGGCCCCAAAGAGACCGCAACCCGGAGCCAAAATCCGCACACTTGTGCCTATCTTTCCCTATCGTTGTCACGAGCGGTGAACTTTTCTATGTCAACGGAGAGTCTGAAACCCCTATCTCCGAGCGAACCGATTGGGTATCACTAGAACGAGACGTCGACATGAGGTCCATGAAAGGGCTCTTCAATCTGGACGTGGTAGCCTTCCCAGCGCTGGAGCGCTATCTACAGGAACGCGTACTTCTCTTCAGTGAAGCTGTGGTAGCTAAAATTTCACAGGAACCAGAAAAGTTGAAGAAACGGGAACTTGATGCGCGACAGTCCGGAGAGTGAGGAGCCGGCACCACTCTCATACCTAGCCTTGTTTGCACAGAAAGGCGCGGGCGTCTTGGGAGGTCAGGACAGGCGAGGACATAGGGAGAACAGGCATCGCAACGGGTCAGCCCTCGTAGGCTCACAGCTTCGCCGCCGCACCCGCTGAACAGAAATTAGCCCAGCTCAGAGCGTATCTGACCTGGGCTTCGCGCTGAGCCCCAAGTCGAATGCGAACCGACGACCTACGCATTACAAGTTGTCGGATCTCAATCCGTAGCCGTCCATCGTCGTCCGCCGTAACCTCATCCGCCCTGGTCAGCGCATTTGAGCGACCAGGGCGGATGAGGGTGGACGGTCACGGACAACGAGTCAACTGACTGCGAATGAGACTGGGCGTGCTACCCCTCCGGGGCGAGACGGCTCGTGAACCCGTCCGCGCAAAGGCGCTCGTATGCAGCGGCGACTGCGCGAGGAACTTCCTGGTCAATCATGAAACCTTGCTTCGGGTAGACGACCAACCGCTGCTGCGCTCCCACGAGCATGTCCAGTACGAGGCGCGGGTCCTGGAGCGTGTCGACATACTCTGCGAGCGTCATCGCTGCTGATGCGCTGATGAATTCGACTCTCGGCCAAAGCTTGCAGGCTGTCGCATACGCTCGCCGCTCCTCGTACGGCTTGCTGACCAGCAGCACCGAAGTCACGTCAATGCCGCGCTGAGCCAGCGCGGCACGGGACAGGATGATGTTCTCGCCCGTGTTGCGCGCTTCCGGCTCCACGAGGATCGCGCCTGCGGGGACACCCAGCTCTATGGCCCGCTCACGGTAGTGCTCAGCTTCCCCCCTCGGCATCCGCTCGCGCGTAGTGCGGCTGGTTGCACCAGTGAAGACGATCAACGGGAACATGCCACGCTGATACAGGTCAGCAGTCACATCCGCTACACCCAGGTCGTGGCTACCGAGACCGATACCGACCGAGCAAGGGCGCAGGTCGTGGTGCATCTGCTGAAAGTCCCACAACAACTGGGCGTCAGACCACGCTCGTGCTGGGATCACTGGGTTGCTTCCTCCGCTGAATCAGGGACCTTGAAGTCGTACGCCCACGCGAACCGGCTGGCGGCGTGGATGCCAATGGCGAACTCCACCACGGTGCCATCAGCGGTGCGGGTAGTGCGGTGAAGTTCTACGACCCACTCTCCGGGCGTCAGCTGAAGTAGCACTGCCTCTTCGGAGGATGCGGGGCGCGCGAACAGTTCCTCCCGCATGTGGTCGATCTCGTACCCCGCGTCGTACAGCACGCGATAGCCTCCGCCCTTGCCCGCGGGGCCGGGCGTCGGGTCCACAAGACGGGTGCCCTCGACATGCTCCGGGCGGTAATAGCTGGTCAGGGTATGTGTCGGCTGATGTCCCTCCTTCACGAGGCGAGCACGTGCATACACCTCTGCACCCTCGGCCAAACCGTGGGCTGCGGCCACCAGAGGCGGCGCCGGCACGAGGCTGACGTTTTGCGTCTGCTCACCGCGCTTGTGCGCGCGTCCGGAAGCGACCCGGTCGGCGATGAAGGCGACTTCGTCGCCGTCCCGCCACTTGGCCTTGTCGTAGCGAGCGATACCAAGCCGCTTAAGCGGCGCCTGCTGCTTGACCACCGTGCCGTGACCGCGCGAGGACGTCACCAGCCCTTCAGCTTCAAGCGCCTTATATGCCGCGTGAACCGTGGACTTCGATCCCTCACCGGCTTCCACCAGGTCTCGAATGTGCGGCAACTGCCTGCCGGGGGGCAGCTCACCGCTCTTGATCTGCTCGGCCAGCTTGTCCGCCAGCTCGCGCCACTTGGGTGCCACGCGCGCTCCTCTCAACAGCTTCAGTGAAACACAGTCCCAGGACTGTTGACAGTCCTGGGACTGTGCGTCATTGTCATCTCAGACGCACCGCAGTCCTAGGACAGCGTGAGCGGAAAGCCCTTCCTTGGGCTGCTTCGACCTAAGCCCGGAGGGTCCCGCGAGGGAGTGAGCCCGAAGGAAGCGGTGGTTCCTTGAGAACTGAACAGTGAACAAAGGCGAGGTGAGAGACCTTGCCCCCGAGACGGCCGGGTGAGCCGTCGGTAGCGGTACGGCGCGTCGGCGTCGTGCGTACGGTCCTGCGGCCCTGGAGAACACCCTCGGGTGCCACCCGCAGTGAGCTGCCCTGCTCAGCGCCAGGCAGAGACATGGCGCATCCACCTCCGCAGTTGGCACTGCGGCCGGTTGCCTCCCCCGCCCGTCCGGCCCCCTCGGGGTGCCGTACGGGCGGGGCAGAGGGGAGCCGGACTATCCGGAACCGCATTCGAGGGAGCGACATGAGCACCGAGACGTTCGAGACCATCCGCTACACCGCCGACGTGGTCGTCACCACGACCGACAGGCGCGTCCTGCTGATCGAGCGGGGCTGGGACCCGCACGCCGGCCAGTGGGCGCTGCCCGGCGGGCACGTCGACCCCGGCGAGACCAGCCGCGCCGCCGCCGCCCGCGAGCTGGCCGAGGAAGCCGGTGTGTACGCGGCGCCGGAGGAACTGACCCAGGTCGGGACCTGGGACGCCCCCGACCGCGACCCCCGCGGCCGGTACGTCACCGTCGCCTATCACCTGACCGTCATCTCCGGCCTGCCCGCCGAGGCCGGGGACGACGCGGTCAACGTCCGGTGGTGGCCGCTCACCGACCTGCCGCCGCTGGCGTTCGACCACGCCGACATCATCGCCGCCGTCACGGCGTCGACCGTCTGATCCACCAGCCCCGGTATCTAGCCGCGAGGGTGCCCGATCGACTCGGGCCCGGGGCACGAGCCACCCCCAGCGGCGGGCGGTCAGACGAGAGGAATCGCTGTGCAGAGTAACGAGGACCTTCGCGCCCAACTCGCCGCCGAGGCTGCGGCCGAGGACGACGCGGCCCAGGCCGCATGGAAGGCCGCCAACGGGCCCACGGACTACCAGGACGCCACCTACGGCTGCCACGGAAGCCACGGCAGTCGCAGCACCCGCTAGCTCGCGTCACCGCCCCGGATCACGCCGTGAGGGCGCCGGATCGAATTCAGCCTGGGGCACTGCCACCCGTACGAGGTGGCCCCACAGGAAGCGAACGGCCCCCGGGATGCACCCCGGGGGCCGTTCTGGTGGGCCGTTCCACTGCAAGGAGAAAACGACCCATGAAGACCATCGGAGCACTTCACAGCCTCGTTACGGCGGCGTCGCTCGATTTCGAGCCGACGCCGGCGGAGCTGGACGCGATCGACTGGGAGATGCCGCTCATCCGGGCGGAGATTGACCTGTTGGACGCGGAGATCGTGACCATCGACCGGCCGGTCAGCGAGCTGGACGCCCGGCGGGTCCGCCGGGCCCGGCGCCGGGTGCTGGCCGCCCGCCGCGACCTGACCAACCGCACCGGCACGGTGCAGTCGGGTGGTGCCGCGTGACGGCGCAGACGCTCACCGACTTTGCCGCCCCGCTGCGGCTGCTGCGGCTGCTCGCCGTGGAACACGCGGAGCTCCCGGCCCCGGACGTGGCGCTGTCCACCTGGTTCCCCGACCGGTTGGAGCTGACGTTCCACGACGACTTCGCCGGGTTCGAGGCGTGGCGGGACGCGCTGGGCATCGACCCGGCGGGCGTCTCCTACGGCGTTCAGTCCGGCGGCCGGACCGCCGTGCTGAAGGTCCACACCGAATACGGCGGTGCCGAGGTGCACCTGACCGGCTTCGCGGACGTCCCCACCGCCGACGAGACGCGCGGGGGTGAAGCGGCGTGAACGTCAAGACAGTTCTTCCCGCTGTCGCTATGACGGCGGTGTCCATGGTTCTCACGCTGGCCGTGGTGATGATGTGGCTGGGCACGGCGATGCCGTGGCCGGTCGCGCTGGTCGTCGGTTTGGGCATCGACGGCGGGTGGCTCGCCACGCTCGCCTACGAACGCCGCCTGGCCGCTCAGGGCGACCACAGCACCACGGTCACCGGCGTCGGCTGGGGATTCGGCGCGGTCGCCACCGGCGTCCTGATCGCCCACGCCCTGACCGCGGAGCACTCGGCCGGCGCGTGGCTCGCGGTCGCCTGGCTCCCCATCGCCGCCAAAGCCCTGTGGTTGGTCCACGGCATGTGGGAGCGCACCGCGCTCACCGCGGAAGCCCTCGACGCGATCCAGGGCATCCAGCAGGAAGCCCGCGACGAAGCAGCCGTTGCACGCGCCCGCCTCCGGGCGGAAGCGTCCACGGAGGAGACGCGGCTGACGGCCGTAACGCAGGCCGGAGCCCGCGTCGCACACGTCCAGGCCCGCACTGCCGACACCCTCTCCCGCGCCTGGTCGACGCTGGAGACGACACGGGAGGGGGAGGGCACCGGACGGGCCCTGACCAGCGTGACCACCCGCGTCACGCCCGGCGTCACATCCCGATGGGAACTCCCCGTCTGGGGCCCCACCGAGCCGGTCTCCGCGTTCGCGCTGGAGTCCGGTACCGCGCTCACGGATGAGGCCCTGGACGATCTGGTGGACCGCATCCGTCACAGCGAGACGCCCGCCCTGTCCTACCGCGAGATGGCCACCCGCTTCCGGGCCGCCGGCCACTCCGCCTCCGAAGTCCGCCTCCGGGCCGCGTGGAAACGCATGGTCGCCTGATGACCACCGTCCCCGCCTACCGGTGGCGGCTCGCCCCGGACGGGCTGGCGACCCGCCGTCAGCTCCGGGCGATGGGCCTGCGGCCCGGCGGTCAGGACCCGGTCGCCGAACTCCAGCGCCCCCGCCGCCGGCGCGGCCCGCTGGTCGCCTACCTCTACCGCATCGACCTCGCCCGCCCGGTCCGGCCCATGACGCCCGGCCGGGCGCGAGCGCTCGCCGCGGCGATGCGGGCCCGCCGCACCTGCCCCGTCTGCTGGCGGGACGCCGGGTACTGCATCCCGCGCTCCCTCGGCATCTGTGTGACCTGCGCCGACTCGACCGTCTGACCCCGGAAGGACACGCCCTATGAACTTCCGTTTCCTCAGCGACAGCGGCTCCGAACTGACCGCCGAGCCCGTCATCCTGCACGCCACCTCCGACCATCCGGAGCCCGCCGTGGCCGTGCGGATCACCTCCGGCGGGAAGAGCCGGATGCTCTACGTCTCCCTCGACCGTGTCGAAGAGCTGCTGACCGGCGTCAAGGACACCGCCCGACAGGCCGCAGCCGACTTCGACCGGCACAGCGGAAAGGACATTCAGTGAACCCCAACCTGCCCGCCCCTCGCGCGCTCACCGTCGTCCAGCTCCCGGACGGCACGTACGCCTACACCCCCGCCGAACACCTCCCGGCCGCCGCCCCGCAGCAGCCGCAGCAGATCGTTCAGCACATCCACCAGGCCCCGCCCGACCGCACGATTCAGCGGGTCGCGCTCGGGTCCGGGATGGGCGCCGGTGCCGTCGCCGCCGGCGTCTACTTCGGCCCCCTGCTCGTCGGGGCGCTCACCGCGATCGCCGCGAACCTGGCGCTGCTGGCGTTCCTCGCGGTGGCGATGACGTGGGGCGTCGTCACCATCGTCCGCACGGTCGGCGGGGCTGACGCCAAGGCCGCCGCCAAGAACCTCCGGGGCCGTCGCCGCTGACGGCTGCCTGTCCGCCCCGGTCCGACCGGGGCGGGCGGGGAGCCGGACAGACCGGCCCCGGAGAGGACCCCGTGGAGAGCTACACCCCCGCCGAGAAGCGCGCCCGCAACCGCCTCTTCCTCAAGGGGCTCCGCCAGGCGACCGCCGACTGTGTGGACCCGCGCATCACGTCCCGGATCGCGGAGATCGACCGGTCCGCCGCCGAGCGCGGCGCCCGCGAACTCCGGGCCCTGCACGACCTGCGGGCCGACGCCCGCATCGCCCTCGCCAAGGCCAAGGCGACCGAGCGCAGTGCGCCCCGCGCGGAGCGGGCGGCGGCCCGGCAGGCCCGCAAGGACGCCGAACAGCGCGTCCGGCTCGCCGAGCGGGCCGTGAACCGCGCCGAGAACTGACCCCCTTCCACCTGCAAGGAGAGGCAGCATGTCCGCGAACACCGAGAACGTCATCCATCTGTTCAAGGAAGACCCGCCCGCCCCCGCCCCCACGCCCGTGCCCGCCCCGGTCGTGAGCCTGGCCCCGGCCCCGCCGGTCGCCCCGGTGCGGTTGTTCCGCCGTACCGGCCGCAAGGTGGCCGGTGCGGTCCGGGACGAGCGGACCCGCACCGCCGGCCGCATGGTCGTGCGGCACGGGTCGTACGTCGTCGGGGGCAGTCGGATTGTGGTCCGGCGGGCGTGGGACGGGCGGACCGGTGCCCGCTACGAACGCATGCTCCGGGCCGCCGAAGCGGTCGGGAACTATGAAGCCGCGGGCGAGTGGGAGGAACGCCTGCACCGCTTCCGCTCCGACCGGCACAAGCGGCGCATGGATCTGCTGGCCTCCCCTGAAAAGGTCGTCAAGGGTGCCGCGTTCGCGGCCGGTGGCGGGGTCGGGACGCTGATCCTGATCGGAGTGGCGCTGGCCATCGCGAACAAGGACGCCACGGATGTGGTCACGCCGTTGATGGCGTTCATCGACCTCATCCGGCTTCTCGTCGTCATCACCACCGTGGTGTGGGGGCCGCTCGTCGCCGCCGCCCCATGGGTGGCGCTCGCCGGGGTGTGGGCCGTCGGACGCCACCGTGGAGCCGCACCCGCATGGGCACTCCCCACCGGGCGGTCCGAGGACGCCGGCGCGCCGATCACCCCGTCCATCGTCGTCTTGGCGCTGCGGGACCTCGGCATCGCCCCGCTGCGCACGGCCATCAAGGAGATGGGCGACTCCGGGGCCGCGATGCTCGGACCGATCCGGATCGCCGGATGCGGCGTCGAAGTCGACGTCACCCTGCCGTCCGGGGTGTCGACCAACGAGGTCCAGGGCCGCCGGCGCAAGCTCGCGGAGAACCTGGCGCGGCATGAGCACGAGGTGTTCATCACCATCCCGACCGCCGCCCGCACGGTCCGGCTGTGGATCGCGGACAGCGGGGCGTTGGACGAGCCGATCGGGCCGTCCCCGCTCACCACCGACCCCGACATGACCGCGAACTACAAGACCGGCAAAGCCCCGTGGGGACAGGACCTGCGCGGGGATGCCGCCGCTCTGAGCGTCTACCAGCGCCACTTGCTCATCACGGGCCTGTCCAACCAGGGCAAGACGGCCGCGCTCCGAGCGCTGGCGCTGTGGCTGGCGCTGGACCCGTCGGTGGAGTTCCGGTTGGCGGACCTCAAGGGGGCCGGGGACTGGGCCATGTTCGACGGCCTTGCCACCGTCCTGATCCAGGGCCCGACCGATGACCACGTCATCGACGCCACCGAAATGCTCGAAGGTGGCGTCACCGAGATGGAGCGCCGGTTGCAGGCGCCGCCCGGCACGGTGTTCCCGCCGCTGGTCCTGCTGGTCGATGAGGCGCAGGTGGCGTTCATGTGCCCGGTCGTGGACGCCGAGAAGCGCCCCTACGGCGGGTCCAAGGCCACCAGCCGGTACTTCATGGCCGCCCGGAAAATCCACAACCAGGGCAGGGCCGTGAACGTGACTCTGTGGCAGGGCACGCAGGACCCCACCGACCAGAACTTGCCCAAGCTGGTGAGGGAGGGCGCGCACACCCGTGCGTCGCTCGCGCTGGGCACCGAGTCGCAGGCCCGTATGGCGCTCGGGGACAAGGCCGTCGACGGCGGGGCCGCCCCGAACCTGCTGCGTCCGGGGCTCGACAAGGGGACGCTGGTCGTCGCGTCGGACGGGATCACGATCCCGTCCGGGCAGGCGTCCATCACCGTCCGCACCCATTTCATCGACACCGAGACCGCCGGCCAGATCACCGCGCGGGCGCGGGCGATGCGCGACGGGGTCACCACCCTCCACGTCATCGAGCACGGCGAGGACCGTGACCCGCTCGCCGACATCGCGACCGTGATCGGGACGACGAACCGCGTGCTGACGCAGAACGTCCTCCAGCGGCTCGCGGTCCTGTCGGAGGACGCGTACGGGAGCTGGACGCACGCCGACCTCAAGCGGGTCCTCGACGGCACCGGGGCCGAGCCCTACAAGTCCGACGGCCGGATGGTCGTCGGCCGTGAGCGCGTCGCACGCGCCCTCACCAACCGGGGCGACGAAGGTTCCGCTTCTGTCGCCCGGTAGAGGGAGGCGCACCCCCGGCGGGGCAGGGAGGCAGGGAGAACTCCCTCACCCCCTCCCTGACCTGCCTCCCTGCCACTGACCTGCACAAATGATGTTCAGGGAGTCAGGGAGGCACCGCAGGTCAGACCCCTGAAACCCCCTCCACGGCCAACCCGGAGGGGGGTGGTTCCGGCTCCCTGTCCACCGCCAACACTCCGTTCCGCTTCGGAAGGAAACACCCCTTCATGACCACGCCCAACGCTCCCTGGTTCGAGTCGCTGGCCGCCAGCGTCGCCACCCTCACCGCCGCCGCCCGCGAGGCCCAAGCCGCCTGCCGGGCCGCCGAGACCGCCGCCGAGCAGTACGCCGCCGGGCGGCTGCGGACCCTGCCCGGCACCGTCACCGTGACCGGCACCCACCCCTACCCGACCAACCTCCACACCCGCATCCTCGACGGCATCCACCGGTCCCACACCGCGCACCTGGCCACCATGCGCGAGCTGTTCGAGGAGACCGCCAAGGTCTACGCCTACAGCGTCGCCGACGCCCTCCACGCCGTCCTCGACGGCGAGCAGCCGACCACCGCCACCTACACCCTCGACACCACCGGCCGCTTCACCGCCCCGCACGGGGTCGGGCCCGTCCCGCCGGGCGTCGGGAACGCGCTGGACGGGTGGCCGGACGCCGACCGGTTCGAGCGCGCCCGCCAGGCGTTCGAGCGGTCCGTCACCGCCCGCCGCACCCTGCGCACCGGAGACATCAACGGCCTGGCCGAGACCGGTGAACTGCTGACCCTCTGGGACGACGACCACGCCCACCCCGACCGCGCCACCGCCTACGGACAGATCGCCGTCGCCGCTCTGTGCTTCGTCTGCTTCCGCGCCACCGCCAACCGCCTGTAGCTACGCCGACGGCGGCCCCCTCTCACGCCAATGATCTGGGGCCGCCGTCGTCCACCAGCCCTCACGAGAACTGGAGACCTCCAGCATGACTCAACTTGTCCCGATCCGGCGAGAGGCCGATCACCGGCACCTGCTGCTGGATCTGTTCTGCTGCGCCGGCGGCGCGGCCATGGGCTACCACCGGGCGGGGTTCCGGGTGGTCGGCGTGGACATCGCCGCGCGCCCGAACTACCCGTTCACGTTCGTCCGGGCCGACGCCCTCACCCACCTCGCCGCGCTCATCGCCTCCGGGGAGATCCGGCAGTACGCGGCGGTGCACGCGTCGCCGCCGTGCCAGGCCGGATGCGCGCTCACCGTCGGCACGAACGAATCGCAGGGTTGGGGCGGCGTGCACGAAGACCTCGTGGCGCCGACCCGCGAACTCCTCGAAGCGACCGGCCTGCCCTACGTCATGGAGCAGCCCAACGGCCGGGCGAAGATCCGCAAAGACCTGCGGCTGTGCGGTGAGATGTTCGGCCTCGACGTGCTGCGCCACCGCAACTTCGAGCTGGGCGGCGGGTGGACCGTTCCGCAGCCCGCCCACCGGAAGCACCGGGGCTACGTCCGGGGCTACCGGCACGGCGTCTACCGCGACGGCCCGTACGTCGCCGCGTACGGAGAGGGCGGCGGGAAGGCCACCATCCCGGAGATGCAGCGGGCCATGGGCATCACCTGGACCGACGTGCGGCAGGAACTGACCGAGGCGATCCCGCCCGCCTACTCGGAGCTGATCGGGTCCGCCCTGATCGTCTCCGCTCGGGCGGTGGCGGCATGAGTGCCTTGCTCAGCACCGCCCTCGACCTCGCCGCCCGAACGGTGCCGACGCTCCCGCTGCGGGCCGGGAAGGTCCCGTTCGGGAACTGCCGCACCTGCCGGGACAACGCGTGCGGCGGCCGGCCGGTCATGCTGGCCGCCGGGCCGTGCGCATGCCCCGGCGTCTGCCACGGCTGGGCCGCCGCCACCACCGACCCCCACACCCTCACCTCACCCCCGTGGGCACGGGCATGGGCGCAGGCGCAGGCCGTCGCCTACCACCCCGGCGGGGCCGGGCTCACCATCGTGGACCTCGACAACGCCGACGCCGTCACCTGGGCCCGGCAGCACCTGCCCGCCACCCGCACCGTGCCCACCACGCGGGGCGAGCACTGGATCTACCGGGGCGCGATGCAGTCCGCGAACGCCGTACGCCCCGGCGTCGACATCAAATCGTCCATGTCGTACGCCCGGTGGTTGGGCCCCGGTACCGGCACCATGACCGGCCTGCCCGACACTGTGCGCGCCCTGACGGTCAAGGCACCCGCGCCGGCCCCGGTCGTGCGGCCGGTCGGCGTCCCCACGGGTGCTGGGGGCGGGGTATGCCGTCACCGCACGCTGGCCTACCTGAACCGTGGCATCGCCATGGCCGAGCAGCAGATCACCGACGCCACCAGCGGCGTGCACGCGACGGTGTACCGGACGTTCCTCGCGGTGCTGTCCGCCCACGGCCGGTGCGGGTGCCTCACCGACGCCCACGCCGGGCGGCTGTTCGCCGCCGCGCAGGCCAAGGGCGAGAGCGTCCGACACTGCACCGACGCGTGGACCAACGCCCGTACGGCATTGGGGATGTGAGTCATGTCCGAGGACGAGAAGACTCCGGCGCGTGAGGTCATCACCGAGTACGCGCAGTCGCACTTCCGGTACTTCCGCACCACGGAGGGCACCGTCTACGCCCAGCGGATCGGGCACCCCGTGGCCCGCCCGATCCGCTCCCAGGGCACGACCGGGAGCCACCGGCAGGAACTCATGGTCGACCTCTTCAACGACGGGGTCGGCGTCTTCAACGGAACGTCGCTCAAGGAGGCGTTGGACTTGATCGAAGCACTCGCGCTGAGCCAGGGCGTGCAGCCCACGCACATCCGGGTCGCCCCCGGTTTCGACGGGGCGACGTGGCTGGACCTCGGGCGCGACGACGGGCAGTCCGTCCGCATCCACCCCAACGGCTGGGACATCCGCGTCCCGGACCCGCGTGAGGTGTGCTGGCGGCGCACCCAGCTCACCGGCGAACTCCCGATGCCCGCACGGGACACCAACGGCAAGGGCATTGACCAGTTGATGCGGCTGACGAACTTCGCCAACGCCGACACCGAGAGTCTGGCCCTGGCCTGGCTCATCGGCTGCCTCGGCCCCTCCGTCCCCGTCCCGGCCCCGTTCCTCACCGGCCCGCAGGGCGCGGGGAAGTCCACGGCCGGCCGGATGCTCGTGCGGATCATCGAGGGCATGACCGGCGACCTGCGCCGGGCACCGAAGGACGAAGAGAACCTGATCACCGCCGTCGCCGCCGGTTGGGTCACGGCCCTGGACAACCTGTCCCACCTGGCCCCGGACCTGTCCGACCTCATGTGCTGCATCGTCACCGGGGCCGAGAGCATCAAGCGCGCCCTGTTCAGCGACGGGGACGTCGTCCGCTCCCGTTACCGCCGCCCGCTCCTGCTGACCGGTATCGACGTCGGCGTCATCCGGCCCGACCTCGCTGAACGTCTCCTGCCGCTGCGGCTGGAACGCCCGAGCGTGCGTCGGACCGAAGCGGAGCTGTGGCGGGAGTTCGAAGCGGCCCTGCCGGTCATCCTCGGCTCTCTCCTCGACCTGACGGTCAAGGTGCGGGCGACCGAGGCCGACATCCCGAGCGACCTGCGGATGGCGGACTTCGCGCACCTGTGCGCGCAGATCGACGCCGCGAACGGGTTCGGCACGCTGCCCGCCTACCGCAGCAGCCTGGACGAGCTGAACGACGACGTCATCGAAGGTGACCTGCTCGCGCAGACCGTCCTCAAGCACGCCGCCAGCCTCGCCCCCGGCACCGAGACGCGGATGACGTCCTCAGAGTGGCTGCACCTCCTGAGCGGCCTCTACAGCGGCGACGACTGCCGCCCGCTGCCCAAAGGGTGGCCCACGACCGGGAAAGTGCTCTCGGACCGCCTCAAGCGCCTTCAACCCACCCTCGGTGCCCGAGGCGTCCTCGTTGACTGGGGGCGCACCAAGGAGGGCCGGTACGTCGAAATGACCCGCCGCCCGGCCCCGTCGCCCCACGAGCAGCAGACGCTCTGACCCGCAGCGGCGACCGGGGGATGGACAAGCAAGAGGAGCACCAGTCGCCATGGCGCGGCTGGTGCTCCTCTTGTTGTTCGGCGGAACGCCGCCCAATGGTCGCGCCGCGAAGCGGCTCCCCACTTCACGCCTTGAGCAGCACCACACCACAACAGACACCCCCTTCTCTTTTCTTAAGAAAGAGAAAGCTGCGTCACCCGCGTCACCACAAGGCCCAATACCGCCCCTGAACTGCGGCGATCCAGGTGACGCAGAACGGCTTCTGCTGCGTCACCCCGCGTCACCTGCGTCACCCCGCACCACCCCATGACGCACGCCTGCGTCACCGATGACGCACTCCCAACCCTCTGCGTCACCACATAACCGCAGGTCAGGGGCCAAGAGTGACGCGGATGACGTGGTGACGCAGAAATCACAGCCTCGGACACATGCGGGCGCGTTTCGCAGTCCGCCCGCCTCGAATCCCAGGGAGCCAGTCGATGAGCAACCTTGCTCACCCTGCCCGGCGACTCGCCGCCGTTGCCTCTGTGCCCAGACCTGGGCCACTGGAAGAGACCTACCTGAACGTTCGGGCCCTCGCCAAGTTGCTGGGGACCACCGAGCGGTTTCCGCGTCGTCTCGTTGCTGAGCGACGCATCCGGTACCTGAAGGTCGGTACCCACGTGCGCTTCCCGGCGAGTGCCGTCGAAGAGTTCCTGGCCGCCAACACCGTTGAACCGATCCGGCCGCGTCGCCGCATGAGGAAGGCTGCTTGATGGCCAAGCGCAAGAAGAACGTGAAGAAGATGACGATGCGTCGGTTCGGTGCCGTCAGGCAGTACCGCTCCGGCCGCTGGACCGCCTCCTACCTGGACCCGACAGGGGAGCGACGCCGGGCGCCGGAGACCTTCGAGACGCAGACCGAGGCCGAGATCTGGCTCTCGCAGGTCGAAGCGGACATGACCCGTAACGCGTGGCGGGACCCCGACGCCGGCGCGGTGAACTTTGAGGAGTACGCGACGAAGTGGGTGGTGGAAAGGGGTGTCGCGCCCCTCACGGAGGAGCTGTATAACCGGCTGCTCAGGCTTCATCTCGTTCCCACGTTCGGCGCGTTCGACCTGGACGAGATCACCCCACCGCGGGTACGGGAGTGGCGGGCGGAGCGCCTTGCCGCCACGGGTGCCACGACCGTCGCGAAGTCCTACCGGCTGCTGAAAGCGATCCTGGAGACCGCGACCGACGATGAACTGATTCGCCGGAACCCGTGCCGCATTCGCGGTGCCGGCAAGGAGGTCTCGCAGTCGGGCCAGGTGGCGACCGTCGCCCAGGTGGACGCACTCGCGGACGCCATCGGCATCCGGTGGCGCTTGATGGTCTACCTCGGGGCCTACGGGCCCATGAGGCCGGAGGAGCAGGCAGAGCTTCGGCGGAAGGACGTGGACGTGGACAACGTCACCGTCGTCGTGCGGAAGGCCGCTCCGGAGCTGGCCACGGGCAAGCGTGCCGAGGGGCCGACGAAGTCGGAGGCCGGGAAGCGCGTGGTTGTCCTGCCGGACTTCCTGCGGAAGGACCTTCAGCGGCACATGGACTGGTACGCGGAGAAGGGCCCGGACGGACTGCTGTTCGTCGGGGAGAAGGGAAAGCCCTTCCGCCGCTCCACCTTCGGGCGAAAGTGGCGCAAGGCGCGGATCACGGTCGGCCTCCCGGAGAACTTCCGCTTCTACGACCTCCGGCACACCGGCCACACCCTCTCGACACGATCGGGGGCCACGCTCAAGGACACGATGGTGCGCGCCGGCCAATCGACGGAGAAAGCCGCCCTGATCTATCAGCACTCCGACCACGAGCGTCAGAAGGAGGTGGCGGGCGGGCTGGACCGGATGGTGCGCAAGGCCCGCGACAAGGCGCGCGAGGAGCACGAGAAGGGGTCAGGTGGTGCGTAGGTGGTGCAAGGCGCTTAGGGAGGTCTAGACAACGACGAACCCCCAGGTCGATGACCTGGGGGTTCGTGAAAGAGCGGGTGACGAGAATCGAACTCGCGCTCTGAGCTTGGGAAGCTCATGTTCTACCATTAAACTACACCCGCAGCGCGCACCGATGATCGGCTGTGCATGCTCGCACACTGTACCTCATGGCAGGGCCCCGGCGAATGCGCCGAGGGCCCTGCCGTCGTTTCGCGGGGCTTGTCCCGTGTGTCGCGGGGCGGGTGGAGCGGTCGGGGTGACGGGGGCGCGGTGGGCGGGAGTTGGGGGCGTAGGTTGGGGCGGAGCGGCGTGGGGAGCGAGTCCTGTTCATCCTCTAATGTGTGGCTTTGTCGTTCGAGGCCGGTTGGTTGAGGAAGGGACTTGATGCAGTCGATGGAGTCGAAGAAAACGGTGGAGCTGCAGGCGTCGATGGAGCCGTTGACGACGGTGGAGACGCTGGAGCACACCGTTGTCCGCTGTGCCGAGGGCCACGTGTTCGCCACCTCGTCGTTCCCGATGCAGCAGCTCGGGTCCGACCGGATCGGGCCCGGCCGGCTCATCCGGTGCCCGCGGTGCGCGCGGTTGAGGAGCTCGGTCCCGGTGGTGGCGCTCCGGCGGTAGGGGAGAGCGTTGGATCAGGGCGCCGCGGCGGTGGCGACGAGCTTCGGACGGTGCTGCCTTGGTGGTAGAGGTCAGCGCCGGATGAGTGGGCGACGCCCGCAGTGGTGACCGCCGGAAGGAGCCGCGCCTCCGGCCATGGTGACCGCCGGAGGGGACGGCGCCGCCGGCAGCGGTGGCCTTCGGGAGCGACGGCGCCGGTGACCGCCGGGCCGGCGTCGTAAGCGGTGGCGGGGGCCGTCTCCCGTGGTGGGGGCAGGGGCGTGGGTGCGGTCCGAGTGGGGCGGGCCCGCGCGTCCTGCGTATCCTCGGATCGTGCTTCTCTCTGACAAAGACCTCCGGAACGAGATCGACAGCGGTCGGGTCCGTATCGACCCGTTCGACCCGTCGATGGTTCAGCCTTCGAGCATCGATGTGCGGCTCGACCGCTACTTCCGGGTGTTCGAGAACCACCGCTACCCCCACATCGACCCGGCCGTCGAGCAGCCGGACCTGACCCGGACGGTCGAGCCGGAGGGGGACGAGCCGTTCATCCTGCACCCCGGGGAGTTCGTGCTGGCGTCGACGTACGAGACGATCACGCTGCCGGACGACCTGGCGTCGCGGCTGGAGGGCAAGAGTTCGCTCGGGCGGCTCGGGCTGGTGACGCACTCCACCGCCGGGTTCATCGACCCCGGATTCTCGGGGCACGTCACGCTGGAGCTGTCGAACCTCGCGACGCTGCCGATAAAGCTGTGGCCGGGGATGAAGATCGGCCAGCTGTGCATGTTCCGGCTGACCTCGCCCGCCGAGTTCCCCTACGGTTCGGAGCGGTACGGCTCCCGATACCAGGGGCAGCGCGGCCCGACGGCGTCGCGTTCGTACCTGAACTTCCACCGGACCCAGGTCTGACACCAGACATGGGCACGGGCACGGGCACGGGCACGGGCCCCGGATCCAAGGCCCAGGACCGGGCCCAAGGGCACAGGGCCCAGGCACGCGACACACGGCACGGGCACGAAGGACGCGCGGAGGACGGGCATGGGAATGGCTGCTCAGGAGCGGGAGAACCTGACCTACGAGGGTTTCGGGCTCGCGGTGCGTGAGCTCGCCCAGGCGGTCGCCGACGACGGGTTCGAGCCCGACGTGGTGCTGAGCATCGCGCGGGGCGGGGTGTTCGTGGCCGGCGGGCTGGCGTACGCGCTGGACTGCAAGAACATCCACCTGGTCAAC
Organism: Streptomyces sp. AM 2-1-1; assembly: GCF_029167645.1. Taxonomy (NCBI): domain Bacteria; kingdom Bacillati; phylum Actinomycetota; class Actinomycetes; order Kitasatosporales; family Streptomycetaceae; genus Streptomyces; species Streptomyces sp. AM 2-1-1. The sequence goes on along the minus strand of NZ_CP119147.1, from coordinate 3,336,648 downwards.
GTGGAGTTCTACACCGGGGTGGGCACCACCCTGGAGATGCCGGTCATGCTGGCACCCGTGCCGAACGTCGTGGACTTCACGCGCAAGAGGGTCCTGATCGCCGACGACGTCGCCGACACCGGCAAGACGCTGAAGCTGGTCCGCGACTTCTGCCTGGACCACGTCGCCGAGGTGCGCAGCGCGGTGATCTACGAGAAGCCGCAGTCGCTCGTGGAGTGCGAGTACGTGTGGAAGAAGACCGATCGGTGGATCAACTTCCCGTGGAGCGTCGAGAAGCCCGTCGTGCGCCGTACGGGACAGGTTTTCGATTCCTGAGAGCCCGCTCGACCCCATGACGAAGGCCCGGACCGCTTCTCCCGTTCGATCGGGGAGCACGGTCCGGGCCTTCGTCATGACGGTCGTACGCGGCGCGCTGCCGCTCAGATCGTGCCGAGCTTGAGGATGGAGAGCAGGCCGATCAGCTGGATCGCGGAGGCACCCAGGGCCTTGGGCCAGGGCAGGTCGTGCGACTTGCTCACCATGGAGGTGAAGAGTGCTCCGGCGGCCAGCAGGGTGATCCAGCCGACGATCTGGACCAGCGAGTTCTCGCCGCCCAGGAAGAGGGCGAAGAGCAGTCGGGGGGCGTCCGTGATCGACATGATCAGCATGGAGAGGCCCACGGTGGGCTGCCAGGCGCCGTCGCCGCCGAGCTGGCGGGCCACGGTGTGGGTGACCGCGCCGAGGACCAGGCCGCCGACGACGAAGCCGACGCCGGTGAAGAGGACGTACGGGACGGCCGTGGAGATGGTGGCGTTGATGGCCTCTTCGCGGGCCTGGTCGAAGCCGAACAGCGCCAGCAGCCCGTAGACGAAGGTGACGATCAGGGCGGGGCCCCAGACGGGGTAGTCCCGCATCTGCCAGAACGTCGCGCCCGGCCGCAGCACGATCCCCGACAGCAGGTCCTTCCAGCCCAGGCGCGGGCCGGACGGGTGGGCCGGCGCGTGGCCGCCCTGGTAGGTGCTGCCGTCGGTGTACGGCTCCTCGCCGACGCTGAATGCCTGGGTGTGGCCAGGGTTGTTCGCGTACGGGTCCTGGCGCGAGGCCTCCTGGTACGGGTCGCCGAAGTACTCCGGCTCCCCGTGACCGCCGGGCTGCTGCTGCCCGCGTCCCTCGTAGCCGCGGGGCGCGTTGCCGTAACCGTTGCCGGGGACGCCGCCGTTGCCCGGGCCGCCGCCGTACGGGGTTGCGCGGGGCGCTCCGTACTGCGGTGGGGCGGGGTCGCCACCTCCCTGCGGCCACTGCTGAGCGCCGTACGGCGGCTGTGGTGCCTGCCCTCCGTACGGCTGCCGCTGCTGCGGTTGCCCCGTTCGCTGCGGTTGTTGCGGGGTGCGGTTGTCCCGGCCGCGTCCGATCCTGAATCCAGCCACGTGATCGAACGTACCTGGTCCTGGGGGTGCCCGGTGGGGTGGCGGGGGGACCGGGACGGCTTTGCGGCTGAGCTGTGACATCCCGTACGGGATGACGGGCCCTACCCGTACGGGTGAATTCCGGGCGCCGGAACGAGAGAAGCGGCCGGTCCTGCCCCCGAGGCAGGTCCGACCGCTTCCGTCCGGTGCGGTGGTGCGGTGGTGCGGCGTGCGCGTGATGCGGGCGGGTGCGTTACGCGGCGGGCTCCGGCTCCGGCTGGGGTTCGGGCTCCGGCTCGACGGGCTTCTTCACGGACTCCAGGAGGAGTTGCGAGACGTCGACGACCTGGATCGACTCCTTCGCCTTGCCGTCGTTCTTCTTGCCGTTGACCGAGTCGGTCAGCATGACGAGGCAGAACGGGCAGGCCGTCGAGACGATGTCCGGGTTGAGGGAGAGGGCCTCGTCGACACGCTCGTTGTTGATGCGCTTGCCGATCCGCTCCTCCATCCACATCCGCGCGCCGCCGGCGCCGCAGCAGAAGCCGCGCTCCTTGTGGCGGTGCATCTCCTCGTTCCGCAGGCCCGGAACGCTCTTGATGATCTCGCGCGGCGGTGTGTAGACCTTGTTGTGACGGCCCAGGTAGCAGGGGTCGTGATAGGTGATCAGGCCCTCGACCGGGGTCACCGGCACGAGCTTGCCCTCGTCCACCAGGTGCTGGAGCAGCTGCGTGTGGTGGATGACCTCGTACTCGCCGCCGAGCTGCGGGTACTCGTTGGCGATCGTGTTGAAGCAGTGCGGGCAGGTGGCGACGATCTTCTTCGTCGCCTTCGCCTTCCTGGTCGAGTCGTCCTCGTCATCTTCGCCGAACGCCATGTTCAGCATCGCGACGTTCTCCTGGCCGAGCTGCTGGAACAGCGGCTCGTTGCCGAGGCGGCGGGCGGAGTCACCGGTGCACTTCTCGTCGCCGCCCATGATCGCGAACTTCACGCCCGCGATGTGGAGCAGCTCGGCGAAGGCCTTGGTGGTCTTCTTCGCCCGGTCCTCCAGGGCGCCGGCGCAGCCGACCCAGTAGAGGTAGTCGACCTCGGTGAGGTCCTCGACGTCCTTGCCGACGATCGGGACCTCGAAGTCGACCTCCTTGGTCCACTCGACGCGCTGCTTCTTGGCGAGCCCCCAGGGGTTGCCCTTCTTCTCCAGGTTCTTGAGCATCGTGCCCGCCTCGGACGGGAACGCGGACTCGATCATCACCTGGTAGCGGCGCATGTCGACGATGTGGTCGACGTGCTCGATGTCGACCGGGCACTGCTCGACGCAGGCGCCGCAGGTCGTGCAGGACCAGAGGACGTCCGGGTCGATGACGCCGTTCTCCTCCGCGGTGCCGATCAGCGGGCGCTCGGCCTCGGCGAGAGCGGCGGCCGGGACGTCCTTGAGCTGCTCCTCGGTCGCCTTCTCGTTGCCTTCCATGTCCTTGCCGCCGCCGGCCAGCAGGTACGGCGCCTTGGCGTGCGCGTGGTCGCGCAGCGACATGATGAGAAGCTTCGGAGAGAGCGGCTTGCCGGTGTTCCAGGCGGGGCACTGCGACTGGCAGCGACCGCACTCGGTGCACGTGGAGAAGTCGAGGATGCCCTTCCAGGAGAACTGCTCGACCTGGGAGACGCCGAAGACGTCGTCCTCGCCCGGGTCCTCGAAGTCGATCTCCTTGCCGCCGCTGGTCATCGGCTTGAGCTCGCCGAGCGCGACGGCGCCGTCCGCGTTCCGCTTGAACCAGATGTTCGGGAAGGCGAGGAAACGGTGCCAGGCGACGCCCATGTTGGTGTTCAGGCCCACCGTGATCGCCCAGCCCATGGTGACGCCGAGCTTGATCATCGCGGTGAGGTAGACGAGGTTCTGCAGTGTGGCCGGGCTCAGGCCCCTGAAGGCGGCGACCAGGGGATACGAGGCGAAGTACGCGGCCTCGTAACCGTCCACGTGGTGCAGCGCGCCCTCGAGCCCGCGCAGGGTCATGATCGCGAGGCCGATGAGGAGGATGACCGCCTCGACGAAGTACGCCTGGCCCATCTTGGACCCCGCGAAGCGGGACTTGCGGCCCGGGCGGGACGGCAGGTTCAGCTGGCGGATCACGATGAGGACCAGGATGCCCAGGGTCGTCGCGAGGGCGATGAACTCCGTGTAGACCTCGTACGGCAGCCAGCCGCCGAGGACCGGGAGCACCCAGTCGGCCTTGAACAGCTGTCCGTACGCCGTGACGATGGTCAGTCCCAGCGTCAGGAAGCCGACGGCGACGAACCAGTGCGCGACGCCGACGATGCCCCACCGGTTCATCCGGGTGTGGCCCACGAACTCCTTGGCCAGGGTGATCGTGCGGTTCTTGGGGTCGTCGGTGCGGCTGCCCGCGGGGACCGGCTGTCCGAGGCGGACGAACCGGTAGATCTGCGCGACGGCTCGGGAAACGAGCGCAACGCCGACCACGGTCAGCACCAGCGACACGATGATCGCGGCGAGTTGCATGTAAGGGCTCCTCGGGCCTGCGAGGGTGGGATGGTGGCACTACTAAGCAGTAACTTAATCAGTCTGTGCTGACACTATCCACTTATTCCGGCGGGCTGTAGCCGGGCAGGCGGTGATCTGTGTCGCTCAGGCTCCCCTTGGCCCCCCGGGTTCGCCGGCGGAGGGTCGCGCGCACAGGAGTGTGCACGGATTCGGCAAGAATTGCCAGGTCGAGCCTGATTCGCTGGATTTGGGTACCTGCCCGGCACCGGGCCTGGGCGTAGTGCAGGTCGAGCAGCGCGGCCTCGTCCCAGGGCATCCGGGACCGGGCGCGCACCTGCGCGAGCCCCGTCAGGCCCGGGCGCACCTCCAGCCGCCACCGACGTGGCCCACCGTGCTGGAGCCGGGGATCGTCCGGTGCGAGCGGCGCCGGGCCGACGAGCGACAGCTCACCCCGTACGACGTGCGCCAGCCGGGAGAACGCGTCGAGCCGGAGCACCCGCGTGCGCAGGGAGTACAGGACGAACGGGCGGCCGCCGAGCCCGGCCACGGTGCGCCGGTCGAGCACCCGGCCGGGACCGTGCCACACGGCGAGGGCGCAGGCGGCGACCGCCAGCGCGGGTGCCGCCAGGAGCAGCAGGGCCGAGCCGAGAACCACGTCCGGCAGACGTTCGGCCCACCCGTCGGAGGGCAGGGGGAGCGCCGGCGCGGGCGCGGGGGGCCGCCGCGCGCCGGCCGGTGGGGCGAGTCCGCCGCGCGGAGCCGGCCGGACCGGCTGGAGTGACTGCCACCACGCGCCGCCGCCCTGTCGGTAGCGCCGTTGCCTCGCGTTCCGCATCGCGACCGCCCGGGGTTCGGAGTTCGGTGGGATCCGGGCCGGTGCGTTTTGACCGGCTCACGGCATTTTGTGACAGAACAATCCCACGGTGCGATGGTGGGACGGGGGGTGTGGCGCGCGGCGCGGTGCGCGTGTCTCGCCGCAGGGGCGGCGCGGGTGTGAGAGGGCGCCCACCGGGGCGGACTGTGCGCTCCGGGTGGCTGCGGGTCGGAACAGTGAGGGTGGGCCGGTGTCGATGCCCGCTCCGAGCTGCGCTTTTACCGTCCGGCGCGTATAAGCGTCACTTAAGTTGAGTCGAATCGACTCAGGTCCGTTGACTCTGGGACGGAAGTCGTGCATCCTTGAGTCAGATCCGCTCAAGTAGTACTTCAGGAGGAATCGAAATGGCACGTGCGGTCGGCATCGACCTGGGCACGACTAACTCCGTCGTCAGCGTTCTCGAAGGCGGCGAGCCCACCGTCATCACCAACGCCGAAGGCGCCAGGACCACGCCGTCCGTCGTCGCCTTCGCGAAGAACGGCGAGGTGCTCGTCGGCGAGGTGGCCAAGCGTCAGGCCGTCACCAACGTCGACAGGACCATCCGCTCCGTCAAGCGCCACATGGGCACTGACTGGAAGATCGACCTCGACGGCAAGTCCTTCAACCCGCAGCAGATGAGCGCCTTCATCCTGCAGAAGCTGAAGCGCGACGCCGAGGCGTACCTGGGCGAGAAGGTGACCGACGCGGTCATCACCGTCCCGGCGTACTTCAACGACTCCGAGCGTCAGGCGACGAAGGAGGCCGGTGAGATCGCGGGCCTCAACGTCCTGCGCATCGTCAACGAGCCGACCGCCGCCGCGCTGGCGTACGGCCTCGACAAGGACGACCAGACGATCCTCGTCTTCGACCTCGGTGGCGGCACCTTCGACGTGTCGCTCCTGGAGATCGGTGACGGCGTCGTCGAGGTGAAGGCCACCAACGGTGACAACCACCTCGGTGGTGACGACTGGGACCAGCGCGTCGTCGACCACCTGGTGAAGGTGTTCGCCAACGGCCACGGTGTGGACCTGTCCAAGGACAAGATGGCTCTCCAGCGTCTGCGCGAAGCCGCGGAGAAGGCGAAGATCGAGCTCTCGTCCTCGACCGAGACCACGATCAACCTCCCCTACATCACGGCGTCCGCCGAGGGCCCGCTGCACCTGGACGAGAAGCTCACGCGCTCGCAGTTCCAGCAGCTGACCGCCGACCTGCTGGACCGGTGCAAGAGCCCGTTCCACAACGTCATCAAGGACGCGGGCATCGCGCTCTCCGAGATCGACCACGTCGTTCTCGTCGGTGGCTCGACCCGTATGCCGGCCGTCGCGGAGCTCGTCAAGGAGCTGACCGGTGGCCAGGACGCCAACAAGGGCGTGAACCCGGACGAGGTCGTCGCCATCGGCGCCTCGCTCCAGGCCGGTGTCCTGAAGGGTGAGGTCAAGGACGTCCTGCTCCTCGACGTCACCCCGCTGTCCCTCGGTATCGAGACCAAGGGCGGCATCATGACCAAGCTCATCGAGCGGAACACGACGATCCCGACCAAGCGGTCCGAGATCTTCACCACCGCCGAGGACAACCAGCCCTCCGTGCAGATCCAGGTCTACCAGGGCGAGCGCGAGATCGCGGCGTACAACAAGAAGCTCGGGATGTTCGAGCTGACGGGCCTGCCGCCGGCCCCGCGCGGCGTGCCGCAGATCGAGGTCACCTTCGACATCGACGCCAACGGCATCATGCACGTCGGAGCCAAGGACCTCGGCACCGGCAAGGAGCAGAAGATGACCGTCACCGGTGGCTCCTCGCTGCCGAAGGACGAGGTCAACCGGATGCGTGAAGAGGCCGAGCAGTACGCCGACGAGGACCACCGTCGCCGCGAGGCCGCCGAGACGCGCAACCAGGGCGAGCAGCTCGTCTACCAGACGGAGAAGTTCCTCAAGGACAACGAGGACAAGGTCCCCGGCGACGTCAAGACGGAGGTGGAGACCGCGCTCGGCGAGCTGAAGGAGAAGCTCAAGGGCGAGGACACCGCCGAGATCCGTACGGCCACCGAGAAGGTCGCCGCCGTCTCGCAGAAGCTGGGCCAGGCGATGTACGCCAACGCCCAGGCCGACGGTGCGGCCGCCGGTGAGCCCGGTGCCGAGCAGGCCCGTCCGGCCGACGACGACGTCGTCGACGCCGAGATCGTGGACGACGAGAAGGACAGCAAGGGCGGTGCGGTGTGACGGAGGAGACCCCGGGCTTCGAGGAGGAGCCCGACGTCCCTTCCGGCGCCACCTCCGACGACGCCGAGCCGAAGGCCGCCTCCGAGGAGGCGGCCCCGGCCGGGGACGCTGACCAGACCGCAGGCCTGACCGCGCAGCTGGACCAGGTACGCACGGCGCTCTCCGAGCGCACGGCGGACCTCCAGCGCCTCCAGGCCGAGTACCAGAACTACCGTCGCCGCGTCGAGCGGGACCGGGTCACGGTCAAGGAGATCGCCTCGGCGAACCTCCTGACCGAGCTCCTCCCCGTCCTCGACGACGTGGGCCGGGCCCGCGAGCACGGCGAGCTCGTCGGCGGCTTCAAGTCGGTGGCCGACAACCTGGAGTCGATCGTCACCAAGCTGGGTCTCCAGCAGTTCGGCGAGGAGGGCGAGCCCTTCGACCCGACGATCCACGAAGCCCTGATGCACAGCTACGCACCGGACGTCACGGAGACGACCTGCGTGGCGATCCTGCAGCCGGGGTACCGCTTCGGCGAGCGCACCATCCGCCCCGCGCGGGTCGCCGTGGCGGAGCCGCAGCCGGGCGCCACGCCCGCGGCGGCGAAGGAAGAGAAGGCAGACGACGAGGAGAGCGGTGGACCTACGGAGGTCTGACATCACGTCGGACCACCAGGTCGCACACCGACCGGCCGGGCGGCCGGCCCCAGGGCCGGCCGCCAGGGCCTTTCGCAGGGACCGGTGCGGACCGGGGAGCGACAGCGTTCCCCGTGAGCCGGACATGCTGTACGCGAGAGGCCGCCGGCCGATCGTCCGGAAGGAGGGACGTCGATGAGCACGAAGGACTTCGTCGAGAAGGACTACTACAAGGTCCTCGGCGTCCCGAAGGACGCCACCGACGCGGAGATCAAGAAGGCGTACCGGAAGCTCGCCCGCGAGTTCCACCCGGACGCCAACAAGGGCGACACCAAGGCCGAGGAGCGCTTCAAGGAGATCTCCGAGGCGAACGACGTCCTCGGGGACGCCAAGCGGCGCAAGGAGTACGACGAGGCCCGCGCCCTCTTCGGCAACGGCGGGTTCCGGCCCGGTCCCGGTGCCGGGGGCGGTTTCTCCAACTTCGACCTGGGCGACCTCTTCGGCGGCGCCCCGGGCGGCGCCGGCCAGGGGGCCGGCGGGTTCGGCGGCGGAGGCGGCCTCGGCGACGTGTTCGGCGGGCTGTTCAACCGGGGCGGCGGCACCGGTACCCGGGTGCAGCCGCGCCGGGGCCAGGACATCGAGACCGAGGTGACGCTCAGCTTCACCGAGGCGGTCGACGGGGCCACGGTCCCGCTGCGGATGTCCAGCCAGGCGCCCTGCAAGGCGTGCTCCGGCACCGGTGACAAGAACGGCACCCCGCGGGTCTGCCCGACCTGCGTCGGTACCGGACAGGTCTCGCGCGGCAGTGGGGGCGGCTTCTCACTCACCGACCCCTGCGTGGACTGCAAGGGCCGCGGTCTGATCGCGGAGAACCCCTGCGAGGTCTGCAAGGGCAGCGGACGCGCCAAGTCCGCCCGCACCATGCAGGTCCGCATCCCGGCGGGCGTCTCGGACGGGCAGCGCATCCGGCTGCGCGGCAAGGGCGGCCAGGGCGAGCGCGGCGGTCCGGCCGGCGACCTCTACGTCGCCGTCCACGTCCACGCGCACCCGGTCTTCGGCCGCAAGGGCGACAACCTCACGGTCACCGTGCCCGTCACCTTCCCGGAGGCGGCGCTCGGCGGCGAGGTGAAGGTGCCCACCCTCGGTGGGCCCCCCGTCACCCTCAAGATCCCCGCGGGGACACCGAACGGGCGTACGATGCGCGCCCGTGGCAAGGGAGCCGTGCGCAAGGACGGCACCCGGGGAGACCTGCTCGTCACCGTGGAGGTCGCGGTCCCCACCGAACTGGGCGACGAAGCCAGAGAAGCGCTGGAGGCCTACCGCACGGCGACCGCGGTCCAGGACCCGCGGGCCGACCTGTTCCAGGCCGCGAAGGGAGCTTGAGATGGAAGGCCGCAGACGTAACCCGTACGAGCTGACCGACGAGTCACCGGTGTACGTGATCTCGATCGCGGCCCAGCTCTCGGGCCTGCACCCGCAGACACTGCGCCAGTACGACCGCCTCGGCCTGGTCTCCCCGGACCGCACGGCCGGACGGGGCCGGCGCTACTCCTCCCGCGACATCGAGCTGCTGCGCACCGTGCAGCAGCTGTCGCAGGACGAGGGCATCAACCTGGCCGGTATCAAGCGCATCATCGAGCTGGAGAACCAGGTCGCCGCGCTCCAGCAGCGCGTCGCCGAGCTCTCCGACGCGGTGGACGGCGCGGCGGTCGCCATGCGGCAGCGCGAGGCCCAGGTCCACGCCTCCTACCGGCGCGACCTCGTGCCGTACCAGGACCCGCGGCAGACCAGCGCGCTCGTGGTCTGGCGGCCCAAGCGGCCGAAGGAGTGACGCCGGACGGGCCGTAGGTCCGTCTCCCGTGCAGGGGCCCGCCCAACCGGTCGATCCGGGGGGCGGGCCTCTCGTCATGTGCGACCCGCTGTCAGGAGTCCCTGGTGAGGATGCCCGACTGGGCGATCAGGTAGCCGAGTTGGGCGCGGCTGCTGCTGCCCAGGGTGGCGGCGAGTTTGGCGATGTGCGCCCGGCAGGTCCGTACGTTCATCCCGAGCCGACGCGCGATCGAGTCGTCCACGTGCCCCTCCACGAGGAGTTGGGCGATGGAGCGCTGGACGGCGCTGATGCCGTCCGGCGTGGGCTCGTACCGGACCTCCTCCAGGAGCGGGGTGGCATGGGCCCAGAACTTCTCGAAGACCGACGCGAGATAGGCGACCAGCCCCGGGTGGCGGAGTTCCAGGGCGACTTGGCGGTCGTCCTGCGCCGGGATGAAGGCGACGGTGTCGTCGAAGATGATGAGGCGCTCGATGAGCTCCTCGGACGTCCTGATCTCGACGTTCACGTCGGCGATGCGTTCCGCGTAGGCCAGGGTGCTGGGGCTGTAGCGGACGGTGTGCTGGTACAGGGTGCGCATGCGGATGCCGCGGTGGACGACGGAGAGGCCGCGTTCCAGCGCCTTTCCCAGCCGGTCCTCGTTCCTTCCGCCCCCCGGCTGGACGGTGAGGACCTCGGTGCGGCACTCTGCGGTGGCGACGTCCAGGGCGTCGTTGATCCGGTTCCTGCCCTCCAGCACGGTGATGGCGTGGGTGGCGGGCGGGCCCTGCGCGCTGATGTCCAGGAAGGGCTCGAAGGACTGGGCGAGGAGGGCCGAGAGCTGCCGGCGCTCCTGTATCTCGCGCTCCACCGGGTTCACGTGCTGCGCGAGCGCGGTGGACGGCGGTACCGGTCGCAACCAGTCGGGGTCGTCGGGGTCGGCGTGCAACAGGGCGAACTCCATCAGGCACGGAGCCGGTTCGACCTCGTACCGTGCGATGCGTCCGGAGCGCAGCGCACCCGAGTAGAGACGCCTTCCTTCCTCACACAGTTCGGTGATCCCGTGAGGATGTGTCGTTTTTGTGTCCCTTGTGATCATTTCTACACCCCCCAGGTTCCTGAACATGCAAGAACATGATGCATCGACTCTGTGGTGTTCACAGGGTCGCGTGAGACATCGTCTTAGCAGCGGGGGGAGATGAATCCACAAGTGAGGACGAAGCCGACTATGGATAAGCGAATGCTTCGCTCGGTGCTTGCCGCCTCGTTCGTCGCGGCCCTGGGTCTTGGGCTGGTGCAAGCGGGCGACATCGGCTGGAACGGTGAGGCAGCTGCTGTCCCGGGGGACATTGGCTGGAGCAGCGAGGCTTCGGCGACGCCCGGCGACATCGGCTGGGTGACGCCCGACAAGACGCAGCGCGACATCGGCTGGGCCGTCCAGGCTTCGGCGACGTCCGGTGACATCGGCTGGGTGGCGCCGGACAGGACGCGGGGCGACATCGGCTGGGTGGCGCCCGACAAGGCGCGGGGCGACATCGGCTGGGCCGTCCAGGCTTCGGCGACGCCCGGTGACATCGGCTGGGTGGCCCCCGACAAGACGCGGGGCGACATCGGCTGGTCGGCCCCGGCTTCCGTAGACGCATGACCACCCCGCCGGACGACCGGATCTTCCGGCGAGAGATGGCTTCGGCCTATCGCTCAGGGTGGCACTTCGTGGATCTGCTCACCGCCCTGCCGGGCCCGGGTGACTCGCTCATGGTCACCCTGCTCGGTGAGCCCGTGGTCGTCGTGATGGAGGAGGGCGAGGAGATCCGCGCCTACCGCTGTCTGCGCCGGCCGCGCGGCGCCCCGCAGCCCGTCCGCTGCGCCGTGAGGTACGGCATGATCTTCGTCAATCTGGACCAGCGCGACCACGAACTGTTCGACCCCGAGACCATCTCCGCCACCCCCCGAAGCGCCTGAGCGATCCCCCGAACCACCACATCGCTCACGCGCTTTCCCCCACACAGCGGCGCCACCGTGACCTGACACGGTGGCGCCGCTGTGCTTGTGCCCGGTGGTGTGCGGAGTCCTGCCCCGCCCCCGCCCCGCCCGGTTCCGCCCGCGGGGTCAGGCCCGGCCGAGGGCCCGGTCCAGCGCGATCTCGATGACGACGCGGGTCGGGTTGACCCTCGGGCGGCGCCCGTACCGCTCCTCGTAACGGCGCTCGGCGTCCTCGACGACCTCCCGTTCGGTCCGGATCGTCGCGCGGCCCTCCAGCGTCGCCCAGCGGGCGCGGTGCGCCTGGCAGACGGCGACCCGCGCCCCCTCGGGCCCCGCCGCCCGTACATGGGCGACCTTGCGGCTCCCCCCGTCCGTGATCACCCGGGCCACCCCCTCCTCGGGGTCGTAGGTCACGCCCACCGGCACGACGTGCGGGGTGCCGTCCGGGCGGAGGGTGGTCAGGGTGCAGAGGTGGTACTCCCGCCAGAAGGCGAGGTACTCGGGGCTGGGATTGCGTACGTCGACGGCCATGGGCGAAGCGTATGCAGGCGGCGCGCCGCGCCGCCGCCCGGTGGCGGCCGCGGTGGCCGCGCGCGTCGTGGTTCGGCCTTGAGTGGAATAGACTCAACTTTACGCACGTTGAGGGAAGCAAGGACCGGGCGACGAGCCCGGGCAGGACGCGATCGTCGAGGAGGAGACAGCGCACGTGGACGCCGAGCTGACCAACAAGAGCAGGGACGCCCTCACCGCGGCCACCGGCAGGGCCGTGAAGGACGGACACCCCGACCTGACCCCCGCACACCTGCTGCTCGCGCTGCTCGCGGGCGAGGACAACGAGAACATCATCGATCTGCTGGCCGCGACGGAGGCCGACCAGGCCGCCGTCCGCACCCGGACCGAGCAACTGCTCGCCGCGCTGCCCAGCGTCACCGGTTCCACCGTGGCACCGCCGCAGCCCAACCGCGAGTTGCTCGCCGTGGTCGAGGACGCCGCGCGGCGCGCCAAGGACCTCGGCGACGAGTACGTCTCCACCGAGCACCTGCTGATCGCGGTCGCCGAGAAGGGCGGCCGGGCCGGTGAGATCCTCGGTGCGCAGGGAGCCGGCGCGAAGAAGCTGCTGGCCGCGTTCGAGAAGAGCAGGGGAGGACGACGGGTGACCACACCGGACCCGGAGGGCCAGTACAAGGCCCTGGAGAAGTTCGGTACGGACTTCACGGCGGCGGCCCGCGAGGGCAAGCTCGACCCGGTCATCGGCCGGGACCAGGAGATCCGCCGCGTCGTACAGGTGCTGTCCCGCCGTACGAAGAACAACCCGGTCCTCATCGGGGAGCCCGGCGTCGGCAAGACCGCCGTGGTCGAAGGGCTCGCCCAGCGCATCGTCAAGGGCGACGTGCCCGAGTCGCTGCGCGACAAGCGGCTCGTCTCCCTCGACCTCGGGGCGATGGTCGCGGGCGCGAAGTACCGGGGCGAGTTCGAGGAGCGGCTGAAGACCGTCCTCTCCGAGATCAAGGAGAGCGACGGCCGGGTCATCACCTTCATCGACGAGCTGCACACGGTCGTCGGCGCCGGAGCCGGCGGCGACTCCGCCATGGACGCGGGCAACATGCTCAAGCCCATGCTGGCCCGCGGCGAGCTCCGGATGGTCGGCGCGACCACGCTCGACGAGTACCGCGAGCGCATCGAGAAGGACCCCGCCCTGGAACGCCGCTTCCAGCAGGTCCTGGTCGCCGAGCCCAGCGTCGAGGACACCATCGCGATCCTGCGCGGACTTAAGGGGCGCTACGAGGCCCACCACAAGGTCTCCATCGCGGACGCCGCGCTGGTGGCCGCCGCGACCCTGTCCGACCGCTACATCACCTCCCGCTTCCTCCCGGACAAGGCGATCGACCTCGTCGACGAGGCCGCCTCCCGGCTGCGCATGGAGATCGACTCCTCGCCCGTCGAGATCGACGAACTGCAGCGCGTCGTGGACCGCTTCCACATGGAAGAGCTGGCGCTCAAGAACGAGACCGACCCCGCCTCCCGGCAGCGGCTGGAGAAGCTCCGCCGCGACCTCGCCGACAAGGAGGAGGAGCTGCGCGGCCTCACCGCCCGCTGGGAGAAGGAGAAGCAGGGCCTCAACCGGGTCGGCGAGCTGAAGGAACGCCTCGACGACCTGCGCGGCCAAGCCGAACGCGCCCAGCGCGACGGCGACTTCGACACCGCCTCCCAGCTCCTCTACGGCGAGATCCCCGGGCTGGAACGCGAACTGGAGGAGGCCACCGAGGCCGAACAGGTCGCCGCCGAGACGCCGAAGGAGACTCTGGTCAAGGACGAGGTCGGCTCCGACGACATCGCCGACGTGGTCGGCGCCTGGACGGGCATTCCGGCCGGACGCCTGCTGGAGGGCGAGACGCAGAAGCTGCTGCGGATGGAGGACGAGCTCGGCAGGCGCCTGATCGGCCAGACCGAGGCCGTCCGCGCGGTGTCGGACGCGGTACGCCGGACCCGGGCCGGCATCGCCGACCCCGACCGGCCGACCGGATCGTTCCTCTTCCTCGGCCCCACCGGCGTCGGCAAGACGGAGCTGGCGAAGGCGCTGGCGGACTTCCTCTTCGACGACGAACGCGCCATGGTCCGCATCGACATGAGCGAGTACAGCGAGAAGCACAGCGTCGCGCGGCTGGTCGGCGCCCCGCCCGGGTACGTCGGCTACGAGGAGGGCGGCCAGCTCACGGAGGCGGTCCGCCGCCGCCCCTACAGCGTCGTGCTGCTCGACGAGGTGGAGAAGGCCCACCCCGAGGTCTTCGACATCCTGCTCCAGGTCCTCGACGACGGCCGGCTCACGGACGGCCAGGGCCGGACGGTGGACTTCCGCAACACCATCCTGATCCTGACCTCCAACCTCGGCAGCCAGTTCCTGGTCGACCCGCTGATCAAGCCCGAGGTGAAGAAGGAGCGGGTGCTGGAGGTCGTACGCGCCTCGTTCAAGCCGGAGTTCCTGAACCGGCTGGACGACCTGGTCGTCTTCTCCGCGCTCAGCGGCGACGAGCTGGCCCACATCGCGGGGCTCCAGATCGACCGCCTCGCCGAGCGGCTCGCCCAGCGCAGGCTCACCCTCGACGTCACCCCGGCCGCGCTGGCCTGGCTCGCCGAGAAGGGCAACGACCCGGCCTACGGCGCCCGGCCGCTGCGCCGCCTCATCCAGACGGCGATCGGCGACCGGCTCGCCCGGGAGATCCTCGCGGGCGAGGTCACGGACGGCGACACCGTACGGGTGGACGTGTCCGGCGGCGACGTGGGCGCCGGGGCGGCCGGTGACGGCGGCGGCGACGCCGGGCTGACCGTGGGCGCGGTGCGCTGACGGCGGCGGGCCGTCACCCCGTACGACGAAGGGCCGAGGGGTACGAGGACGGGGACGGGGGCGTGCGAGGGCGGCGTCCCCGTCCGGGTGCGACGGTCCGATCCTGTCCGCCGGCAGCGGATCGAGCCCGCCGGGGGTTGCCATCCCCCGCCCGCCATGGGGGAGGATGGCGTACAACCGCACGAAGGGAAATAACGGTGAGCATCGATCCGTCCTCGATTCCTAATTTCGGGGGCCAGCCCGAACCGCAGGCCGCAGGACCGGAGGGCCCCGTCGTCCCTGACCAGGACCTCGTCAAGCAGCTCCTGGAGCAGATGGAGCTCAAGTTCGTCGTCGACGACGAGGGCGACCTCGCGGCGCCGTGGGAAGAGTTCCGCACGTACTTCATGTTCCGGGGCGAGGCCGACCAGCAGGTCTTCTCGGTGCGGACGTTCTACGACCGCCCGCACGACCTGGACCAGCGAGCCGTCCTGCTGGACGCCATCGACGACTGGAACCGCCGGACCCTGTGGCCCAAGGTCTACACGCACGCCCACGAGGGCGAGGAGGGCGAGGCCGGTTCGGTCCGCCTGATCGGTGAGGCGCAGATGCTCATCGGCACCGGCGTCGCCCTGGAGCACTTCGTGTCCTCCACGGTGAGCTGGGTCCGCGCCTCCATCGAGTTCGACAAGTGGCTCGTCGAGCGCCTCGGCCTCGCGCCGGCCGGGGAGAAGCCCGCCGGGTCCGAGGGCGACACCCCCGGGGCCTGATCCGCCTCGCACCGCGGGCCGCACCCGTACGGCGCGCCCGCGCGCACCACGCACGACGCCCGGCCGGGGCGGCGGTCGTCCGACTGCCGCCCCGGCCGTCGGTGTTTCCCGGGGCCGGGGTCGGGACGGCTCAGCCCGCGAAGGCGGCCCGCAGCCGGCCGGCCGCCTCGGTGAGGACGTCGGGCCGCTTGCAGAACGCGAAGCGGACCTGGGTGCGGCCCGCTTCCCGGTCGTCGTAGAAGACGGCGTTGGGAACCGCGACGACCCCGGCGCGTGCCGGCAGGGCGCGGCAGAAGGCGATGCCGTCCTTCGCGCCGAGGGGGGCCACGTCGGTGGTGACGAAGTAGGTGCCCTGGGGGCGGTAGACCTCGAAGCCGGCCGCGGTGAGGCCGGCCGTGAGGAGGTCGCGCTTGGCGCGCAGGTCCTCACGGAAGCCGGTGAAGAAGGCGTCGGGCAGGCGCAGTGCCTCGGCGACGGCGTACTGGAGGGGGCCGCCGCTGACGAAGGTGAGGTACTGCTTCGCGGTCCGGACGGCGGCGACCAGGGCGGCGGAGCCGGTGACCCAGCCGATCTTCCAGCCGGTGTACGAGAAGGTCTTGCCGGCGGAGGAGAGGGAGACGGTGCGCTCGCGCATACCGGGCAGCGAGACGAGGGGGACGTGCTCCCCGTCGAAGGCGAGGTGCTCGTAGACCTCGTCGGTGACGACGAGGAGGTCGTGCTCGACGGCGAGGTGGGCGATCGCGGTCAGCTCCTCGCGGGTGAGGACCATGCCGGTCGGGTTGTGCGGGCTGTTCAGGAGGAGCAGCCGGGTGCGCGGCGTGACGGCGTCCCGCAGAGCGTCCAGGTCGGGGCGGAAGTCGGGGGCGCGCAGGGTGAGGGGGACGCGGACGCCGCCTGCCAGGGCGATGGACGCGGCGTAGGAGTCGTAGAAGGGCTCGAAGGCGATGACCTCGTCGCCCGGCTCCAGCAGGGCCAGCATGCTCGCGGCGATGCCCTCGGTGGCACCCGCGGTGACCAGGACCTCGGTGTCCGGGTCGAAGGTGAGGCCGTAGAAGCGGCGCTGGTGTTCGGCGACGGCCGTCCGCAGTTCGGGGACGCCCGGACCGGGTGGGTACTGGTTGCCCTTGCCCTCGCGCAGGGCCCGGACGGCGGCCTCGCGGATCTCCTCGGGGCCGTCGGTGTCGGGGAAGCCCTGCCCCAGATTGATGGCGCCGGTCGTGAGCGCCAGGGCCGACATCTCCGCGAAGATCGTCGTCCCGTGCCCGTCCAGCCTGCGGTTCAGCAGCGGCCTGCGGCTCATCTCTCCACCGTCCTCGATGCGGGCCGGCGTCTCCGGGACCCGTGGTCATCCTGTCGGCAAGCTCTGGAGTTGCTCAAGTCCGCTTTGGCGCGGACACGGACCGGGCATCCCGCAGGCATCCCGATACGTTCGGGGGGCGGCGGGGGCCGCCACGGGGGACGGAAGGATGTGAGGGCGTGATGACGTACGTCCTGATGGGGCTCATCGCTCTGGCGGTCGCGGGGGTCGTCGTGACGGTGATGCGGGTGTCCGCGCGGACCCGGCCGGTGTCCGCCGGGCGTGGGGGGAGGGCCGGCGGATCCGCCGCGCGGGGTGGTCCCCGCGGGTACACGGTGAGTACGAGGAAGCCGCGCCGCTCGTCCGGGCGCCGTTCGTCGTCGCGCCGGGGTTCCTCCGAGGGCAGCTGGTGGGCGGGTGACGGCGGCGGATCCGGGGACGGTGGTTCCGGCCACGGGCACTCCGGGGGCCACTCGTGCGGAAGCAGTTCCTCGTGCGGCGGCGGGGGCTCCTCCTGCGGCGGGGGTTCGTGCGGCGGAGGCAACTGACCCGGGGGACGGAGGCGCGACGGAGGCCGAGCCACCGGGAGCGTGACGGCGGCCGGGCCTCCCCGAGCGGGGTGCGGCCGACGGTCGCCCGAGGCGAGGCGAGGCCGGACCCGGCGGGGCCCGACCGGAGTTGATCAACTCCGGTCGGGCCCCGCCGGGTTGTGGATCTTCGACGCCGCGGTACGGCCCGGGGGAGCAGCGACGAGGGGCACATCGGGGCTTTCCGGCTGAACAGTTGAGCTGTATTGCCCCCCAGGGGATGGAAACCACGTCAAGTTGGCCAAAAAGGCAGTGAGTGCGGCGTAGTTCGTGATTCCCTCGTCAGACAGAACATTTCAGCCCACGGACCCCAGTTGGGCCGGACCGGGCGCATCCCCCACGTCACTTCTCCGGCGGCGCCCCCTGCTCATGTGTCCCTGCGTTTGCGGAGCCGACCCATGCTCACGTCCCTCCAGACGGCCTATTCCGACACCCGCGCTGCCGATCTGGCGTGGGCGCTCGGCAGGGAGCCGCTGCCCGCCCTCGCCGTGCTGGACCTCCGGCTCGGCCGCGCCGCCGTGCAGTTGAGACTGCTCGGTGCTTCCCATCAGGTCCTGTTGGAGGACGACGGCGCCGTCTGCTCGGAGACGGTGGCCTGCCTCGCGGGCAGCCGCGCCCCGCTCCCCCTGGGGGTGGCGAAGCAGCTCGGCGACCGGGAGTACGAGTTCGCCGCGCGGGTGGAGAACCTCAACGAGGGCCAGTTCGCCGCGCGGGCCCAGGAGTTGCTCGCCCTGGTGGCCGAGCATCCGTACGGGCTGGCGGGCACCTTTCCGGGCAGTCCGTACGCCTTCACCGCGATACTCGCGCAGCGTTCCGAGGGGCAGTTGCGGTGGCGCACCTGGCACGCGTACCCGCAGGAGGGGCAATTGGTGGTCACCCGGACCCGGTTCGGGGTCCGGACCCCGGGAGGGCTGCTGGGCGGGGCGGGGCTGTCGGGTGGGGTGGTGGCGCCGAGGGCGTCGAGCGCTCCGGTCGGTCCGAGGAGGCCGACCCCGGTGGGAGCGGCGGTCTTCCCGGGAGCACCGGCCGTCTCCGACCTTCCCGCCGTCTCCGCCCTGGTGCGCTGAGGATGACCGAAAAGCGCGCGGCGCGCGGTGCGTTGGTGTGCGCCGTCGGGCGATCGGCGCACGCCGGGCGCTCGTTCCGGAGCCTCAGGTGCACCCTTGCGGGTGACAGGGTGCGGAGGAATCGTCACGTAGCGTTCCGATCATGATCGACCAGCAGGTACCCCTTCGAGGAGGTGCGGCGCCCCTTCCCGTACGCCCCCGGACCGGCCGCTTCCTCGTGCTGGCGTCCGTCTTCGTCTGCGCCGCCTGCGGCTTGGTGTACGAGCTCGAACTGGTCGCGATGGCCTCGTACTTGATCGGTGACTCCGTGACGCAGGCGTCGGTGGTGCTCTCCGTGATGGTCTTCGCCATGGGCCTCGGTTCGCTGCTCGCGAAGCGCCTGCGCTGTCACGCCGCCGTCGGCTTCGCCCTGATCGAGGTGGCGCTCGCGCTGGTCGGCGGGTTCTCCGCGCTGGTGCTGTACGCCTCCTTCGCGTGGCTCGGGGAGTCCCGTGCCGTGCTGATCGCCTTCTCGGTGGCGATCGGGGTCCTGATCGGGGCCGAGATCCCGCTGCTGATGACACTGATCCAGCGGGTCGACCGGCAGGACGCCGGCGGAACCGTCGCGGACCTGTTCGCGGCGGACTACGTGGGCGCCCTCGTGGGCGGGCTGGCCTTCCCCTTCCTCCTGCTGCCGATGCTGGGACAGCTGACCGGCACGCTCTTCACCGGAGCGGTCAACGTGGCGGCGGGCGGCGCCCTGATCCTCTGGCTCTTCCGGCGCGACCTCACCCTCCGCTCCCGCTGTCTCCTCGTCCTCGCCGCGCTCTGCACGACGGCGCTGCTGGCCACCGCCGCGCTGCTGGCGGACGACTTCGAGCGGGCGGCACGGCGGGCGGTCTACGGGGAGGGGGTGCGGGTCGCGGTGCGGACGGGCGTGCAGGAGATCGTCCTCACCGGTGACGGGCGCGATTCCCTGGCCCTCTACCTCGACGGCCGGTTACGGGTCAGCGCCCGCGACGAGTTCCGGTACCACGAGGCCCTCGTGCACCCCGCCATGAACGGCCCGCACGCCCGGGTGCTGATCCTCGGGGGCGGCGACGGGCTGGCCGCGCGCGAGGTGCTGCGCTACCCGGACGTCCGCCGGGTGACGGTGGTCGAGCTGGACCCCGGGGTCACCCGGCTGGCCCGCACCGACCCCGCCCTCTCCGCGCTGAACGCCGGCGCCTACGAGGACCCCCGGCTCACCTCGGTCGCCGCGGACGCGTTCACCTGGCTGCGGAGCGCCGAGGGCCGCTACGACGTGGTCATATCCGATCTGCCCGATCCGGGCATCACCGCGAGCACCAAGCTGTACTCCGCCGAGTTCTACGGCCTGGTCGGGCGGGCGGTGGCCCCCGGCGGCCGGTTCGTGGTGCACGCGGGGCCACCGGGGGAGCGGCCGCGCACCTTCTGGACGGTGGAGGCCACCCTGCACGCCGGGGGCATGGCCACCCGCCCGTACCGGGTCGTCGGACGGCGCCCCGGCTCCGGCGCCCGTCCGGACCATGTGCCGGGCGACGCCGAGGACTGGGGCTTCGTGCTGGCCGCGCCGGGCACGGCGGAGCCGGTGCTCGGCCTCGATCCCGGGCACCCCCCGCTGCGGTCGCTCGACGCGGGGCTGCCGGCGGAGGCCGGACGGGCCGCCGAGGACATCCGCCCGCGCGGGCAGCAGCCCTCCACACTGCTGCATCCGCGCTATGCCGCGGAGACCTGACGCGAGGGGCGGAGCGTGAGTAGGCTCGGTTTCATGGAGCATGAGGTGTTCGTTCCGGTTCCGGCCGCGTCCTTGCTGAGCGTGCTCGGCGACCCCGCCCGGGTGGCGCGTTGCGTTCCGTCCCTCCAGCGGGGCGCGGGAGCGCCCGAGGCGCTGGCGGGACGGCTGAAGTTCCGGGTGGACGGGCACACGATCACCTACCGCGGGGCCGTGGAGGTCGCCGCCACGGGACCGGCCACCGTCTCCGTCACCGGCGAGGGCACCGCCGCCCGCGGCGCGGGGTCGGTCAAGGTGGCCCTGACGGTCACCCTCGACGGCTCCGGCACCGCTGGAACGGCGGGGGGCGGCGCGTCCTCCGGGGGCGAGCCCGGGACGACGATCCGCTACGCCGGGACGGCCACGGCCGACGGGCGGCTGGTGGAACTCGACGCCGAGGCCGTACGCGCCGCCGTCCGCCGGCTGCTCGACCGCTTCACCCAGCAGCTCGTCACGGAGAGCCTCGCCGCGCACGAGGCGCCCGGCGCGGCCGGCCGGGAGAGCGGGGCGACGGCCTCCGCGGACGCGCCCGCCGCCGCTCCGTACGGGGACGCCGACAGCAGCACCGGCATCGAGGCGCGGGCGGACGCCGAGACCCGTCCGGACGGTGCCGACGCCGACCCCTCGTCCGACGCCCCTCTCCCGCCCGACGCCGGCCCTTCGTCCGACGCCTCTCTCCCGCCCGACGCCGGCCCCGCGTCCGGGGCGGTGTCCGGTGCGGTCTTCGACGCCCCGGTGCCGCCGGCTTCGCTCGATCCCGCCGCCGACATCGGGTTCACCGTCCCGGACGAGCCGCCCGCCGAGGCGGCGCACGCCCGGCGCACCATGATCGGGCGGAGCGCCGAGGAGGTGGACCACGCGCCACCGCGCGGCCGGTACGCCCCGGTGCCCTCGCCCGAGACCACCTCCGCCTCCTCCACACTGCGCTGGGTGGCTCCGGCGGCGGCTCTGGCGCTGGCCTCCGCCGTGGTGGTGGGACGGGCGTGGAAGCGCCGGAGGTGAGTACGCCAGTAGGGTCGTCGCGTGAGTAGCGAGAAGACTGTCCGGCTGCGCGCCGGCGAAGCCGAGTTGACCATCGACCCCGTCCGCGGGTGCCGGATCACCAGCCTGCGGATCGCGGGCACCGAACTGCTGAGGCAGGGCGAGCGGTACGGCTGCTTCCCCATGGTGCCCTGGGTCGGGAGGACCGCGTACGGCGAGTTCCGCAACGGCGACACCGTGCACACCCTGCCGCTCAACTCGCCGCCGCACGCCATCCACGGCACCGGTCGCGACACCTCCTGGACCACCGCGCGCGAGGTGGAGGGCGAGGCCGCCTTCTACTACGACCTCGCCGAACCGTGGCCGTACGAAGGTCGGGTGACCCAGACCTTCGCGCTCTCCGAGGACGCGCTGACGATCCGTCTGGCGGTGGAGACGTCACGCGACTCCTTCCCGGCGCAGGCCGGCTGGCACCCCTGGTTCCTGCGCAACATCGGCGGCCAGGACGCCCGGCTCTCCTTCGACGCCGCCTGGCAGGAGGAGCGCGGCGCGGACCACATGCCGACCGGCCGCCGGATCGACCCGCTCCCCGGCCCCTGGGACGACTGCTTCGGGATGCCGGACGGCGTGAAGGCCACGGTCACCTGGCCGGAGCAGCTGGAGCTGACCGTCACCAGCCGCGACGAGTGGGTGGTGATCTACGACGAGCAGGACGAGGCCGTCTGCGTGGAGCCCCAGTCCGGCCCGCCGAACGGGCTCAACTCCACGCCGCGCCTGGTCACGCCGATCGATCCGCTGGAGATCGCGACCACCTGGAGCTGGGCTCGGCTCTGAGGAAGCCCGATCCGCCCCGTACTCTCGACGGTATGACTGACGTACGCGCTGACCTGCTCCAGCAGATCAAGGACAAGGCCGTGGTGCACGGCAAGGTGACCCTCTCCTCGGGTCTGGAAGCCGACTGGTACATCGACCTGCGCCGGATCACGCTGGACGGCAAGGCCGCACCGCTGGTCGGCCAGGTCATGCTCGACGCCACGGCCGAGCTGGACTTCGACTGTGTCGGCGGCCTGACGCTCGGCGCCGACCCGGTCGCCACCTCGATGCTGCACGCGTCCGCCGCGCGCGGCGAGACGCTCGACGCGTTCGTCGTCCGCAAGGCGCAGAAGGCGCACGGGATGCAGCGCCGCATCGAGGGCACCGACGTCAAGGGCCGCCGCTGCCTGGTGGTCGAGGACACCTCGACCACCGGTGGTTCGCCGCTGACCGCGGTCGAGGCCGTCCGCGAGGCCGGTGGCGAGGTCGTCGCCGTCGCCGTCATCGTGGAGCGGGGCGCCGCCCCGGCCATCGCCGAGGCGGGGCTGTCGTACCTGCACGTCTACTCGGTCGCCGATCTCGATCTGGCCTGAGCCCCGCGTGCGGTGTCTCAGGCAGAGTTGAGGCGCTGACCTGCGTGTTTCTGGCAGATTTCGCCGGGGTGCACTGTTTCACGTGAAACAGCGCGCCCCGGCCCCGTTTCTACGGGGGTCCTCCGGGTGGAGTCCCCGCAGGAGTCTGGGAAGATGGGCACGACGATGACGTCGCCCCCAGGTCAGGGACCAGCACTGCACACCCGCACATCCCAAGGAGCGGACAGATGCCCATCGCAACCCCCGAGGTCTACGCCGAGATGCTCGACCGGGCGAAGGCAGGCAAGTTCGCCTACCCGGCCATCAACGTGACCTCGACCCAGACCCTCCACGCGGCCCTGCGCGGGTTCGCCGAGGCCGAGAGCGACGGCATCGTCCAGATCTCCACCGGTGGCGCGGAGTTCCTGGGCGGCCAGTACAACAAGGACATGGTGACGGGCGCCGTGGCCCTCGCCGAGTTCGCGCACATCGTCGCCGCCAAGTACGACATCACCGTGGCGCTCCACACGGACCACTGCCCCAAGGACAAGCTGGACGGTTACGTCCGTCCGCTGCTCGACATCTCCGCCGAGCGCGTCGCCAAGGGCCTCAACCCGCTGTTCCAGTCGCACATGTGGGACGGCTCGGCCGAGACCCTCGCGGACAACCTGGCCATCGGCCAGGAACTCCTCGCCAAGGCTGCCGCCGCCAAGATCATCCTTGAGGTCGAGATCACCCCGACCGGTGGCGAGGAAGACGGCGTCACGCACGAGATCAACGACGAGCTGTACACCACCGTCGACGACGCGCTGCGTACCGCCGAGGCGCTCGGCCTGGGCGAGAAGGGCCGTTACCTGCTGGCCGCCTCCTTCGGCAACGTGCACGGCGTCTACAAGCCGGGCAACGTCGTACTCCGCCCCGAACTCCTGAAGGACCTCCAGGAGGGCGTCGGCGCCAAGTACGGCAAGACCTCCCCGTTCGACTTCGTCTTCCACGGCGGCTCCGGCTCCACCGCCCAGGAGATCGCCACCGCGCTGGAGAACGGCGTCGTGAAGATGAACCTCGACACCGACACCCAGTACGCCTTCACCCGCCCGATCGCTGACCACATGTTCAGCAACTACGACGGCGTGCTGAAGGTCGACGGCGAGGTTGGCAACAAGAAGACCTACGACCCGCGCACCTGGGGCAAGTCCGCCGAGGCGGGCATGGCCGTGCGTGTCACCGAGGCGTGCGCCAACCTGCGCTCCACGGGCACCAAGCTGAAGTAAGGCGCGCCCGGGGCCGCGCGCCCCGACCTGCGTGCGTCGCGGGCCCGACACTCCTGGGTGATCCCCGGTGAGGTCGGGCCCGTGGCATGTGCGACCGGTGGGCCCAGCGCCCGCCGGACCGTACGGAACCCGTGAACCGACCCTGTGAGGTGCCGCTGTGCGTCCGTCCTACGACTTCGACACCGTCGTCGACCGCAGGGGTACCTGGAGCGTGCAGTGGGACGGGGTGGCCGACCGCTTCGGGGTGGACGGGTTGCTGCCGTTCACCATCTCCGACATGGACCTCGCGACCGCTCCCGAGGTGCTGGCGGCGCTGCGGGCCCGGATCGACCACGGGGTGTTCGGGTACACCGACTGGCAGCAGGACGACTTCCGTTCGGCGATAGCCCACTGGTACGCCACGCGCCACGGCACCACCGTCGACACCGGACAGCTCGTCTACGGGCCCTCCGTGCTCAACCAGCTCTCCCAGCTGCTGCGGATGTGGACCGGGGCCGGCGACGCGGTCGTCACCCACACCCCCACGTACGACGGTTTCCGCAAGGCGGTCCTCGGTCTCGGGCGGGAGTTGCGCGGGGTACCGGTCGGTGACGACGCGGCCCTGGAGCGGGAACTCGCCCGGCCGGACGCGAAGGTGCTGCTGCTCTGCTCGCCCCACAACCCCACCGGCCGGGTGTGGACGACGGACGAACTCGTGCGGACCGCGGAGCTGGCCGCGCGCCACGGGGTGCGGGTGATCAGCGACGAGATCCACGCGGACTTCGCGCACGACGGGCACCACCACGTGCCCTGGCCGCGGGTGGCGGACCGGGGCCCGGAGAGCTGGGCGCTCATCACCTCCGGGTCGAAGGCCTTCAACTTCCCCGGACTGACCGGTTCGTACGGACTGATCGGCGATCCGGCGGACCGTGCGGAGTACCTGCGCCGCATGGCGACGGCGGAAGGGCTGGAGTCCCCGGCGGTGCTCTCGCTCACCGCCCACATCGCCGCGTACCGCGAGGGCGGACCCTGGCTCGACGCCGCGCGCGCCTACATCGCAGGGAACCTCGCCCTGGTCGAGGACCGGCTGCGCGCCGCCCTCCCGGAGCTGGGCTGGCGCCCGCCGCAGGCCGGATACCTCGCCTGGATCGACCTGCGGCCGCTCGGCCCGGACGACGACGCCCTCCAGCGCGAGCTGATCGAGCGGGAGCGGGTCGCCGTCATGCCGGGCCGCGTCTACGGCGCGGACGGCTTCGTACGGCTCAACGTCGGCTGTCCGCGCGCCAAGGCGGAGGCCGGCGTCGACGCGCTGGTCCGGGCGGTCCGCGCCCTGACCTAGGCGGTACGGCGGCCACCGGACGCGCCCCACGGCTGCCGCCGCCCGCTGGCTGCCGCTCCGGGCAGCGGCGATGCTGCCCCCATGGGTGAGACCCCCGCAACGACCGGCCCCACCGGTGCGCCGAGAGCCGCCGGGGAGATCCGGGCCGCCTCGGGGCTGGGGCGCTGGATCGTGCTGACCACCGTCCTCGGCTCGGGCATGGCGATGCTCGACTCCACCGTCATCAACGTGGCGCTGCCCCGGATCGGCCAGGACCTCGGCACCGACCTGGCGGCCCTCCAGTGGACCGTCAACGCCTACATGCTGACCCTCGCCGGGCTGATCCTGCTGGGCGGGGCGCTCGGCGACCGGTACGGGCGGCGGCGGGTCTTCGTCGTCGGCGTGATCTGGTTCGCCCTGGCCTCGCTGGTCTGCGCGCTCGCACCGAACGCCGCCGTGCTGATCGCGGCGCGCGCCTTCCAGGGGATCGGCGGGGCCCTGCTCACCCCGGGGTCGCTGGCGCTCATCCAGGCGAGCTTCCATCCGGACGACCGGGCCCGGGCGGTCGGGCTCTGGTCCGGTTTCGGCGGGGTGGGGGCGGCGATCGGGCCGTTCGTCGGGGGCTGGCTCGTCGACGGGCCCGGCTGGCGCTGGGTGTTCCTGCTCAACCTGCCGGTCGCCGTGCTCTGCGTCCCGGTCGCGCTGCGCCACGTACCGGAGTCCCGGGACCCGCGCGCCCACGGGCGTTTCGACGTGCTCGGGGCGGTCCTCGGCGCGGTCTCGCTGGCCCTGGTGACGTACGCGCTGATCGAGGCGCCGGGGCAGGGCGCCTCACCCCTGGTGATCGGGGCGGCGGTGGGCGGGGTGGTGCTCGGGACCGCGTTCGTCCAGGTGGAGCGCCGGCGGCCGGACCCGATGGTGCCGCCGGCGATCTTCCGCTCCCGGCTGTTCACGGTCGTCAACCTCGTGACGTTCTGCGTGTACGCGGCGCTGGGCGGGTTCTTCTTCCTCTCCGCCATCCAGCTCCAGGTCGTCGCCGGCTACTCGGCGCTCGGCGCGGGCACCGCGCTCCTCCCGACGACCGTGCTGATGCTCTTCTTCTCCGCCGCCTCCGGAGAACTCGGCCACCGCATCGGGCCGCGCATCCCGCTCACCGCCGGCCCTCTGCTGGCAGCGGCCGGCATGCTGCTGATGCTGCGGGTGGGGCCCGGGAGCGCCTCCGTGACCGGGTACGCGAGCGAGGTGCTGCCCGCCGTGGTGGTGCTCGGCCTCGGCCTGGTCACCCTGGTCGCGCCGCTCACCGCGACGGTGCTGGCGGCCGTGGACACCGGGCAGGCGGGGCTGGCCAGCGGCATCAACAACGCCGCCGCCCGCGCGGCCGGGCTGATCGCGGTCGCCGCGCTGCCGCTGCTCGCGGGCATGGGCCCGGAGGCGTACCGGGACGCGGAAGAGTTCGCCGCGACCTTCCGGCGGGCGATGCCGATGTGCGCGGGACTGCTGGTGGCGGGGGCGGTGCTCGCCTTCTGCACCGTACGCAGGCCGGCCCCTGCCGCCGTCCCCGCCGCTCCCCCCGCCGCGGGACCGGGGCGGGGGGCGGACGGCGCGCGGGGCCGTGCGGCGGGCCGTGCGCCCGGTCCCGCGGACACGGCGGACGCCGAGCCCTGCCGGCCCGAGTGCACCATCCACTGCGGGGTCGTGGCACCACCCCTGGAGCCCTCCCGGCGGCCGCCCGCCGGGTGAGGGGCCGTCCCGCGGGAGGGGCGCCGTCCGTGCCCGGGAGGGGCGGTGCCACCGGGCCGGGCGGTGTCCCGGAACGGATGGGTGCCAGGCACACTGGGACCCATGTCCATCCACGAGAACCTGCTCGGGGGCCCCGCCCCGACCCACCTGCCCGACGACCCGGAGCCGCGTGAGCTGCTCGCCGGCGGCACCCCGCCCGCCGAGGTCGCGGCGAAGTACCCCACTTCCTCGCTCGCCTGGGCGCAGCTGGCGGACGACGCCTTCGAGGGCGGCCGGGTCATCGAGTCGTACGCCTACGCCCGCACCGGCTACCACCGCGGGCTCGACGCCCTGCGCCGGGCCGGCTGGAAGGGCCACGGGCCCGTGCCGTTCGAGCACGAGCCGAACCGCGGCTTCCTCCGCGCCCTGCACGCCCTCGCGCGCGCCGCGCAGTCGATCGGTGAGCAGGCGGAGTACGAGCGCTGCTCGACGTTCCTCCGCGACTCCTCGCCGACCGCCGCCGACATCCTCGGCTGACCCCGGAGCCCCCGGCCCGCCCTCGCCGTGGGCCGGGGGACACCCGTCGTGCCAGGCCGACCGGCCCGCAGCCCGCTTCGCCGGCTGCGGGCCGGTCCGCGTCGCCCCGGACGCCGGGTACGCGGTCATCCGCCTCCGGGCCGAGCCACCGGGCGGTTCCCGGTCGTAGGATGCGCCGCAGGGGACCGGAGCCCACCCAGCTAGGACGGGGCGGACCGCTACCCGGAAGCTCGTGTCGAGGAGACAGCGATGTCGGCGAACCACCCCGACCCCGAAGAGACCGGTGCGGACACCCCGTACCTCGACTTCGCGGGAACGACTCCCTACGAGGACTACGTCCAGGCGGACGTCCTCACCCATTTGCAGCAGTTGCGCTCCGACGATCCCGGCGAGATGGTCTTCCTCGTCACCACCCAGGTGATGGAACTCTGGTTCACCGTCCTGGTCCACGAGTGGGAGACCGCGGTGCTGGCCCTGCGCGAGGACCGGCTGCCGGACGCACGGGACGCGCTGAAGCGCTCGCTGCGCGAGCTGGAGGCGCTGAACGCGTCCTGGCGCCCGCTGGCCCAGCTCACCCCCGCCCAGTTCAACTCCTACCGCGGCTCGCTCGGCGAGGGCTCCGGCTTCCAGTCGGCGATGTACCGGCGGATGGAGTTCCTCCTCGGGGACAAGTCCGCCTCGATGCTCGTCCCGCACCGGGGTATCCCGCGCGTCCACGCCGAGCTGGAGAAGGCGCTGAGCCAGCCGAGCCTCTACGACGAGACGCTGGCGCTGCTCGCCCGGCGCGGCCACCCGGTGCCGCAGTCCGTCCTCGGCCGTGATCTGCGGCAGAAGTACGAGCCCTCGCCGGTGGTCGAGGCCGTCTGGAGCCGGATATACGCCGACCCGGAGAAGTACGACGACCTGGTGCGCCTCGGCGAGCTGCTCACGGACGTCGGTGAGCTGGTCTGGCGCTGGCGCAACGACCACCTGGTGGCGACCCGGCGGGCGATGGGCTCGAAGACCGGTACCGGCGGCTCCGCCGGAGTGGCGTGGCTGGAGAAGCGCGCGACGAAAAACGTGTTCCCCGAACTCTGGACGGCCCGCAGTCATGTCTGAGACCCCCCAACGCTTGCTGGCGGACCGTGCGGCCAAGCTCGACTCGGCCGACGAACTCGCCCCCCTGCGTGAGCTGTTCACCCTCGACGAGGGCGTCTACCTGGACGGCAACTCGCTTGGCGCGCTCCCGTCCCACGTGCCCGACCGGCTGCACGACGTCCTCACCCGCGAGTGGGGCGAGCTGCGCATCCGGTCGTGGGACGAGAGCGGCTGGTGGACCGCGCCGGAGCGGGTCGGCGACCGCATCGCGCCGATCGTCGGCGCGGCCCCGGGCCGGATCGTGGTGGGCGACTCCACCAGCGTCAACGTCTTCAAGGCGCTGGTCGCCGCCACCCGCCTCGCACCCGGCGGACGCGACGAGATCGTCGTCGACGCCTCGACCTTCCCCACCGACGGTTACATCGCCGGATCGGCCGCCCGGATGACCGGTCACCGGATCGTCCCGGTCGACCCCGCCGACGTGGCGAGCGCCGTCAACTCCCGCACGGCAGCCGTGCTGTTGAATCACGTCGACTTCCGTACCGGACGGTTGCACGACCTCCCCACGCTGACCGCCGCCGTGCAGCGCGCGGGAGCCGTGGTGGTCTGGGACCTCTGCCACAGCGCCGGCGCGCTGCCGGTCGGCCTGGACGAGCACGGCGTGGACCTGGCGGTCGGCTGCACGTACAAGTACCTGAACGGCGGCCCGGGTTCACCCGCGTACCTGTACGTCGCCGAGCGCCACCAGGGCGTCTTCGACTCCCCGCTGCCCGGGTGGACCTCGCACGCCGACCCGTTCGGCATGGCCCCCGGCTACGAGCCCGCCGACGGCGCCCTCCGGGGCCGGGTCGGGACGCCCGACATCCTCTCGATGCTGGCGCTGGAGTCCGCGCTCGACGTCTGGGACGGGGTGCCGATCGAGGCCGTGCGCGCCAAGTCCCTCGCCCTGACGGACTTCTTCCTGGAGTGCGTCGAGGCGTACGCCCCCGAAGGCCGGGTCGCCTCCGTCACCCCGGCCGCGCACGCCGAGCGCGGCAGCCAGGTCGCGCTGCGGTGCGCCGAGGCCGAACCGGTGATGCGTGAACTGATCGCCCGGGGCGTCGTCGGCGACCTGCGCCGCCCCGACGTGCTGCGCTTCGGATTCACCCCGCTGTACGTCGGCTTCGCCGATGCGGAGCGGGCGGCCCGGGTGCTGGCCGGGGTGCTGGCGGACGTGCCGGCGGGGTCGGTGGCGTCGGAGCGGTAACCGGTACCGGCGGTGGTGCGGTAGCCGGTACCGGCGGTGGAGCGGTCGCCGACGGGGTGTGGACGAACCCGCCCCGTCCGGCGACCGCTCCGGGTACTGGTACGGTCCCCGCAGGTCGGACAAGTGGGGCAGCCCCGAGGATGGTTGGAGCAACGATGTCGGATTCCGCCGCGCGCGATCGGGACGCCGTCGAGGAGAAGTCGGCGTTCGCCCATCCGGAGATCGCCCCCGACCGGACCGTCGCCTACGGAGACCACCCCGACCAGGTCATCGACCTCTGGGCCCCGTCGGACGGGCGGACCGGGATGCCGCTGGTCGTCCTGTTCCACGGCGGCGCCTGGCGTGCCCCGTACGACCGTCGTCATGTGTCGCCGCTCGCCGGGTTCCTCACCCACCGCGGCTTCGCCGTCGCCAGCGTCGAGTACCGGCGGGGAGGCTCCCCGTCGTCCTCGTCCTCGTCGGGGAAGGAGAACGCGGCCGGCCGCTGGCCCGAGACCTTCGACGACGTGGCCGCTGCGATGGACGCCCTCCCGGCCCTCGCCGCCCGGGAGTTGCCCGAGGCGGACCTGCGGCGGACCGTGGTCGCCGGACATTCGGCGGGTGGTCACCTCGCGCTCTGGGCGGCGGCCCGGCATGTGCTGCCCGCGGGTTCGCCGTGGCGGCTGCCCGCACCTCCGCCGCTGCGCGGGGTGGTCGCGCTGGCGCCCGTCGCCGACCTGGTGACCGCCGCGAAGCTCGGTATCTGCTCCGGGGCCGTTCACGAACTCCTGGGCGGCGAGGAGGGGTTCGCCGAACGGCGTCCGCACGTCGACCCCGCCGTCCTGCTGCCCACCGGGATCGCGACCCACATCGTGCAGGGCTGCGACGACGTCGTCGTGCCGCAGGCGGTCGTGGAGGCGTTCGTCGCCGCCGCGGCGACGGCGGGGGAGACGGTCGGGCTGACCCTGCTGGACGAGGTCGGCCACTTCCCGCTCATCGACCCCTCGACGGACGCCTGCGCCTTGGTGGCGGAGGAGCTGGAGCAGCTCGCCTGGTGACCTCCGGCCCGGCGGACGGGGGCCGGCCCGGAGGGGGCAGGCCCGGAGGGGGCTGGCAGCGCCGGCAGGCCCGGTGGGGTCTGCGGGTGTCCCGCGGATCAGCGCTCGGGCCGCAGGTGGGTGTGCCGGCCGTCGCGGTCGAAGATGGCGAGGATCTCGGCCGGGCCGCCGCGCGCGCCGAAGGTGTGCGGGACCATCGTGGAGAACTCGGCGGCCTCGCCCGACTCCACCGTGATGGTGCGTTCCCCCAGCAGCAGCACGACCGTGCCGGAGAGCACGGTGAACCAGTCCTTGCCGCCCGGGTGGACCTTCAGCTCGTCCCGGCCGTGCCGGGGCTCCGGAGCGGTGACGGCCATCCTGACCACGGTGACGCCCGGCTGCCCGCCCTCCCGGTTCAGCCGCCAGGTCGTGGTCCCGCACTCCGCGTCGTGCTGCGGGTGGATCACCACGTCCTCGTCGGACACCGACTCCACCAGCGCGTCCAGGGTCGTCCCGAGAGCGCGGGCGAGCGAGCTCAGCTGATCGAGGCTGATCCGCCGGTGGCCCGTCTCGATCCTGCTCAGGGTGGACGGGCTGAGGAAGCACCGCGCGGCCAGATCGTCGAGCGACCAGCCCTGGGCGGTACGGAGGCCGCGTATCCGCTTGCGGACCAGGGAGTCGAGTTCACCGTCTTGCGTCATACGCAAGATGCTATGCCGTCGGCGCAAGACATGCGACGCTCGGAGCATGAGCGAAGAGAAGGAACGCCGGCAGCACGGGCACGACCATCAGCACGGGCGCCATCAGGAAGAGGCGAGCCGCCACTCCGGACCCGGACACCACGGCCATGCGCACGGGCACGGCGACGGAGCGCGGGACGCGGACTTCTCGGTGCTCACCGAGATGCTGGACCTCGACGCGGAGGTGCTGCACGAGCACCTGGACGAGCTGACGGGCTGGATCGAGAAGCTGTCCGGCGGCGTGGCGGGCCGGGCGGAGGCGACCGGGGTGCCGGAGCCGGGCGCACCCGGAGCGGCGGGCGGGCGGGACCTTCGCGTGCTCGACCTGGGCAGCGGCACCGGCGCGGGCACCTTCGCCCTGCTCCGCCGGTTCCCCCACGCCGAGGTCACCGCCGTGGACGCGTCGCCGGCGATGGCCGCCCGGACGGAGGAGAAAGCCGTCGCGCACGGGGTCCGCGACCGGATCCGTACGGTGGTGGCCGACCTCGACACCGAGGCTCTGCCCGCCGGACCGTACGACCTGGTGTGGGCGTCGGCCTCGCTCCACCACCTGGCCGACCCGGGCCGGGTCCTCGCCCGGGTCCGCGAGGTGCTGCGCCCCGGCGGGCTCATGGTCGCGGTCGAACTCCAGGGCTTCCCGCGTTTCCTCCCCGACGACCTCGGCATCGGCCGCCCCGGGTTGGAGGAGCGCTGCCACGCGGCCCAGGCCGAGGGCCGGGCAGCGGCCGGGATGCACATGACCGAGGAGTGGGGAGCACGGCTGCGCGAGGCCGGGCTCGACGTGGTGGCGGAGCGGGTCGTCGCCATCGACCTGGCCGCCCCGCTGCCCGCCGCCACCGGCCGCTACGTCCAGGCCTCCCTCACCCGTGTCCGGTCCGCGCTCGACGGCGTGCTCGACGCGGAGGACCTCGCCACTCTGGACGCGCTCACCGATGCGGACGGCCCGGACGGTGTGCTGCGCCGCGACGACCTCACGGTCCGTACCGAGCGGAGCGTCTGGGTGGCCGCCCGGCCGTGAGACCCCCGCCGCGTGGGAACCGTAGTCCCTGAGACGGAGGCCCTCGCATCCGCTTCTGTGGGGACGACCCGGGCCCGTACCTCGCCCTACCGTGGGGACGTGACCGAGACCCGAGCCCAGACGAAGACGAGAACACCGGAGTTCCAGGTGGCGGCGGGCGCGCTGGGCAGCCTGCGGCAGGACCTCCTCCAGGACGCGTTCGCCTACCGTCCACTGCCCCCGCTCAGCGATGACGGACCCCTGCTGCGCAAACTCCCCGCCGCCGCACGGGAGAAGCTGGTGTGGATCCCGCACGCGCTGGTGCTGGGGGCCGCGTTGATCTGCGTGTTCCTCGGGTTGGCCCAGTCCGGCGACGGGTTGTTCCTCGGCGTGGTGCCGGCGATACCCGTGGCGCTGACGCTGGTCCGTCCGGTGGCCGCTTTCTGGGGCTCCATGGTGGCCACGCTGGTCGTCGCCGCCGCGGGCGGTCTCTGGCCCTGGGGGGCGAGCAGCCTGTGGGGGCACTTGGTGGTGCTGGTGGTCCTCGCGGCCCGCACCCGGCCGCGTACCGCCGCCTGGGCGTGGACGCTCACCCTGCTGCTGGGCATCCTGATGGAGGGTTCGGCCCCGTACTCCAGCGGCTCGACCGCCGGCCCCATGTTCGTCGTGTCGGCGATCGCCCTGTTGGTGGTGACCCTCGTCCAGGTCCGCCGCGAGGCCCGGCGCGAGGTGGGCGAGGCGGAGCGGGAGGTGACCGTCCAGCGCACGGTCACTGCCGTCGAGCGCGACCGCCGCACCCTCCTGGAGGAACGCACCACCATCGCGCGGGAGCTGCACGACGTGGTCGCCCACCACATGTCGGTGGTGGCGATCCAGGCGGAGGCGGCGCCGTACCGGGTGGAGAACCCGCCGCCCGAGCTGGAGCAGGCGTTCGTCACCATCCGGGAGAACGCGGTGGCCGCCCTCACCGAACTGCGTCGCGTCCTCGGAGTCGTACGGGCCGAGGACCAGGACGCGCCGGACGCCCCGCAGCCCACGCTCGCGCGGCTCGACCGGTTGCTGGACAACGTCCGCGACGCGGGCCTGGAGACGGAGAAGACGGTCACGGGGGCAGTGCGCGAACTGCCCCAGGGCGTGGAGTTGTCGGCGTACCGGATCATCCAGGAGGCGCTGAGCAACACCCTGCGCCACGCGCCCGGCGCCACCGCCGTCGTCGAGATCGCCTACGTTCTCGGCGGGCTCGGGGTACGGGTGGTCAACGGGCCGCCGACCGGGCCGGTCAAGGCGTCCCCCGGTGCGGGCCACGGCCTCACCGGAATGCGCGAGCGGATCACCATGCTGGCGGGCGAGATGAGCGTCGGAGCGACCGAGGAGGGCGGCTACGAGGTCGCCGTCTTCCTCCCCGTCCCCCGGACGGCGGAGCCCACCGGGCCCGCCGACGGCGCCGAACCCGACGGAACCGCACGGGAGGCCGCCGCGTGAGCGACATCCGGGTCGTGATCGTCGACGACCAGATGATGGTCCGCGAGGGCTTCACGGTGCTGCTGAACGCCATGCCCGGGATCGAGGTCGTCGGCGAGGCGGTCGACGGGCGGCAGGCGGTCGCGCGGGTCGCCGAACTCTCCCCGGACGTGGTGTTGATGGACATCCGGATGCCGGAGATGAACGGCATCGAGGCGACCCGCGAGATCGTCGCCGCCGACGCGGAGGCGAAGGTGCTCGTGCTGACCACCTTCGACCTGGACGAGTACGTCTACCAGGCCCTGCGCGCCGGGGCCTCGGGCTTCCTGCTCAAGGACGCCTCGGCCAGCGAACTCGCCCACGGCGTACGCGTGGTGGCCGCCGGTGAGGCGCTGCTCGCGCCCACCGTGACGCGCCGGCTGATCACCGAGTTCTCCCAGCTCGCCGTGGCGCCGAAGACCCCCGTGCTCGCCCGGATCGGTGACCTCACCGAACGCGAGACGGAGGTGCTGGTGCTGGTCGCGCAAGGGCTCTCCAACGCGGAGATCGCCGCGCACCTGGTGGTCGCCGAGTCCACCGTCAAGACCCATGTGAGCCGGGTCCTGGTGAAGCTCGGCCTGCGCGACCGCACCCAGGCGGCGGTCTTCGCCTACGAGGCCCGGCTGGTCACACCGGGGTAGCGGGTCCCCGGGGATCCGGCCGGCCCCGGGCACCGGCCGGTAGCGTCGGCCCATGCACGTGTCCTTCGACCCCTGGTCACCGGCGTTCGTCGCCGATCCGTACCCCGCCTACGCCGCACTGCGCGCCGCCGGCCGGGTCCACTACTTCGAGCCGACCCGGCAGTGGCTCGTCCCGCACCACGCCGACGTGTCGGGGCTGCTCCGCGACCGGCGGCTCGGCCGGACCTACCTGCACCGCTTCACCCACGAGGAGTTCGGCGTCACCCCGCCGCCCGCCGCGCACGAGCCGTTCACCACCCTCAACGGGCAGGGCCTCCTCGACCTGGAGGCGCCCGACCACCCCCGCATCCGGCGGCTCGTCTCCCAGGCGTTCACGCCCCGCACGGTCGAGCGGCTCGCACCGACCGTGCGGCGTCTGGCCGCCGAGCTGGTCGACAGTTTCGTGGCCGAGGGCGGTGGCGACCTCCTGGCGGCGGTCGCCGAGCCGCTGCCGGTGGCGGTGATCGCCGAAATGCTGGGCATTCCGGAGTCCGACCGGCCCCTGCTGCGCCCCTGGTCGGCGGCGATCTGCGGGATGTTCGAGCTGAACCCGCCGGAGGAGACCGCACGGGCAGCCGTGCGGGCGTCCACCGAGTTCTCCGCCTACCTGCGCGAACTCATCGCCGTGCGGCGGGAGGAGCCGGGTGATGACCTGATCTCCGGGCTCATCGCCGCACACGACCAGGACGAGCGGCTCAGCGAGCAGGAGATGGTCTCCACCTGCGTACTGCTGCTCAACGCGGGCCACGAGGCGACCGTCAACACCACCGTCAACGGCTGGCGCACCCTTTTCCACCACCCCGGGCAGCTCGCCGCCCTCCGCGCGGACCACTCCCTGCTGCCCACGGCCGTCGAGGAACTCCTGCGGTACGACACCCCGTTGCAGATGTTCGAACGCTGGGTCCTGGACGACATCGAGCTCGGCGGTACGCACATCCCGCGCGGCTCCGAGGTGGCCCTGCTCTTCGGCTCGGCCAACCGCGACCCGGAGCGCTTCACGGACCCGGACACCCTCGACCTCTCCCGGCCGGACAACCCGCACCTCACCTTCGGCGCGGGCATCCACTACTGCCTCGGCGCCCCGCTGGCCCGCATCGAACTCGCGGCTTCATTCGGCGAGTTGCTCCGCAAGGCGCCGGGGATGCGGTGCGTCGAGGAGCCGGAGTGGCACCCGGGGTACGTCATCCGAGGGCTGAAGGGACTCCGCGTGGAGGTGTGAGGTCCGAGGGACGAGGCCGCAGGGACGAGGCCCGAGGGACGAGGTGCGCCCTTGCGGGGGAGGAGGCAGGAGAGGGCGGTCCATACTGACCGCGAACACGCCGTCGAGAGCCCTTGGAGGCACCGCGTGAAGGCACGGTTCGTACGACGGCGCACCGCTGTCCTGGGAGGCGCCCTCCTCGTCGGACTGCTGGTGGTGGCCGGCGGGGCGGAGGCAGCGGCCCGGCACGTGGTGGGCGAGCGGGTGGAGAAGCTGGCCGGTGAGCGGCTCGGCTCCGGCGTGGAGGCCGACTACGACGGCTGGGCCCTCGTGGGTCTCGCCCGGGGGAAGCTGGGCACCGTTACTCTGCACGCGGACGACGCCGGCCTCGCCGGGTTCGACGGGGTGACGGTCGACGCCGAGCTCCGGGGGCTCACGGTCCCCGACGAGAACGGGCGGGCGTCGGTCTCCGGCAGCAGCGCCCGCGCCGAGGTGCCGGCCGACGCGCTGCGGGAACGGGTCAGGGCCTCCGGCGGTGCGTTCGCCGCGATGGTCGGCGGAGTCGAGCCCCGGCCCGCCGACGGAACACTGCGGCTCGTCCTGGGTACGGGTGGTCTCGGGCAGGCCGACATACGGCCGGAACTGCGCCACGGCACCCTCCACTTCACCCTGGCCGGGGCGAAGATGCTCGGCATCGACGCCCCGAAGTCGCTGACCGGGCGCATCGAGTCCGCCCTCGACGACCTGTCGGCCGCCGGTACGACCGGGGACGCCGACCCGCAGGGCGCGGCCGCCGCCCTGGGCCTGGAGCCCACCGCCGTCACGGTCACCGAGCACGGGCTGCGCATCGACCTGAAGGGCGGGACGGCCGAGCTGGACGACACCCGGGCGTCCGGGGCCTCCCGCGGGACCGGGGTGTCCTAGGAGCCTCGGGGCCGAGAGGCCTGGGGGGCTAGGAGCCCCGGGCGGCGCGGACGTCGCAGGTGTCGCAGGTGTAACAGGCGTCCGGGGCGGCCCGGGCCACGCCGGACCGGGTGGGCCGTCAGGCCGCCGCTTCCGCCGCCGGCACCATCAGCCCCCAGGCGTTCGCCCGCACCGTCCAGGTCCGCCGCCGGACCGGGCCGTGGAGCTGTATGTCGGCGCGGTAGCGGAAATCGGGGCCGGAGACCGTCACCGCCTTGGCCTCGACCCGCACGATCTCGCCACCCGCCGTGCGGACGACCACCTCCGCGAGGCCACGGCCGCTCCGCGACGCCACGGTGACGGCCTCCACCGGCCGGTCCAGGTCGTACAGGAGGACCCCGTCCGCCTCCACCCGCAGGCGGAGGCCGGGGGCCCCGGCCGGGGCCCCCGGCGGAGCGGGCCGGACCAGGGTGCGGACCAGGGAACGGCAGGTGTCCCAGACGGCCGTGACGCCCGTGTGCGAGGGCCCGGGGCCGTCCACGCCCTGGCCGCCGCCGGGGGCGGGGGGCGGCGCCGGGACGTCCACGCCGCCCAGGACCACGCCGTCACTGTCGTCGACCAGCAGGTCGAGCCGGTGCACCGCCCCGTCCAGCGCCGTCCGCGCCGCCGCGACCGCGCCGCGCGGAACCCCGAGGGAGTGCGCCAGCCGGAGCGTGGGCGGGGCGCCGACCGGGACGAGCGCCAGGGCGCTGTCGGCCAGCTCCCGGTCCCGGTGCAACTGCGCCACCGCGCGGAGCAGGGCGCGGTCGTCGCCGATGACGACCGGCCGCCTGCTACCCCGCCGGGACAGGGCACGGGCGAACTCCTCCGGGGTGTCCGGAAGCGAGATCTTGGCGTGCGCTCCGGCGTTCAGCACGTCCTTCGCGATACGGACGGACTCACCGTCGGTCCGGCGGGCAACCGGGTCGATGACCACCAGTAGCTGGTGGCCGTCGTCGCCGGGGGGCTCTGCAGCCGACACCTCGGTCCTTCCTCGGGTAGCATCTTGGTGCAAGAGCCCCTTGCGCTATTGCGCCAGGGGCTTCGTCTATTCCGGGGCACCCGGTTCGACGGTTCAGGCTTTGTCGTACATCGTCGTACGCCAAGTACGACCTTTACGTACGCCCCTGACCTTGGACATGCCCCGCCCGGAAGGGGTGTACGCCTGTGCCCGCACTTGTGCTGCTCGGTGCTCAGTGGGGTGACGAGGGCAAGGGGAAGGCCACCGATCTCCTCGGTGGATCCGTCGACTATGTGGTGCGATACCAGGGCGGCAACAACGCCGGTCACACGGTTGTCGTAGGCGACCAGAAGTACGCACTGCATCTCCTCCCCTCCGGAATCCTGTCACCGGGATGTACTCCGGTGATCGGTAACGGTGTCGTGGTCGACCCCGCGGTGCTGCTCTCCGAGCTGAGCGGACTGAACGAGCGGGGCGTCGACACGTCCAAGCTTCTGATCAGCGGCAACGCTCATTTGATCACCCCGTACAACGTCACGCTCGACAAGGTGACGGAACGCTTCCTCGGCAAGCGGAAGATCGGCACCACCGGCCGCGGCATCGGCCCGACGTACGCCGACAAGATCAACCGTGTCGGTATCCGCGTCCAGGACCTCTACGACGAGTCGATCCTCGTCCAGAAGGTCGAGGCGGCCCTGGAGCAGAAGAACCAGCTTCTGGCCAAGGTCTTCAACCGCCGCGCGATCGAGGCCGAGGGCATCGTCGAGGAGATGCTCCAGTACGCGGAGCAGATCAAGCCGTTCGTGGCCGACACGACGCTGATCCTCAACAACGCCATCGACGACGGCAAGGTCGTCCTCTTCGAGGGCGGCCAGGGCACCCTGCTCGACGTCGACCACGGCACGTATCCCTTCGTCACCTCCTCGAACCCGACCGCGGGCGGCGCCTGCACCGGGGCCGGCGTGGGCCCGACGAAGATCAGCCGCGTCATCGGCATCCTCAAGGCCTACACCACGCGCGTCGGCTCCGGCCCGTTCCCGACGGAGCTGCTGGACGAGGACGGCGAGGCGCTGCGCCGCATCGGCGGCGAGCGCGGGGTCACCACCGGCCGCGACCGTCGCTGCGGCTGGTTCGACGCCCCGATCGCCCGGTACGCGACCCGGGTCAACGGCCTGACGGACTTCTTCCTCACCAAGCTCGACGTGCTCACCGGCTGGGAGCAGATCCCGGTCTGCGTGGCGTACGAGATCGACGGCAAGCGTGTCGAGGAGCTGCCGTACAACCAGACCGACTTCCACCACGCGAAGCCGATCTACGAGAACCTGCCGGGCTGGTCCGA
The DNA here is from genome assembly GCF_029167645.1 of Streptomyces sp. AM 2-1-1. NCBI lineage: Bacteria > Bacillati > Actinomycetota > Actinomycetes > Kitasatosporales > Streptomycetaceae > Streptomyces > Streptomyces sp. AM 2-1-1. Next base: position 3,297,599 of record NZ_CP119147.1, on the reverse strand, counting down.
GGACATCACCAAGGCGAAGACCTTCTCCGACCTGCCGAAGAACGCGCAGGCCTACGTGAAGGCGCTGGAGGAGATGTCCGGCGCCCCGATCTCCGCGATCGGCGTCGGCCCCGGCCGCACCGAGACGATCGAGATCAACTCGTTCCTGTAGGGCTGGTGCCTCCCGGAGGACCGGGCGACACCGCATGACGGCCGCGGGCCGGGACACGCACGCATCGGTGTCCCGGCCCGCCGCCGTTTCCGGACGCGTGCGGTTTCCGGTCACGTGCGTGCGGGTTCGCTGCCGGCCGGCGCTTTCTGCGGGTGCGGGTGCTGGTGCGGGCGCCGGTGCTGGTGCGGGCGCTGGGGCCGGGGCCGGGGCCGGTTGGCGGGTCAGGTGCCGGGGTGGTCGCCGCAGAGCGGGTACGCCTGGGGGGCCGAGCAGGGCACGTGGCCGTGCTTGCGCAGGACCTGCTGGTCGTGGCTGTTCACGTAGTCGAGGAAGCGGGCCGCGAGGGAGCCGGGGGCGGGCGTCTCGTACGTGTACGCGTACTCGACCACCCAGTACGGGTAGCCGTTGGTGGTGATCTTGTCGGGGGACGGTGCCTCGGCGTCGATGGTGATGCGGTGCAGTCCCTCCGGCGCAGGTGCGCCCTTGCGCAGCTCGCTGTAGCCGATCGCCCCGTCGACCGCGCCGACGGTGCGCAGCACCTCGTCGGTGCTGCCCACCTCGCACCGGACGACCGGGGCCGTCGGGTCGTCGGGGGTCCGGCAGTCCCGGGAAGAGGTGGGGATGGGCTCGTTGCCGCCCAGCACCCGGTGCTGGAGCGCCACCCGGGTGCCCGAGTTCGCGTCCCGGCTGACGAGCCGGATCCTCAGGTCGGGGTTGCCCGGGAAGTGGTTCCAGTTGCGGATCTCGCCCCGGTAGATCCTGCGCACGTCGTCGAGCGAGAGATCATCCACGCGTACCTGGTCGTTGACGACGAGGGAGAAGAGCACCACGGCGACGCGGCTGTTCTCCCGCAGCCGCGGGTAGCCACCCGGTTTCGGGTCGTCCGAGAAGACGACCGTCGCGGGGGATGCGCCGCGGTCGTCGAGCAACCGGACACCCGCGTCGCTGCCGTGCATGTCCACCTCGATCGAGGAGCCCTCGCACGCGTCGGTGTAGAGGCGGGCCAGCTCGGTCACGGCGGGCTGGAACGCGGTGGAGCCCGCCACCCGCAGGCTCCCCCGGGCGCACTCGACCGGCGGCGGAGTGCGGTCGAGCGCCAGGATGATCGAGGAGAGGGTGACGACCCCGACCGTCAGCGCCACCGTGATGAACCGGGCCGCCCGGCTGAACACCGGAGGCTTCTCGTCGGGACGGGCCGCGCTGTTCACGCGTACGTCCCCGTCCCGTATGCCGCCGACGACCGCGATCGGACTGCCGACCTGACCTCCTGTGAGCATCACGAGGAGCTTGAAGTGCTGATGGCGGTTGAGGGGTACACGCGGCAGCCGGATGAGGCCGCCCTCCTGCCGCATCCCGGCGGCGGGAGTGAAGTGCTCCATGAGGTGGCCGGACTCGACGGGCTGGGTGACCGCTATCCCGCGCACCGTACGGTCGGTGAACTCCACGGTCAGGCCGTGCCGGTCGATGCCGGTGTAGTCCTCCCGGGAGATGGACTGCGAACCGTCGTTCTCGATGCGCAGCAGGACGAGAGTGGCGTCCGACATCTCGGGGGTCTCGTCGAACAGCCCCAGCCGGACGTTGACGCCGCTGCCGATCGGGGTGTCCATCTGAACGCGGTACCCGATACGCCGCTGGGCCGGGACCCGGCGCTCGTACCAGATCACGCCGACGGAGACCAGCACGCCGACCGCGGCGGTCAGGACTGCGACGACGTTCTCTGCGTTCAACCACTCCATGGCTGCCTCGCACTCCCCCGTGCGTATACGCGTATGTGCGCACGTGTCCCGGTGCGCACATGGGCCCCCGAGCGGGCGCCCGGCGACGTGAACGGGCGCCTACGAGGCGCTCTTGGAGGCCCACCGTACGAGTGTGCGAGGGCCTGCGGAGCGGGGGCGGGAGTGTTGTCGGCCGGTGTTCGCCCCCTGTTCAGTTCGCTCCGTGCTCCGTGCTCCGTGCTCCGTGTTTGGTACTCCGTGCTCCCCGACCCTCGAACCTTGCTCCTTGCTCCTTGCTCCTTGCTCCTTGCTCCGGAGGGGAACGGGGCCGGTCGGATGCGGGCTTGTACGGGTGCGGGGTGCGGGGTGCGGGGTGCGGTAGGGCGAGGGGCCGGAGCCGATCTTCGGATGTGCCTCGACGACCGGGTCGAAGAGGGAGCGGAACGGTACGCCTTTTCTTTCGTCCTCCGATCGCCCTCGGATGGGGGAAACTCGCCAACGCTGACATGTTTAGGCCCTGTTGGGGGCCCTGACGCGTGACGCGTCGGCGGGTGGAGGGCGCGGTGGGAACTCTCCTCGCCTCCGGGCGAAGATTGGTCCAGACCTTGACAGGTCCAGACCAGCGTCGCTTGAGTGGCCGCACCCCCACACGGCGGCGCGTGTCCGGAGGGGTCAGAACTCCGGCCGCAGCGTCGCACCGAAGGAGTGATCACGTGTTCCGACGCGTCATGGGTCTTTTCGCCGCGGCAGCGGCCGTAGCGGCCACCGTCGTCGTCCTTCCCGCCACCACGGCTTCCGCGGCGACCTGTGCCCCCGCCTGGAACTCCTCGTCCGTCTACTGGGGCGGCAACTCCGCTTCCCGCAACGGACACAACTGGACCGCCAAGTGGTGGACCCAGAACGAGATTCCCGGCAACACCGATGTCTGGTCCGACGCCGGCACCTGTGGCACCGGCGGCGGTTCCACCGACCCCGGTCTCCCGAACCCCTCCGGCTTCGTGGTGAGCGAAACGCAGTTCAACCAGATGTTCCCGAACCGGAACTCCTTCTACACGTACTCCGGTCTGACCGCCGCCCTGAGTGCGTACCCCGGCTTCGCCAACACCGGCAGCGACACCGTCAAGCGCCGGGAGGCGGCGGCCTTCCTCGCCAACGTCAACCACGAGACAGGCGGGTTGGTGTACGTGGTCGAGCAGAACACGGCCAACTACCCGCACTACTGCGACACCTCGCAGTCCTACGGATGCCCGGCGGGCCAGTCCGCGTACTACGGACGCGGACCCATCCAGCTCAGCTGGAACTTCAACTACAAGGCCGCCGGTGACGCCCTCGGTATCAACCTGCTGGCCAACCCCAACCTGGTCCAGACGGACGCGGCCGTGGCCTGGAAGACCGCACTCTGGTACTGGAACACCCAGAACGGCCCCGGCACGATGACCCCGCACAACGCCATGGTCAACGGAGCGGGGTTCGGCGAAACCATCCGCTCCATCAACGGCTCCATCGAGTGCAACGGCGGTAACCCCGCCCAGGTCCAGAGCCGCATCAACTCCTACCAGTCGTTCACCTCGATCCTGGGCACCACCCCGGGCTCGAACCTGAGCTGCTGATCCCGCCCCTCCCTGGGCGTCGTTCCCGATGCCGTTCCCCAGGGCTTGTGCGGTGCTGGTTCCAGGGATCACACCGGTACTGCTCCGCGCTCGCACCACCGTCTCCGCCGCCTGACCGTGCGGGGGGTACGACCGGCCACCGGCCGTGCGTACCCCCCGCTTCGCCGCGTCCGGGGTGCGGTTGGCAAGATCCGTGCGCATGACATCCGAGACGTCCGACCGCGGCAGTCTGCCGACCCCCACCACGACCGCCGAGCGGGTCACCCTCGTCGACCATGTGCTCGCCCTGCCGTTCCCGCAGGGCGACGAAGCCGAGGACAGCGGAGTGCGGAGCAGCGGCCCCGGCCACCACCTGCTCATCCTGCGGGCGAGCGAGGACTTCTGGGACGGTCGTCATGAGGAGACGGCCGAACCGGCCGAAGAGGAGATCGAGGCCGAGTTCAGCGCCGTGGCGACGGTCCTGACCGAACGGTGGGGCGATCCCGAGACGGTCGATCTGTGGCCCTGGCTGACCGTCGGCGAGGACGCGGAGGATTCCCTCGCTGCCCCGGAGCCCCTCGGGCAGCTGTGCAACCTGGCCGGGAGCATGCAGGTCTGGCGCATCCCCGGCACCGGCCGCTGGCTCGGCCTCACGGTGGGCCAGGCAGATCCGGAGTTCCCGATCTGGCTGCTCGCGGCGGTCGGTGAGAACGGCGTCCTGGAAGATTCCGGCCTGCGCCGGTAGGGAGGGGGACGCCCGTCGGGAGCGCGGCGGGAGATGCCCAGGAGGGCCGCAGCCATGCACCGAATCGGGGCGCGGGGGTCACGCGCCGAAGCCGGGCGGGGCCATGCGCCGGAGGCGGCCTGGTACGGCGCCGGGAAGCGCCAGTCGGGCATCATCCACCGGGAGCCGGGAGCCGGGAGCCGGGAGCCGGGAGCCGGGAGCCGGGAGCCGGGAGCCGGGAGCCGGGAGCCGGGAGCCGTGACCCGGGAACTGGGAGCCGGGAGCGGAGAGCCGGCTCCGGGGAGTCAGGGCTGCGGATGCCCGTGTCGCCAGAGGACGTGGAAGACCCGGAGTACGGCCAGGACTCCGCCGACGGTGGCTCCCGTGACGAGGAGGGCCTTGTCGGTGGCGGGGGAGAGGTCCCAGACGAGGGCGGGGCCCGCGATGGCGGCGAGCATGACAGCTCCCAGGAAGCCCGCACTGACCAGCGCGTAGCCGATCTCCACGGTGATCTCGTCCCGGGCTTCCTGACTGCGCCGTCCTGTTCCCATGGTCGAAGGGTGACATCGCACGCGGGCTGCGGTCCAGTGGACGGGGTGCGCGCGGCGCGGCGCGGGGACGAGGAGCAGCAGGCCCGGTGGCCGAGGAGCTGGGCCCGGGCGTGGGGAGGCGGGGCTCCGCCTCGCGGAAGAGCCCCTTCGGATGCCCCGGAAATTCCCCGAGAAACAGTCGCGTTCGCGTGTGTGGAGCGGAGTCGGAGGGGCAACAGATGCTTCGGAGGTTGATAATCATGGTTCCCCTGCTTCTTGTACTTCTTCTGGCCGTCATTCTTTTCGGTGCGGGATTCGCGCTCAAGGCGCTCTGGATCGTCGCAGCGATCGTGCTGGTTCTCTGGCTGATCGGTTTCGTGGCCCGCCCGAAGGGTGGCAGCCACCGCTGGTACCGGTGGTAGTCCGTAAGAACCACCTGTACGTCGCGTTCGCTGTACGAAGAGGGTCCACTCCCGATGGGTGGGCCCTCTTCGGCGTTCTCCCGACCGGATGGGAAATCGCGTGGGACGGCCCGGATGGGGTCTTTCGCAGGCCGGAAGCGACGCTGAGTGCGCGTCACGCAGCGCTCCCGCAGCGGATTTTGAGAATTGCGATGCATGAGGTCGATCAGGCCGGGCAGGCGAAGTTCAGGACGGGAACCGCACATGTGGCGGAGGAAGCCCGTCCCGCTGAGCCAGTCACCACCTTCCGACAAAGAGAGAGGAAGCCGTAGAGATGAGCGAGAACATCTGGGGCTACCAGCCCACGGCCGGCCACACCGCCGGAGCCGATCTGATCGGCTTCAAGGTCGAAGCGACCGACGGCAGCATCGGCAAGGTCGACAAGCACTCCGACGAGGTCGGTTCCTCCTACCTGGTGGTCGACACCGGGGTCTGGATCTTCGGCAAGCACGTCCTGCTCCCCGCGGGCACGGTGCGCCGGGTCGACCTGGAGGAGCAGAAGGTCTACGTGGACCTGGACAAGGAGCAGATCAAGAGCTCCCCGGAGTTCGACAAGGACTCCCACCTCGGGAACTCCGAGTTCTTCGAGTCCACGGGTGAGCACTACGGGCGGCACCGTCGCGTCTGACGCCTCCGTGCGCCAGGACGGGGCCGGGCGGTCCGCGGTCCCTCCTCGGGAGCACCGCTCGCGAGGAAGCAAGGACCACGGATACGAGACCGCACCCCGCGGTGGCAGGAACCCAACGGGTCGGGCCAGGCAGAGCACTCTGCCGGGTCCGGCCCGTTTCCGTGCGCCCGCTCGGTGCTTCGTGGGACCGCGCCGGCTGCGGACGCTCCGCGCGTGCGCACCGGGCGCGTGGCTCCGTGGGCGCGGGTGTGCCCCGCTCGGAGGGTGGCCCGTGAGGTGAGACGAACAGTTCATCGACGAAGGGAAATCAGTGTGACCGAAGAATCGCGCAAGAACATATTCGTGATCGGCCTCGACGAGTCGAATCTCCCCACGCTCCATGCCGTCCCGGACGCGGACGGTTATCGGTTCCATCAGCTGCTCACCATCGATGAACTCCAGGGCGGTGAGGTTTCCGTCCCCGATTTGCTGGACCGGGCGCGAACCGTGCTGAACGCGTTCGACGGAAAGATCGACGCGATTGTCGGCTACTGGGACTTCCCGGTCAGTACCCTCGTTCCCCTTCTCGGTGCCGAGTACGGGACGCTCACCACCAGCCTCGAATCCATGGTGAAGTGCGAGCACAAGTACTGGAGCCGGCTGGAGCAAGAAAAGGTCATCGACGAGCATCCCCGTTTCGGACGGGTTGATCTCGAAAGCGATGACCCGAAGCCGCCCCCGGGAGTTGATTTCCCGATGTGGCTCAAGCCCGCCCTCTCCTATTCTTCGGAACTCGCTTACGGAGTAGCGGACATGGACGAGTTCCGGGAGGCGGTCGCGTCGATCCGGGAGGGGATCAGCAGGGTGGGCCGTCCCTTCGATCACGTCCTGGGCCTCCTCGAACTCCCCCCGGAGATGCGGGGGGTGGGAGGCCAGGTCTGTCTCGCCGAGGAAGCGATGACAGGACTCCAGGTGGCCGTCGAGGGATACGTGCACGACGGTGAGGTCACCGTCTACGGCGTACTCGACTCGATCAACTACCCTGATTCGTCGTCCTTCCTGCGGCACCAGTACCCCAGCACCCTGCCGGCGCCGGTGATCGCCCAGTTGCACGACGTCAGCCGGCGGACCATGAAGCAGATCGGCATGGAGGAAGCGACCTTCAGCATCGAGTACTTCTACGATCCGAAAACCGGAACCGTCAGCCTGCTGGAAATCAATCCGAGGCACTCCCAGTCCCACGCCGAGCTCTTCGACTTCGTCGACGGGGCGCCCAACCACCATCGGATGATCAGCCTCGCCCTCGGCCGCGATCCGGCCCTTCCGGCAGGCCAGGGCCCATACCGGGTCGCCGCCAAGTGGTACTACCGGTGGTTCGGCGAGGGCCGGGTGCACCAGGTCCCGACACCCGAGGAGATCGCCCGGATCGAGCGCGAGATCCCGGGCGTACGCATCGACGTCGTGCCCGAGGAAGGGCAGCGGCTCTCCTCCGTCCCCCAGCAGGACAGTTACAGCTACGAGGTCGCCCACATCTTCACCGGAGGCGACGACGAGGACGAGCTGCGGAGCAAGTTCGACCGCTGTGTGGCCGCCCTCGGCCTCAGCTTCGACGAGACCGCACCGGGTGGCCGGGGCCTGAAGAGCGACTGAGGGTCGTCCCGCGATTCCTGGCGGCTGCGCAAGGAATTGCGGCACCACCCTCGGTTTCCTCCGTCCTCGGTCTCCAGCAGAAAGGAGAACCCCTCCCCATGCGCTATGTGGACCAACTTCCCCTCGCCACCCGGGAAGAGCGCCATGTCACCATCCCGATGAGGGACGGCGTACAGCTGTCGGCCCGGATCTGGCGTCCGGTCTCCTCGGACCAGGAGCCGGTGCCGGCGATCCTGGAGTACATCCCCTACCGGAAGAACGACCTGACGTCGACGCGCGACGCCATCCACCACCCCTACATCGCGGGCCACGGCTACGCGTGTGTCCGCGTCGACATCCGGGGCACGGGCGAATCCGGGGGCGTCCTGCGCGACGAGTACCTGGAGCAGGAGCAGCAGGACGCCGAGGAGATCCTCGCCTGGCTCGCCGAGCAGCCCTGGTGCGACGGTACGACCGGAATGATGGGCATCTCGTGGGGTGCCTTCGCGGCGCTGCAGGTCGCCGCGCGCAGGCCCCCGAGTCTGGGCGCGATCGTCATCGCGTCGTTCACCGACGACCGCTACGCGGACGACATGCACTACCTCGGGGGCGCCATGCTCTCCGACAACCTGGCGGAGGCAGGCACGATGTTCGCCTACGCCACCTGCCCGCCCGACCCACGGATCGTGGGCAACCACTGGCGGGACATGTGGCACGAGCGGCTCGACGCCGCCGAGCCATGGATCCTCGACTGGCTCCGCCACCCCCGCCGGGACGGCTACTGGCGGCACGCCTCGCTCAGCGAGGAGTACAGCGCGCTGCGCTGTCCGGTACTCGCGTCCAGCGGTTGGGCCGACGGCTACTCCAACGCCGTCACCCGCCTGCTGCGCCACGTCGACGTGCCCCGCAAGGGTCTGATCGGTCCCTGGTCGCACAAGCTGCCGCACCTCGGCGAGCCGGGGCCTGCCATCGGATACCTCCAGGAGGTGGTGCGCTGGTGGGACCACTGGCTCAAGGGCGTGGACAACGGCGTGATGGACGGCCCGATGCTCCAGGCCTGGATGCAGGAGAGCGTGCCACCGTCCACCTCCTACGAGGAGCGCCCGGGGCGCTGGGTGGGCGAGCCGGGCTGGCCCTCCCCGCACGTCCGGGAGGAGACCCACCTGCTCCGGGGAAACTCGCTCGTCCCTGCCGCCGTGCACGGAGACGAGGCGCGTGGCGGGGCGGACGGCGTGCGCGCCGATGGACGTGCCGCGGAGGACCGCCCCGCGGAGGTTCGCCCATCGGGCAGCCGCCCCGCGGAGGGCCGCGCTGGGGAGAACCACCCTTCGAAGGGCCTCTCCGCGGAGGGCCGCGTGCACACCGTGCAGTCCCCGCTCTCCGTGGGACAGTTCGCCGGCAAGTGGGCCTCGTACAACGCCCCGCCCGACCTTCCCTACGACCAGCGCGAGGAGGACGGGGGCTCGCTCGTCTTCACCTCGGACCCGCTGGCGCGGACGACGGAGATCCTCGGTTCGCCCCGGGTGGAGCTTGAGGTGGAGTCGTCGGAGCCGGTCGCGCAGATCGCCGTCAGGCTGTCCGACGTGGCGCCCGACGGACGGGCCACGCGCGTGACGTACGGCGTGCTGAACCTGACCCACCGCGACTCGGACGACAGCCCCGAGCCCTTGGAGCCCGGACGTCGCTACCGGGTGCGCGTCCCGCTCAACGGTGTCGCCCAGTCCTTTCCCGCAGGACACCGTGTGCGGCTCTCCCTCTCCACGTCGTACTGGCCGCTGGTCTGGCCGGCTCCGCGTCCGAGCATGCTCTCCGTGCACGAGGAAGGAAGTGCGCTGGTGCTTCCGGTCCGACCCCTCGACGAGCCGGACGAGGTGTCCGGTTCGCCGTTCGGTGAGCCGGAGGGGTGCGCCCCACCTGCGGTCACCCGGCTCACGGAGCCCGAGCAGCAGTGGACGGTCACCCGGAGTCTGGTCGACTACCGCTCGGCGCTGGACATCGTGAAGGACCAGGGACTCCAGCGCTACGAGGAGAACGGCATCGAGGTCGGACTGCGGGCATGTGAGAGGTACACGTCCACTGCGGACGACTTCACCTCGCCCAGCGGGCGAACCGCCTGGACGATGCGCTTCCGGCGGGAGGGCTGGGACGTGCGGATCGAGACGAGCACCGTCCTGACCTCGGACGGGGACGACTTCCTGGTCGACGCGACGCTCGACGGCTACGAGGACGGCCGCCGGACTTTCTCGCGCACCTGGAACGAGCGGATCCCGCGCGACCACGCCTGACCCGGAACCTGCCGCGACGCGCAGGCCGCAGGTGGATGCCGTGTCCTCTCCGGCACACGGCATCCACCTGGCGAGCCGGGCGGTAGACCTGCCCGGGGTCCTCCGGGCGGTCGTCGGCGGCGGGAAGGCTCCGCGACGCGTCGCCGTCGAGGTGGGCGCCACGGTGTGCGCCGATGGGCGAGCCGCTGCGCGCATCGACGCATGTGTCGGCGTACGCGTCGCTGTGCGTGAACTCTCCATGGTGATGCCCTTCTTCCGCGACGGCTCTCTTTGGGAGGGAGGCCGACGTCCTTGGTCCGTCACCCCTTCACAGAGCGCCGCCCGGTCCGAAAGGTTGATGCCGCCGGGCACCTCTCCCACGATCGGGTGAGGTGCCCACCGGCCCACCCGGTCAGTGCCCTGCCAGCGGCTTCCGGGGACCGTCGGGGTGCAGGCGAAAGCCCTGGCACGTCCGCGTACATGTCCACGTCCACCTGCCTGTCTGCGTCCACGTCCGCGTACATGTCCACGTCCGCGTGCGGTTCGGCGCCCTCCGGGGCGTGAGGAAGTCGTGCTTCCCCGGTCTTCGCGGGCGGCCGTGTCCCGTACGCCTGCGGGGTGGGCCGTCGCCGTGGGCGTACGGGCCCGGGACTTCGGGCTCCGCCCCGGGACCGGCCTGCTCGGACCGGCCTGCTCGGACCGCCCTGCTCGGGCCGCCCTGCCGCCTCGGGCCGTCCGCCCCGAGCGGTGAGTGACTGAGGCCACGGGATCGACGCCTGGCGCAGTACCGGCCTTCGGCGAGATAAATTTCCGACATATGCCCTTCGTGCGGGAAGATTTCCCGCAGAAAGCAACCTCCTCTCACCTCTGTCCGCGTATCGCCTTCTCGTCCCACCCTGCCCGGATCCGGGCAGGGTGGGACTGCCTTATGGTGTCCCGAACAGAAAAATGGGGAGGGAACGGGATGAGCCCGAGCGGAGGTGTGACCCGCAACACGCTGCGGCGCCAAATCTCCGGCGCCCTGCGTGACGAAGTCCTCGCGGGACGTCTGCCGTCGGGCAAGGAATTCACCGTCAAGCAGATCGCCGAGCAGTACGGGGTCTCCGCGACGCCCGTCCGCGAGGCGCTCTTCGACCTGACCTCCCAGGGCCTCCTGGTCTCCGACGAACACCGCGGATTCCAGGTCCGCGTGTTCAGCGCCGGGGACTACCGCTCCATCGTGCAGGCGCGATCCGTCATCGTGGAGGGCGTCTTCAGCGGCTGCCGGCCGCCCGCGGTCAGGGGCGAGGCGATGGCGTCGGTCCGGCGCCGCGCCTCCGAGGCGTCCCGCGCCGCGAAGGGCGGTGAGCTGGACGTACTCATCGGTTACGACCTGCGCTTCTGGCGGGAGCTGAGCGCGTTCGTCGGCAACCCCCACATCAGCGAGTTCCTCGCCACCCTCCGGGTTCAGGGCTGGGTCTTCCTGCTGCACCGGCTCCGTACCCACCCCACCAGCGCCGAGCGGGACCGACTGCTCTGGCTCGACCACGAGGCGCTCGCCGACGCCGTCACCTCAGAGGACCGGGCGGCGGTGCTCGCGATGCTGCGCGCGTACTACGCCCGGGAAGTGGAATGGGCGGAACAGCTGCTGGCCGCGGAGCGCACCCCGCCGGCGGACGCGCCAGTGAGCAGGGACTGAGAGGCACCGGCCGCCGAAGCGCCCCGCTCGGCCCCTGCCGCTCGACTCCGGCCCGCCGCCGCTCACCCCGGCAGGCGCGCCCCTTCGCCGCTCACCCCGGCGCGGCAGTCCGCACCGCTCGCCCCGCCCACCCTCTGCCGCCCCACCTCGCGGTACGCCCGGGGCCCGGGTCGTCCCCCGGGCCGTCTGCGACCCGTGAGGTGCCGGGCTCCTCCCGTATCCGGATTCGTCCCGGTTCCGTGGCCGTCGAGACCCTGTGCGCGGCCCACCTGCCGCATTACGCTGTCCCGACGAGCGCCCAACCGTGTGAGAGCGAGACTTCGTGGCCTGTGACCTGTGGCTCGTCCCCCTCGTCGATGTGCTGTGCCACAGCCCCGACAACCCCTTCGCCGAAGAGATCGCCGTCTACGACAACGCGCTGGGCGAGGCCGGACTGCCGCCCGTCCCCGTGTACGCGTACATGCCGGGCCTCACCGGGGACGTGGCCCCGGTCGCCGGCTTCGACTACGAGGCGCTGCACTTCCTGCGCCGGGCCTACCTGCTCCAGCTCAGCGGGTTGGCGGTCACGCCCGTCGACGGACTCGGCGGGGACTACGAGCAGTTGCTGGAGATGTTCGAGCAGAGCGCGCAGCAGTCCCACCTGGTCTGGCACTTCGACCACGCCGGCGCGTACGTCCCGGTGGACTTCCCGGTGCCCCTCTCCAACGACGCACTGCTGGAGGGAGGCGGTCCGCTCGGATCCTCGCACGGCCTGCTGCGCGAACTGGAGTTCGTCGCACCGTCTCTCGGCATCGACCCCGGGAACCCGCCGGCGGCCCCCGCGCCGCCCACCCGGCCCACCGAACTGGAGGAGCCGGCCGACCCGATCGCGTACGACGCGAGTCCCTTCGCCCGGGAGCGGCACGTCTGGCTGGGCCTGCACGCGGCGGTGACCCGCAGTCTCGCGCAGGGCTCGATGATCATCTTCAGCTGACGGCGCACCGCGCGGACGTCGTCCCGGTGAGGCCACTCCTCACCGGGGCGGCTCGGGCGGTCGTTGCCGGGGCATGTTCGGCCGGGCCACCGAGGGCATCGAGAAGCGTCCGGGTGGCCCGGGGTGCTCGCCCCGGCCGATGCCGGTGCCCGTCGCCAGTGACTGCATCCCCATGGGTGCGGGCCCGGCGCGGAACTCCACCATCCAGTCCGCCGTCTCGGACCGTACGAGCTCCGTGATGTCCTCGGAGAAGCGCCGCAGCACCCCGAGGCAGCGCTCGGCGGCCTCGCTCGCGGTCCCCTCGGTCGGGCCCAGCACCTCTCGTACGGACTCCGAGGCCCAGTCGAACTGCAACACCTGGAGCCTGCGCTGCACGGCCTGCGCGGTGGCCAGATCCCTTATCCAGCCTGAGGTCAGGCCGAAGTACCGGTCGCAGGCCATGGAGGCCGCGCCGAGCAGCAGCGAGAAGTAGCCGTACCCCGCCGCGTCGTGCAGAGCGCCCGTCAGGTCGAGCAGCGGCAGCCCCGCGCCCGCGACGACCCCGACGGAGGTGGCCACCCGCAGTCCGCGGGCGCCGCGCCGCTTCCAGGTGCGGTCCTTGAGGTACCAGGCCACCGTCTCCAGCGCGCCCGTCTCCACCCACTGGTACAACTCGTCCAGGCGTTCGGCGGGCTCGCCCCAGTCGCCGAGCGGGAAGGCTCGCGCGGGGAGATCGCGCCCCGGCCCCCCCGACTCCGGCGCTCCTGGTCCCGGGGCAGTAGCGGAATGCGTGATTCCGGTGGTGTCACCGGATGACCCCGCAGCGGATTCCTTGCGGGGCGGCCCCTCGGGCGGCGTCTCCGGCTGGCTCACCGGCGCACTCCTCTGCACTCTGCGTGGAACTACGGAGGGTCTGACTCGGGTAACTCCACTGACGTTCACCGACTCCGCCGACTGACTCGCTGCGCCAACTCTGCCGGTCGGCTGCACGGACCCTGCGTGACCGGCGGTGCGGGTGAGTGTGGCGGTACGCATGCTCTTCCTACCGCCGAATGGTGGGCCCTGGGCGCGAAATCGCGGTAATGCAGCGTGCTGTCGGGCTCTGGTCAGGTATAGGGCGTTTTCCGGCGGCGGCGAATCTCACTCGAAAGAGTTGCTTCCTACGGGTGAAGCGGGGCAGAGGACGAGCACGTACGCTCGTTTTAACCAAACATCCGTCGACGGAAAGCCCAGGAGCGACCATGATTCCCGGTGGTGGTCAGCCCAATATGCAGCAGTTGCTGCAGCAGGCCCAGAAGATGCAGCAGGATCTCGCGGAGGCTCAGGACGAGCTGGCGCGGACCGAGGTGGAGGGGCAGGCGGGTGGCGGCCTGGTGAAGGCCACCGTGAGCGGCTCCGGCGAGCTTCGCGCTCTCGTCATCGACCCCAAGGCGGTCGATCCCGAGGACACGGAGACCCTGGCCGACCTCGTGGTCGCCGCCGTCCACGCGGCCAACGAGAACGCGGCCGTCCTCCAGCAGCAGAAGCTCGGCCCGCTCGCCCAGGGACTGGGCGACATGCCCGGCCTCCCCTTCTGAGGGCCTGGCGTCGAGCCGTCGTCCGGGCCCGCCACGACCCCCTGCCGTCTCCGGCGAGCGGCCCGTCCGACCCCCCTATTGGTACTGACGCGTACCCACTACGGTACGAGCAGGAATTGAAGGAAAGGCGTTCCGTTGTACGAAGGCGTTGTTCAGGACCTCATCGACGAACTGGGCAGGCTCCCGGGCGTCGGTCCCAAGAGCGCGCAGCGGATCGCCTTCCACGTTCTGCAGGCGGAGCCGACCGATGTCCGGCGCCTCGCCCATGCCCTCCTGGAGGTCAAGGACAAGGTCCGCTTCTGCTCGATCTGCGGCAACGTCGCGCAGCAGGAGCAGTGCAACATCTGCCGGGACACCCGTCGTGACCTGTCGGTCATCTGCGTGGTCGAGGAGCCGAAGGACGTCGTCGCGATCGAGCGGACCCGCGAGTTCCGGGGCCGCTACCACGTGCTGGGCGGTGCGATCAGTCCCATCGAGGGTGTCGGCCCCGACGATCTGCGCATCCGTGAGCTGCTCGCCCGGCTCGCCGACGGCTCCATCACCGAGCTGATCCTGGCGACCGACCCGAACCTCGAGGGCGAGGCCACCGCGACGTATCTGGCGCGGATGGTCAAGCCGATGGGGCTCCGCGTCACCCGTCTCGCCAGTGGTCTGCCCGTGGGCGGGGACCTGGAGTACGCGGACGAAGTGACCCTGGGCCGCGCGTTCGAGGGGAGGCGGCTTCTCGATGTCTGACGCGGGTACGTTGCAGAGGTTCCAGCCACCGCCGCTCTCTCAGGTGCCCACGGGAGGTTCCCTCGATGTCTGACGCCACGCTGAACTCCGTCATGCAGGACCCCGACGACTTCGCCGTCCAGATCGCGGACCAGATCAAGACGTTCATCGTCGCGGTCACCGAGGTGTCCAAGGTCGAGGAGCCGGAGGAAGCCGTACCGGTGCTCCTCCTCCAGGTCTCGCAGCTGCTGCTCGCGGGCGGCCGGCTCGGTGCGCACGAGGACGTACTGCCCGACGAGCGGTACGAGCCGGACCTGGGCGCCGAACCGGACGCGGACGGCCTGCGGGAGCGTTTCGCGGCTCTGCTGGAGCCCATCGACGTCTACTCCGAGGTCTTCGACCCGTACGAGCCCCGCAAGGCACCCGTGCCCCACCGCATCTCCGACGACCTGGCCGACCTCGTCACCGACCTGGGCCACGGCCTCGCCCACTACGAGGCGGACCGGACCGCCGAGGCGCTGTGGTGGTGGCAGTTCTCGTACTTCTCCAACTGGGGCTCGACGGCCTCCGCGACCCTGCGGGCCCTCCAGTCGCTGATCGCGCACATCCGTCTCAACCAGCCGCTGGCGGAGCTGGACGGGCTGGACATCGACCAGGACCCGGGTGACGACGACCTCGCCGAGGCGGCGGGCCTGGTGATGGTCGAGGAGATCGCGGGTCCGCTGGGGCTCCGCCCGGTGAAGTAGCCGGAGGTGGAGGCCCGTTGCTCCCGGGCGGTGCGGAGGGACGCCCGATGCTCCCGGGCGGTGGGCGGACGCCCGTTGCTCCCGGGCAGTGAGGCGACCACCGTCGTTCCCGGGCCGTGAGGCGGCCCGGGGGACGAAGGTGGGTGCGCGGGACGGCGCGGGGAGAGTTACCGGACGGGGCCGCGGGTCAGACCGCCGACCAGCCATTGTCCACGGCGAGGATCACGCCGTTGATGTTGCTCGCGGCGTCCGAGGCGAGGAAGACGATCGCCGCGGCCTGCTCCTCGGCGCTCGCCGGCTTGCCGACGTTGCCCATGTAGGCGCCGAGGACGCCCGGACCGAGTGCGTCGCGGTCCGCGTGCACCTGGATGTTGGTGGCGGTGCCTCCGGGAGCGATGGCGTTGGTGCGGATGCCCTGGCCCCGGTACATGACGGCGGTCGACTTGGTGAGGCCCGCGATGCCGTGTTTCGACGCGGTGTACGCGGCTCCCGCCGCCGAGCCGCGCAGGCTCGCTTCCGACGCGGTGTTCACGATGGCGCCCTTCCCGGCCGCGAGCATGTGCGGGATCGCGGCCCGGGTCAGCAGGAACGGCGCGGTGAGGTTGATGCGGATGACCCGCTCCCACTCGCTGTCCGAGACGTCCGCCGCAGCCGACATCGAGTCCATGATCCCGGCGTTGTTGACGAGTACGTCCAGGCCGCCGAGGGTCTCCACGGCCGTGGAGACGACCTCGTCCACCACGCTCTGCTCGCTGAGGTCACCCACCACCGCGACGGCCGTGCCGCCGTCCGCCGCGATGTCGGCGACGGTCTGCTCGGCCCGCTCCCTGTCCAGGTCGGCGACGAGCACCTTCGCGCCCTGTGCGGCGAACTGGAGAGCGGTGGCCCTGCCGATGCCCGATCCGGCACCGGTGACGACGACGCTGCGGTCCTGGAATGTGCTGGGGGTGGTCATGGTGGTGCTCCTTGCTTCGACGTTCCGCCCCGGACTGTACGTTTTTTTGGCGTGTAGTGCCAGAAAGTCATTAAGTGCTCGTAAGGCACTGGGAGTCGACAAGTCGCTGCGTGCTCGTACGTCGTGCTCTGTCACGCTGCGGAGATCGTTAGGCTGGGCGCCATGGGAGACGCTCCGACCTCCGCCGTGCGGCCCGCCCGCTCCGGCCGTCCGCCACTGACCGAGCGCCGCAAGGCGGCGACTCGGCTGGAGATCGCGGAGGTCGCCGTACGGCTGTTCTCGGAGAAGGGGGTCGCCGCGACCTCCGCCGACGAGATCGCGGCGGCGGCGGGTGTCTCGACCCGCACGCTCTGGCGGTACTTCCCGACGAAGGAGGCGTGCGTCCAGCCGCTGCTCGCGGTCGGTGTCGACGCCCTCGCCGAAGCGCTCCGCCACAGCTCCGGCCGTGAGCCGCTCATCGACGTACTGGAAACCATGCGGCCCGAGGCCATGCGCCCCACCGCCGGATCGGCGGACGTGCTCAGCCTGGTACGGCTGACCCGCACCGAACCGGGGCTTCGGTCGGTATGGCTCCAGACCCATCTGGAGGCCGAATCGGTCCTCGCGGAAGCTCTCGCCGAGCGCTCGGAGGAGTCGCCGGACGCACTGGCTCCCCGGGTGGCGGCCGCCGTGATCAATGTCGCGCTGCGGGTGGCCGCCGAGGAGTACGCCTGGAAGCCGGAACGTTCGGACCGCACCCTGGACGAAGTCGCGCGCGCGGCGCTGCGGATCGCGGCCGATGCGTTGCGCCAGGGTTCCCGCACCGCCTGAGGTCCGTCGCGCCGGACGGTGGCAACTCCCCGCGGGGACGGCCGTCACGGGACGGCGGACGGCGGGCGACGAGGACCACGCCGGACCGACCGGTGTCCGTGGAGGTCGCGTTCCCGGCCCCGTAGCGGGGCCGGACGACCGTCCGCACCCCCTCCCACGGCGTTCGTGACGGACCTTCTAGGCGGCGGGGTCCGGTCGCCCGATGGTCGCGATCCTCGTCCGTCCTCGCAGTCCCCGGACGTCTCCGCTGCTTCCACGGACGAGTGATTTCACGGGCAGCTGATCGATGGCCCGGTACGGCGCTTTTTCCGCAGGTCCGCCCGGAGCTCAAGCCCCGAGCGCCGAGCCCTGAGTTCCGGGCCTCGGGCTCCGAGCTTCGAACTCCGAGCCCTCTCTGTAGGAATGGGTGGTCAGGTTCAATCCCACCCACCCACCCTCCTTTTCCCTGCCGCGTCGAGCGTCGCAGCGAGCGGGCGAGACGAGCGCGTAGGCGGTAGGGATGACTTTCCGTGATCAGCTTGCGCCGAAGCGTAGTCGCGCTCTAGGTTCGCGTTGAGCAACCTCAAACCACCCAGAAAACGGACGACCCCGGCGGTGCGACAACACCAACCGGGGCCTGACCGAGGCTAGATCGAGAAAAGGTCGATCCACCATGGCTAGCGCCCACATTAGTGCCGCCCTGCGCGCGCCCGCCCACCCCATGGCGAAAGCCGGGTACGGCAAGCGCCACGCACCCGACCAAGCTCCGCCGCATGCCCGCGACTTCCGGCACCTGGCCGCGCGGGAGGCGGCCATCGGGGCGTACATCGACCGGCTGCCCGAAGGCGCCGCGATCGGCTACAAGACCCTCGCCGAAGAGCTCCCCGACTACGGTCAGCAGGCCTGCCGCAGCGCCCTCGACCGGCTGACCCGCGAGGGCCATCTCCGCCGCATCAAGGTCCACTTGACGGGTTCCAGCGGCAGCATGCAGTGGGTGACCCGCACGTACTTCTCCCGGACGGCGCGGAACGCCGCCTGGTGGGCGCAGTTCGTACGGTTCGTGCGCGGCATCGACGTGACCGGCCAGCCGCCCGCTCCGGCGGTGGTGTCGGGCCCGGTGGGGTCCGACGGGGGAGCGGTGGGGGCGGGAGCGACGGATACGGGTGCGCCGAGTGCGCGGGTACCGGGGGCGGCGCCCTGGCACGAGGCTCGGCCGGCCGGTGCGGAGCCTCCCGCCGATCGGCTGACGGATGATCGGCTCGCAGCGGTTCGGCGCTCCGCCGCGCAGCCTTCCGCCGCGCAGCCCTCAACGGATCAGCCCTCAACGGATGCGCTCACGGCGGATCAGCTGACGGCAGATCCCGGTGTGGCGGGGGCCGGCGGTGCAGTGGCCCGCAGCCAGGTGTCCCCCGTGGAGGTGGCTTCGGTGGTCGCCTCGATCGGTGACCTGATGGCGGGGCGGATGGACGCGCCGCCGCCCGGTTCCGCCGCCGCCCGCTCCCTCGAAGCCGCCGCGCCGGTTCCGGAGCCCGGTGCCAGGGCGCCCCGGTCGGAGGCGTACGACCTGCTCGCCGCACTTGGTGACCGGGACCCCCGGCTGCAGCTCTCCGCCGACGAGTGCGGCGAACTGGAACCCCTGGCCGGTGAGTGGCTGGTCCGGGGCCTGGGGCGCGACCGGACCACCCATGTCCTCACCTCGGGGCTCCCGCCGGTGGTGCACTCCGCCGGTGCCTTCCTGCGTCAACGACTGGAGAAGAAGATGCCGCCCGCCCAGCAGTCCGGACCGAACGGTCCGATCGCGCCGAACGCGCCGCACACCGGGCGCGAGGAGGTCGCGGGGGCGCTGATGATGTGCCTCTTCTGCGACGAGGACGAGACCACGACCACGCTGCTCGACGGGGTCTGCGCAGAGTGCCGTGCAGACATCGACCGCGACGAGGCAGGCGGCGCCACCGGAGATGTCCCGGACACCTTCCTGGCACGCCCCCGGCAGCGGCTGGACGTCGCCGCGCGCGTCGCCGAACTGCGCGCGGCGGCGGGCCGCCCGGGGACGGTGCCGGTACCGCGACGGAGGTGAGCCACGCGCCCGTCGGCCGTACCGGCTGTCCACTTTCACTTCCACCGGGCGACTCCCTGGTCCACAGCCCTGTGGAAAAGCTCGGCGGAGTGTCGTCGGGCGCTGATGGCGCCCCCCGCGCGTGATCATCACGGGTGAACGGGCAGGGGGACGGCGAACATGCCGGAGAACGACGAGCGGAGTACGCGTGCCGGACGCGGAGCTTCACGACGGCTCGCGGGGGCGGCGATCACCTCTTCGAGCTGCCGTCGCCGGACGACGGGTGCGGCCGCCACCCGGAGTGCTTCCCGGACGAGGAACCCCTCCGGGGCCAGGCCGATCTCGCCCTCGACGGGGTGGACGACTACGCCGCCACCGCCGCCCCGGCCGTCGACACGGCCTGCGGCTACACCCTCGCCGCTGTCGTCGGGCTCGACCACGTGGCGAGCATCGGTCCCGTCATGTGCTCATCTCCCAGGGAACGACGACGGTACGACGGCCTTCCAGGTCCGCTACGTCCCCGCCACCTGGAACAGCGAACCGAGCGTCTCCCACGCCGGCACTCCCGGCGCCGAGGTGACCACCGTGCGCGCCGAGGTGGCGCCGAGGTCACCCCTGCGGCACGCACCACGTGACAGTCGTCCTGGACACCGCGAGTGACCGGGTCGCGCTCTACGTGACGACCCTGAGGCGGCGCGCTCTCCGACCGTGAGGTGGGCAACCCCGGCTCCCGGGAGGCGCCCGAGCGCGGCCGCTGCCCGGCCCGGCTTGCGGAGGCGGCGCGAACCGTGTGCTCTGGAACACAGACGCGCGTGACGGCTGGTGGGAGGGGCATAGACCCCCTACGAGCGGCCCGGGACGACACGCCGGACCATGTGGTGGGCAGGACATCTCACCATCTGGTAAGGACGAGGAGATTCCGGGCTGCTCGTTAAACTGAGCCGACCGCAGTAATGGAATGAGCGAGGAGCGCACGTGGGCCTGGTCGTGCAGAAGTACGGAGGCTCATCCGTAGCCGATGCCGAGGGCATCAAGCGCGTCGCCAAGCGAGTCGTCGACGCCAAGAGAAGCGGCAACCAAGTGGTTGTCGTGGTGTCCGCGATGGGCGACACGACGGACGAGCTGATCGATCTCGCCGAGCAGGTGTCACCGATGCCTGCGGGGCGCGAGTTCGACATGCTCCTGACCGCCGGCGAGCGGATCTCCATGGCCCTGCTGGCGATGGCGATCAAGAACCTGGGTCACGAAGCCCAGTCGTTCACGGGCAGCCAGGCCGGTGTCATCACCGACTCCGTCCACAACAAAGCGCGCATCATCGATGTCACGCCCGGCCGCATCCGGACCTCGATCGACGAAGGCAACATCGCCATCGTCGCCGGGTTCCAGGGAGTGAGCCAGGAGGGCAAGAACATCACCACCCTCGGCCGCGGTGGGTCCGACACCACCGCCGTGGCACTCGCCGCGGCACTCGAAGCCGAGGTCTGCGAGATCTACACCGACGTGGACGGCGTCTTCACCGCCGATCCCCGGGTCGTCAAGAAGGCCCGGAAGATCGAGTGGATCTCCTCCGAGGACATGCTGGAGCTGGCCGCGTCCGGCTCCAAGGTGCTGCTGCACCGCTGCGTCGAGTACGCACGCCGATACAACATCCCGATCCATGTCCGCTCGTCCTTCTCCGGACTGCGCGGCACCTGGGTCAGCAACGAGCCGCAAGGGGACCAGCAGGTGGAGCACGCGATCATCTCCGGAGTCGCCCATGACGTCTCCGAGGCCAAGATCACCGTCGTCGGCGTCCCCGACAAGCCGGGCGAGGCCGCCGCGATCTTCCGCACCATCGCCAACGCGGAAGTCAACATCGACATGGTGGTGCAGAACGTCTCCGCCGCCGCCACGGGGCTGACGGACATCTCCTTCACCCTGCCCAAGGCCGAGGGCCGCAAGGCCATCGACGCCCTGGAGCGGGCCAAGGGCACCATCGGCTTCGACTCGCTGCGCTACGACGACCAGATCGCCAAGATCTCCCTGGTCGGCGCCGGCATGAAGACCAACCCGGGCGTCACCGCCGGGTTCTTCGAGGCGCTCTCCGACGCCGGGGTGAACATCGAGCTGATCTCGACCTCCGAGATCCGCATCTCGGTCGTCACCCGGGCCGACGACGTCAACGAGGCCGTGCGCGCCGTGCACACCGCCTTCGGTCTCGACAGCGACTCCGACGAGGCCGTCGTCTACGGAGGCACCGGCCGATGACCTCACGCCGCCCCTCGCTCGCGGTCGTCGGTGCGACCGGAGCGAGCGGCGGCGTCATGCTCCAGATCCTCTCGCAGCACGCGGACGTCTGGGGCGAGGTGAAGCTCATCGCCTCCCCGCGTTCGGCCGGCCGCAAGCTGGTCGTACGCGGCGAGGAGAGGGAAGTCCTCCCGATCGGCGAGGACGTCTTCGACGGCGTCGACGTCGCCGTCTTCCTGGTGCCCGACAAGGTCGCCGCGCTCTGGGCGCCCGTCGCCGCCGCCCGTGGCGCCGTGGTCGTCGACAGCTCCAGCGTCTTCCGCCTCGACGACGACGTGCCCTTGGTCGTTCCCGAGGTCAACCCGCACGCCGCCCGCAACCGGCCGCGCTCCCTGGTCGCCTCGCCGGACTGCACCACGCTCTCCCTCATCGTCCCGGTCGGCGCGCTGCACGCCGAATTCGGCCTCCGCGAACTCACCGTCTCCACCTACCAGGCCGTGAGCGGCCAGGGCCGCGAAGGTGTCGCGGCCCTGCGCGAGGAGCTCGGCGTCGTCGCCGGCGCCCACCCCGCCGGCAGGGAGCTGGGCACCCGCCCCGGAGACGTACGCCGCGCACTCGGCGACCGGGCCACCAGCCCGTTCCCCGCCCCCGTCGCGCTGAACGTCGTCCCCTGGGCCGGTACGGCCGCGGGCGACGGCTGGTCCTCCGCGGAACGCTCCATCCGCGACGAGTGCCGCAAGATCCTCGGCCTTCCGCACCTGCGCACCGCCATCACCTGCGTGTACGTCCCCGTCGTCACCACGCACTCGATGTCCGTACACCTGTGCTTCGAGAACGAGGTCACCGTCGCCCGGGCCCACGAGATCCTCGCCACCGCCCCCGGCGTCGTCCTGTTCGACAACCCCGCCGCGGGCGACTTCCCCACTCCGTCGGACGTGGTGGGCACCGACCCCACCTGGGTCGGCCGGGTACGGCGCTCCCTCGACGACCCCCAGGCCCTGGAGCTCTTCCTCTGCGGCGACAATCTGCGAAAGGGCGGAGCGCTCAATGTGGCGCAGATCGCCGAATCCCTGGCGACTTCGGTGACACGTCGGTGACCCGGGCCGGATTCGAGTCGCGAGCCGCGTGTCCGAGCATTCGAAGATCCTGAACACGGATTTTGCATGCGTAAATCGAAATGTCTCATCGAAACAGTTTTGTGGGATCTGTGAAGGTCACATATTCAATAAAGCTTCCCTCATCACTTGAGCTGGGCCGTTGTCCTATCCGACGATGAGCCTGTGCTCCGGTGCAACCGTGAGTCGGCTGTGCGGCGTCTTTGCCGTCACTTCTTGCGCGACGGGCGCACCAATAGGGCAATTGGGGAAGAGCGGGTGCGTATGAGGGCAAGTCGCAGAGAGCTGAACGCGCTGCCGCACGCGTACAACCCTGACGGGGGGCAGCGTGTCCAACTGGCGTGGCAGAGGTTCTCGATATCCCGGTGGTGCGCCCGTTGCGGGCTGTGTCCGGCGTGCCCGCGCTCGCGCGGCGCACGTCCCGCGCGACCGGCGGGATGCCGGTGATCGCCCCGCTGACCTCCGCGAGCACGACGAGCCCCGTGCGGCTCTCCTCCCAGCGCGAGGGTGCTGAGGTGGCGGTGGCTGCGGGAACGACGGTCGACCACCTGACCGAGACCTACCGCGCCCACTATCGCTCGCTGCTCGGCCTCGCCGCGCTGCTGCTGGACGACACCGCCTCCTGCGAGGACGTCGTCCAGGAGGCGTTCATCCGGGTGCACTCGGCCCGTAGCCGGGTGCGCGAACCGGAGAAGACCCTCGCCTACCTCCGGCAGACGGTCGTCAACCTCTCCCGTTCCGCTCTCCGCCGCCGCATCCTCGGGCTGAAGCTGCTCTCCAAGCCCATGCCGGACATGGCCAGCGCGGAGGAGGGGGCGTACGACCAGCTGGAACGGGACGCGCTGATCAAGGCGATGAAGGGCCTCCAGCGACGCCAACGCGAAGTGCTGGTGCTGCGCTACTTCGCGGACATGACCGAAGCGCAGGTCGCCGACACCCTGGGTATCTCGCTGGGTTCGGTCAAGGCGTACGGTTCGCGCGGGATCGCGGCCCTGCGTCTCGTGATGGAGGCGCAGGCATGAGCGGGCGCCCCTTCAGTCACGAGCCGGACCGGACGGGAAACGGAACTGTGAACCACGGGCCGAACACGAGCCAGGAGCCGAACGCGAACCAGGAGCCGAACGCCGAGACCGACCCCGAGCGCCCGGCCGCACGTGTCGAGGCGGTCGGAGACACAGAGGCGGCCGTTGACACGGAGGCAGCCGGAGACACAGAGGCGGCCGGCGACACAGAGGCGGCCGACCCAACCGGGCGCACGCGCGGAGCCGACGAGGAACACGGCCCTCCGGTACGCACACCGTCCGGCCGGTACGACGACACGGCCGACGGTGACGCGGCGGCCCGGGCCGGGGCCGACCACGCCGCGGCCGGCAGTGACGTGGCCGGTGGGCGTGATGCGTCCGGCGACGAAACGGCCGATGGTGACGCGGTCCGCCCTTCCGGTGGTGCCGCCGGTGGTGCCGACGCTTCCCCGGCTTCCGGCGCGCACTCCGCGGCTTCCGGCGCGCACTCCGCGGCTTCCGGCGCGCACTCCGCGGCTTCCGGCGCGCACTCCGCCTCCGACGCCGACGGGCACGCCGCTTCCGCCTTCGGCAGCACCAGCGGATCGGCGCCCGACAGCCTCATCGCCTCCGGCAGTGAAGTGAAGGGCGGCAGCCCTTCCGACGGGCCCGACGGCGGACCGTCCGACCAGCACGCCAAGGCGTCCCTCTCGCCGGAGGACGGGTCCCGGGCTCGGGAGAAGGCACCCAGCCCCCGCGGCAGGGCGACCGACGCGGGCACCCTGACCCGGCTCTTCGCCGTACGCGACGCGGCGGCCGGCCCGGACAGCGACGCCGTCCGCCTCGGCAACTTCCCCGACGGCGCACTCCGTGACGGCGCCCTCAGCGACGGCGGCCTCCGCGAGCTGTTCGTGCGGGGCGGAGGACCGGGCCGCAGCGGCCTGAGCGGCAGCAACGCGGACGGCAGTGATGTCGGCGGCAGCAGCCTGGGCGGCAGCGGTCTGGGTGACGGTGGCGACACCGACGACGAGCAGGCGTTGCGACGCCTGTTGCGGGGTGCCGTCCAGGACCTCGAACCCACCGAGGACGCGCTGCAGCATCTGCACCGGGCCGTACCCGCCCGACGGGCACGCCGCCGTCAGGCCGTCGTCGGCGCGGCCGCGGCGGCCCTGCTGATCGGTACCGCCGTACCCGCCTTCGTCCACGTGGCGAACTCCGACAGCACCGCCGCCACCGCTCCCTCCCTCGCCGCGCACGGACAGAACTCCCAGAGCCAGCAGGGAGACGCGTCCGGTGCGGCCGAGGGGGAGAAGCAGAGCGAGGGGCAGCCCGCGCCGGGGACGGACGACCGGCACGACGGAAAGCCCGATCCCAGCGTCACTCCTTCCGAGGCCGACGAAACGGCCGACCCCGACAGCGCCGGCCCGGGGGCCGTGGGCCAGGAGGAGCTCGCCTCGATCGCCGCTCTGCCCACGTGCGCGGCCGACCAGCTCGGGGTCGCCTCCGCCTTCACCGGAACGGCCGACACGAACGGCACGGTGTACGGGACCTTCCGGATCGCCAACACCTCCGCCACCAACTGCTCGGTCAGCACCGGCGGCACCGTGGGCTTCACGACGACGGGCGCTGCCGACGCGACGAAGATCGTGGTCGTGCAGCACGTGGCGGGCGATCCGGCCGTCGGCCTCCCCGACCCCTCGAGTGAGGCGACCGCCGTGGTGCTGGAGCCCCAGATGTCGTACGAGGTGCAGTTCGCCTGGGTGCCGACGGAGACCTGCCCCACCGCCACGACCCCCGCACCGACTCCGACCGAGGTGCCGACCGGGACGGTCGAGGGGGAGGACCAGGCGGCGAGCGTGGAGACGCAGTTCCTCACGGAGGACACCGTCACGTCCGAGGGGAGCGTCGCAGTGACGCACGTCCCGGAAGCGGGCGGGCCGACCGCGGAGACCACGATCACCCACGCCTGTGCCGGCACGATCTACCGCACCGGCATCCTCGCGGCGTCGTAGCCCGCACGCGGCGCCGCCCGCCGCGGGGTCCGCGCACCGGCCTCACGGGCAGCGGGTGCACGCCGGTCCCACCTGCCGCCGGTCAGCGCCCCGGACCGGCTCGGCGCCGGTCCTGGTCGCCGCCGGTCTCACTCGTTGCGGGCGGACGTTCCGGCAGAGGCGCCCGCGGGCTCACCCGCTTCGGCAGCCACGGCAGCGTCGGCCGTCGTCCCTCCGGCTGCGGCTGCGGCTGCGGGGACCGGGTTAGGGGCGGCTGTGTCGGCATCGGTCGAGGCGGCCGGGTCGGGGACGAGGCCCAGGGCGATGTCCCGGGCCGTCTCCGCCTCGCGCCGCAGCAGTCGGACCCACATGAAGAGCACGAACCCGGCGAAGACGAACCACTCCCCGGTGTAGCCGAGGTTCTGGAAGGCCTTCAGGTCCAGCCCACTGCCCTGCGCGGCGGCGGCCGGCACCGCTCGCATGCCGTTGCCGTAGTCGTCGGCCCCGCCGATGCCGCTCGCGGGGAGCGTCACCCAGGCGTCGTAGACGTCGTACGGCACGAGGTTCACCAACGACGCCGCGCTGATGATGCCGAGCTCGCCCCCGGGCAGGCCGCCCGCGCTGTTCACGCCGTCACTGGTGGCGCTCTCCGAAGCCTGGAGATCGCCGGTGACCGTGACCCTGCCGGTGGGCGCCGGAGGAACCGTGCCGTTCGCCCGCGCCCGCCCGGTGTCGCCGGGCATCCAGCCGCGTACGACGGGCAGCGCCTTGCCGCCGTCCGTACGCAGCATGTCCAGGACGTAGAAGCCGGTGCGGTCGTCCAGCTCGCGCCCCGGTACGAGGAACTGGTCCGCGAAGGTCCCCGTCGCCGTGGCGGGACGGCCGGAGGTGACCGTGTCCACCGGCAACAGCGAGTCCAGCGGCTTCGCCGCACGGGTACCGGGTTCCGGCTGCTTCTCGGCCTGTTCGTGCGTCTGCACGCGGTCCTCGAAACGGCCGAGCTGCCAGGTGCCCATGAACACGCAGAACGGGATGGCCAGCACGACGAAGACGTTGATCCCCCACCATCGCGGGGTCAGCAGGAACCGGTACACCCCAATACCGTACGGTCTCCGCCCCACCGGCCCGGAGGAGGGGCACCCGTTCATGCGGCTCTCACGTCAGCCGCCGGTCCGCCCTGCCCCCGCCGCCGGTCCGCACCGCCGCCGGTCCGCACCGCGGCCGACCCCGCACCGCCTCCGCCTCGCCGCCGACGGCCCCGGTCCGGCCCTGGTCCGGCCCTGGTCCGGCTCCGCCGCGACTCGGCTTCCGATCCGTCGCCGGCCGCGCGCGGAGGCCGGACCGTACGACTCAGGCGTCTGCCTCCGGGCCTCCCGACGTGTCCGCTGCCGGCTTTCGCGCCGCCGGGAGGTGGCGCAGCGCGAACTCCAGCTCCAGCCGGACCTGCTTGATCCGCTCCTCCACCACCAGCGAGCCGTGGCCGGCGTCGTAGCGGTAGACCTCGTGCACCGCGTCCCGGGCCTTCAGCCGGTCCACGTAGTTCTCCACCTGGCGGATGGGGCAGCGAGGATCGTTGACGCCCGCCGAGATGTAGACCGGGGCGCGCACCGCGTCGACGTAGGTCAGCGGCGAGGACGCCTCGAACCGCTCCGGGACCTCCTCAGGAGTGCCGCCGAGAAGGGTGCGGTCCATCGCCTTCAGCGCCTCCATCTCGTCGTGGTACGCCGTGACGTAGTCCGCGACCGGCACGGCGGCCAGGCCGAGGGCCCAGGCGTCCGGCTCGGTACCGAGGCCCAGCAGGGTCAGATAGCCACCCCAGGACCCACCGGCCAGCACCAGCCGCTCCGGGTCGGCGAGGCCCGAGGCGACCGCCCACTCCCGGACCGCCGCGATGTCCTCCAGCTCGATCAGCCCGACCCGGTGCTTCAGCGCGTCGGTCCAGGCCCGGCCGTACCCGGTCGAACCGCGGTAGTTCACCCGCACGACCGCGAAGCCGTGGTCCACCCAAGCTGCCGGGCCGGAGGCGAACGCGTCGCTGTCGTGCCAGGTCGGCCCGCCGTGGATCTCGAAGACGGTGGGGAACGGGCCCTCGCCCGAGGCCGGGGTCTGCACCAGGGCGTGGACGCGACCGCCCGGCCCGTCCACCCACGCGTCCCGTACCGGAACCGAGGCGGGGGCCTTGGGGCCCGGCGGGTCGAGGACCACCGCGCCCGTGGTGGACCGTACGACCGGCGGATGGGCGGCCGAGGACCACAGGTACTCCACCGTCCCGTCCGGGCGGGCGGTGGCGCCCGACACCGAACCGGGAGGCGTCTCCACCCGCACCGGCTCCGGCCGGCCCGGTTCATGGCGCCACAGCTCACTGCGGGCCTCGAAGCCGTGCTCGATCAGGATCGCGGAGCCGTCCGGATACCACTCGGCGCTCACGTCGCCCGGCAGGTCGATCGCCAGCTCCGTCTCCGTGCCCGCGACCGGATCCCAGACCATCGGCTCCCAACGGCCCCGGCGTTGATGCCCGACCAGTAGCCGGGTGTCACCGGCGACGGGTGAGAACCCCATGACCGCCAGACCCAGTTCCTTCGTGCCGCCCTCGGTGTCGTCGAGCTCGGCCACCGTGGTGCCGTCCGGACGCACCACCCGCAGCGCCGAGTGCATGGCGTCGCCGTGTTCGGTGTGCTCCAGGGCGATCAGGGTGCCGTCGTGCGAAAGGTCTCCCACCCCGGCCGACTCCCGGTGCCGGTAGATCTCCACGTCCCCCGCGCCGTCCGGGCGTACCAGGTGGATCGTCGTCCCGTCCTCGTCGGTGGACCGGCCGACGACGGCCGTGCCGTCCCGGCCGATCGCGAGCCCTGCCGGATACGACGCCGCCAGCCCCGGCGCCGCCGGCACGTCCTCCCCGCCACCGAAGGGCTGCCGCATCCAGACGCCGAACTCGTCGCCGTCCGTGTCGCTGAACCACCAGATGCCGGTGCCGTCCGGGGTCAGTGCCCCGTCCGTCGTGCCGTTCGGCCGGTCGGTCACCTGGCGCTGCTCACCGGTCGTCCGGTCCCACGCGTACAGCTCGTACGTCCCCGTCGCGTTCGACACGAACAGGCCACGCTCCGGGGCGTCCTCCGCCCAGTCGGGCAGGGAGACCCGGGGTGCGCGGAACCGCTGCTCCCAGTCGGGCGGGGTCGGGGCGTTCTGTGTGTCGCTCATGCCCCCATCAAACCTCGTACCGGGGACGCGGCGCACGGTCCTTCTCTCCCTGCGAAACGATCGGAGAACTCGTCCTGTTCGAGTTTCCTCCGCCCCTCGCGCCGGAACGCGCCCGACCGCGCCCGCGAGGAGGTGGTGTGTCGTCCGCGCCGCGTGGTCGCACGCCGGGGCGACGGGCCCGACGAGGGGCAGCAGTTGGCCGTTTTCGCAGGTCGGCGCGATTGTCAGTGGTGGGGTCCAGACTCGTTCCATGACTGCAGAGATGAGCGCGGGCACGGTCTCGACCGCTGTTCTGCGCAAGACCGTGGAGACGTACTGGACCGCTGCGGACGCCCGTGACTGGGAGGCGTTCGCGGCCACTCTCGACGACGACGTCGTGTTCGAGGTGCCGCAGACCCGCGAGGTGATCCGGGGCAAGGAGCGGTGCGTGCGGTTCAACCGTGAGTACCCGGGCGACTGGCACGTGCGGATCGACCGGATCGTGGCCGACCTGCCCGAGTCTCCGGCCGGCGCGGGCCCGGACGGCCTCGGTGGACAGGCGGCCGCGCGCACGCTGTTCACCGTCGGGGGCACCGAGTTGGACGGCATCCACTTCTTCTCGTTCGACGCCAGGGGCCGCATCACCGCCGTCACCGACTTCTGGCCGGAGCCGTACCAGCCGCCGGCGGGCCGCGCCCATCTCTCCGAGCGCGTCTGACCCGGAGGCGAACGCTCGCGCCCCGGACACGCGCACCTCGCGCGTGACCGCCGCTCGTGAGGTTCCTGCGCTCCGGCCTCGCGTGACGGCTGTGTCCCCCGTCCGCGGACCCCGGTCACGCGCGCAGCGGCCGGGCTGTCATGGCACAGGGCTCCCGAGCCGGCGTGCGGCCGGGGAGCCCTGTGCGTGTGGGGGGTGGCGGTGTGCGGGCAGCCGGAGGCGCGGGACCTACAGCGCCGAGCGGAAGGCGGGCAGGTAGCCGCCGGACTGGCCGGCGGCCTTGGGGTGGTAGGAGTTGTAGACCGGCAGCGAGACGCTGTTGAGCCAGGCGTCGCCCGAGCAGAGCTCATGGCCGGTGAACTCGTCCACCACGCTCGAGTAGGTGAACCCGGCGTTGGCCGCGCGCTTGGCGATGACGGCGTTCAGGGCGTCCGCCCCGTTGTTGATCGCCTTCCGGGAGTTCTCACTGAGACCCAGGATGCAGCTGCCGGACAGCTTGTAGAAGTGCGGGTAACCCAGGACCACCACGTGGGCCGAAGGGGACTTCGCGTGGATGGAGCCGTAGAGGGAGTCGAGACGGCTCGGGAGGACGGTCTGCGCCTTCGTGACCGCCGCGTTCACACTGCTGACGCAGGTGGCCTCGCCCGACAGCACGCAGGTCTGCATGACGTCGGCGAAGCCGACGTCATTGCCGCCCGCCGAGATGCTGACCAGAGCGGTCGAGGAGCTGAGCGCGCTCAACTGGCTGCCGGCGACAGTCGATGTCGTCGCACCCGAACAGGCGACGAAGGCGAAGGAGGAGGGGGAGTTGGCGGCGGCCCAGAGGTACGGATACGCCTTGGTCGAGCGGTGGCAGTCGCCGCTGTCCGCGATGTAGCTGCCGGCGCCGACGCCGGAGGAGTAGGAGTCGCCGAGAGCGACGTAACCGCCCGTGGCGGCGGAGGCCGGCTGAGCGACTCCCAGCGCGGCGACGGCCGCGATGGCCAGGGTGGAGAGGGATGCCCAGAATCTACGCACTGACATGGCCGGTGGCCCTTCGGAAGGTGGGGGGTGCGAGGGCGGTTCGTGGAGCGATCCAGTTTTTAGCAGCTCGGAGTACCGGCCGGTAATGGCTGTGCGAGAAGTAGTCTGATATGCCCGAATGATCGTTCGGTAGCCATAGCTCCGCGCGTAGATAAACGCTGAACACCGGTGAAAATCGGGTCACTTGGGGGCGCAGTGCGGGCGCGTGCGCTGCGGGGAAGAACGGTCTTCGTCGGCTGCCCCAAGGCGTTCAGGGCGGGCCGAGAAGTGCTGACGCTCCGCCAAAAACCCCTCGAAGGGGTGGGGCGCATCCTGCCCACGCTGACGCTCTCGTGACACACCGTTTCGGCGTCGACGGCCGGGACCGTCCCGCGCGAGCGCCCCCGTGGATCACTCTCCGTCGCCGTAACGCTCGCCGCTCCGCCGTCCCCGTGGACGTGCGGGGGTGCAGCCGTACGGAGCGCCGCACCGGAGGGAACCCCGCGAGAGGGCGCGTCTCGGCGCCGACGCCGCGCGGCTGCGCCCCTAGGACGGAGCGCACCTGTCGGGTTTGCGTCCACTCCTGCGGAAGGCGGCAGGGCGGACGGGCCGACCTGATCCGGATCGCCTCGGACCGGGCCCGGGCGCTGGACCTCCTGCGGGCCGCAACACCCTTCGAGGTGTCTCCTCTCCTCTTCGGCGAGGTCACGACGAGGATGCGAGGAGGTACTGCGAGCGCTTCGGCGGATCCGAGTCCAAGGGCGGCGTCACGCTGTCCTGACGTCGCGCGGGCGAGGGTTCGTCCGCACACGGCGCTGCCGGCACGGACGTGAAGGGCCGAACAGCGACTCAGGACCCGCCGTGCTCCTGCGGGTGCTCGGGCGGCGGTGTGGTCGGCCCGTCGATCCAGTCGTTGCGCGCCGCGTGCCAGCCGAGTTGGAAGCGCGTGGACGCGCCCACCTGTGCCATGAGTTTCTGGAGGCGACGCTGGACCGTTCGGTGGCCCACGCCCAGGTGGCGGGCGATCGCCGAGTCCGTCATACCGAGGTGCAGGAGTGCGAGGATCCTGCGGTCCTCCTGCGCGGGCCCGGTGCCGTCCGCACCGTCCGCGGGCGCGTCGGAGGGACCGAGAAGTCTGCCTCGTGCGAACTGCGCCTCGAAGAGCGAACTGAGGGCGACCAGAAGCCCGGTACGGTGGACGACCAGTGCGACGGGTTCCGTGTCGTCGCGCTCCGGATCGAGCGGGAGCAGCGCGATCTCCCGGTCGACGACGATCAGCTTGATCGGCAAGGTGTCGACCACGGATATCTGCTGCCCCTGCGCGACGTAGGCGGACATGGCGGCGGAGGTCCGCGGATCCTCCAGCCAGTCGCGTTCGATGACGGCCCGCAGGGCCACTCCGCGCCGGATGAGCTCGTCCTCGATCTCGTCGTGGTTGTCCTCGAAACTGATCACCGAGAACCGCTGCCTCCGGAGCGGCATCAGGCTGCACACCTCGGTGGTGGCCCGTTCCTGCATCGACAGCAGTCTCCGGCGGATGGCCACGACCCCCGAGAGCACCTCGACCGGGGCCCCCGACGCGTGGGCCTGGGCCGAACGGTGCCGCTCGGCGAGAGTGGCCATCAGCGACTCGACCTGGTGCAGGGAGGAGCGGCGGGCTTCCAGCAGCGGTCCCAGGGCGAGGGCGGGCGAAGCCGCCCGGTAGCGCGGTCCACCGCTGTCGGACGAGGCAGGAGCGCTCACTCCCTTGACGGATGCAGCGGAGGAGGCGCAGCTCGCGAGCCCGCGGACCACCAGGGAATCCAGGGCGTCACGGACGGCCGCGAGGGGTGTCGCCAATTCCCCGGCCAGTGTCCCGGGCTCGCTGTCGGGGCGGTCGACGAGGAGCCGGTACACGGCGTCCTCCAGCGGGTCGAGCCCGAGCAGCGTGAGCGGCGCGGCCTCGCTCTTGTGGGCATCGGGTGTCCCGGGAGCGCCGCCCGCGAAGTGGTTCCCGGTGGCACTCAGCGGGGTCTCCGGCCGAGTACGGGCCCACCCATGGTTCCGCCCTTTCGCTCCCGCCCTCACAACTGTGCCGATCAGGATATCCGTTGATCATCTTGATGAGTAGCTCTGTGGACGGACGGCGGTCGGCGACCACCGGCCGTCGCTAGGGTGGGCGGTATGTCTGATGCACCGGTCCGTGTCCGTTTCGCCCCGTCCCCCACCGGCATGTTCCACGTCGGGGGCGCGCGCTCCGCCCTCTACAACTGGGCCGTCGCCCGGCAGGCGGGCGGCACCTTCGTCCTGCGCGTCGAGGACACCGACACCGCCCGTAACAGGCCCGAGTGGACCGACGGCATCATCAACGCCCTGGCGGCCATCGGCATCCACGAGGACGACCCCGCCTTCGAGGGGCCCTACTTCCAGTCGCACAACGCCGCCCGTCACATGGAGGCGGGGCTGCGTCTGTACGACGCCGACCGCGCGTACTACTGCGACTGCACGCGCCAGCAGCTCAGAGAGCGAACGGGTTCGGAGCACCTCGGCTACGACGGACACTGCCGGGAACGCGCCCTCACCGCCGACGAAGGGCGGGCGCTCCGGTTCCGTACCCCCGACGAGGGCGAGACGGTGGTGACCGACCTGGTGCGCGGTACACCCGCGTTCCCGAACAGCGCCATCGAGGACTTCGTGATCGCACGGGGCGACGGCTCCCCGGTCTTCTTGATCGCCAACGTCGTGGACGACCTCGACGAGGGGATCACTCTGGTGGTCCGAGGCGAGGAACACCTCTCCAACACCCCCAAGCAGCAGCTGCTCTGGGAGGCGCTCGGCGCCGAACCGCCCCGCTGGGCACACCTCCCGGTGATCGTCAACGAGAAGCGCCAGAAGCTCTCCAAGCGCCGGGACAAGGTGGGGCTGGAGGACTACCTCGCCGACGGGTTCCTCCCCGAGGCGATGGTCAACTACCTCATGCTGCTCGGCTGGGGCCCGGGCGGTGACCGGGAGATCCTTCCCTACGAGGAGATGGAGCAGCTCTTCCGCCTCGAGGACGTCAACACCTCACCGGCATTCTTCGACGTGAAGAAGCTGACCGCCTTCAACGGCGAGTACATCCGTGCGCTCGCGCCGGAGCAGTTCGCCGCGGCCTGCGCACCCTGGCTCATCGCCCCGCACGCCCCCTGGGCCCCGGAGGAGTTCGACACTGCTGTCTTCGAGGCGGCGGCTCCTCTCGCCCAGACCCGTCTGACGGTCCTCTCCGAGATCACGGCCTGCGTCGACTTCCTCTTCCTGACGGAGCCGGTCCGGGAGGCAGGCTCCTGGAACAAGGCGATGAAGCCCGGTGCCGACGCCCTCCTGCGGGACGCGCGCACGGCGCTGACCACCACCATCTGGCAGGCGGACGAACTGAAGGCGGCACTGGTCACGGTCGGCGAGCGGCACGGGCTGAAGCTGGGCAAGGCCCAGGCACCCATCCGGGTCGCGCTCACCGGCCGTACGGTCGGATTGCCGCTCTTCGAGTCCATGGAACTCCTCGGGCGCGAGCGGGTCCTCGCCCGACTGGACGCGGCCAGGGAGGAGTTGGCCACACGGGCGCAGGCACCTTCGTGAACGTACCGGGCGACGGCCCACCACTCCCCACGCCCTGGTTGTACCGTTGCGTTCAACTACCAACCACTTGGGCCGGGCGGGCGGCGTGCGCGCGCCCACGGCCGACATGAGGAGGGCGGGCACGGCATGCTCCGCAACGGACTGGAACCCTGGCACCTGCTGATCCTGGCGGTCGTTTTCATCGCGCTCTTCGGATCGAAGAAGCTTCCCGAGGCGGCCCGGGCGCTGGGAAAGTCGGCGCGCATCCTGAAGAGCGAGGCGCAGGCGATGAAGAACGACCACCTTCCCGCCGCTGAGCCCACCCCGACGACGCCGGCGGCCGCCACGATGACGGAGCCGCCGACCGCCGGCATCTGACCGCTCGCGCCCCTCCCCTCGCTTCCGCACACGGTGGTCACGGAGGCGGGGGGCCGGCGGCCGCGCGGATCAGGGACTGGCGCCGTCGAACCCGTACGCCACGGGTTCGTCCTGCGCATAGGGGTCGCGGCGGTACACGTACAACGCGGCCACCATGAAATCGTCGCCGCCGTCCGGGGTTTCGACGCGGCAAGGACGCGTCACCTGAAGGACCGGCGGCTGGTCGGGAACCCGCATACGAAGACCATCAGCAGGTCCCCCCACGAGTTCGGCTGTCTCCCACATCGTCGCGGTGTGAAGATCCATGCCCTCAACTTTACGGGCTGTCCCTCGCCCTCAAGGTGAGCATTCGACAACCGCTCCGTCTTCTTACCGTGCAGGTCATCGCTGTTGTCGCTGCCGCCGCACCCTCCTCCACCGCCCCAGCAGCCCCTGTGGCCACTGGCCTCGCCGATGCGGGTCGCCACGGGACGCTCGTCCGGGCCGTTCGCGGAGGTTCCAGCGAAAGATCCGAGGGGCGGGGACAGGACGCGGCCGGACCAGCCCACCCTCTGATCCGTGGCGCTCGCCGGATCGGTCGGTGTCGGTCACACCTGCCGCGCCACGGGACCGCAGAGAGTCACCAGGGTGCGGACACGCGGTTGCCCTGGTGGCGGTACTCCGCTGCATCACAGCGGCAAGGCGCCGTCCGCGACTCCCTGGGGGCGGACCGTTGTCGGGGCCACTTGCTGCTCTGCCCGGTGGGGAGAGACCGGTCGGAGAACCTTCGAGGTCCGCGGTCAAGGGAGGCGGGCATAAAGGTCCCCGGGAGCCGCCTCGGGACCATGTTGCAGCTCTTGGATCCCCGCCCCCTCACCCTCCATGGGGCCAGCGGTCGAACTTCCACCGAGCGACGGTACCGGGAAGCTCCCTCATGTCTCCCCCCAGTGGGATACGACGGTCGGCGCTCTCAGGACCGGCCACGTATCCGTGGGCGCACCTTGCTGGGACGAAGCAGCGGCTCATCCCTGTCAGGTCGAGCAGGGAACCCCTCGACGCCGGTCTCCGGACCCGCACCCCGGCCGACCGTCCCCGGCGGCCCGGCGCCGACCTGGGTACTTGTCGGTATCAGCCGCTGACGTCAGTCGGTGCGAGCGACTGATCATGGCTGCTCGGTCACTTCAGCGCTGCGGTTGTCGAGGAGTCCCCCGGAAGCAGATCCGCCCAGTGGTCCAGACGGGGGCGACCGGCATGGACCGCGTCTTCGGCGCGCCACGGCCTCCGGGGCGGCAACCCCGCACATCGTCACGCACGCACAAACAGGTGAGGCGCCCACCGAATCCGGTGGGCGCCTCACCTGCTGTTTTGGCTGTCGGGGTGGCGGGATTTGAACCCACGACCTCTTCGTCCCGAACGAAGCGCGCTGCCAAGCTGCGCTACACCCCGATGTCCACCGGTCTCCCGGCGACATCGATTACTTTAGCCCACCTGCGCCCGGAGGCGAAATCCGGTTAACGGCCCGGCCCGGTCCGGCGCCCGGTGCGGGGGCGGATGTGGTCCAGGGCGATGAGCAGGGTGGCCAGGACGACGAGCAGCAGGGCGAGCGCGAAAGCGTGGGCGAGCACTTCCTGGTAGCCGTACGTGTCGACGTCCAGGAAGGGGTACGGGTAGCGAGGGCCGGGACCGGGATCGAGCAGGGAACCCCTGACCAGGACGAAGGCCAGGTACGCCGAGGCGCAGAGCAGCCACAGGGGCAGGAAGCGCAGCCGCAGTGTCCGGGCCGGAGTCAGCAGGAGCCAGTCCAGGACCACGGCCACGGGCAGCACCGTGTGGGGCAGCAGCTCCGAGACGGCACTCGCGCCCCCCGCCTGAGGGCCGGAAGCGCCGGAGGCGGAGTAGCCGAAGCTGTTGTCGGTCAGGATCAGGTGGGACGCCAGGCCGATGGTCACCGAGACGAGGAGCGTTCCACCCGTCAGGCGCGGGGATGCCGGCCCGCGACCTGTCCAGGACCGGTGCGCGGACCAGCCGAAAGCTCCGGCGATCAGGAGGTTCGCCTGGAAGGTGAACCGGCTCACCAGCTCCACCGGTGCCTCGCTCGTCGCCCACCCGATCGTGAGGCCGCTGATCGCCGCCGCGCACACCAGGGCCCGCAGGACGGCGGCCGTACGGCGCGGGGAGCGGCCGCCTCGCAGGAACGCGTCCTCGGCCCGTGGCCTCGGCAGCGTAACGGATTTCGGGGCGGCGGTCATGGTCCTCACCGTAAGGGCGAGGTTCCCGGGCCGCGATTCATCCGTGGCGGACGGGCCCGGGCCGGCGTGGACCCGCGCGGCGGAGGCAGAGGGCGGGAGGTACGGGCGCCCCACCATCACCTCCGGAAGGACGGCCCGGGGGGACGACGTCCCATGACGACCGGCTCCGGAGGACACCCAGGGAGGGGGATCACATCGCGCGGCTCCGGCTCACGCCCGCGCGGTCAGCGTCAGCAGGGTCGCTTCCGGGGGGCAGGCGAAGCGGACCGGGGTGTAGCGGTTCGTACCGCAGCCCGCCGAGACGTGGAGATAGGCCCGGTTCCCGTCGGCCGTGTGGCTGGAGAGGCCCTTGACCCGGTCCGTGTCCAGGTCGCAGTTGGTGACCAGGGCACCGTAGAACGGGATGCAGAGCTGTCCGCCGTGGGTGTGCCCGGCGAGGATCAGCGGGTAGCCGTCCCTCGTGAACGCGTCCAGCGAGCGCAGGTAGGGGGCGTGGACCACGCCGATGGAGAGATCGGCGCCCGACTCGGGACCGCCGGAGACCTCGGCGTACCGGTCCCGCTTGATGTGAGGGTCGTCCAGCCCGGTGAACGCGATGTCCAGGCCGTCGAGCTTCAGCCGTCCCCGGGTGTTGGAGAGGCCGATCCACCCCGCGTCGTCGAACGCGTCGCGCATCGGCTCCCACGGGTTGTGAACCGCGTTCGTCGCCGGGGCGTTGCCGTTCAGGCCGTGCTTGCCCGCCGCCTTCTCCTTGAGGTAGCGCACGGGGTTGCGGAGCTTGGGGCCGTAGTAGTCGTTCGATCCGAAGACGTACACGCCGGGGAGCTCCATGAGGGGTCCCAGGGCGTCCAGCAGCTCGGGCACCGCCTCGGGGTCGGAGAGGTTGTCACCCGTGTTGACGACGAAGTCCGGGCGCAGCCCAGCCAGCGACTGGAGCCAGGCGCGCTTCTTGCGCTGGCCGCTGACCATATGGACGTCGGAGATCTGGAGTACGCGCAACGGGCGTGCCCCGGGCGGGAGTACAGGGACGGTCACCCGGCGGAGACGGAACGAGCGGGCCTCGAATCCTGCGGCGTAGGCGAGGCCGGCGGCGCCGACCGCCGCACCGGTCGCGGCGACTTTCAGGGGAATTCCGTAGCGTGCGCGCATGGGGCCATCGTCGCAGACCCGGCCCGGCGACCGTCCGGCGGCGGGGAAAACAAACGGGCATCCGGGGCCGCGTACCTGACACAATCGAACCATGACCACGCTCAAGTCCAAGCTCAAGGAAGACCTCACCACCGCCATGAAGGCGCGGGACGAACTGACCTCGTCCACCCTTCGGCTGACCCTCACCGCGATCACCAAGGAAGAGGTGAGCGGGAAGACCGCTCGCGAGCTCTCCGACGACGAGGTGCAGAAGGTCATCGCCAAGGAGGCGAAGAAGCGCCGTGAGGCGGCGGAGGCCTTCGCCCAGGGCGGCCGGACGGAGCAGGCCGAGCGGGAGAAGGCCGAGGGCGAACTGCTCGACGCCTACCTCCCCAAGCAGCTCTCCGACGAGGAGCTCGACGCGATCGTCGTATCCGCCGTGGAGGAGGCGAAGGCCGCCGGAGCCGAGGGCCCGCGTGCCATGGGTGCGGTGATGAAGATCGTCAGCCCGAAGGTCGCGGGTCTCGCCGAGGGTGGCCGGGTCGCCGCCGCGGTGAAGAAGAGCCTCGCGGGCTGAGATCGTCTTGGCCGGGGCCCTCGGGGGCGGTCGGCCCCACCTGCGGTCGGCCCCACCTGCGGTCGGCCCACGGGCGGTTCACCCCCACGGGCCGGGGTCGCACGGGCCGGGCCCGTGGGGGCCGGGCTCGCGCGGGCCGGCACCGCGAGAGCCAGAGCCGGGGGCCTCATGAGGGGCCGAGCAGAGGCAGCGAGCACCCGCACCGCAGGATCACGTGAGAAGTGGGGCGCCCCCGTCGGGGGCGCCCCACCTTCGTTCTGCCTCGTGCGGCCGCGCCGTCCGCCCGCCGTGCGGGACGGCGGGCGGAGGAGAGGGGAGCGGCTACGGTCCGTTGCCCCCGGCGTCCTGGCCGCGAGGGCCCCGGCCGCCCTGGTTGCCGCCGAGGAAGTCCGGCAGCGTGATGGTCGGCGTCGGCTTGTCGTCGTCACCGGTGTCGCCGCCGGTGCCGTCGCCCTCACCGTCCCCGTCGCCGCCCTTGTTCTTGTCCTTGTCGCCCTTCTCCTCGGCCCGGGGCACGGAGACGGCGTTGAAGGACGGGGTCTCGCCGGCGTCGAGCGCTCCGGTCATCGCGATCTTCCAGATCGGTCCCGGCAGACAGCCACCACACACCTTGTCGTAGTACTGCCCCCCGATGGTGATGTCGTACATCGGCAGCTTCTTGCCGATGTCGGCGCCGACCCAGACAGCCGTGGACAGGTTCGGTGTGTAGCCGACGAACCAGGCGTCCACGCGCTCGTTGGTCGTACCGGTCTTGCCGGCGTTGTCACGGTCACTCAGACCGGCGGCCGTACCGGTGCCGTCCTCGACGACACCCTTGAGCATCTGGTTGATCGTGTCCGCGGTCTTCTCGCTCATCGCCCGCGAGCAACTCGACTTGGGCACGGCGAGCTTCTTGCCGTTGGCGTCGGTGATCGACTGGATGGCGATCGGGGTGCAGTACGTGCCGCGGTTGGCGAACGTGGCGTACGTGGCGGCCATGCCGAGCGGGGTGCTCTCGACACCGCCGAGAGTGAGGGAGGGCGCTTCCGGGACCGGTGTGCCGTCCCCGCGGGCGTAACCGACCTTCTTCGCCATCGTGACCGTGTCGCAGAGGCCGGTCTGCTGCTCCAGCTTCGCGAAGTAGGTGTTGATGGACTTGCCCAGGGCGCCCGTCATGTCGAAGGTGCCCTTCTCCTCCTCCGTCTCGTTCTGCACGGACCAGTCCTTGTCGCTCGCGATCGCGCCCGAGCAGGTGGTGAAGTCCTCCTTCGGCAGCAGGATCTTGCGTTCCGTGGTGTACGACTGGGCCGGGCTGATGCCCTTCTCCAGAGCCGCCGCGGCGGTGATCGGCTTGAAGGTCGAGCCGACCTGGAAGCCGTAGGTGGATCCGCCCATCGCGGAGCCGACGGCGAGGTTGAGGACCGTCTCGTGGTTCTTCTGGTCCAGACCGTAGGGGCGGGACTGGCCCATCGAGAGGATCTTGCCGGTGCCGGGCTCGACCTGGACCACGGAGGCGGCGACCTTGTCGGTCTTGTTGACCTTCGCGGTGGCGGCCTCGTCGGCGGCCTCCTGGGCCCGCGGGGAGAGGGTGGTCCTTATGGTCAGGCCACCCAGGTTCCAGAGCTTCGACCGGTCCTCGCTCGTCTTCCCGAAGGCGGGATCGGAGAGGATGACCTTGCGTACGTAGTCGCAGAAGAAGCCGGCTCCGCTGACCGCGGTGATGCAGCCGTTCTGCGGGGTCTTGACCTTCAGCTTGATCGGCGTCGCCATCGCCTTGTCGGCCTCGGCCTGCGAGACACTGCCGGTGGCGGCCATGCGCGCGAGGACGGTGTTGCGGCGCTTGGTCGCCTCAGCCTCGTCGTTGACCGGGTCGTACCGGGTCGGCGACTGGACGATGCCGGCGAGCAGCGCGGCCTCCTCCAGCTTCAGGTCCTTCGCGTGCTTGGAGAAGTACCGCTGGGAGGCGGCCTCCACGCCGTAGGCCTGCTGCCCGAAGAACGTGATGTTGAGGTAGTTCTCCAGGATCTTCTTCTTGCCGAGTTCCTCCT
The DNA here is from genome assembly GCF_029167645.1 of Streptomyces sp. AM 2-1-1. Classification (NCBI taxonomy): domain Bacteria; kingdom Bacillati; phylum Actinomycetota; class Actinomycetes; order Kitasatosporales; family Streptomycetaceae; genus Streptomyces; species Streptomyces sp. AM 2-1-1. The sequence continues at coordinate 3,257,321 of NZ_CP119147.1, read as the reverse complement.
CGACCTGGATGGCGTACTTCAGCTCACGGACCTTGCGGCCCAGCGTCTGCTGGGTGGCCTCGGCGACCTTCTCCGGGTCGTCGCCCGCCTCCTCGACGAAGACGTTCTTCACGTACTGCTGGGTGAGGGTCGACGCGCCTTCGGCCGTCCCGCCCGACTGCACGTTGCGGTTCATCGCGCGCAGGATGCCCTTGAGGTCGACGGCCCCGTGCTCGTAGAAGCGGGAGTCCTCGATCGCGACGATCGCGTCCTGCATGTACGGGGACATGTCCTTCAGCGGCACGACGGTGCGGTCGCGGGAGTACACCGTCGCGATGGCGCCCCCGTCGGCGTCCAGGATCGTGGTGCGCTGGCTGAGCGGTGGTGTCTTGAGGTTGGCGGGGATCTCGTCGAACCCCTCGACCGTCCCCTTGGCGGCGAGGCCCAGTGCGCCGGCGGCCGGCAGTGCGATGCCCGCCAGTACCGCTCCGGAGAGCGCGGCGACACCGAGGAACTTGGCGGCCTGCTGGGTCGTGGTGAGACCCCCGCCCGAGCGCTTTTTTGGCATGGGGGCAGCCTAATCCGTATCCCTGTACGTTCCGATGGAGCAGGCTCCGCTCGGGATGTTCAGGTACCAACCCGTTACGCGGAGCGGGTGTGGGCGCCGATGTCAGCACGTCACAGGCGTGCGGACCGGTCGGGGGACCGGCGGGGCGGCGCGCGGCGCGGGCTCCGCCGCGCAGGCGTGCGCCGGCGTGAGGGCACGGCGCAGTGGCTACGTTGTCATTCGCCGGACACGCGCGCATCCCTTGGCCTAAGCTGCACTCAACTGTCACAGCAGTCCGGCCCCGTATCAACCCCCGCGCACGCGTCGCATGCTTCCCCCCGCTCGACGCCCGTGGACGAAGACAGCAGAAGACCGCACGCACGGTGTCCCCGAAAACGCCTGGTGTGTCAGCAAGAGTCCCGTGCAACTCGGGTGTACTGTCCCGTTTTTGCACCGTTGGCGCCGCATGTCTTCCCATCACTCCCCTGGGTGATCTGCCGCGTACGCATAGTCCGTTCGGGCCATTCAAGATTGGGCCCGAAGGGGGTGTTGTGCTCGTGGCCGCTTCCGTAACGTCCTCAACTGGCAGCGGTGAATATGCCGCTGCCGCCGTGGGGGAGCCTCAATTCGGGAGAGGACGGCGCCGGCATGGGCTGGGTAACCGACTGGAGTGCGCAGGCAGCCTGCCGCACTACCGATCCGGACGAGCTGTTCGTACAGGGGGCAGCACAGAACAGGGCCAAGGCGGTGTGCACCGGATGTCCGGTGCGGACGGAGTGCCTGGCCGACGCGCTCGACAACCACGTCGAGTTCGGCGTGTGGGGCGGAATGACGGAACGGGAGCGCCGCGCACTGCTGCGCCGCCGTCCCACCGTCACCTCCTGGCGTCGTCTGCTGGAGACCGCGCGCAGTGAGTACGAGCGGTCCACGGGCATGCTGCCGGGGGTCATCGAGCTGGACGACGACGACTACCAGGAGACGTACGCCGCAGTGGGGTGAGTCCCCGCGGTCCGGGGCCGATCGCTCCCGGGGCCGACCGCCGACGGGCCGGACGCAGGAGGACCGACCGCCGGCCTGCCGATCCGGTACCTCGGCGTCCCCGTACCCCGTGACGCGCGAACGCGTCGTACGGGGGGACGGACGGGGTGCGCCGGCGCCGGGGCCCGGTCAGCCGTGCCCGCTCCCCGTCCCGTGTCACGGCCGGGCCGGAGCCGGTGATCCACCTGCCGCCGCGCGGGCGCCCATCTCCTCGCACGGCATGCCCCGGCGTCCTGCGGGGGTGCGGAGCCGCCCGCCTCCGACGACGGACCACTGGGTCCGGTGGTCAGGCCGGGGGTTGCCCGGACCGAGCGGCCGCGAGACGCTCGCCCACCGTGCGCAGCCCCGACAGGTCGTGCACGTCGCCCGGCAGCGCCGCCACCTCGGTCACCAGGACCTCCGGGTGGGCAGCGGTGAAGCGCTCACGGGTCTCCCGCTCACGTGCAACCACCTGCATGCGTTCGGCGTGCAGGCGCAGCAGCCCGGCGGTGAGTTCTTCGACGGGAACGACGGGAACGAGAGGGTCCGCCGACACACCGTCCGTGCCGGGGAGGACGGGGGACTCGGCGTTTTCGGGAGATGGCTCGGGAGAGGGGTCCACCACCGGGTCGCTCAGACCAGTCTTCCCGGCGGGCCGATCCACCATGCTCGCCGCCTCAAGATTTTCCGCGGCGGCGAGAGCCTGTCCGGCCGTGAGGCGCGCGGCCTCGCTGCCGTGGGCCCGGTTCAGCACCAGCCCCGCGAGCGGCATGCTTTCCGCCGCCAGCCGGTCCACGAAGTACGCCGCCTCGCGCAGCGCGTCCCGCTCGGGCGTCGCGACCACCAGGAACGCCGTCCCCGGGGCCTGGAGCAGCTGGTACGTGGCGTCCGCCCGGGTCCTGAACCCACCGAACATCGTGTCCATCGCGGCGACGAACGTCTGGACGTCCCGCAGGAACTGTCCGCCCAGCAGCTTGCCCAGGGTGCCGGTCATCATCGACATGCCCACGTTGAGGAACTTCATCCCGGCCCGGCCGCCGATCTTCGCCGGGGCCATCAGCAGACGGATGAAGGTGCCGTCCAGGAAGGAACCGAGCCGCTTCGGCGCGTCCAGGAAGTCCAGCGCGGAGCGGGACGGCGGGGTGTCGACGATGATCAGATCCCACTCGTCGCGCGCCCGCAGCTGCCCGAGCTTCTCCATCGCCATGTACTCCTGCGTGCCCGCGAAACCGGCCGACAGGGACTGGTAGAAGGGGTTGTCCAGGATGGCGCGGGCCCGCTCGGGGTCCGCGTGCGCTTCGACCGTCTCGTCGAAGGTCCGCTTCATGTCGAGCATCATCGCGTGCAGTTCGCCCTCGCCCGCGATGTCCTCGACCCGGCGCGGGACGTTGTCGAGCTGGTCGATGCCCATCGACTGGGCTAGCCGCCGCGCGGGGTCGATGGTGAGGACGACCACCTTGCGGCCGCGCTCCGCGGCCCGTACGCCGAGAGCCGCGGCCGTGGTCGTCTTGCCGACACCGCCGGAGCCGCAGCAGACGACGATCCGGATGCCGGGGTCGTCGAGCAGGGCATCGGTGTCGAGACCCGGCCCCAGCGCCGCCTCCCCAGCGTCCACCGCCTCCCCAGCGTCCACCGTCTCCGTGCCGCCCACCGCTTCCGTGCCGCCCACCGCTTCCGTACCGCCCGCTGCTTCCGTACCGTCCGCCGGTACGGCGCCGGACCCTGCTCGGGGCGTCCGGGTCATGACGTCTCCTCTTCCCCGGTGCCCTGTTTACGGAGCTCCCCGGCCAGAACGTGCAGTGCGGCGAGGTCGATGCCCTCGCCGATCAGCGGCAGTTCGTCCGTGGGCACCCCGATCCCGGCCAGTACGGCCCGCTGCTCGCGTTCCAGGCCGACGCGCTGCGCGTGTTCGGCCGCCTGCGCGATCAGCGGACGGACCAGGGCGGCCGAACCGTTGACGCCGGCCCGGGTCAGCGTCTTCGCGATCTCCTTGCGGCGCGCCCCCGACGCCGTGCGCAGCGCCTCCTCGTCCAGCAGGTGGGGACGGACCATGTTGACGATCACCCGGCCCACCGGGAGCCGCGCGTCCCGCAGCTCCGCGATGCCGTCCGCGGTCTCCTGCACCGGCATCTCCTCCAGCAGGGTCACCAGGTGGACGGAGGTCTCCGGGGACTTGAGGACCCGCATCACGGACTGCGCCTGATGATGTATCGGACCGATCCGGGCCAGGCCGGCCACCTCGTCGTTGACGTTGAGGAAGCGGGTGATCCGACCGGTCGGCGGCGCGTCCATGATCACGTGGTCGTAGACGAAACGACCCTTCTTGTCCTTGCGGCGCACCGCTTCGCACGCCTTGCCGGTCAGCAGGACGTCCCGGACGCCGGGCGCGACGGTGGTGGCGAAGTCGATCGCGCCGAGCTTCTTGAGCGCCCGGCCCGCGCTGCCCAGCTTGTAGAACATCTGGAGGTAGTCGAGGAGCGCCTGCTCGGCGTCGATGGCCAGCGCGTACACCTCCCCGCCGCCCGGCACCTCGGCGATCCCGCGCTCCTCGTAGGGGGACGCGCCCGCGCCGAAGAGCTCGGCGATGCCGCCGCGGCCCTCCACCTCCACGAGGAGAGTGCGCCGGCCCTCGGCCGCGAGGGCGAGCGCGAGGGCGGCGGCCACCGTGGTCTTACCGGTGCCGCCCTTGCCGCTGACGACCTGGAACCTGCTCACGCTTCGAGCCTAACCAGTAGCTCGGCAGCCTACGCACGGGAGCACCCGTGCCAGGCATTACAGTCGGGCCATGACCAAGTGGGAATACGCGACCGTGCCGCTCCTCGTGCACGCGACCAAGCAGATTCTGGACACCTGGGGCGAGGACGGCTGGGAGCTGGTCCAGGTCGTGCCCGGGCCGAACAACCCCGAGCAGCTCGTGGCCTACCTGAAGCGGGAGAAGGCCTAGTGGCGGGCGCCGTCGAGGCGAGGATCGCCGAGCTCGGACTGACCCTCCCGGCCGTCGTCCCGCCGCTGGCCACCTACCAGCCGGCCGTGCGGTCGGGTGTGTACGTGTACACCTCGGGCCAGCTGCCGATGGTGGAGGGCCGGCTCGGTGTGACCGGCAAGGTCGGGGGCGAGGTCACGGCCGAGGAGGCCAAGGAACTCGCCCGGGTCTGCGCGCTGAACGCCCTCGCCGCCGTGAAGTCGGTCGTCGGTGACCTGGACCGGATCGCCCGGGTCGTCAAGGTCGTCGGCTTCGTCGCCTCCGCTCCCGACTTCACCGGCCAGCCCGGCGTGGTCAACGGCGCCAGCGAACTGCTCGGCGAGGTACTCGGCGACAAGGGCGTGCACGCCCGCAGCGCCGTCGGCGTCGCGGTCCTGCCGCTGGACGCGCCGGTCGAGGTCGAGATCCAGATCGAGCTGGTCGACGCCTGACCCGTACGACCCCGTTCCCCGATCCCGTCCGGTCCTCGTGACCGGGCGGGATCTTTCGTACCCCCGAGACGCCGGCCCGGAAGCACGACGGAGAGCCGGCTGCGACGTCCGCCGGGACAGCGGCGGAGAGGTCGGCCCGGGGGCGGCTGGACGTCCGCCGGGCCGGCGACCCGGACCTCGGCCGGGGTTCCGGTACTCCGTGATTGCCGCGCTGAGCCTTCATCGCCGGGGGAACCTCCGTACCCCTCTCGAACAAATGGGCCGATCCGATAGCCTCCGGCCATGTCGCATGGTCAGTGGTACCCACCGGAATGGCCCGACCGGATCAGAGCCCTCGCCTCGGGCGAGCTGACCGCCGTCACTCCCCGGCGCGCCGCCACCGTGATGCTGCTGCGGGACGACCCCGTCGGAGCGCACCCCGGTCCTGCCGTGCACATGCTGCGCCGACGCTCCTCCATGGCCTTCGCCGGGGGCGCGTACGCCTATCCCGGCGGCGGGGTCGACCCGCGCGACGACGATCACCTGGTCGACTGGGCGGGGCCGTCGCCGGCGAACTGGGCGGCACGGTTGGGCGTAGCCCGCGCGGCCGAGGCTCAGGCCATCGTCTGTGCGGCGGTCCGGGAGACGTTCGAGGAGGCGGGTGTCCTGCTCGCGGGGCCCACCCCCGGCACCGTCGTCGACGACACCACGGGCGAGGACTGGGAGGCGGACCGCGCGGCGCTCGTCGCCCGGGAGATCTCCTTCGCCGGGTTCCTGGAGCGGCGTCGACTCGTGCTCCGCTCCGACCTGCTGGGCGCCTGGGCACGGTGGATCACCCCCGAGTTCGAGACCCGGCGCTACGACACCTGGTTCTTCGTCGCCGTGCTCCCCGCGGGCCAGCGCACCCGCAACGCCTCGACCGAGGCCGACCGGACGGTGTGGATCACCCCGGCCGACGCCACGGCGGGCCACGCACGGGGCGAACTGCAGATGCTGCCGCCCACCGTGACCACGCTGCGCTCACTGCTGCCCTACCGAACCGCCGAGGCCGCGTTGGCGGCGGCGGAGACGCGCGACCTCGCCCCCGTCCTCGCCCGGGCCCGGCTGGAGGGCGACGAACTGGTGCTGGTCTGGCCGGGGCACGACGAACTCACCACCCCGGTCCCGCCCGCGGGAACCGGAGGAAACCGATGAGCGCCGCCGCCCCGCTGCCCGGACACCCGCGGGGGGAGGTCGTGTCGGGTCCCGCCACGGCCCGCTCCGTCAACGTCCTGGCGCCCAACGCCTCGGCGATGACCCTGGACGGCACCAACACCTGGATCCTGGCCGAACCGGACTCGGACCTCGCCGTCGTCGTGGACCCGGGACCGCTCGACGACACCCACCTGCGCGCCGTGATCGACACCGCCGCCCGGGCCGGCCGGCGCGTCGCGCTCACCCTGCTCACCCACGGCCACCCGGACCACGCCGAAGGTGCCGCGCGGTTCGCCGAACTCACGCGGACGAAGGTGCGCGCGCTCGACCCCGCGCTGCGGCTCGGCGACGAGGGCCTGTCACCCCGGGACGTGATCACGACCGGAGGACTCGAACTCCGCGTCGTCCCCACCCCCGGACACACCGCGGACTCGCTCTCGTTCCACCTGCCGGCGGACGGCGCCGTACTCACCGGCGACACCGTCCTCGGCCGGGGCACCACCGTCGTCGCCCATCCCGACGGGCGGCTCGGCGACTACCTCGACACCTTGCGGCGGCTGCGCTCACTGGCCACGGACGACGGCGTCCACACCGTCCTGCCCGGTCACGGACCGGTGCTGGAGGACGCGCAGGGGGCGGTGGAGTTCTACCTCGCGCACCGCGCCCACCGGTTGGCCCAGGTGGAGACAGCGGTGGAATCCGGCCTGCTCACACCCTCCGAGGTGGTGGCCCGCGTCTACGCGGACGTGGACCGGTCCCTGTGGCCGGCGGCGGAGCTGTCCGTACGGGCGCAGCTGGAGTACCTGGCCGAGCACGGCCTGATCTGATCGGATCGGGGCCGCCGGGGCCGCAGGGCCCGGCACGACGCCGAGCCGGACCGGTGCCGTGGCCGCCCCGTGGGTCCGGACGGGCGGGCCGGGCGCGTCCTGCGAGTGCCCCGTGACGCGCGAAGAGGCCCTGCCGGCACAGGCAGGGCCTCTTCACGCGGTGGGGGGCGCCGCGCGCCCGCGGGGTCAGCGCGAGCGCTTCGCCAGCCGCTCGACGTCGAGCAGGATCACCGCGCGGGCTTCCAGGCGGAGCCAGCCGCGGCCCGCGAAGTCGGCGAGCGCCTTGTTCACGGTCTCGCGGGAGGCGCCGACCAACTGGGCCAGCTCCTCCTGGGTGAGGTCGTGGACGACGTGGATGCCTTCCTCGGACTGCACACCGAAACGGCGCGAGAGGTCCAGGAGGGCGCGCGCGACACGGCCCGGCACGTCCGAGAAGACCAGGTCGGACATCTGGTCGTTGGTCTTGCGCAGACGGCGGGCGACGGCACGCAGCAGTGCCGTGGCGACCTCGGGGCGGGCGTTCAGCCACGGCTGGAGATCGCCGTGGCCCAGGCCGAGCAGCTTGACTTCGGTGAGCGCCGTGGCAGTGGCGGTACGCGGACCCGGGTCGAACAGCGACAGCTCGCCGATCAGCTCCCCGGGGCCGAGGACGGCGAGCATGTTCTCGCGCCCGTCGGGGGAGGTGCGGTGGAGCTTCACCTTGCCGTCGGTGACCACGTACAGGCGGTCGCCGGGGTCACCCTCGTGGAAGAGCGCGTCGCCGCGCGCGAGGGTCACCTCACTCATCGAGGCGCGGAGTTCCGCGGCCTGCTCGTCATCGAGCGCCGCGAACAGCGGGGCGCGTCGTAGAACGTCGTCCACGAGATCTCTCCTTGTCGGCCTGTTCAGGGAACCGTGGTCCCCATCATGCCGGACGGTAAAACAGTGCGATCAATCACAAACCAGTTTGACGCACGAACGGCCCGGATCGTACGGCAGGGGGCCGATCGGGGGTGGAAACCCGCTGACAGGGGCGAATCGGAGGGTCGGGCCCTAGGCTGACCGGGTGTCCGGAAAGCAGTGGAGAGCGAAGGCCGAGGGGGCCGTCGAGGTGTCGGAGAAGCAGGATTCAGCCGTGGGCGAACATGGTTCGGGGGCGCCGCGGAAGGCCCGCAAGCGGACGGTCGCGCCCGCCGACGCGACGAAGGCGCCTGCCGCGAAGGCCCGGCCCGCCGCGTCGAAGGCCGCCACGTCGAAGGCCGCCACGTCGAAGGCTGCCGCGCCGAAGGCTGCCGCGCCGAAGCGTGCGGCGTCCGGGCCCGCGGCGTCGAAGCGCTCCGCGGCGAAGGCTGCCGCGTCCACGTCCGCGCCGCGGAAGCCGGCCAAGCCCGAGTCCCACCTGGCGATGGTCCGCCGGGCCCGCCGGATCAACCGCGAACTGGCCGAGGTCTACCCGTACGCCCATCCGGAGCTGGACTTCCGCAACCCCTTCGAACTGCTCGTCGCCACCGTCCTCTCCGCGCAGACCACGGATCTGAGGGTCAACCAGACCACTCCCGCACTCTTCGCCGCGTACCCCACCCCCGAGGACATGGCTGCCGCCGTCCCGGAGGACATGGAGGAGCTGATCCGGCCGACCGGGTTCTTCCGGGCGAAGACCCGGTCGTTGCTCGGCCTCTCGGCGGCGATCCGGGACGACTTCGGTGGGGAGGTGCCCGGCCGGCTCGAGGACCTCGTGACCCTGCCGGGCGTCGGCCGCAAGACCGCCAACGTCGTTCTCGGCAACGCCTTCGGCGTCCCCGGCATCACCGTCGACACCCACTTCGGACGGCTCGTACGGCGCTGGAAGTGGACCGACGAGGAGGACCCGGTGAAGGTCGAAGCCGTCGTCGCCGGGATCTTCCCGAAGAGCGAGTGGACGATGCTCTCGCACCGCGTCGTCTTCCACGGCCGCCGAATCTGCCACTCCCGCAAGCCCGCCTGCGGGGCCTGCCCGATCGCACCGCTCTGCCCCTCCTACGGGGAGGGGGAGACCGACCCCGAGAAGGCCAGGAAGCTGCTGAAGTACGAGAAGGGCGGCCAGCCGGGTCAGCGGCTCAGTCCTCCGCCCGACTACCCGGGCGCTCCGGCACCGGGTCTGGGCGCGCGGGAAGCGGCGGCGCAGGAGGCCGCTCTGGCGGCCGCGCGGGAGGACGGAGCGGGGGGCGCGGGGTCCGCTGCCCCCAGCGGGGGCGCGGCCGGCCGGGGGGTGGCGCCACCGCCGGGCGCGGGGGCCGCATGAAAGGCATCGCGCCCCCGGCCTTACCCCCGGCAGTCCCGGCGCCGTCGGCGGTCGTCGTCACGGAACGTTCCCGCGCGTCCCCCGTACGGATGAAGACGGAACGAAATGGCAGATGACAGGCGTTGTGAGAAATCGGGGGTGCCCATGACCTACACACCGAGCACGACGCGGCCGACGAGCGCCGCGCAGACCGACGGCGGGACGCACCGGCCGGGCGAGTCACTCGCCCGCGCGGACGCGGTCGCCGTGACCACGGACGGCATGCCGGACTGGCTCGGACCGGTCGCCGAGGCGGCGCGTGGCGTGCGTCCGCAGCAATTGAGCCGTTTCCTGCCGCCGGAAAGCGGTGCGGGGCGCCAGTCGGCCGTGCTCATCCTCTTCGGCGAGGGTGACCGGGGGCCGGAGCTGTTGCTGATGGAGCGGGCGGGCACGCTCCGCTCGCACGCCGGGCAGGCGGCCTTCCCGGGGGGCGCGCTGGACCCCGAGGACGGCGATCCGGCCACCACCGGCCCGCTCAGAGCGGCGCTGCGGGAGGCCGAGGAGGAGACCGGCCTCGATCCGTGCGGGGTCCAGATCTTCGGCGTGCTGCCGCGGCTCTACATCCCCGTCAGCGGCTTCGTGGTGACCCCGGTGCTCGGCTGGTGGCGGAACCCCAGTCCGGTCCGGGCGGTCGACCAGGCCGAGACGGCCCGGGTCTTCACCGTCCCCGTCTCCGATCTCACCGACCCGGCCAACCGGGTGATCACCAAGCACCCCAGCGGCCATCTGGGCCCCGCCTTCCTGGTGGAAGACGCCCTCGTCTGGGGGTTCACCGCGGGTCTGATCGACCGGATTCTCCACTTCGCGGACTGGGAACGCCCCTGGGACCGGACCAGGCAGGTGCCGCTCGACTGGCACGCATGACAGGCTGGCTCTCCTGCTGTGTTGTTCCGGGCTCCCGGACCCCGTCACCCGACGGGCCAGGTGACAGATCTGCGAGGCTGTAGACGGTGAACGTGCTGGACATCCTGCTGCTCGTCGGCGCCGTGTGGTTCGCGGTGATCGGCTACCGCCAGGGTTTCGTCGTCGGCATCCTGTCCGTGATCGGCTTCCTCGGGGGCGGTCTGGCCGCCGTGTACCTGCTGCCGGTCATCTGGGACCGGGTCACGGACAACTCCGAGGTCTCCTCGACGGCGGCCGTGGTCGCGGTCGTGATCGTGATCGTCTGCGCCTCGGTGGGTCAGGCGTGCACCACCCACCTCGGCAACAAGCTCCGCGTGCACATCACCTGGTCCCCCGCCCGCGCGCTGGACGCCACCGGCGGCGCGCTGGTCAATGTGGCCGCGATGCTGCTGGTCGCCTGGCTGATCGGCTCCGCACTCGCCGGTACCTCCCTTCCCACCCTGGGCAAGCAGGTCCGCAACTCCTCGGTGCTGCTGGGGGTTTCCCGCGTGATGCCCCAGCAGACGTCGACCTGGTTCGACGACTTCTCCTCGGTCCTCGCCCAGAACGGCTTTCCGCAGGTCTTCAGCCCGTTCGCCAACGAGCCGATCACCGAGGTCGCGCCTCCGGACCCGGCGCTGACGGGCAGTCCGGTGGTGGCCCGCGCGAAGAAGTCCGTCGTCAAGGTCGTCGGCATGGCTCCGAGCTGCGGAAAGGTCCTCGAAGGCACCGGCTTCGTCTTCGCGGACGGGCGCGTCATGACCAACGCCCATGTGGTCGGTGGCGTCGACGAGCCCACCGTCCAAGTCGGTGGCGAGGGAAGGGTGTACGACGCGCGGGTCGTCGTCTACGACTGGCAGCGGGACATCGCCGTGCTCGACGTTCCGGAGCTCCGGGCAGCGGCACTGGACTTCGCCGGGGCCGACGCGAGGACGGGGGACAGCGCCATCGTGGCCGGCTTCCCGGAGAACGGCGGCTACGACGTCCGCTCCGCGCGGGTCCGGGGCCGCATCGAGCCCGAAGGCGCCGACATCTACCACCGCGGCACCGTCCGCCGTGACGTGTACTCCCTCTACGCGCTCGTCCGGGAGGGCAACTCCGGTGGCCCCCTGCTCACTCCGGACGGAAAGGTGTACGGAGTGGTGTTCGCCAAGTCCCGCGACGACGCAGACACCGGGTACGCCCTCACCGCCGACGAGATCCGCCAGGACATCGACACCGGCCGCACGGCCACCCAGCAGGTGGACACCCAGGGGTGCACGCTCTAGGGGAGGTACGACTGGCCCGGCCGGTCGTACCGGGCCCCGACGTCGTCCCCCGGCGGGAGCCGAGGGCCGACGGCGTCGGAGCAGGTCTTCCGGCCAAGCCGTGCGCGGGCGTACAGCCTGCCGGTCGGAAGGTGTCCGTGGGTGCGGGGACATCCCCGCACCCACGGCTGGTCAGGTGCGGATGCGGCTCACGCGCGGGGATGACGCAGCCGCGCCGACATCCAGCGGGCCCGTCGGCGGAGGATGCGCGGGATGCCGAGACGAGGATCGTGTATGACCTGCACGGTATGCATATGGCCCGTGGGGCCGCCCCCCTCATGAGTGCTCACCGCGGCAGTGGCGGTCGAGCGGCGGTTGCGTGCTGCGTCACCGAAGTCGTGCGTCCAGCCCATACCCCGACGTCTGCCCGTGACCCATGGTCGGTAATCGCGCGGAAGCAAGCCAATCGGCCTATGCGCGGGGCACGTGGCCGCCGGGGGAACATCTGTGCGTACAGGGTCAGCGATCGGGCTCGGGATCCTTGAGCCAGTTGATGAGTTCGGTCGAGAAGGCGGCCGGATCCTCCTCGTGCGGGAAGTGTCCGAGACCGTCGAAAAGTCGCCATCGGTAGGGCGCTTCGACGTACGCGCCGGACCCGGCGGAGCTCCGGGTGCGCATCGCTGGATCGAGTGACCCGTGCAGGTGCAGGGTCGGCACCCGGACCGGTCGCTTCATGCGCCGGTAGAACTGCACACCGTCCGGCCGGGCCATCGACCGCACCATCCACCGGTAGGGCTCCACCGCGCAGTGCGCCGTCGACGGGATGCACATGGCGCGGCGGTAGACGTCGAGCGTGCCCTCGTCCGGGAAGTCGACGTCGCTGGGACCCGCCCACTCCTCGATCAGGCGGCCCACCAAGGCGCCCTCGTCCGCGACGAGCTGACGCTCCGGCAGCCACGGGCGCTGGAACCCCCAGACGTACGAACCGGCCCGGGACTGGGAAAGGTCCGAGAGCATGGAGGAGCGCCAGCGGCGCGGGTGCGGCATCGAGGACACCACGAGGCGCCGTACCAGCTTCGGCCGCATCACGGCCGCCGTCCACGCGAGGTAGCCGCCCATGTCGTGCCCGACGAGGGCCGCGTCCGGTTCACCGAGCGACCGGATCACCCCGGTGACGTCGAGCGCCAGGTTGGCGGGGTCGTAGCCCCGGGGCGTGCGGTCGCTGCCGCCGACGCCGCGCAGGTCCATCGCGACGGCGCGGAAACCCGCCTCGGCGAGGGCGGGCAGTTGGTGGCGCCAGGTCCACCAGAACTGCGGAAAGCCGTGCAGCAGGAGTACGAGAGGGCCGGAACCCATCTCCGCGATGTGGAACCGCGCCCCGTTGGCGGCCACGTCACGGTGGGTCCAGGGGCCGTCCAGCCGCACGGGGCCCCCGGAGAGGAGCGCCGGACGGCCGCCACCGGCCGGGGTGCCGGTAGCCGTCGTACCGCCGGTCGGCCCGATGCCGGCCGCCGGGCCACCACCGGCCGCCGGCCCGCCGGCGACGGCGGGCCGTGCGGCATCCGGGGTGGACCCGGACGGCTCCGGCGCGGGTCGCGCGGAGCCTGTCGTACCGAATGCGCTTCTTTCGGGGACCGTCATGCCGAAGAGCGTGCCACAGCGGACGACTTGTCCAGGACCGGACTCTTCTCGACGGCCTTGTCCGCGAGCGTGGAACCACCGATCGCCGCGCGGGACGGAACGGGCGCGGCGGCCGGCCGGGGGTGCGGCTTGACGCCCTGGAGAACGGCCGCGCTCTGCTTCGCGGAAGCGATCGACTTCTCCGGGGGCTTGACCTTCTTGAACTTGGCGACGGCGAACAGCGCGAGCAGCACACCCAGGAGGATGAAGGCGCCGCCGACGATCAGGAACGACCAGGCGAGGCCGAGCCCCAGGTTGTGGATGCCGTACGCGGCCGCGAAGCTCAGCGTCGGGATCGCGAACAGCAGCAGGACGCCCGCGATGATTCCGGCGGCGCTGCCCATGACGCCGCGCTTGACGTCCTGGCGCACCTCGGCCTTGGCCAGGGCGATTTCGTCGTGCACCAGTGCGGACATCTCGGCGGTCGCCGAGGCGACCAGTTGTCCCAGACTGCGGTCCGCGCTGCCCACGAAATTGCCGGGGTCGCTCATCCCTGACTCCCTCTTCTCTTCAACACATCCGGTGACCGATCATGCCGGACCGTCCGGCCTGTCGCTCGCTGCCCCCGCCCGTTCGGCGAGACGGCGGTGTTCCGCCGCCCTCCGTTCGTGGAGGGCGGCCATCCGCAGGTGGTACGCGGGATCGTCCTGTTCGTAGATGTCGGGCACCCCCGACGCGTCTTCGTCCCGCTCCTCCGCCTCGTACAACGCCCGGTGGACGCGTACCCGGAGTTTGAGCAGTACACCGGAGACTACGGCGGCGATGACCGAACCGAGCAGAACGGCCGCCTTGGCTTCGTTGGTCTTTTCCTCGTCACCGGCGAAAGCGAGCTCGCCGATGAGCAGTGAGACGGTGAAACCGATGCCGGCGAGGGCGGCCACCGCGAAGACGTCCGCCCAGGCCAGGTCACGGTTGAGTTCTGCCTTGGTGAAGCGGGTGGCGAGCCAGGCGCCCCCGAACACACCGACGGTCTTGCCGACGACGAGCCCGAGGACGATCCCGAGCGTCTCGGGCCGCGTGAAGACCCCGGCGAGCGCGTCGCCGCGCAGGGTGATGCCGGCGGCGAAGAGCGCGAACAGCGGGACGGCGAGGCCGGCCGACAACGGGCGCATCAGATGCTCGATCCGCTCGCCGGGAGAGACCGTCTCCCCCTCACGCCGGGTGCAGCGCAACATCAGCCCCATGGCGACTCCCGCGATGGTGGCGTGGACGCCGCTGTTGTACATCAGCCCCCAGACGGCGAGAGCCAGCGGCACGTACACCCACCAGCCGCGGACCCCGAGGCGCAACAGGATCCAGAAGAGGGCCAGCCCGAGAAAGGCGCCGCCGAGCGCCAGGAAGTCGATCGACTCGGTGAAGAACACCGCGATGATCAGGATCGCGAAGAGGTCGTCGACGACGGCCAGCGTCAGCAGGAACGCGCGGAGCGCACCCGGCAGCGAGGTGCCGAGCACCGCGAGGACGGCGAGCGCGAAGGCGATGTCGGTCGCGGTCGGAACGGCCCAGCCGTCCAGGCCGCCTCCACCGAGGGCACTGGTGAGCACGTAGACGAGAGCCGGTACCACCATGCCGCACAGGGCGGCGATGACGGGCAGCGCGGCCGCCTTCGGGTCGCGCAGTTCACCCGCGACCAGCTCGCGCTTGAGCTCCACGCCCGCGACGAAGAAGAAGACGGCGAGGAGCCCGTCGGCGGCCCAGTGCTCCACGGAGAGGTCGAGACCGAGAGCGGCCGGGCCGAAGTGGAAGTCGCTGACCGCCGTGTAGGAAGAGCCCTGCACATTGGCCCAGACGAGTGCCGCGACGGCGGCCACCAGCAGGATGAGCCCGCCGACCGTCTCCGTGCGAAGCGCGTCGGCGAGGAAGTTCCGCTCGGGCAGCGGGAGGCGGTTGAGCAGCGTCGTCCGGGAGGAGGCGGGGGAGACCGGCGGTGGATCGGAAGCCGGTGGGTCGGAGGCAGGTGGAGAAGCCGGTGAAGCCGATGCTGGAGAGACCGGCGGGGTACGGCGGGGTTCGGCCACGGGAGGGACCTCCGGGTACGGGGTGGTGGGGAGGGCATGACGGACGCACTCGCCGACCAGACTTCCCGGCACCCCTATGAAGATCTTCTCTGCTGTTGCCCTGCTACGGCCACTCTAGACGGGCCGTCCACATGACCGAGGGCCGTCCATACGACCGAGGGCTGTCCGCACGCGCGAGGGTAGTCCGCGCGCGAAGGCCCTTCGCACGACCGAAGGGCCTCCGTGCGACCGAAGGGCCTCCGTACGACCGGGAACCCGTCCACACGACCGAGGGGCGTCCGTTGCCGGACGCCCCTCGGAGCCGTACGCCTTGACTCAGTCCTCGGAGGACGCGGACGGGAAGTCCGTCTGGATGAGGGCCATGACGGAGGGGTCGGTGAGCGTGGTGACGTCTCCGAGCTCCCGGTTCTCGGCCTTGTCACGCAGCAGGCGGCGCATGATCTTGCCGGACCGGGTCTTGGGGAGTTCGGCGACCGGCAGGACCCGCTTGGGCTTGGCGATCGGGCCGAGTGAGGTGCCGACGTGGTTGCGCAGCTCGGCGAGGAGTTCGTCGGAGGAGGTGGCCGTGCCGCGCAGGATGACGAAGGCGACGATCGCCTGACCGGTCGTCTCGTCGGCCGCGCCGACCACTGCCGCCTCGGCGACCGCGGGGTGGGACACCAGGGCCGACTCGACCTCGGTGGTGGAGATGTTGTGGCCCGACACCAGCATCACGTCGTCGACGCGGCCGAGGAGCCAGATGTCGCCGTCCTCGTCCTTCTTGGCGCCGTCGCCGGCGAAGTACTTGCCCTCGAACCGGGACCAGTAGGTGTCGATGAAACGCTGGTCGTCGCGCCAGATGGTGCGGAGCATGGACGGCCACGGCTCCGTGAGGACGAGATAGCCGCCCCCGCCGTCCGGCACCTCGCGGGCCTCGTCGTCGACGACGGTGGCGCTGATGCCGGGCAGGGCGCGCTGGGCGGAGCCGGGCTTCGTCGCGGTGACGCCGGGCAGCGGCGAGATCATCATCGCGCCGGTCTCGGTCTGCCACCAGGTGTCCACGACCGGGCACGTGTCCGCCCCGATGTGCTTGCGGTACCAGATCCACGCCTCGGGGTTGATCGGCTCGCCGACCGATCCCAGGACGCGCAGGCTGCTCAGGTCGAACTTGGCGGGGATGTCGTCCCCCCACTTCATGAACGTGCGGATCGCGGTCGGCGCCGTGTAGAGGATCGAGACGCCGTACTTCTGCACGATCTCCCAGAACCGCCCCTGATGGGGGGTGTCGGGGGTGCCCTCGTACATGACCTGGGTCGCGCCGTTGGCCAGCGGCCCGTAGACGATGTACGAGTGGCCGGTGACCCAGCCGATGTCGGCGGTGCACCAGTAGACGTCGGTCTCGGGCTTGAGGTCGAAGACGGCGTGGTGGGTGTAGGCCGCCTGGGTGAGGTAGCCGCCGGAGGTGTGCAGGATGCCCTTCGGCTTACCCGTGGTCCCGGAGGTGTACAGGATGAAGAGCGGCTGCTCCGCCTCGAATGCCTCGGGGGTGTGTTCGGTGGACTGGCGGGCGGTGATCTCGTGCCACCAGACGTCGCGTCCCTCGGTCCACGCGGTGTCCTGACCGGTGCGGCGCACGACCAGGACGTGTTCGACGCTCGCGATGCGGGAGACGGCGTCGTCCACGGCCGGTTTCAGTGCGGACGGCTTGCCGCGGCGATATCCGCCGTCGGAGGTGACGACGACCTTGGCGTCCGCGTCCTCGATACGGGCGGCGATGGCGTCGGCGGAGAAGCCGCCGAAGACCACCGAGTGGGCGGCGCCGATGCGGGCGCAGGCCAGCATCGTGATGGCGGCCTCAGGGATCATCGGCAGGTAGACGGCGACCCGGTCGCCCTTGCCGACGCCCAGCTCGGTCAGCGCGTTGGCCGCCCGGCTGACCTCGTCCTTGAGCTCCGCATAGGTGATGGCCCGGCTGTCGCCCGGCTCTCCCTCGAAGTGGATGGCGACCCGGTCGCCGTTGCCCGCCTCGACGTGGCGGTCCACGCAGTTGTACGCGACGTTCAGCTTGCCGTCCGCGAACCACTTGGCGAACGGCGGATTGCTCCAGTCGAGCGTCTCGGTCGGCTCGGTGGCCCAGGTGAGGCGGCGGGCCTGCTCGGCCCAGAAGCCCAGCCGGTCCGCGGCCGCCTGTTCGTACGCCTCCGCCGTGACATTGGCGTTCGCGGCCAGCTCGGCCGGCGGCTCGAACCGGCGCTCTTCACGCAGCAGGTTGGCCAGGCTTTCGTTACTCACGACATCTCCCATTCCCAGGGTGACCGTTGTGTCCCGTGGCATAGCTCATCAGGCGAAAGGCCGAGTGACAAGTGTCTGCCGGGAATTGGTTTAGACCTGTTCCTCGTGTATGGAGAAGCTCCGCCGACCGTCCTCCGGGCGCGGCACCGTACATCGCTACGGTGTTCCGTCCCGAATCGTGTCGTGCCCGAAGGAGGTGCGGCTGAGCCACAAGGTCTCACGGCCCTGGGGTGCCGGGGGTTCAGACGAGGCTGTGGCTGGCCTCCTCACGGCCGGCGCCGTCCCCTGGGTGCGCTTCCCCTTCCGCACCCTGCGGAAGTGCCTTCTCCGGCACGACAGCCGCGGGTTCCCGCGTTTCCTCCGGGCCGATGCCGATGCCCGGGGCCACGCGTTCGAAGACCTCGTCCGGACCCGATCCGGAGCTGGCGCCCTCGGTGAGCAGGTAGGCCTGGGCCTCGCCGACGTGGAAGTACATGCCGTGCAGGTGGAGAGTGCCGTCCGCCAGTCTCCGCGCCACCGACTCGTGCGCGCGGAGGTGGTCGAGCTGCTGCACGACGTTGGTCAGGCAGAGCTGCTCCACCGCGTCGGTGGGCATCCGGCCGGAGATGCGGGCCCACGAGTGGTCGCGGGAGGACATGCGCTCCAGACTGGGCAGTCCGTGCCGCAGCCAGCGCCACAGCGGAGTGGTCCGGGGCGTGTCCGGCTCGGCGTGGAGAAGCGCCTGCATGGCGCCGCAGCCGGAATGTCCGCAGACGGTGATCGACTCGACCTGCAAGACGTCCACCGCGTACTCGATCGCCGCGGCCACCGAGTCGTCACCGCCGGCGTCGGCCCCAGCATCCGGCGGGGGCACGAGGTTGCCCACGTTGCGCACGGTGAACAGATCGCCCGGCCCGCTCGACGTGATCATGCTCGTGATGAGACGGGAATCGGCACAGGTGAGGAAGAGCTGGGACGGCTGCTGACCCTCCGCAGCGAGACGGGCGAGTTCCTCACGGACCAGCGGAGCCGTGTTGAGCTGGAAGGAACTGATGCCGCTCAGCAGGGTGTGTCCGCCGCCGGCCCGGGGAGCGGTGGGCGGCCGCGTCCCGTGCCGTACCGCGTCGTCGGCGCGGGCCGGGGACGGTGCTCCGGCAGGCCCGGGCGTCACGTGCGGACGGCCGGAGACGGGGGTGGGCTGGTGGGGACGGTCGTGGCAGTGATGGTTGCGCCACGGGGTCCACGGACGGCAGCAGGAGTGCGCCGCCGATGCCGGTTCCGCGATCCTCCCTCCCGACCTGCCGGTGAAGACGATCTGGCCGCCCTGGGCGACCTGGGAGGTGCGCCAGTCCTGGATGGCCTCGTAGGCCGCGTGGTCCATGAAGAATCCGTCCAGTTCGACGATGGCGTCGACGCCTTGAGGGAGTTGGTTGAGAACACGGCTGAGCCGCGGCACCGCGAGGAAGGTCAGCTGGCCGCGCACGGTCACCAGGAAGCGACCGTCGCTCTCGCTCACGCTGATACGTGTACGGGCGAGCCGGTGGAGTGCCATGCCCACGGCGGTGGCGATCCCGACAGCGACCCCCGCCAGCACCCCGAACCCGACGACACCGGTGATCGTCGCCCCGTAGACCAGGACTTCGCGGTGCCGGTGGACGTTTCTGATGTGGGCGATCTTCACCATCTGGATGCCGACCACCATGACGAGGGCAGCCAGAGCCGCGAGCGGGATCCACTCCAGCACGAAGACCAGGAACCCCGTCGCGAGCAGCACCCAGACACCGTGCAGCACGGTCGCCGCGCGGCCGGTGGCCCCGGCGCGGACGTTCGCCGAACTGCGCACCGCACCACCGGAGATCGGAAGTCCACCGAGCAGCCCGGCCAGCATGTTGGTGATGCCCTGACCCCGCAACTCTCGGTCCAGATCGGAGCGCGCGACATGGCGCGGGGGCATGTCCGGGTTCTTGACCGCCTGCTCGGCCGTACGGTCGGCGGCCAGCTTGTCCACCGCCACGGCCGCCAGCAGCGATTCCAGGCTGCCGACCAGCATCACGGTGAACATGGCGGTGGCGAGGGCGAGTACGGGCCCCTGCGGGAGCTCGGGCAGGGCGTGGGACCGCCACGAGGGCAGGTCCACCCGGCTGATACCGGGTGCGACGACGGCGGCCACCGCCGTGGCCACGGCGACCGACGCGAGCGCGGCCGGAATCTTCCGGGCCACCCGGCCCGCGGCTCCGGGAAGGTGCGGCCAGGCCACCAGCAGAGCGATGGTCAGGGCGCCGATCAGGGGGGCGGCCGGGCTGATTCGCGCCAACTGCTCCGGAAGGGACAGGGCGTTCTGTACGGCGGAGCTCTGGGGGGAGCCGCCGAGGACGATGTGCAACTGGGCGAGCGCGATGGCCACGCCGATCCCGGCGAGGGTGCCGTGGACGATCGCGGGGCTCACGGCGAGAGCACCCCGCGCGGTGCGCAGCGAACCCAGCAGGATCTGGAGCAGTCCGGCCCCGATGGTGATGGCGCAGGTCGTGCGCCAGCCGTAGACCTGGATCAACTCGGCGGTGACGACGGTCAGTCCGGCGGACGGACCGCTGACCTGGAGCGGAGTGCCGCCGATCAGCCCAGCGACGATGCCGCCGAGTGCGGCGGAGATCAGGCCGGCTTCCAGCGGGGCGTCCATGGCGACGGCGAGGCCCAAGGACATGGGGACGGCGATCAGGAAGACCGTGATCGACGCGGAGAGGTCGGCGGCGGTGACGCGGAGGCGGACGCCTCCGCGCGTGGGCGGGCTGTGGGGTCGCTTCTCTCCCGAGGTGCGGGAGGGGAGACGGTCGTGGCGGTCTCGATTGTTTCGGGTGGGCAGGCAGGCAGGCATTCCCGTCTCCTCCGGGGCAGCGCGGTCGCGGAACGTGGGGACGCGGCCGTGGGTCACGGCGTGCAGCGGCGGGATTTCTCAACTCTTGGTAAACGGATCGTAATGCAGAGTAAAGACGAGTGGCTCGCATACGGGGCAAATAGTGCAGGTAATCACCCAATCCAGTGAATAAGCATCTTTTCATTCGGCCTGTCGCTCCGGGGCTTCCGGAGGGCGTGTGAACGTGACCGCGCATGTCGGCACAGTCCACGCAAATGAGCCGCAAGGAAGAGGTGGGCGGATGATCGCCACCACGAAGAGGGTCGCCCTGGGGGTCACGACCGCAACCGTGTTCGCCGCGCTGGCGGGTTGTTCCGTCGCCGGAAGCGGCGTCTCCGGAACCCCTGTCGAAAAGGCGCCGGGCGCCAAGGAGAAGTCCGGCGGGCAGAACGCTCCCGCACCCGCCAAGGTCGTCCAGTTGATCGGCGACGGTTCCACGGCCTTCACGGGAGGGCAGCCCCATCTCCCCGTCGCCCGGCGCCTCGCACCGGGGCAGAAACCCCCGCAGTTCGTGGTCTTCTCCTGGGACGGCGCCGGGGAGGACAGCCAGAAGCTCTTCTCCCACTTCCGGGGAGTGGCCAAGAAGTACGGCGCGAAAATGACGTACTTCCTCAGCGGTGTCTACCTGCTGCCCGAGGAGAGGAAGGAGCTGTACGACCCGCCCCAGCACTCGCCCGGCCGCTCCGACATCGGCTTCAACGACACCAAGGGCATCCACGACACCCTCAGTGAGGTGCGAGCCGCCTGGCGGGAGGGCAACGAGATCGGTACCCACTTCAACGGCCACTTCTGCGGCGCCGACGGCGGTGGCGGCACCTGGTCGGTCGACGAGTGGAAGAGCGAGATCGCCCAGGCCAAGTCCTTCGTGAAGAACTGGAAGACGAACGCACCGGAGCTCAAGTCCGAGGCGCCGCTGCCCTTCGACTACGACAAGGAACTCGTCGGCGGTCGCACCCCGTGCCTGGAAGGCCAGAAGAACATGGTCGCCGCGGCCCGGGACATGGGATTCCGCTACGACTCCAGCGGGATCGGCAACCAGGTCTGGCCCGCGAAGAAGGACGGCGTGTGGGACCTCCCGCTCCAACTGGTGCCGGTCCCCGGGCGTGAGTTCGAGACGCTCTCGATGGACTACAACTTCATGTTCAACCAGTCCGGCACCACTCAGGGCGACCCCGCGGAGCACGAGTACTGGGGCGACCAGATGCGCGACGGGCTTCTGGAGGCCTTCGACCGCTCGTACGACGGAAACCGTGCGCCGCTGATCATCGGCAACCACTTCGAGTCCTGGAACGGCGGCACCTACATGCGCGCCGTGGAGGAGACGATCGCGTCCGTCTGCACCAAGGCGGAGGTGCGCTGCGTCTCCTTCCGTCAGCTCGCCGACTGGCTCGACGCCCAGGACCCCGCGGTGTTGGCCAAGCTCGGCATGCTCGGTGTGGGGGAGGCCCCGAAGGGCGGCTGGCCGGCCTACCTCGCGCCTCCGGCGGCTGCTGCGGGCAGTGAGCGGGGGCGCCCCGCGGGGAAGGGTCCGACGAAGGACGGCGTGAGGGACAGCGCGAAGGACGCGGAGGAGAAGTAACGTTTCCTCAGTCCTGACCCCGGGCGTGGGCGGGATCGCCGCGGATCTTCCGCGTGCGTCCCGCCCGTCCGCCCCCATCCGACCGCCCCCATCCGCCCGTCCCGGCCCCCAGTCGGGCGCGGTCGTCGAGCTTGAGCGGTCATCGGCGTTCCGCGTGGCCTCCGCCGTGTGCGGCCGGGGGCGACCACCTCGCGGTGCGGTGCGCGTGTCGGCGCGTCACGCGGATGCGGCCACGCCCGTCGCCAGGCAGCGGTCGTCGAGCACGAAGGCCGGGTCGACCTGGGCGGCCAGATCGGTGCCCGTCTTGTCGTTGCCCCAGCTCTCCGCGTTCTTCAGGTGGAAGTGCACCATCTGGCGTGTGTACCGCTCGCGGTCGCGCAGTGCGTACGAATCCTCGGCCGCGTCCTGAAGGGCCTGGAGCGCCATCCTGTTGTCGGCTTCCAGGAGCTCGAAACGGGCAGGGCGGCCCTTCTCCATCGCCCGTACCCAGTCGGAGTGGCCGACCCCGACGAGCAGGTCCTCGCCGACCTCCGAGCGCAGGAAATCGAGGTCCTCCGGGCCCTGCACCTTGTTGCCGACCACCCGGAGCGTCACACCGAAGTCCCGCGCGTACTCCTTGTACTGGCGGTACACCGACACGCCCTTCCGGGTCGGTTCGGCGACCAGGAACGTCATGTCGAACCGGGTGAACATGCCCGAAGCGAAGGAGTCGGATCCCGCGGTCATGTCGACCACGACGTACTCGTCCTCACCGTCGACCATGTGGTTGAGGCAGAGCTCCACCGCGCCCACCTTGGAGTGGTAGCAGGAAACCCCGAGATCCGACTCCTCGAAGGCGCCCGTCGCCATCAAGCGGATGTCCCCGTCGTCGAGCCTGACCGTACGCGCGCAGGCGTCGTAGACGGGATTGTCCTCACGGACGCGCAGCAGGCGGGAGCCCTCCCCGGGCGGCGTCGTTTTGATCATCGTGTCGGCGGAGGCGATGCGGGGATTGCTGCCCCGCAGGTACTCCTTGATCAGCGGCAGTTCGGCACCCATCGAGGGAAGGGCCGCCGCCTCCCGCTCGTCGAGGCCGAGGGCGGCCCCCAGGTGCTGGTTGATGTCGGCGTCAACGGCGATGACATGGGCTTCGTTGGCGGCGAGGTGGCGGATGAAGAGAGAGGACAGCGTGGTCTTGCCGCTGCCGCCCTTCCCTACGAAAGCGATCTTCATGTTCACCTAGGGTAGTCGAATCATCGCGGAAAGTTGTCGCGCTTCGTGAAGAAGAACACGTGGGGGTGGCGAGGGTGTATGGGGCGCGTAGCCTCGCTACTTATGAGTACGACTGCCTCGGACCCGCTCGCCGCTCTCGCCGCCCTGCCTGGGGTTCCCGACTCGGTGGACTCGGTCCGCAAGGCCGTGGACCGGGTCTACGGCCACCGTGTGATGCGCCGCCGGAGCAACGAGGTGACGTCGGAGGCCGCGCTGCGCGGAGCGCGCGGCTCGGCGGCGCTGTCGGGCGCCGACTGGAACCTGGAAGAGGTGCGTCGGCGCACCGACTTCCGTGGCGACCCCGAGGCGCGGACGGTGGGTGCGGCGCTGCGTCTCACTGCCGAGGCCGGTCAACTCCTCTCCATCTGGCGGCAGTCGCCCTTGCGGGTGCTGGCCAGGCTCCATCTGGTGGCAGCCGGCGGTGCGACCCCCGATGACACGGTGGGACGGCCTCGGCTGGCTGGGGAAACGGTGGACGAACCCCTCGTGGAGGCTCCCCTGCCCGACGCCGACGAGGTGGCGGGGCGGCTCGAAGGGCTGTCGCGGCTCATCATCGACGGAAGCACCGCGCCCGCACTGGTCACGTCGGCGATCGTGCACGGTGAACTGCTGGCGCTGCGCCCCTTCGGGTCGCACAACGGGCTGGTGGCTCGGACCGCCGAGCGCATCGTGCTGATCGGCAGTGGGCTGGACCCGAAGTCGATCTGCCCGGCCGAGGTCGGGCACGCCGAACAGGGGCGTGCCGCGTACGTGGCGGCGTTCGAGGGCTACCTGGCGGGGACGCCGGAGGGAATGGCCGCCTGGATCGCGCACTGCGGGCGCGCGGTGGAACTGGGTGTCCGGGAATCGACCGCGGTCTG
The DNA here is from genome assembly GCF_029167645.1 of Streptomyces sp. AM 2-1-1. NCBI lineage: Bacteria > Bacillati > Actinomycetota > Actinomycetes > Kitasatosporales > Streptomycetaceae > Streptomyces > Streptomyces sp. AM 2-1-1. The sequence goes on along the minus strand of NZ_CP119147.1, from coordinate 3,233,387 downwards.
CGAGGCACTCCAGCGCGGGGCCGCCTGACGGCTTCCGCGCCGGCTCACGCAGCCGGACGGGTCACCGGCGTTCGCCCGTGCTCCGGGCGGCGGCGAGGCGTCCGCGCCCGGAGCCATGGCCATGGGGGTGGGGGTGGAAAGAGTTGCGGCGGTACCGGAACCGGTACCGCCGCTGGCACTTCCGCCGGGTTACCAAGCGTCCTCGATATATGCCCATCAGGTCGGGTGCATTGCCCGTCACCTGGTGCGGCTGGCCCGTAATCGACGGGTCGACGTCGCGTGGGTGCTCGACTTCGGTGCGCGGTCCGTGGGGCCTTACTGCGTGAAGGGTCATCCTCTCGGATGTCCCCGGTCTCGCGGGCCGTTGACTCCTTTGTACTCCTGGAGGGAGGTAAGCGGTACCCCAGGCTCCACTTCTTTACTTTTGCGTTCAATCATCTTGGAGCGGCTCGGGCCGTCGGGGCCGGTCATGCCCTCGCACCTCCTCCGTCTCGTCGTCCCGGAGCGGGTGAGGCGCTGAGGCGGAAGCGGTGGGGCGGAAGCAGCACGCTCGCACGGACGTCGGACCGGCGGGTGCCGCCGAGGCATGGAAAGACGGGGCGGAGGAGGTCAGGTCGTGGCCACTCCACGCCGTCGCGTGGCGTACCAGACGAGCCCCGCAGTGGCGGCCGCAGCTCCCACGGCCGCCGCCGCGACCAGCGCCGGACGGGGCGGGAGCGAGAACGAGGGAAGGCGCTGCTTGAGTCTGACCGGACGGTTGAAGACGAGAATCGGCCACTGCCGGGCGTCTGCCTCGCGGCGTAGGGCGCGGTCCGGGTTCACCGCGTGCGGGTGTCCGACCGACTCCAGCATCGGTACGTCGGTGGCCGAGTCGCTGTACGCGTAACAACGGGCGAGGTCGTACCCCTCCGACCCGGCCAGTTCCTTGACGGCCTCCGCCTTCGTCGGGCCGTAGGCGTAGTACTCGATCTCGCCGGTGAAGCAGCCGTCGTCGCCGACGACCATCCGTGTCGCCACCACTCGGTCGGCGCCGAGCAGTTCACCGATGGGCTCCACCACCTCGGCGCCCGAGGTGGAGACGATGACCACGTCGCGCCCGGCGGCGTGGTGCTCCTCGATGAGGGTGGCGGCCTCGTCGTAGATGATGGGGTCGATCAGGTCGTGCAGGGTCTCGGCGACGATCTCCTTCACCTGCGCGACGTTCCACCCTTTGCAGAGTGCGGAGAGATATTCGCGCATCCCCTCCATCTGGTCGTGATCCGCGCCCCCCGCGAGGAACACGAACTGTGTGTACGCCGTGCGCAGCACTGCGCGGCGGTTGATCAGACCGCCTTGGTAGAAGGACTTGCTGAAGGCAAGCGTCGAAGACTTCGCAATGACCGTCTTGTCCAGGTCGAAGAAGGCGGCGGTGCGCGGCGAGAAGCGGTTTTCCACAAGGCTGAGCATAGGGGGCCTCCATTCGGCTCAAGCCCCGGCGCGTGAGTTTGCCTGACGAGAGGCTCGGGTACACCATGGAAGTCACGGATCGTTCGCGACCGTGCTCACCCGGTCCGGCTCCTCCCCCCCCGAGCCGGCCGTGGAGACGGCCCCCGCTCTCCCCCCCGGCGGGGGTCGTCGCACGTCCGGGTGTCTTTTCTCCGGATTTGGACGTTTCTTCCCTCACTCCACGCACGAGGCCCGTCGGCTTCGGCGCTGTTGTGCACAGCCTTGCACGTCACCGTGCGTAGTAAAAAGGGTGCGCTCCGAATTTCCCCGGTTCGAGTGGCCGAGTTATTCACAGCGCGCTAGTTGTCCACAGTCTTCCACCAAGATCCACATCTTTTTCGCCGAGGTCGCATGGTGATTCCGGCCCGCCAAGTGCGTGGGCCCCCAATCACCTGGCCCGGACGTTCCGGTTTCAGCGTGACCGGTGCTCGAGGAGCTGTGAGAAGGGGTGGAGATCGTGACCCGATCCCTGGCGGGAGAAGGATTCCCCGGAGGCCGAGAGCGGAACGGCGTACCGCTGATCGTGACGGAGGATATCGACCTCCTCGACGATCTGCTGCGACTCTGCGCGGCGGCCGGAGCGGAGCCGGAGGTCCACCACGGCCCTCCGGAGGATCTCGGGTCGTGGCGGCAGGCGCCCCTCGTCCTGGTGGGCGACGACGCGGTCCCACGGTGCCGCGGGCTCGCGCGCCGCCGCGGGGTGATGCTCGTCGGCCGGGACCAGGACTCGCCCGATGTCTGGCGGCAAGCGGTCGAGATCGGCGCGGAACACGTGCTGAGGCTGCCCGAGGCCGAGGGCTGGCTCATCGAGCAGCTCGCCAACGCGACGGAAGGCACGGGGCGGCCCGCGCTCACCGTGGCGGTGATGGGTGGCAGGGGCGGCGCCGGCGCGTCGACGCTCGCCTGCGCCCTCGCCGTGACCGCGGCCCGGGAAGGGCTGAGGGCCACGCTGATCGACGGCGATCCGTTGGGAGGCGGCATCGACGTCCTCCTCGGCGGAGAACGCAGTGAAGGCAAGAGGTGGCCCGATTTCGCCCATACGAGAGGGCGGCTCGGCAGCGGTGTCCTGGAGGAGTCCCTGCCCGCCCTGCACGGACTGCGCGTGCTCAGTCGGGGGCGCGAGAGCGGAGAGGCCGTGCCGCCCCAAGCGGTGCGGTCGGTGCTCGCGGCAGCGCGACGGCTGGGCGGAGTGGTGGTCGTCGACCTGCCCCGGCAGGTCGACGAAGGGGTGGCGGAGGCGCTCTCCCAGGCGGATGTCGGATTGCTGGTCGTGCCCGGCGAACTGCGGGCCGTGGCGGCCGCGAAGTGCGTGGCCTCAGGGGTCGGTACGACCCTCGACGACCTGCGGGTGGTCGCCCGGGCGCCGTTCGCCCCCGGACTGGACGGCCCGTGGGTCGCCCGCGCCCTCTCCCTGCCCCTGGTGGGAGAGCTGCCGCTGGAGCCGGCGGCACCGGCGCACCAGGACGGCGTCTTTCCCCCGGGCTCCGGGCCGCGGGGGCCTCTCGCCCGGTTCTGCGTCGCGTTCTGGGAGAAGGCGTACGCGGACCGTCCTCCCACTGCGGTGCCGGTGGGAGGGACATCATGACCGAAGGCCTGCTGGACGCCGTCCGGCAGCGGCTGGCAGTCAGCGGCGAGGTCCCCACGCCGGCGGGCGTAGCCGCTGCCGTGAGGGCACAGGGCCGGCTGCTGGGGGACGAGGAGATTCTGGGCGCGGCAGCGCAGTTGCGCGGCGAGCTGGTGGGCACGGGTGTGCTGGAGCCGTTGCTGGCGGACCCGGCCGTGACCGATGTCCTGGTCTCCGCTCCCGACCGGGTCTGGGTGGACCGGGGAGGAGGGTTGGAGCTGACCGGTGTCACCTTCTCGGACGCCGCCGCCGTGCGGAGGCTCGCGCAGCGTCTCGCCGCGGTGGCCGGCCGGCGACTGGACGACGCGTGGCCCTGGGTGGACGCGCGGCTGCCGGACGGGACGCGGATGCACGCGGTGCTGCCCCCGGTGGCAGTCGGGTCGACCTGTCTCTCCCTGCGCGTGGTCCGGCCCCGGGCCTTCACCCTGGAAGAGCTCGTCCGGGCGGGCACGGTGCCGCCGGGCGGCGAGCGGATGCTGCGAGGCCTGGTGCGCGCCCGGGTCTCCTACCTCATCAGCGGGGGGACGGGCGCGGGGAAGACCACTCTGTTGTCCAGCCTGTTGGGCGAGGTCGGCGAGCACGAACGGCTCGTGCTCGCCGAGGACTCCTCCGAACTGCGCCCGCACCACCCGCACGTGGTGCGTCTGGAGTCCAGGCCCGCTAACCAGGAGGGGGCGGGCTTGGTGACCCTCCGGGACCTGGTCCGCCAGGCGCTGCGCATGCGTCCGGACCGGCTGGTCGTCGGGGAGGTGCGCGGACCCGAAGTGACGGACCTGCTGGCCGCGTTGAACACCGGACACGAAGGCGGGTGCGGGACGGTGCACGCCAATGCCGCATCGCACGTACCCGCCCGGCTGGAGGCGTTGGGGACGGCGGCCGGGCTCGACCGGCCCTCGCTGCACAGCCAGTTGGCGGCAGCACTGTCGGTCGTGATCCACCTGGCGCGTGACCGGACGGGACGCCGACGCCTCGCCGAAGTCCATGTTCTGCAAAGGGACTCCGACGGGATGGTGTTCACCGTTCCGGCGCTGACGGCCGGAGCGGACGGTTTCGTGCGAGCGCCGGGCTGGCAGCGGCTGGCCGCTCTCATCGGAGGTGCCGGATGACCGGGTGGGCGCAGACGGGTTCGCTCTGGGGTGCGACGGCATGCGCCGCGCTCGCACTCTGGTTCGTCGCCCGCCGGGACGCGGGCGGCCGAGCTCGCGGGAGGTGCGCGGCCGTGGCGAGCGACTCCGGTGGCTCCGGTGGTGGCGCGGCCGGTTCGAGATCGGCGATGGCGCGTACAGGGGTGCTGTACGCACGTGTGGGCGAGCTGCTGAGGAAACGGCGTGAATGGGCCTGTGCCCCGGTCGCCGTGCTGGTCGCCGCGCTGGGGGAGTCCTGGTTGCCGCTGGTGGCGGGGGCCGTGGCGGTGCCGTTCGTACGGCGCGGACTGCGCGTACGAGCGGCGCGGGCGGCGGACGAACGGGCGGACGTCGCGGTGACGGCGCTCTGCGCCGCGGTCGTCGGTGAGCTGCGGGCCGGTCGTGAACCCGGGCACGCGTTGATCCGTGCGGTGCGGGAGACGCGGGGGCTGGGGCCCGCCGAGTCGTCGGTGCTCGCCGCGGCGCGGTTCGGCGGTGACGTGGCCGCCGCACTGCACCGGGCTTCCCGGCTTCCGGGGCTGGGATCGTTGGCGGGAATCGCGGCGTGCTGGCGGGTGTCGGTGGACGGCGGGGCAGGGCTTGCGACCGGGCTGGACCGCCTCGAAGGTGCGTTACGCGCCGAACGTCGCCGCAGGGCGGAACTACGGGCGCGCCTCGCCGGCGCATGGTCGACGGTCGTCGTGCTGGCCCTGTTGCCGCTGGCAGGGCTCGCCATGGGCGCCGCGCTCGGGGCTCGTCCGTTGCGTGTCCTGCTGCACACCCCGGCGGGGCTGGCATGCCTGACGACCGGCCTGCTGCTGGAAACGCTCGGCCTCTTCTGGGCCGGCCGGATCGTGCGGGCGGGGGACGACGGATGAACGCGGCGTCCGCAGAAGTTGTCCACAGCCTGGGGATATGGGTTCCGGTGTGTGCGGCAGCCCTCTGCGCGGTGCACTCGGATGCCTGCGGTCGGCGGGAACGGGCCCGGCGCAAGCGGTACCGGGCGCTCTTCGCCGGGACGGTCCGAGGCGCGGGTACGTCGAGCGGGAGTGGAGCGGCGAGCGGCGCGGGGACGCCGGGTGAGAGGGAACCGTCGCGCGGGAGGGGGCCGTGGCGGCCGTCGCCGCGGGTGGCCCGGGGAGTCCCTGGAGCCCGGGGAGCCCGTGAGGCGGTGGCGCGGTGGGGAGAACCGGTCGGCGCGGGCCTGTTGGTGGGCATCCTCGTGGGGGGTGCGACGGGAACCCTGGCCGGGGTGGGGGCGGCCGCTGCGGTGTGGCGCTTCCGGCGGACTTGGCGGGCCCGGTGTTCCGGAGCTTCCGGTGACTCGGCGGAGGATCGAGTGGCGGCTTCCCGGCAACTGCCCCTGGCAGCCGACCTGCTGGCTGCGTGTATCTCTGCCGGAGCCGGCCCCTGGCAGGCGGCGGAGGCCGTGGGGGAGTCGCTCCCAGGACCGGTCGGCGCACGGCTGCTCCACGCGGCCGCCGAGATCCGGCTGGGCGGTGATCCTTCCCTGGCGTGGGACCGCCTGGGGGAACTCCCGGGAGCGGGCCCGTTGGCCCGGTGCCTGAACCGCGCCGGTGAGACCGGGGCCCCGGCGGCGGAGCCCGTCGCCCGGCTGGCCGACGCCATACGCGCCGCACGTGCCGATGCGGCCGTGGCGAAGGCCCAGCGCGCGGGTGTCCTGATCACCGCACCGGTGGGGCTCTGCTTCCTCCCGGCCTTCCTGTCAGTCGGTGTCGCGCCGGTGATCGTCGGCCTGGCCGGGGGACTCCTGCACGCCGGGTGAACCGGTCGGACCGGATCTCTGTCCGGGCCACGTGTTCTCACACGGGCGCGCCGCGGGCGCTCCCGTCGTCCAACCATGCCCGACACGGGCGGAACGAGGGTCGAGATGAGTATCGAAACGAGCGGAATCATGGTGGACGGTACCTGTGGCGGTACGCGCCGCGGCCGACACGGCCGGAGCCCTCGGAGGATGGGGGCGGGACCGGCACGTGACCGGTTCCGGCTGCTCGTGCCGGTTGCGGGACGACGCGCGACCCTGTGGCGGGACAGGTGGTTCCGGCGCTTCGGCCGGTCCGATCGCGGAATGACCACGTCCGAGTACGCCATGGGAACGATCGCTGCCTGTGCGTTCGCCGCCGTGCTCTACAAGGTGGTCAACAGCAGTGCTGTGCAGGACGCTTTGCAGTCATTGATCAAGGGCGCGCTCGATGGCTCGTTCTGAGCGGGGTTGGGAGGCGGCGAGTAAGCGGACGCGGGGTGGCGGCAGTGTCCGTCACCGCGCTGGCGGCGCGGACCGGGGCTCGGTGACCGCCGAGGCGGCGATGGTTCTGCCCGCGCTGGTGGCACTGGCCGTGGTCCTGGTCTGGGCCCTCGTGGCAGCAGCCGACCAGATCCGGTGCGTGGACGCCGCGCGGGCCGGTGCGCGGGCCGCGGCGCGTTCGGAGCCGGAGTCGGCCGTGCGGGAGGCCGTCCGAGCGGCGGCGCCCGCCCGGGCGGAGGTCGTCGTGCGGCGGGAGGGCACGCTCTGGCACGTGCGTGTGGAGGCTCCCACCCCCGGCCCGCGGTCCTTGGCCCTCACTCTGAGCGCCGAGGCGGCAGCCCTGGCGGAGGACTCGGTGGGTGACGATGACGGCGTGGGCGCCGTCGCCGAGGGAGGTACCTCAGACAGTCCACAGGCCGGAGACGCTCTGGGAGGAGGCCCCGTGGATACCGCAGGGACCGCGGACCCCTCGGAGGCCGAGGGTCCCTCGGACACCGTGGGCGCAGGAGGCGCCGGAGGCGCCGGGGATCGCCCGCTCGGCGCGGGGAGCCCGCCATGAGCCGACCGCTCCCACCGCTCCCACCGCTCCCACCGCTCCGACTGCTCCCACCGCTCCGACTGCTCCGGCTGACCGGGTCGGGGCGGCTGAGCCGACCGGCCCGGTTGATCCGGCTGACGGGACCGGGTTCTCAAAGCCGGCTGGTCCGGCTGATCCGTCCGCTGCCGCTCGACGCGCGATGCGGTGATCGTGGGGTGGCGACCGTGTGGGTGGCTCTGGCGGTGGCCAGCCTCTCTGCGGTGTTCGTCGTGATCCTGGCATTGGGGCAGGCGGTCGCGGCCCGGCACCGTGCGGGTGGTGCGGCTGATCTGGCCGCGCTCGCGGCAGCCGACCGTGCCTCCCACGGCACCGGACCCGCCTGTGCGGCGGCCCGGCGGGTGGCGGACGCGCAAGGGGCCGTCGTGGTGAGGTGCTCGGTGCGAGGCGAAATCGCCGACGTGACGGCCCGGGCTGCCTTCGGTCCGTACGCGCCGGAGGTCAGGTCCCGCGCGGGTCCGCCTGGTCCGCCCGGTCCTCCGGGCCTGCCGGGTCCTCCCGGTCTTCCGGTCCCGACCGGGGCTCCCGACTTCCCGGGGTCGGCGGATCCGCAGGGGCAGCCTTGAGGAGCTCCGTCAGAAGCCTCAGCGCGCCACGCTTGTGCAGGGGCTCGTTGCCGTTGCCGCACTTGGGGGACTGGATGCAGGACGGACAGCCCGCCTCGCACTCGCAGGAGGCAATGGCTTCACGCGTCGCCGAGAGCCAGGCTCGGGCGGTGTGGAAGGCCCGCTCGGCGAATCCGGCGCCGCCGGGGTGGCCGTCGTACACGAAGACGGTGGGCAGCAGGGTGTCCGGGTGCAGCGGTACGGACACCCCGCCGATGTCCCAGCGGTCGCAGGTGGCGAAGAGGGGAAGCATGCCGATCGAGGCGTGTTCGGCGGCATGGAGCGCACCCCCGAGGATCTCCGGATTGATCCGCGCGGCGTCGAGTTGGTCCTCGGTGACGGTCCACCAGACGGCCCGGGTCCGCAGCGTCCGGGGCGGCAGTTCGAGCTTCGTCTCGCCCAGTACCTCTCCGGTGATCAGCTTGCGTCGCAGGAAGGAGACCACCTGGTTGGTGACTTCGACGGAGCCGTAACAGAGCCTGCCCTCCCCCCACGGGATCGTCGTGTCGGTCTCCAGGACGGTGATGGCGGTGGTGTCGCGGGCGTTCGTCGAGTACGGCGGACTCGCCTCCTCCACGAGCGCGACGGAGTCCTCCAGGTCCAGCTTCCGGACCAGGTAGGTACGCCCTTGATGGAGGTGGACGGCGCCCTCGTGCACCGAGGTGTGGGAAGCGGCCTCGTCGACGGTGCCCAGCAGCCTGCCGGTGCCCTCCTCGACGATCTGCACCGGCCGGCCTCCGCCACCCCGGATGTCGGTGAGGTCGGCCGCGCGTTCACGGCGGGTCCAGTGCCAGCCGGCCGCCCGTCTGCGCAGCAGCTTCGCGGCTTCCAGCTGGGGAAGCAGCTCGGGCACGGTGGGCCCGAAAAGTGCGATGTCGGCGGCGGTCAGCGGTAGTTCGGCGGCGGCCGCGCACAGGTGGGGGGCGAGCACGTAGGGGTTGTCCGGGTCCAGGACGGTCGACTCCACGGGCTGCTGGAACAGGGCTTCGGGGTGGTGCACGAGGAAGGTGTCCAGCGGATCGTCCCGCGCCACCAGTACGGCCAGGGCGCCCTGTCCCGCGCGGCCGGCCCGCCCGGCCTGCTGCCAGAGGGACGCGCGGGTGCCCGGGTAGCCGGCGATGACGACGGCGTCCAGACCGGAGACGTCGATCCCCAGCTCGAGTGCGGTGGTGGCGGCCAGACCCAGCAGCTCGCCCGAGTGCAGAGCGCTTTCCAGGGCTCGGCGTTCCTCCGGCAGGTAGCCGCCCCGATAGGCGGCGACCCGTCGCGGCAGCGAGCGGTCGACCTCGGCGAGCCGCTCCTTGGCGATGACGGAGATGAGTTCAGCGCCGCGCCGGGAGCGCACGAAGGCCACCGAGCGGACCCCCTGGAGGGTCAGGTCGGTGAGCAGATCGGCGGTCTCGGCGGTGGCCGTACGCCGTACGGGCGCGCCTTTCTCACCGTGCATCTCGGTGAGCGGCGGCTCCCACAGGGCGAAGACGAGTTCACCGCGGGGCGAGGCGTCGTCGGCGATCTCCCGGACCGGCACTCCGGTGAGCCGGCCGGCCGCGACCGACGGCTCGGCCGCGGTCGCGGAGGCGAGCAGGAAGACCGGGTCGGAGCCGTACCGGGCGCACAGCCGCCGCAGGCGGCGCAGCACCTGGGCGACGTGCGAGCCGAAGACGCCCCGGTAGGTGTGGCACTCGTCGACGACGACGAAGCGCAGGGCACGGAGGAAGGAGGCCCAGCGGGGATGGGACGGCAGGATTCCCCGGTGCAGCATGTCGGGATTGGTGAGGACGTAATTGGCGTACTGACGCACCCATTCGCGTTCTTCCACCGGCGTGTCACCGTCGTAGACGGCGGGCCGGATCGCGTTGCCGAGCGGGGCGGCGAGAGCCTTCACCGACCGGCGCTGGTCGGCGGCGAGCGCCTTGGTGGGGGAGAGGTAGAGCGCGGTCGCCGCACGTCCGTTCGGGGCCTCGGAACCGTCGAGCAACGTGCTGAGGACCGGTGCGAGGTAGGCGAGCGACTTCCCGGAGGCCGTACCGGTGGCGATCACCACGGATTCGCCGTCGAGAGCGCACTCCGCAGCGGCTGCCTGGTGGACCCACGGATGGTCGATTCCGGCACGCCCGATCGCCGCGATCACTTCCGGCCGGATGCGATTCGGCCAGATGGCATGGGTTCCCGGTCGCGGGGGCAAGTGCTCCGTATGAGTGATGCGCGCGGCCCGGCCCGCCCCTGCGGCGAGCCGGTCGAGGATCATGTCGGGAGAGGGGCGGGAGTCTCCGCTCTCGGCGGGTCCGCTGGGGCGGTGATTCTTGGCCATCGACACCGAGTGTGTCACTGGCGTGACGGACAATGGTCCCAAGGCGTCGTGCATGGCTGCAGGTAAGTGATTGAATGCCATCGCGGCTGGCGATCCGTCCCCTGACTCCGTCGGGGAGACCGAGGGGCGACCGCTCGATAGCAAGGTGCTGGAGGATCCGTGGACCTGTCCCTGTCGACTCGCAATGTGTCCGGCCCTGGTGGCGACCGTACGGTCGTCGAGGTCGGTGGCGAGATTGATGTGTATACCGCGCCCAAGCTGCGCGAGCAGTTGGTCGAGTTGGTGAATGACGGCAGTTACCACCTGGTGGTCGACATGGAAGGTGTCGACTTCCTCGACTCCACCGGTCTCGGCGTGCTGGTGGGCGGCCTGAGAAAGTGTTGGGTAACTGATCGCTTGCGTTCTGTGGCCGACGGTGGTGATCTTCGCGGGTCGGGCGCCAGCGAAGATCATCTACATGTGCGTCTGCTCCTGTAAGCCTTGCTACGAGACGTCGTTGACGGATGCTCAGTGGGCGGTGATCGAGCCGCTTCTGCCCGTGCGTGACCTGCGGCGCGGTGGCCGTCCGCTGAAGTTCTCGCGTCGGCTGGTCCTGGACACGGTGCTGTACGTGCTGGGCACCGGGTGTGCCTGGCGGCTGGTTCCGCATGATCTTGCCCCGTGGGACGTCGCCTACCGGTGGTTCAGGTCATGGGCGGCCGACGGGACCTGGGACCGGGTCCATGACGCGTTGAGGGACCGCATCCGGGTGGCCGAGGGTCGTGATCCGGAGCCGTCGGCCGCGGTGCTGGACTCGCAGTCGGCGAAGTCCCATCAGGGTGGCGAGAGCATCGGTTACGACGCGGGAAAACGGGTGCGCGGGCGCAAGCGCCATCTACTGGTGGACACCTGCGGGCTCGTACTGCGCGCCGTGGTGCACTCCGCTTCGGTCCAGGACCGGGCCGGAGCGAAACTGGTCCTCACCGGCATCCGGGAGCTGTTTCCGCGGGTCGGCCTGGTCTGGGTCGACGGCGGCTACGTCAATCGCGTCGATTCCGGACTGATCCGCTGGGCGGCGGACAACGAGAACGTCGAGATCGTCGCAGTACCACGCAACGCGGACGTGAAAGGCTTCCAGGTGCTGCCCCGCAGGTGGGTGGTGGAACGAACATTCTCCTGGCTGGGACGGTGCAGACGGTTGGCCCGCGACTACGAGCGCAAGACGGCGCACGCCGAAGCCATGATCAAGGTTGCGATGATCCGGCTCATGGCCGCCCGCCTCGCCGGCGAAACCATCGAACCCCACGGCCCCATCGAAACCGAAGCGGCCCGACGCCTCACCGACGACCTCGACCACGAGTAATCAACCAGTTACCCAACACTTTCTGAAGCGTGTCCGGGCCCATGAGGGCTCACTGCGCCTGGTCTGCAACCAGGAGCGCATTCTCAAGATCTTCCGGATCACGGGCCTGACCAAGGTGTTCCCCATTCACACCACGGTCGACGAGGCTGTCGCCGCCACCGACTGATGTCGGAGCGGTCCGCCGGCCCCGGTCGGCGGACCGTGGACGGTCCGGTCGGCAGAGAGCCGCGCCGGGCCGCATTGAGCCGACGGCCGACCCTGGGGTCGGTCGTCCGCTCCGTGGGCTCCGGGAGGAGAACAGAGGTACGGACGCCATGTCCGCACCTCTGATACGCACGCCCTAACGTTCGAGGGGGATCTCATGGCCACCGTTGAACTCCGCTTCAGTGCACAGCCTGAACATGTCAGGACGGCCCGCCTCGTGGCGGCCGCTGTGGCACGCCGGGCGGGCGTCGACGAGGCGGTGCTCGACGAGGTCAGACTCGCTGTGGGCGAGGCGTGCAGCCGAGCGGTGGGGCTGCATCACGCACATGGCATCGTCACCCCGGTGGCCGTGGTGCTCACGGATGAGGAGAAGTCGTTCTCCATCGAGGTCGGCGACGATGTGCCGGGCCCGGGCAGCGACGCCGGCGGCGCCGTCCCCGGCGCGCGCAGGGACTCGCCGGCGGTACCGGTAGGTCTCGACGAGCCCGAGCCTGAGCCGGACGGTGAGGGTGAGGACGAGATGGGCCTCGCCGTCATCAAGGGCCTGGTCGACGACGTGGAAGTCCGGTCCGGCGCGAACGGCGGCGTGATCCGTATGACGTGGCCCACCGCGTCGGCGGTCACCTTCCCCTGACCTGGCGAGCTGCGCCGCCCTCGACCGAGAGGGCCGGTTCGGCGGACCGGGCACGCCGAACGGTCGGTTCAGCCGATGGCCCGGCTCGGCTTTCCGGGACCTGGGGTCGGCTTCCCGCGTCTGATGGACGACGCGTGCGCCGTCGTGCCCCCGAGACGTGAGAGCTGCCGTTCACGGCGGTCCTGAGGCGCCCCGCGGCCCCACACAGCACGGTCTGCGCCTACCCGCCGTCGCCGAGTGCGGACGCGCACTGAAGTCCCCGTCCCCGATCGTTGCTGCCCGTGCTCCCGGCCGGTGTGCGCCTGCCGAGCCGACGGTGACCGTGGGGATCCGGAATGGCGGTCGGCCGCGGTGACGTCCGGCGTGGGAGTCCTCGTCCTCCCGTCCTCGTCCTCCGTGCCCTCGCTCCCTCCACACGCCGCGTCGAGCAACCACCTCGAGAGCGCCCGCACCCGCAGCTGTATCCACACCCACACCCGCAGCTGTATCCACGTCCGCAGCCCGGCCCGGGTACCACGGCGCCCCGCGAGCACGAGTGCGCCGCCGCGCCGGCGGAGCGTCCCGGCCCGACGAGGTGACGGACACTCAGGACTGCCTCGCTGAACCCGACGCCGCGACCTGACGGGTCATCTCAAGGGGCGTCCTGTGCGCTGGGTGGGTCTGCGGGCGCCCGAAGGGGGACCTTCATCCGTTCGGGTGATTTTCGGAAGGGCGCTCCGCCGTGGTCCTCCTGATTGACGCGGGGGGGAGGTGAGTTGAATCTCCCCCCATCCTCTTGGTGCAAATGGTTAGAAAAGAGGCTTAACCGGTTGGCGGGCGCCCGGATGTAGCCCACTTGGCGTGTAAGTTCCGGGGCCGAGAGCCTGGGAAGGGACCGATCCGGTGAACAAGAAGCTTGCGGCCGCACTGTCCGGCGGCGCGGTGCTCGTACTGACACTTGCGGGTTGCAGTGACGACAGCGACAGCGACGACAAGGTGAACGACTGGGCCAAGAAGGTCTGCGACCAGGTCCAGCCGCAACTCCAGAAGATCGCGGCCGCGAACGCCGCCATTCAGGAGCAGACGGCGGACAACAGTCAGCCGGCGGATGTCCAGAAGACCGACTCGGCCGCCTTCCAGCAGATCTCGGAGGCGTACAAGGCGCTCGGCTCGGCCGTCGACTCGGCCGGCGCACCCCCGGTCGACGACGGTGAGGCCACGCAGCAGGAGGCGGTGAAGGGGCTCAACGACGCTTCCAAGGCGTACGCGAACCTCAAGACCAAGGTGGACGCGCTCGACACCGAGGACCAGGCGCAGTTCGCCGACGGTCTGAAGGACATCGCCGACGAATTGAAGAACACGAGCAGCAACGGCGCCAGTGCGCTGAACAAGCTGCAGTCCGGTGAACTCGGGAGCGCGATGGCCAAGCAGGACAGCTGCAAGAGCCCTTCCGCCTCGGCTTCCCCGGGGTCGGGCGCCCAGGCCACCGCGAAGGCGTCGTAGCGCCCGCACTTCTCCGGGGGCTCGTCTCCGGGCATGGTGCGACGGCGCCACGGAGAGAAGCGGCGCGTCGGCCCGGCCCTCCCTCGTGGGGGGCCGGGCCGCTGCCGTTGTCGGCGGGAGCGGCCACAATGGGGGCGTGAGTACGAATCGCCCGTCCGCACCGACGAGCCCCTCCGCACCGACGAGCCCTTCCGCGACGGCCGGCGCCTCCGCAACGGCGAGCGCTCAGGGGCCGACGGGTGCCACCGCGCCGACGAGCGCCTTGCCATCCGTTCTGCCGCGCTCCGAGCACGTTCCCGCACTCCGTGAGGCGCTCCTCGCGGCCGCGTTCACCGCAGACGGCCTCTTGGAGCTGCTCGGCGCGCCGGCTTACGCGGCTCTCGCACGGGCCGAGACGGTTCCCGCCCTACGGGCCACCCGGGGCGACACCGCGCTCGACACGCTGGTGCGGCTCTTCCTCCTGCAGCGGGCCGTTCCCGTGAAGAGGGCCGAAAATGCCCTGCCCCTCGCCGAGTGCGTCGCGGACGGCTGGGTGCGCGAGGAGGACGGCGAGGTGCGGGCGACCGTCGACGTCCGCCCGTACGGCGGCCCCGGGGGCGAGGACTGGTTCATCGTCTCCGATCTCGGCTGCGCCGTCGGCGGCGCGGGGGGCATCGGCGCGCACGAGGAGGGGGTCGTACTCGGCGTCGGTGGCGCGTCCACCACGCTCGCCGGGATCACCGTCCGGACACCGGTCGCGTCCGCCCTCGACCTGGGCACCGGCTCCGGTATCCAGGCGCTCCACGCGGCGCAGCACGCGACGCGCGTCACCGCCACCGACCTCAATCCGCGTGCCCTGGACTTCACCCGGCTCACCCTCGCGCTCTCCGGCGCGGCTCCGGCGGATCTGCGGGAGGGCTCCCTCTTCGAGCCGGTGGCCGACGAGACGTTCGACCTGATTGTCTCGAATCCGCCGTTCGTCATCTCGCCCGGCGCCCGCCTCACCTATCGCGACGGCGGCATGGGCGGCGACGACCTCTGCCGCACCCTGGTCCAGCAGTCGGGCGACCGGCTGAACGACGGCGGCTATGCCCAGTTCCTCGCCAACTGGCAGCACGTGGAGGGCGAGGAGTGGCAGGACCGGCTCCGTTCCTGGGTGCCGGAGGGCTGTGACGCCTGGATCGTGCAGCGTGAGGTTCAGGACATCACGCAGTACGCCGAACTCTGGCTGCGCGACAGCGGCGACCATCGCTCCGATCCGGCGGAGTACACCGCACGGTACGAGTCATGGCTCGACGCCTTCGAGGCGCGCGGGACCACGGCAGTCGGGTTTGGCTGGATCACGGTACGCAAGTCCGCCGCCGCCGCTGCCGGGAAGCCGTCGGTCGTCGTCGAGGAGTGGCCGCACTCGATCGAGCAGCCCCTCGGCCCGGCCGTCCTCGCCCACTTCGCCCGCCAGGACTACCTGCGGGCCCAGGACGACGCCTCGCTGCTCGCCGGCCACTTCACGCTCGCCGAGGAGGTCGTGCAGGAGCAGGTCGGGCTGCCGGGCGCGGAGGACCCGGAACACGTGGTGCTCCGTCAGCACCGCGGGATGCGCCGGGCCACCAAGGTCGACTCGGTCGGCGCGGGGTTCGCGGGCGTCTGCGACGGTTCGCTGCCGGCCGGCCGGATTCTGGACGCCATCGCCCAGTTGATGGGGGAGGACCCGGTGCTGCTGCGGGACCGCACCCCGCAGGCCATCCGGCTGCTGGTCGAGGAGGGCTTCCTGGAGCCGGTGGCGCCGGGACCGGACGGAACGGGCCCCATCGTCTGACCTGCGTTCTTGGCCCAGGGGTCGGCAGACCATCGTCGAGGAGTCAGTAGACAATCGTCAGGGCGTCAGGGCGTCAGGGCGTCAGGGCGTCAGGGCGTCAGGGCGTCAGGGGTGTCAGGACGTCAGGGCGGGCTCGGGTACGGAGTCGGCAGGCCGTACGTTCAGCCGCACGCGACCGGCGCGAACCAGGCATACGGCCGCTGGCGCCCCCTCCCGGCTTCCTCCCGGCCCTTCCTCCCCGTCCCCTCTCCCGGCCCTGCTCCCTGGAACCCCCCTCCCGGCCCCCGCCCGGCCCCCTCCCGGAACCTCTCCCCGTCCTCCTCCCCGGCCCTTTCTCCGCCCACCGCCTCACGCCCCTCGGCCCTCTCCCGCACGCGCGGGGCGGCCGTTCACCCAGGGTTCGCGTCGTCGACGCCCGGGGGTGGCAGCCTCCCTCTGCGCGTCCCGGCGGGCGAGCCGGACCGGCAGGGTCCGGACGGGCCGGGGCGGCCCGGCCCGGCGGCGGGCCAGGACAGGGGTGCGGAGACATGGAGAGCGGACCGGCGGTCCTCGCGGGATCGGTTTTCGCGGTGTTCGGCGTGGCGCTCCTCCTCTGGACGGGGGCGCGCACGGTTCGCCGCGCGCCGGTGGCCCACGGAGTGAGCCCCGTCCCCGCCGCCGTGCTGTCGACGGTCTTCGGCGTACTTTTCCTCGTCCTCGGTGTGTGGGTCCTCACCGGCATCTGAATCGACGTGTCCGACCGGATCCGCACCTCCCGCCCGTCGCCACCGGCCGCGTGCGGCGCTCGTCCCTGTACCCGTCGCATCTCCTCGGGAGCCTTCCCACGCCCCTTCGCCGGCACCCCGAAATCCGCAGGCAGCGGCCGCACGCGGTGCGGAACGGACAGTCCGGGCGGCAGGAATGCCGGAAGTCGGGTTACCGTTCGAGTGGCCGTTGCGGGCTTTTGCCGTTTGACACGGGGGCGGGATGTACCGTCACACTCCGCAGCGACAGCACCGCCAGTGGCTCATCGCCGCCGTGCGGATGCGCATCGAGTGCCGACCGGAGAGAAGAGCGAAGTTGTCCCCGACCAGCGAGACCGCACAAGGCGGCCGCCGACTCGTCATCGTCGAGTCGCCCGCCAAGGCGAAGACGATCAAGGGCTATCTCGGCCCCGGATACGTCGTCGAGGCGAGCGTCGGGCACATCCGTGACCTCCCGAGCGGCGCCGCCGAGGTCCCCGACGAGTACACCGGCGAGGTCCGGCGGCTCGGGGTCGACGTCGACAACGACTTCCAGCCCATCTACGTCGTCAACGCCGACAAGAAGGCGCAGGTCAGGAAGCTCAAGCAGCTGCTGGCCGAGTCCGACGAACTCTTCCTCGCCACCGATGAGGACCGCGAGGGCGAAGCCATCGCGTGGCACCTCCAGGAAGTCCTGAAGCCCAAGGTGCCGGTCCACCGGATGGTCTTCCACGAGATCACCAAGGACGCGATCCGGGCCGCCGTCGCCAACCCGCGCGAGCTCAACCAGCGGATGGTCGACGCCCAGGAGACCCGCCGCATCCTCGACCGCCTCTACGGCTACGAGGTCTCGCCGGTCCTGTGGAAGAAGGTCATGCCCCGGCTGTCGGCCGGGCGTGTCCAGTCCGTCGCCACCCGGCTCGTCGTCGAGCGGGAGCGCGAGCGCATCGCCTTCCGCTCCGCCTCGTACTGGGACCTGACGGGCACCTTCGCCACCGGTCGCACCGGGGACGCCTCGGACCCGTCCACCCTGATCGCCCGCCTCAGCACGGTCGACGGGCGCCGCGTCGCCCAGGGCCGCGACTTCGGCGCGGACGGGCAGCTGAAGGCCGCCTCCGGCCAGGTCATGCACCTGGACGAGACGAATGCCCGCGCCCTGGCAGCCGCCCTCGCCGACTCCACCTTCGCGGTCCGCTCGGTCGAGTCGAAGCCGTACCGGCGCTCGCCGTACGCCCCGTTCCGCACGACCACCCTCCAGCAGGAGGCGAGCCGCAAGCTGGGCTTCGGGGCGAAGGCGACCATGCAGGTCGCGCAGAAGCTGTACGAGAACGGCTTCATCACCTACATGCGTACGGACTCCACGACCCTCTCGGAGACGGCCGTCACCGCCGCCCGGGCACAGGTCACGCAGTTGTACGGCGCGAACTACCTGCCGGAGAAGCCGCGTACCTACGCCGGCAAGGTCAAGAACGCGCAGGAGGCGCACGAGGCGATCCGCCCCTCCGGCGACCGTTTCCGCACCCCGGCCGAGACCGGCCTGACCGGCGACCAGTTCCGTCTCTACGAGCTGATCTGGAAGCGGACCGTCGCCTCCCAGATGAAGGACGCGGTCGGCAACTCCGTCACCGTCAAGATCGGCGGCCGGGCGAGCGACGGCCGGGACTCCGAGTTCTCCGCCTCCGGCAAGACGATCACCTTCCACGGCTTCATGAAGGCGTACGTCGAGGGCGCGGACGACCCGAACGCCGAGCTGGACGACCGCGAGCGCCGGCTGCCGCAGGTCGCCGAGGGCGACGCGCTCTCCGCCGAGGAGATCACCGCCGACGGCCACGCCACCAAGCCTCCGGCCCGTTACACCGAGGCCTCGCTGGTCAAGGAGCTCGAAGAGCGCGAGATCGGCCGCCCGTCGACGTACGCCTCGATCATCGGGACCATCCTCGACCGCGGTTACGTCTTCAAGAAGGGCACGGCGCTCGTCCCGTCCTTCCTCTCCTTCGCCGTCGTCAACCTGTTGGAGAAGCACTTCGGCCGGCTGGTCGACTACGACTTCACCGCGCGGATGGAGGACGACCTCGACCGCATCGCGCGGGGCGAGGCCCAGTCCGTGCCGTGGCTGAAGCGCTTCTACTTCGGCGCGGGCGAGGACACGGCCGGTGCGGGGCGGGCCTCCGACGCGGGCAACGGCGACGGCGACCACCTCGGCGGCCTGAAGGAACTCGTCACCGACCTCGGTGCCATCGATGCCCGGGAGATCTCCTCGTTCCCCGTCGGCAACGACATCAAGCTCCGTGTCGGCCGCTACGGGCCGTACATCGAGCGGGGCGAGAAGGACTCCGAGGGCCACCAGCGCGCCGACGTCCCCGAGGACCTGGCGCCGGACGAGCTCACCGTCGAGCTCGCGGAGGAGCTGCTCGCCAAGCCGAGCGGTGACTTCGAGCTGGGAGCCGACCCCGTGTCCGGCAACCAGATCATCGCCAAGGACGGCCGCTACGGCCCGTACGTCACCGAGGTGCTGCCCGAGGGCACGCCGAAGACCGGCAAGAACGCGGTGAAGCCGCGGACCGCCTCCCTGTTCAAGTCGATGTCGCTCGACACGGTGACGCTGGCCGACGCGC